>NZ_VDLZ02000001.1:0-580245 GCF_006334905.2 Streptomyces sp. 3MP-14
ACACGTCGCCCAGGAACTCAACGGCCGCCCACGCAAGACGCTCGGCTGGGATACCCCAGCCGAGCGTCTACGTGATCTACTCACCACCTGAAACCAAGTGGTGTTGCGACGACCCCTTGAACCCAAGCCCGCCGCGCGGGAGGCCGGGGCCTTCGACGTGCCGGCCCGGGCCGGGCGAACGCGCCGCTCAGGCCGGGCAGTTGGTGTCGTCGGCGGGGATCTCGCCGTCCAGCAGCCAGGAGTTGACCGCGTCCAGCACGCACGGGTCCTCGCTGAGGTAGGCGCCGTGGCCCTCGCCGTCCCAGCGCAGCAGCGGCGCCACCTCGCCGCCGCCCATGGCCTCCCGCATCCGCTCGGCGCCCTCGATCGGGGTGGCCGGGTCGCCCGTGGTGGCCAGGAGCAGCAGCGGCTCGGCCGCGCCGGTCGCGTCGTAGTCCGGCGGGTCGGCGGCCTCCGTCACCGGCCAGTCCTCGGCGCAGCCGGCCAGCGACCATACCATGTAGGGCCCGAACACCTCGGACGCCTCGACGAACTCCGCCTCGTGCGCCAGCGCCTCCTCCTCGCTCATCCCGCCGGGCCGGTCGGCGCAGCGGATCGCGGTGAACGAGGGCTCCTGGGTGGAGTAGGCGCCGCTGACCGGATCGCGGCCGCTGTAGATGTCGTTGAGCAACAGCAGCAGATCGCCGGTTCCCTCGTCCCGGGCCTCGGCCAGGCCCTGGGTGAGGTACTGCCAGCTCTCCTCCGAGTAGAGGGTGGAGGCGATGCCGGTGTAGGCGAGGACGGCCGTCAGCTCCCGGCCGGCCGGGTCCTGGCGGGTGGGCAACGGCTCCTCCTCCAGTTCGGCGAGGAACTGGCTGATCCAGCGGCTGCCCTCGGCCGGCGTCTCGCCCGCCGGGCAGTCCGGCTGCTGGACGCAGTCTTCCAGATAGTGGTCGAGCGCCCGCTGGAAGCCCTGGGCGTCCAACAGGCCCTGCTGAACGGGATCGTCGCTGGGGTCGACGACCGCGTCCAGCACGGTGCGGCCGACCCGGTCGGGGAAGAGGTTCGCGTAGGTCGCGCCCAGCTGGGTGCCGTAGGAGATGCCGAAGTAGTTCAGCCGCTCGTCGCCCAGCACATGCCGCATCAGGTCCAGGTCGCGGGCCGCGTTGGCCGTGGAGACATGGGGCAGCAGGTCGCCGGAGTTGGCGACGCAGGCGTCCACGAACTCCTCCTCCTGCCGCTCCGCGATCCGCCGCTCCTCGGCGGTGTCCGGCGGGGAGCCCAACTCCTGGGTGGCGGCGTCGCGTTCCGCATCGCTCAGGCAGACCACGCCCTCGCTCTCGCCGACGCCGCGCGGGTCGAAGCTCACCAGGTCCCAGCCGCCCTGCCGCAGCGCGTCGAAGCTCTCGCCGGTCTGGGGCAGCGTGGCGACGCCGGAGCCGCCGGGGCCGCCGAAGTTGAAGACCAGGGAGCCGAGCCGCTCCTCGTCCGAGGCGGGGGAGACGGCCCGCAGCAGGGCCAGCTCGATGGTCTCCCCCTCGGGCTCGTCGTAGTCGAGGGGGACGGTGAGGTCGGCGCACTCCCAGCCGGTGCCGTCGTCGAGGCCCTCGGGCGGCGCGGTGGCCAGCGGGTCCTGGCTGGCGGACGGCGCCGGGCACTCGACCCACTCCGGGCTCTGCCGGCCCAGCTCGTCGGGGAGGCCCTGGTAGCCGGCGGCCGGCTCGGACGACCGGTCCCCGGAACGTTCCCCGGGGCGGTCCGAACCCCCCGAGGTGCAGGCGGCGGTGAGCGCGAGCAGCGCCGTCGCGGCCACCGCCCGGGATATGTGTGTCCGCATATGTCTCATCAGGAGCACACGGTACCGTCGCCCGGCGGGTCCCCGTCCAGGAGATGGGCGGCCACCGCCGCCGTCACGCAGGGGTCGCCGCCGCTGAACGCGCCATGCCCCTCGCCCTCGTAGGTCAGCAGCACCCCGACGCCCGGGCCCAGCGCGTGCCGCATCCGTTCGGCGCCGATCCGGGGCGTGGCCGGGTCGCCCGTGGTGGCCAGCAGCAGGATGGGCCCGGCGCCCTCGGCCTCGACGCTGGGCTGGTCGCGCTCCCCGTTGACCGGCCAGTTGACGCAGGACAGCAGGCCCCACACCAGGTGCTCGCCGAAGACCGGGGAGGCGTCGACAAAGGTGTCCACCTGCTCGTGGACGGTCTCCAGGGTGGGCCGGGAGGCGAAGTCGGCGCAGTTGACGGCGGTGTTGGCGGAGCTGAGGTTGCGGTAACGGCCCTCGGCGTCCCGCCCGTTGTACTGCTCGGCGGCCCGCAGCAGCAGGTCGCCCCGGCCCTCCTCGCGCGCCTCGCGCAGCGCCTCGGTCAGATAGTCCCAGGAGGCCCGGGAGTAGAGGCTGGCCAGCACCCCGGTGACCGCGAGGTCCTGGGTGAGCCGGCGGCCCGACTCGGTGGGCAGCGGCTCATCGCGGGCCGCCTCGAACAGCTCGACCAGCGCCGCGTTGCCCTCCGCGCCGGCGCCGCCCACCGGGCAGTCGGGCGCGCGGCCACAGTCCTCCAGGTAGTTGTCCAGGGCGAGTTGGAAGCCCTCGGTCTGGAGCAGCAGCCGCTCCACCTGGTCCCTGGTCGGGTCCACCACCGCGTCCAGCACGGTGCGGCCGACCCGGTCGGGGAACAGGTGCGCGTAGACCGCGCCCAGCTTGGTGCCGTAGGAGACGCCGAAGTAGTGCAGCCGCTCCTCGCCCAGCACCTGCCGCAGCAGGTCCAGGTCGCGGGCCGCGTTCACCGTGCCGACCTGCCCCAGCAGCTCGCCGTTGCGCTCGGTGCAGGCGATCGCGTAGTCGCGGTTGGCGGCGAGGAACTCGCGCTCCTCCTCGGGCGTGCGCGGCGGGCCCGTCGCGTCCTGGGCGGCGGCGTCGATCGCCTCGTCGTCCCGGCAGACCACGCCGGCCGACTCGCCGACCCCGCGCGGGTCGAAGCTCACCAGGTCGAAGCGCTCGCCCAACTCCGCGTAGCGCTCGGCGGAACGCGGCAGCGAGGCGACGCCCGAGCCGCCGGGCCCGCCGAAGTTGAACACCAGCGAGCCGATCCGCTCGTCCCGTTCCGTGGCCGGCGCCCTGATCAGCGCCAGGTCGATGGTCTCGCCCTCGGGCTCGGCGTAGTCCAGGGGAACGGTCAACGAGGCGCAGCGCCAGGGATCGCCCGGCGGCCGGCCCGCGCCCTGGAGGGGGGAGGGCGCGGGGCACTCGGACCAGTCGAGCGTCTGCCCGGTGAAACGCTCGGGCAGCGGCGGGAGTTCAGCGTTCGCGGGGTCGGCCGGGTCCGCCGGGTTCGCCGGGTCCTCCTCCTGCTCCGGGGAGGGCGCGGCGTCGGTGGTGCCGGGCGGGCTCCACGGCTCCTCCGTTCCCGAGGAGCCGGAACAGCCGCCGACCAGCAGCACCAGCGCCAGGGCCAGCGGTGCGGCGCCGCGTATGCCACCCCGAGTCATGCGCGAACGAACCCCCTCGTGCTCCGGGCCGCGTCGCGCCGGCCCCTCCCTGGAGGCTACCCGGCCCGAGGGGCCCGCTCCACGCCCAGGTCAGTCGCAGGTGGTGCCGTCGTCGGGCACCTCACCGTCGATCAGATAGGCGTTGGTGGCGTCCCGCACACAGGAGTTGCCGCCGTTGTAGGCGCCGTGGCCCTCGCCCTCGTAGGTCAGCTCCACGGCCACGTCGTCGCCGAGCGCCTCCGCCATCCGCGCGGTCCCCTCGTAGGGCGTGGCCGGGTCGCCGGTGGTGCCGATCAGCAGGATCGGCTCCGCGCCGTCGGCCGACACGTCCGGGTGCTCGGCTGCGCCGTCCACCGGCCAGTGCGCGCAGGTCAGCAGGGACCAGGCCATCGGCGGGCCGAAGATCGCCGAGGAGTCCTCGAACTCGCCGAGCGCGTCCCGCACATCGCCCGCTTCGTAGCGGCGGTTGGAGTCGGCGCAGCTGATCGCCGTCAACGAGGACTGGAGCGTGGTGTAACTCCCGTCTGGATTGCGGCCGTTCATCGCGTCCCCGAGGGCCAGCAGCACGGTGCCGTCGGGGTCCTCCTCGTCGAGTGCGTCGGACAGGCCCTGCGTCAGATAGGGCCAGAAGTCCTCCGAGTACAGCGACTGGGCGATCCCGTTGTACGCCAGCGCCTCGGTGAGCCTGCGGTCGTCCGGGTCCCTGGTCGGCAACGGCTCCTCGCGCAGCCGCTCCAGCAGCCCCGACAGCCGTTCCTCCGCCTCGTCCTCGTCGCCGCCCAGCGGGCAGTCGTCCCGTTCGGCGCACTGCTCCAGGTAGTTCTCCAGGGCGAGTTGGAAGCCCGACGCCTGCCCCCTGGCGCCCTCCTCGGTGCCGCCCGACGGGTCGACCACGGCGTCGAACACGGCCCGGCCGACGCGGCGCGGGAAGAGGTGCGCGTAGACCCCGCCCAGCTCGGTGCCGTAGGAGACGCCGAAGTAGTACAGCCGGTCGTCGCCCAGCACCTCCCGCATCAGGTCCAGGTCGCGGGCGGTCGCGGTGGTGGTCAGGTGCGGCAGCAGGTCCTCTGAGCGCTCCTCGCAGCCGCGCGAGAACTCCGCCAGCCGGTCCTCGTACTCCCGCTCCTCGGCGCGGTCGTTCGGGAACAGGTCGGACGCGAAGAACTCGTCCAACTCCTCGTCCGGCAGGCACCGCACGCCCTCGCTGTCGCCGACGCCGCGCGGGTCGAAGCTCACCAGGTCGAAGGACTCGCGGAGTTCGGCGTAGTCCTGGCCGAACGCCGGCAGCGTCACCACGCCGGAACCGCCGGGGCCGCCGAAGTTGAAGAACAGCGAGCCGATCCGGTCGTCCCCCCGCGCCTCGCTGCGCGCCCGCACCATGGCCAGCTCGATGGTGTCGCCCTCGGGGTCGGTGTAGTCCAGCGGCGCGGTCAGGGTGGCGCACTCCCAGTCGGCGCCGTCGGGCAACGGGCTGGGCGTGGTGGTGTCGTCGCCCTGGGAGCTGTCGGGCGCCGGGCAGGTCGCCCAGTCGAGCTTCTGCCCGGTGAACGAGGCCGGCAGGTCGTCGGTGTCCCGCGCGCCGTCCTGAGCGGCGGCCGGCCGCTCGGCCTCGGCGGAGGCGCCGGCGCAGCCGCCCACCAGCGCGCCGGCGGTCAGCAGCGCGGGAACGAGCAGGCGGGCTCGGGTCATCAGGCGGCTCCCATCGGTTGGCTCCGACCGCTCCATGGTCGACGCGGACGCGGCGGGGCCGCGAGCGGGCGGGAGTCATCCGAGTGACCGGCGGCCTTGCCGGCCGGGCTTCCCGGAGCCCGCCCCCGGCCCGGGGGGCCGGGCGGCTCCGCCGGGACGGGGGTTGGGGTGGTGCGGGTGGGTTGGCCTCCGGCGGGGCGGCTTCGCCGGGACGGGGGTTGGGGTGGTGCGGGTGGGTTGGCCTCCGGCCGAGGGTGGGACTTCACCGGGGTGGCGGGGCCGGTGTGGTTCCCGTCGGACACGGCGGGGTTGGCCTTCGGCCGGGGTGCGTCCGTTGCTCGGGGTGCTGTGCGGCTGTACGGCTGAGCGGGGCGAGTTCGGCCTTTGGCCGGGGTGTGGCTTTGTGTCGGGCCGGTCGCGGGTGGGGGCGCTTGGTTGGGTGGTGCTGGTTGAGCGTCCGGCTGGGCGGGGCGGGGTGGCCCCGCTGGGGCGGGGGCGTGACTTTACGCGGAGCCGGTCGCGGACGCGGGGGCCGCTTGGTCCGGCGACAGGGGTCGACCCTCGCCGGGCGGGACGTCGTTGCGATGGCGCAGCCGGTGCGGTCTCCGAACAGGCGGTCCGGGGGTTGGCCTTCGGCCGAGGCACGGCTTCGTGCGGTGCCCGTTGCGGATGTGGGGCGGCTTGGCTGGGCCCGGCGGTTGCGCTTCCGGCCGGGCAGGCGCCGACTTTACGCGGAGCCGGTTCCTGGTCGAACTACTCCGCTGGGCCAGCGACTTGGCGAGGCGACGGCTCATGGCTGTGGCACCCCGGCCGCAGAGCCAACCGCCGGCGTCAGCCGTTCACCCCCCGGTCCGCAGGGCCGATCCCGCGCCGGGCCGCGCGCCAGCGCACCGCCCCGCAGGGCTGACGGCCGGCGTCAGCCGCTCACGCCCCGCCCCGCAGGGCCGGTCCCGCGCCAGCGCTTTGCGCACCGGCCCGGCCCGGAGGGGCAACCGCCGCCGTTGGCGGTTCCACCCCGGTCCGCAGGGCCGATCCCACGTCGGGCCGCGCGCCAGCGCACCGCGCCAGCGCACTGCGCGGCCCCCCGGGCCGTCGCAGCTCCCTCAGCCCCCGGCAGGGACCCAGCGGCCCCGCAGCGCGACCAGCACCGCGCCCGCGACGAACAGCAGCAGCAGGGAGACGGCCGTGGCGCCGGCCGGGTCGCCCTGGAGCAGCAGGTACACCTTCAGCGGTAGCGTCTGCGTCGTGCCCGGCAGGTTCCCCGCGAACGTGATCGTCGCCCCGAACTCGCCCAGCGCCCTCGCCCAACACAGCGCGGCCCCGGCCGCCAACGCCGGGCGCACCAGGGGCAGCGTCACCAGCCACAGCGTGCGCAGCGGCCCGGCGCCCATCGTGGCGGCCGCCTCCTCGAAGTGCGGCTCGATCCCGTTGAGCGCGCCCTCCAGGCTGATCACCAGGAACGGCATGGCCACGAAGGTCGCCGCCACCACCGCGCCCGGCGTGGTGAACGACAGCGTCACGCCCAGCCGTTCGAGGTGCTCGCCCAGCAGCCCGCGCCGGCCGAAGCCCTGGGCCAGCGCCACGCCCGCCACCGTCGGCGGCAGCACCATCGGCAGGAGCACCAGGCAGCGCACCAGCGTGCGCCCACGGAAGTCGGTCCGCGCCAACAGCCAGGCCAGCGGCACCCCCAGCAGCACGGAGAGCAGCAGCGCCCAGCCGGAGACCACCAGGGAGAGCCGCAGCGCCTCGGTGATCGCCGGCTCGGTCAGCCGTTCCGTCAGCTCGCCCCACGGCGCGTCGACCAGCACCCCCAGCAGCGGAACGCCGAGGAAGCCGACGGCGACCAGCGCGGGAAGCGCCAGCGTCAGGGGCGGCCGGCGCCGGCCAGGCGCGCCCTTCACGGAGCGGGGAAGCGTCACGGAGCGGGGAAGCCTCACGGAGCGAGGAAGCCCGCCTCGGCGAGCAGCCCCCGCGCGGCCTCCTCGTTGAGCCAGGCCACGAACGCGGCCGCCTCGTCGGGGTGTTCGGAGTCGTTCAGGGCTGCCGCCGGGTACTCGGCGACGACGTTCTGGTCCTCGGGGATGGGCACCACATGGACCTCGTCGCCGGCGACGGTGGCGTCCGTGACATAGACCAGGCCCGCGTCGGCCTCGCCCAGCTGGACCTTGCCCAGCACCGCGCGGACGTTGGCCTCCAACGAGTCCGGTTCGGCCGCCACGCCGGCGGCCGCGAGGATCTCCTGGCCGTAGCGGCCGGCCGGCACCTCGGGCGCGGCCAGCACCAGCCGCAGCTCCGGGTCCGCGAGGTCGGCCAACCCGTCCACGCCGGCCGGGTTGTCGGGCGGGGTGACGATGGTCAGCGCGTTGCGGGCGATCACCGACGGCTCGCCGGTCAGTTCGGCCGCGCTCGCCATGGTGTCGGTGTCGGCGGTGACCAGCACGTCGGCGGGCGCGCCGCCGTCGAGCTGGGCGACCAGCTCCTGGGAGCCGGCGAACGAGAACCGCAGGGTGGTGCCCGGGTTCTCCGCCTCGTAGGCGGCGCCCGCCTCCTCGAAGACGTCGGTCAGCGAGGCGGCGGCCAACACGGTGAGGGTCACCTCGGACCCGCCGTCCGCGCCGCCGCCCCCCGACGCGTCGTTCGCGTCGTCGGAGCCACAGCCGGCGAGGCCGAGCACGACGGCCGGCACCAGCAGCGCGCCGGCCAGCGCACGCCGGGGCCGCGCCACCAGGCGCGAACGGGAACGGAAAACGGCACGGGAACGGAACACGCAGGTCCTCACATCCGGTCGACATGAACGCTGGTGGCCTTGACCCGGGCGACGGCCTCCTCGCCGACGGCCAGGCCCAACTCCTCGACGGCCTCGCGGGTCAGCAGCGAGACCAGCCGGTGCGGCCCGGCCTGGATCTCCACCTGCGCGGCGACATCGCCGACGGTGACCTTGGTGATGATCCCGGGGAAGGCGTTGCGGGCGCTGGTGTACGGCTCGCCCAGGTCCCCGCCGGGCGCGCCCTCGGCGCCCAACTCCACGGCGAACGCGGCGAGATCCTCGCCCGCCACCTGCCGCTTGCCCGCCTCGTCCCGCCGCGTCGGCAGCCGGCCGTTGTCCGCCCAGCGCCGCACCGTGTCCGGGCTCACCCCGAGCAGCCGCGCCGCCCGCCCCATGCTGTAGAACCGCATGTGCGGGACAGTACGGCCAATCGGGTGGCATTCACAAGCGCGTTCGGGCCCGGCGGCTCGCAGTTGCGGGCCTGCCTTCTCCGGGTGGCTCCGCTAGATCGCTTCCTTGCGGGTGAGTTGGGTGAACGCCAGCCAGCCCGGCAGCACCGGCAGCCAGAAGGTCATCAGCCGGAACAGCAGCACCGCGCCCAACGCCACCTGCGGCGGCACGCCGAACGCGGTCAACCCCGCGCTCAGCGTGAACTCGATCGCGCCGATGCCGCCGGGCGTCGGCGCCGCCGAGCCCAGTGCGTTCCCCGCCAGGAAGACCACCGCGATCGTCGGATAGCTCAGCTCCCAGCCGAAGGCCCGCAGCGAGGCGTCCAGGCACATCACGAACGCCAGCGTCATCAGCAGCATCCCGCCGATGCCGGCCAGCAGCTTCTTCGGCCGCTGCACCACGTCCAGCATCCGGGGCACCACGCCGGCGAACAGGCTGCGCACCCGCTCCAGTATCGCCTTCCGCAGGGTCGGCACCGCCGTCACGATCAGCGCCGCGACCGCCACCGTCAACAGCCCGGCGATCACCGTGCGGGACGGCGAGAGGTTCGGCGTGTGCTCGGTCCCGGTGAGATAGCCGAAGGTCAGCAGCAGCAGCACATGGCTGCCGAGCCCGAAGAGCTGCGAGGCGCCCACGCTGGCCACCGCGTGGCCCGGGCGCAGCCCCTGGCGTTGCAGGAAGCGCGCGTTGAGCGCCGCGCCGCCGATCGCCGCCGGCGCCACCAGCTTCACGAAGGAGCCCGCGACCTGCGCCATCACCGTGCGCGGATAGTTGACCTTCTCGGGCACGAAGCCCAACAGGCTGATGGCGGCGGCGAAGTAGGTCAGCGCCGAGAAGCCGGCCGCGACGATCACCCAGCCCCAGTTGGCGTCCTCCCAGACCCGCTGGAACTCGGGGTTGATCAGCTGGCTGATCAGGAAGTACCCGGCGAAGACCGCCGCGATCAGGCTCACCAGGGTGCGCGGCCTGATCCGCTCGATCCGGGCGGGCTCTATCGGCGCCTGCGGCCGGATGAGCAGCACCTGTTGCCGGATCAGCGCCAACAGGTCGGGCTCCCTGGCGTTCTCCAGGGCCTCCTCCATCACCTGCTTCTCGGCCTGCTTGGCGGCCTTGACCGTCCTGCGGTCCGCGTTCTCCGGGAGGCTGCCGCGCGCCTCCCGGTAGGCCCGGGTGGCGTCCAACACCGCCTGCCGCTCCCGCTGCGCGCGCTCCTTCGCCAGCTGCCGCAGTGTCGCCCGGGTGGCGCGGCTGAGCGCGATGGGCTGGAGCAGCGGCAGGCTGTCGGCCACCGCGTCGGGGCCGAGCACCGTCACGGCCGCCGCCACCGCGCGCTCGGCCCCGGCCCGCAGTCCGAACGTGGTCAGCAGCTGCGCCACGTCCATCCGCAGCAGCAGGTCGCCCGCGGCGATCTCGCCGCCACGCAGGCTGGTCAGATAGACGGTGCCCGCCCGGTCCACCAGCACCGCGCGGCCGTCCAGCCTGCGGTGCGCGATCCGGCGCGACTGGAGCGCGGTGACCTGACGCCAGGTCGCCTCCATCAGCTCGTCGGTGATCTCGTCGTCCGGCAGCGAGTCCAGGTCGCGGCCCGGGATGTGCTCGTAGACCAGCATCACCGCGTCGGGGCCCAGCTCCGAGGTGGCGATCAGCTTGGGCGCGTTGGCGCCGGCGGCGATCGCCGCGTACGCCAGCAACGCCTCCTGCTCCAGCGCCTGACGCAGCGACGGGAGGCTCCGCCGCTGGGTGATGCCGCGCAGCGCCAGCCGCCGCCACGCCCGGTAGAAGAAGCCCCGCGCCTGCTGCTGCCGGTCCACCACCGTCACGTCCAGCGGCGGCCCGGACTCCAGCGTCACCAGATAGCGGCGGGTCGGCTCGTTCGTGCCGCGCTCCCCGTCCTCCGACGGGGTGGGCTCCTCCGCGCGCAGCGCGGTGACCGGGCGGAAGCCGACGTGCCGCAGCCCGGCGAGCAACTGCTGCCCGGTGGCGCGGACGTTGGGCGAGCCCACGGCGTAGAGCGTGGCGTAGGCGATGGTCCAGCCGATCAGCACGGTGACCGCGATGGAGAACGGCGTGGTGTACCCGGCGACCAGCACCGCCACCGCGTCCAGCGTCACCACCGACCACATGACCAGCCGCCAGCCGGGCCGGTGCGTCATCCCGACGGCCGTGGCGTAGGCGATCACCGGCGCCAGATAGCCGTGCACCGGCTCGGTCAGCCCGCTGCCGCCCGGCGCGTCCCTGATCAGCGCGTCCTGCACGGACTGCGGCGCCATCCTGGCCACCCACAGGCTGAACGAGAGCGACACCCCGTGCGCCAGTACGGCGGCCAGCACCCCGTCCGCGATCCGCAGCCCGTCCCTGCGCATCAGCCGTTCGATGGCGAAGGCCATGGGCACGATCAGCACTGCGACGGCCGAGGCGAAGCCCGCGAAGTCGATCAGCAGCGAGGGCGCCTGCTCGGAGCCCTTGTCCACGTCCTGTTCGATGCCCTCGGTGGTGCCGATGGCGAACGTGGCCACCGCCAGCAGCACCCCGATGGCCAACAGCCCCAGCAACGCGCGCAACAGGTCGGCCGGCCGGTGCACCCGGGCGGTGAGGATCGGGTCGTCCACCTCCACCAGGTCGCTCCTGGTCGGATCGGCGCGCTCCAGCGCCTCAAGCGGCGGCGGCCCCTCGTCCGGCCGTTCGTCCGCCCGCTCTGCCCGTTCTTCCTCGCCCCGTATCACTGGCCGCATCCCTGGAAACGATCTCGCGCTGGAGCGACTGCTCTCGACCAGCTCTCCCCCGTACGGGGACGATACTGGCACGAGACACCGACAGCGCGGTGGGCTCCGTGACATACGGCACCATGGGCGGCATGACGCCCGCCACCCGAGCGCCGGCGAACGAGCCGCCGCACCGCCTGTCCGACCACGCCGACGCGGTGCTCGCCGTCGTCGAACGCATCCCCGAGGGGCGCGTCCTCACCTACGGCGACATCGCGGGCGTGGTGGCCGAGGGCGGGCCGCGCCAGGTCGGCACGGTGCTGTCCCGCTACGGGGGCGCCGTCCCGTGGTGGCGCGTGGTGCGCGCGGACGGCCGCCCGGCGCCCGGGCACGAGCGGCGCGCGCTGGAGCACTACCGCGCCGAGAGCACGCCGTTGCGCCCCGGTTGGGACTCCGGCACCATCCGCGTGGACCTGCGCCGCGCGCGCTGGGCGGACCCGCGCTGAGCCGGCGCCCGAGCGCCCGCGCGCGCCCCGCCGGGGGCCGGGCCGGGGTTCGCCGGCGCCCGTTCTCGACCGGAAACCCCGCGCCCCGCCCGTCGACTGGCGTACCGTCGACCCCAACCTCCACGAGAATCCGCGATGCACGTGAGCCTCTCCGTCCCGTCCACTGACCGGCCGCCGCCCGCCCCGGGAGCGTACCGACTGGTGCGCACCCCGGTCGTCGACGCACGCGACACCGCTGTGGACGCCAGCCAGCGCGCCGTGGTTGACCACCCGGGCGGTCCGCTGCTCGTCCTCGCCGGCCCCGGCACCGGGAAGACGACCACCCTGGTGGCCGCCGTCGCCCGCCGGGTGCGCGCCGGCGCCGACCCCGAGCGGCTGCTGGTCCTCACCTTCAGCCGCAAGGCCGCCGTGGAGCTGCGCGACCGGCTCACCGCCGAGCTGGGCGGCCGGGCGCCCCAGGCGACGACGTTCCACTCGTTCGCCTACGCGCTGGTCCGCGCCCACCAGGACCGGGAGCTGTTCGCCGAGCCGCTGCGCCTGCTGTCCGGCCCTGAGCAGGACCTGTTCGTGCGTGAACTGCTCGCCGGACACCAGGAGTTGGAACGGACGGGGCGCGGCCCGCGCTGGCCGGCCGAGCTGCGGGCCTGCCTGACCACGCGCGGCTTCGCCGACGAGCTGCGCGCCGTGCTGGCGCGCAGCAGGGAGCTGGGCCTGGACCCGGGGACGCTGGGCGAGTTCGCCCGCCGCACCGGCCGCCAGGACTGGTCGGTGGCCGCCGAGTTCCTCGCCGAGTACCTGGACGTCACCCAGGCGCAGGGCGTCATCGACTACACCGAGCTGCTGCGGGAGGCCGTGGCGCTGGCCGAGCGGCCGGAGCACGCCGGGGCCATCGCCGCCCGCTACGACGCGGTCTTCGTCGACGAGTACCAGGACACCGACCCGGCGCAGGTCGCGCTGCTGCGGGCGCTGGCCGGCGACGGTCGCGACCTCACCGTCTTCGGCGACCCCGACCAGTCCATCTACGCCTTCCGGGGCGCCGACCTCGGCGGCATCCTCGGCTTCCCCGACACCTTCCGCACCCGCGCGGGCGAGCCGGCGCCCGTGCTGGCGCTGCGCGTGGCGCGCCGCTCGGGCGCCGGGCTGCTCGCCGCGACCAGGACCCTTGCCGCGCGGATGCCGCTCTCCCGGCTGCCGGCCGATGCGGTGCGCCGGCACCGCACGCCCGAGCCGACCAGGGAGGGCGGCACGGTCCAGGTCCTCACCTACCCGACGGCGGGCGCCGAGTTGGCGAACATCGCCGACCTGCTGCGCCGCGCCCGGCTTGAGGACGGGCTGCCCTGGGGCGAGATGGCGGTGCTGGTGCGCGCCGGCCGGCACACCATCCCGGCCGTGCGCCGCGCCCTGACCTCGGCGGGCGTCCCGCTGGAGGTGGACGGCGACGACCTTCCGTTGCGCCAGGAGCCGGCGGTCGCGCCGCTGTTGACCGCGCTGCGCGTCGTCGCCGAGGCGGGCGCGGCCGGCCCCGAGGGAGCGGCCGGCCCCGGCGGCGCCGACGCCGCGCTCGATCCGGAGACCGCGACCCGGCTGCTCACCTCACCGCTGGGCGGCATGGACGCCGCCGACCTGCGCCGCCTCGGGCGCGCCCTGCGCGCGGAGGAACGGGCGGCCGGCGGCGGCCCGCCCCCGCCGTCCGACGTGCTGATCGCCCGCGCGCTGGCCGAGCCCGAGCGGCTGGTCACGCACGACCCGGCGTACGCCGGCGCCGCCCAGCGCCTGGGCCAACTGCTGCGCAAGGCGCGGGAGTCGCTGGCCGGCGGCGGCACCGCCGAGGAGGCGCTGTGGCTGCTGTGGGACGGCACCGGCTGGCCGGGGCGGCTGGAGCGCGCCGCCCGGCGCGGCGGCGCCGCCGGCCGCAACGCCGACCGGGACCTGGACGCCGTGTGCGCCCTCTTCGAGGCGGCGGCGCGCGCGGAGGAGCGCATCGGCGGCCGGGGGGCGCTCAACTTCCTGGCCGAGCTGGAGGCGCACGACATCCTGGCCGACACCCTGGGCGCGCGCCCCACCCGGCCCGACGCGGTGCGGCTGATGACCGCCCACCGCGCCAAGGGCCTGGAGTGGTCCCTCGTCGTGGTCGCCGGGGTGCAGGAGGGCAGCTGGCCCGACCTGCGGCGCCGTGGCTCGCTGCTGGAGGCCGACCGGATCGGCCGCGACGGGCTCGCCGAGCCGCTCAGCCCTGCCGCGCTGCTCGCCGAGGAGCGCCGGCTGTTCTATGTGGCCGCCACCCGCGCCCGCGACCGGCTGGTGGTCACCGCCGTGCGCGGCACCGACGACGGGGAGCAACCCTCCCGGTTCCTGGGCGAGTTGGGCGTCGAGCCCGAAGAGGTCAGCAGCCGCCCGCCGCGCCCGCTGTCGCTGACCGCGCTCGTCGCCGAGCTGCGCGCCACCACCGTTGACCAGGACGCCTCGCCCGCGCTGCGCGCCGCCGCCGCCGAGCGGCTGGCCCGGCTGGCCGCGCTCGCCGACGACGACGGCCATCCGCTGGTCCCGGCCGCGCACCCGGAGCGCTGGTGGGGCCTGCGCGAGCCCACGCGCTCCGAGGCGCCACTGCGCGACCCCGAGCGCCCCGTCGCGCTGACCGGCAGCGCCCTCGACCAGCTGGTCAACACCTGCTCCCTCCAGTGGTTCCTGGGGCGCGAAGCACACGCCGACGCGCCCCCCAGCACCGCGCAGGGCTTCGGCAACGTCCTCCATGTCCTCGCCGACGAGGTCGCCTCGGGCACCAGCCCGGCCGACCTGTCGGTGCTGATGGCGCGCCTGGAGTCGGTCTGGGACTCCCTCGCGTTCGAGGCGCCCTGGCAGTCCCGCCGCGAACAGGCCGAGGCCAGGGCCGCGTTGGAACGCTTCCTGCGCTGGCATGTGCTGCGCGCCGAGTCCGGCGCCGAACCGGTCGCCAGCGAGCGCGAGTTCGAGGTCACCCTGCCGGCCGGCCCGCACGAGGTCCGCATCAGGGGCGTGCTGGACCGGGTGGAACGGGACGCCGACGGCCGCGCCTATGTCGTCGACTTCAAGACCGGCAAGGGCCGGCCGACCGCCGACGAGGTCGCCCGCCACCCGCAGCTCGCCGTCTACCAACTGGCCGTCCGCCACGACGAGTCGGTCGCGGGACCGGACGCCGAGACGGCCGGCGCCGCCCTCGTCCACCTCCGCCAGGGCGCCGCCCGCCGGGACGGCGGCGACGAACTGCCCGCCGTCCAGCGGCAGGACCCGCTGACCGGCGCCTCGGAGAACTGGGTCGGCGAACTGCTCGCCGAGGCCGCCGGCCGGGTCCTGGACGAACGCTTCACCCCGCGCACCGGAAACCACTGCGGCACCTGCGCGTTCCGGAGTTCCTGCGCCGCCAGGCCCGAGGGCCGCCAGACCGTGGAGTGAGCCGGGCCGTTCGTGTGCTCGGCCGCCTCGCGGCCCGTTGTCGGTGGCGGCGACTACCCTCACTCGGGTGCCCGCGCGACTCACCGGTCCCGAGCAGCTCGCCGAGTTGCTCGGCGTCCCGTTCACCCCAGAGCAGCTGGCCTGTGTCACCGCGCCCCCGGTGCCCCAGGCCGTGGTCGCGGGCGCCGGCTCGGGCAAGACCACGGTGATGGCGGCGCGCGTCGTCTGGCTCGCCGGCACCGGACAGGTCGCGCCCGAGCGGGTGTTGGGCCTCACGTTCACCAACAAGGCCGCCGCCGAGCTGGCCGAGCGGGTGCGCGCCGCGCTGGCGAGGGCCCGCATCGACACCTCCGAGTCGGGCGAGCCCACCATCTCGACCTACCACGCGTTCGCCGGCCGGCTGCTGAGCGAGCACGGGCTGCGGCTCGGCATCGAGCCCTCCTCCCGGCTGCTGGCCGACGCCGGCCGTTACCAGCTGGCGGCCGAGGTGCTGCGGGGCGCGCCCGCCGACTTCGAGCCCCCCGCCACCGGGTTCACCACCCTGGTCGCCGACCTGGTCGCGCTGGACGCCGAGTTGTCCGAACACCTCGTGCCGCCCGAGCGGCTGCGCGCCTTCGACGGCGAGCTGCTGGCGGAGCTGGCGAACGCCCGCCTGAGCAACGCCGCACTCCGCCAGGTGCCCCAGACAGCCACCGGCCGGCTGGCCCTCGTCGAGCTGGTCGAGGAGTACCGCGCCCGCAAGCGCGCCCGCGACCTGCTGGACTTCGGCGACCAGATCGCCCTCGCCGCCCGGCTCGCCGTCGAACGCCCCGAGGTCGGCCGGCTGCTGCGCGAGCAGTTCGGGGTGGTGCTCCTCGACGAGTACCAGGACACCTCGGTCGCCCAACGGATGCTGCTCGCCGGTCTGTTCGGCCAGGGCACCGGCCACCCGGTGACCGCCGTCGGCGACCCCTGCCAGGCCATCTACGGCTGGCGCGGCGCCTCCGTCGCCAACCTGGACGACTTCCCCGAGCACTTCGCCGACCGCGCCGGCCGCCCCGCGACCGTGCTCACCCTCACGGAGAACCGCCGCAGCGGCGGCCGGCTGCTCGCCCTGGCCAACGACCTGGCCGCCCCGCTGCGCGCCCGCCACCCGGCGGTCCGCCCGCTGCGCCCGGCCGGCGGCGCCGAACGCGACGGGCTGGTCCGCTGCGCGCTGTTGACCACCCACGCCGAGGAGCTGACCTGGCTGGCCGACTCCCTCGCACACCTGGTCAACACCGGCACCCCGCCCGGCGAGATCGCCGTGCTCTGCCGCACCGCCGGCGACTTCCCGCTGATCCAGGCCGAGTTGGTGGCCCGCCGGGTGCCCGTCGAGGTGGTCGGCCTGTCCGGGCTGCTGCACCTGCCCGAGGTCGCCGACCTGGTCGCGGTCTGCCAGGTGCTCGCCGACCCCACGGCCAACGCCCCCCTCGTCCGGCTCCTCACCGGCCCGCGCTGGCGGATCGGGCCGCGCGACCTGGCGCTGCTGGGCCGCCGCGCCCGGCTGATGGTGCGCCGCTCCGCCGCCGACGAGGGCGACGGCGAGGCGGCGGCCCTGGCCAGGCTGGCCGACGCCGTCGCCGGCACCGACCCGGCCGAGGTGGTCTCGCTCGCCGACGCGCTCGACACCTTCGTCGGCGCCGGCGGGGACCAACCGGGCGGCGGCGAGCCCGACGACCGGCTGCCGTTCTCCGCCCAGGCCCGGGTCCGCTTCGCCCATCTCGCCGCCGAGCTGCGGGAGTTGCGCCGCTCGCTGGGCGACCCGCTGATGGATGTGCTGCACCGGGTGCTGGGCGTCACCGGCCTGGAGGTGGAGCTGGCCGCCTCCCCGCAGGCCCTGGCCGCCCGCCGCCGGGAGACCCTGGGCGCCTTCCTCGACGTGGCGGCCGGCTTCGCCGCCGGCCGCGCCGGCACGGCGGTGCGCGGGGAGGCCACCCTCCCCGCGTTCCTCGCCTTCCTGCGCGCGGCCGAGGAGTTCGACCGTGGCCTGGACGGCTCGCTGCCCAGCGGCGAGAACGCGGTCCAGGTCCTCACCGCGCACAAGGCCAAGGGCCTGGAGTGGGACGTGGTCGCGCTGCCCGGGCTGTGCGCCGGGGTCTTCCCGGCCGTCCGGGCCAGGGACTCCTGGCTGCGCCAGCCCCGCACGCTGCCGCACCCGCTGCGCGGCGACGCGGCCACCCTGCCGCCCACGCCTGAGTGGACCTCGGCCGGGCTGAAGGAGTACGGCGCCAGGACCGCCGAGGAGTTGGAGCTGGAGGAGCTGCGGCTCGGCTATGTCGCGTTCACCCGGCCCCGCCGGCTGCTGCTGGGCTCGGGCCACTGGTGGGGCCCCAGCCAGAAGAAGCCGCGCGGCCCCTCCGGCTTCCTGGCCGCGCTGCGCGCGCACTGCGAGGCCGACCCGAGCCACGGCGAGGTCGAACGCTGGGCGGAGCCGCCCGAGGAGGACGTGGAGAACCCGGCGTTGACCGCCGCCAGGACCGCCGAGCTGGCCTGGCCGCTGCCGCTCGACCCGGCGGCGCTGGCCCGCCGCCGCGTGGCGGCCCGCGCGGTGCTGTCCCACCTGGCCGCCCGGCGCGCCGCCGACGGCGGTCAGGGCGCCGCCATCCCGGCGCAGCCCGCCGCCGGGACGGCCCCCCGGGCGGGTTCGCCCGCGCGGTCCGGGGAGCCGGCCGGCGCGGGGGCGTTCCCCGCAGACCGCGCCGAAGACCCCACCGAAGACCCCACCGAAGACCCGGCCGAAGACCCCGCCGCCCCCGAGGCCCTGACGCCCGAGGCCCTGACGCCCGAGGAGCGGCGCACCGTGGCCTCCTGGGACCGCGATCTCCCCGTGCTCGCCGAGGAGCTGCGCCAGGCCAGGGCCGGGGTGCGGGAGGTGCGGCTGCCGCTGTCGCTGACCGCGACCCAGCTCCAGCGGCTCGCCTCCGACCCGGAGGGCTTCGCCCGCGAGCTGGCCCGGCCGATGCCCCGCCCGCCCCAGCCGGCGGCCCGCCGGGGCACCCGGTTCCACGCCTGGGTGCAGTCCAGCTTCGAGACGCTGCCGCTGCCCCTGCTCGGCCCCGACGAGCTGCCCGGCGGCGACCCCGACGAGGACGCCGAGATCCGCGACGAACGCGAACTGGCCGCGCTCAAGGAGGCGTTCCAGCGCACCCCGTACGCCCGCCGCCGCCCCTACCGGATCGAGGCCCCGTTCCAGCTCCAGCTCGCCGGCCGGGTGATCCGGGGCCGGATCGACGCGGTCTACCGGCTGCCGCCCGCCCCGGGCCGGCCGGGCCCGCGCTTCGAGGTCATCGACTGGAAGACCGCCCGCCGCCAGGACGCCGACCCGCTCCAGCTGGCCATCTACCGGCTGGCCTGGGCCGAGCGCCACCAGCTCCCGTTGAGTGAGGTCAGCGCCGCCTTCCTCTATGTGCGCAGCGGCGAGCTGGTGCGGCCCAGCGTGCTCCCCGGCCGGCGCGGCCTGGAGCGGCTGCTGCTGGGGGAGGACTCCTGGGAGCCCAACGATCCCGGTTAGGCTTTCCGGTATGAGTACCACCCCGGCGAGCCAGGACAGCGTCGTCCAGCCGATCCCTCTCACCGTCACCGGAGGCATCGACCGGGACTCCGGTCACCGCCTGGACGAGGCATGGCTGGGGGCCGCCTGGAGCCATCCGAGCACCCGGGTCTTCGTGGTCTCCGGCGGGCAGGCGCTGATCGAGGAGACCCCGGACGGCCGCACCGAGCTGGTGATGATGCCGTCCTTCGACGCCCCGCTCACCGAGGCCCACCGGTACTTCCTGGGCACCGACGAGGAGGGCGTGCGGTACTTCGCGCTCCAGAAGGACGCACTCCCGGGGCGCATGGACGCCGCCGCGCGCCCCGCCGGGCTGCGCGAGGCGGCGGCGCTGCTCTCGGACCGCGACAGCGAGCTGATGGTGCACGCGGTGGCCCTGGAGAACTGGCAGCGGCTGCACCGGTTCTGCTCCCGCTGCGGCGAGCGCACCGTGATCGCGGCGGCCGGCCACATCCGCCGCTGCCCGGCCTGCGGCGCCGAGCACTACCCGCGCACCGACCCGGCCGTGATCATGCTGGTCCTCGACGACGAAGACCGGGCCCTGCTGGGGCGCCAACTGCACTGGCCCAAGGGCCGGTTCTCGACGCTGGCGGGCTTCGTCGAGCCGGGGGAGTCGATCGAGCAGGCCGTGATCAGGGAGGTCGCCGAGGAGGTCGGCGTCACCATCGGGGAGGTCAGCTACCAGGCGAGCCAGCCCTGGCCGTTCCCCTCCAGCCTGATGCTCGGCTTCGTCGCCCGCGCCACCAGCACCGAGGTCACGGTGGACGGCGACGAGATCGAGGAGGCCCGCTGGTTCTCCCGCGACGACCTGCGGGAGGCCATGGAGTCCGGCGAGGTGCTGGCCCCGTCCGGCGTCTCCATCGCCTCCCGGCTGGTCGAGCAGTGGTACGGCAAGCCGCTGGTCACCTCGATCTGGTGAGCGGCGGGGCGCCCGGCGGCCTCAGGCGGCCAGGGCCTCCTTGACCTGGTTGAGCGAGGGGTTGGTCATGGTCGTCTCGGTGCCGCCCTCGCCGGTGACGACCACGGTCGGAACGGTCCGGTTCCCGTCGTTGGCCCGCTCCACCAGGGCGACGGCCGACGGGTCCTGCTCGATGTCGACCTCGGTGAAGGCGATGCCCTCGCGGTCCATCTGACTCTTCAAACGACGGCAGTATCCGCACCAGGTCGTGCTGTACATCGTCACTGTGCCCGGCATCGTCCGACTCCTTCGCGACATGACCTACGTCCGGTTACCGCACGGGGATTCCGCTGCGTGCTGGGGGAACGTCCCCGGCGGTGCGACAAATTCCACGGGCTGTGGACAACCCGACGCACGCGCCCCGTGGGACCTGGCAGCATGGCGGGGTGACTTCAGCACCGCACGCCTCAGCCGTCCCGCCGGAGAGCCCGTTGCCCGGGAGCACTCCGCCGGGGAGTCACGCGGCCGGCGTCCCGCAGGGGACGCTACCGCACGGTGCCTTCCCGGCCGTTCCTGACTCGGCGGACGCCGTGCTCGACGGGCTCGACCCCGAGCAGCGCACCGTCGCGACCACCCTGCACGGCCCGGTCTGCGTCCTCGCCGGCGCCGGCACGGGCAAGACCAGAGCCATCACCCACCGCATCGCCTACGGCGTGCGCGCCGGCGTCTACCAGCCGAACACGGTGCTCGCCGTCACCTTCACCGCCAGGGCGGCGGGCGAGATGCGCGGCCGGCTGCGGCAGCTGGGCGCGGGCGGGGTGCAGACCCGCACCTTCCACGCGGCGGCGCTGCGGCAGCTCCAGTTCTTCTGGCCCAAGGCGATCGGCGGGGAGCCGCCCCGGCTGCTGGAGCGCAAGCAGCAGCTGGTCGCCGAGGCCGGCGCGCGCTGCCGCATCCGGCTGGAGCGGGCCGAGCTGCGGGACATGCTCGGCGAGATCGAGTGGGCCAAGGTCACCCAGGCCACCCCGGAGGACTACCCGGCGGCCGTCGTCAAGGCCGGCCGGGACGCCCCGCGCGACCCGGCCGAGACCAGCAGGGTCTACGCCACCTACGAGCGGCTCAAGCAGGACCGGGGCCTGATCGACTTCGAGGACGTGCTGCTGCTGACGGTCGGCATCCTCACCGACCGGCAGGACATCGCCGACACCGTCCGCCGCCAGTACCAGCACTTCACCGTCGACGAGTACCAGGACGTCAGCCCCCTCCAACAGCGCCTGCTCCAGCTCTGGTTGGGGGACCGGGACAGCGTCTGCGTGGTCGGCGACGCCAGCCAGACCATCTACTCCTTCACCGGCGCCACCCCCGACCACCTGCTGAACTTCCGCACCCGCCACCCCGAAGCCACCCTGGTCAAGCTGGTGCGCGACTACCGCTCCTCGCCCCAGGTCGTCCATCTGGCCAACGGGCTGCTCGCCCAGGCCAGGGGCCGCGCCGCCGAGCACCGCCTTGAGCTGATCTCCCAGCGGTCCCCGGGGCCCGAGCCGGTCTTCGCCGAGCACCCGGACGAGCCGGCCGAGGCCGAGGCCACGGCCCGCCGCATCAGGGAGCTGATGACCCCGGCCGCCGAGGGCGGCGCCGGCGTTCCGCCGAGCGAGATCGCCGTCCTGTACCGGGTCAACGCCCAGTCCGAGATCTACGAGCAGGCCCTGGCCGACGCCGGCGTGCCCTACCAACTCCGGGGCGCCGAGCGGTTCTTCGACCGGCAGGAGATCCGCCAGGCGATCCTCGCCCTGCGCGGCGCCTCCCGCGCCGGGGGGAACGACGCGGTCCTGGCCGGCGCCGACGGCCTCGCCGCCGAGGCCGGCGCGGTGCTGGCGAGCACCGGTTGGACGCCGGAGCCGCCCGCCGGCTCGGGCGCGGTGCGGGACCGCTGGGAGTCGCTGCGCGCGCTGGTCCGGCTGGCCGAGGACTTCCAACGCGCCCGCCCCGGCGCCACCCTGGTGGACTTCGTCGCCGAGCTGGACGAGCGGGCCGCCGCCCAGCACGCGCCGACGGTCGAGGGCGTCACGCTGGCCTCCCTGCACACCGCGAAGGGCCTGGAGTGGGACGCGGTCTTCCTCGTCGGGCTCACCGACGGGATGCTGCCCATCAACCACGCCAAGACCCCGGAGCAGGTCGAGGAGGAGCGTCGGCTGCTCTATGTCGGCGTCACCCGGGCCAGGTTCCACCTCTGCCTGTCCTGGGCGCTGGCCCGTTCCCCTGGCGGCCGGGCCGGCCGCCGGCCGAGCCGCTTCCTGGACGGGCTGCGCCCGGGCTCCTCGGCCGACGGGTCCCGGGGGCGCGGCGGCGCCGGGGGCGTGGAGCGCGGCGCGGCGCGGGGGCGGAAGCCACGCGGGCCGGTGCCGTGCCGGGTCTGCGGCCGGACGCTGACGGAGGCCACCGAGCTGAAGCTGAAGCGGTGCGCCGACTGCCCGTCGACCATGGACGAGGAGCTGTACGAGCGGATGCGGGAGTGGCGCCTGGCGCGCGCCCAGGAGTTGGGGCGCCCGGCGTACGCCGTCTTCACCGACGCCACCCTGATGGCCATCGCCGAGCAGCCGCCGGGCGACGAACGTGAGTTGTCTCGCATCTCCGGGGTGGGCCCGCACAAGCTGCGCCAGTTCGGCGACGAAGTGTTGGCGCTCTGCGCCGGAGAGCAACTCCCGGAGCGGGCCGAGGAATCTTCCGAAGAGGACCCCGAAAAATAGATTGCGTCCGCGCGAGGAATCCGCATAGCGTGCTCCACGTGGCGCCCGGGGAGGGTTTCCCTTCCTGCGGTCCCATGCTCTACTGAGAGAACATCCCGGGTTGGCAGAGGCCGCCCCTGAGACGCCGCGAAGGAGGCGATTCCAGTGATCGTGTCGACTGACACCAAAGTGACCGGTTCTGTGGTCGCCCGCTCCGCCGCGCTCTGCGCTGCCCTGCCGTCCATGGTCGTCCTGCCGCGCGTGCCGTCTGCCCGCGTGGAGTCCGACGCCAGGGGTGTCTCTCGCGAGGAGCGAACGATTTCGGCGCCCGAGATGGCAGTAGTGGCGGCAGCCGCAGGTGTGGACGCCTACGCGGCCAACGCCAATCTCGCCGGCGCCGGCCACCGGATTTTCGGACAGCGGACCAAGTTTCACTCGATGTGGGCCCTCCGCGGGCTCGATCCCTGGAGTGATCCAACCTGATCGGCGAGATCAGGTCGGCACCTCAGGGGCCGCGGAACCCACACCGGGTTTCGCGGCCCTTTTGCTTTCCCCGCCGCCCGGCAGCCGTCGAGCGGTTCGACAACTCACACGACACGAGGACGACACCGTGCCACTCGCGCCGTACGCCCGACCTGACCTGAACCCACCACCCGATCCGGAGACTTCTGTGACCCCGCTGTTCACGCTGAACGAGCTGGACGAGGCCATTGAGCGCCTCGACGAGAGCGTGCCCTGTCGTTCGTACGACCCCGAGGTGTTCTTCGCCGAGTCGCCCGCCGACGTCGAGTACGCCAAGTCCCTCTGTCGGACCTGTCCGCTGCGCGAGGCCTGCCTGGCCGGCGCGAAGGACCGCCGCGAGCCCTGGGGCGTCTGGGGCGGCGAGCTGTTCGTCCAGGGCGTGGTCGTGCCCAGGAAGCGGCCCCGTGGCCGCCCCCGGAAGAACCCGGTCTCGGCATGAGCACTCACGGAACCATCGGCCGACCGGCCCCCTATGGGCCGCGACGGCACCACCAGCTGCGCGCCATCGACCCTCGCACCGAGGTGGCTCCCAGCCACCGACCCGTCGGACGACGTCAGTCCCGACAGGAACAGAACAGGACCAGGAAGTTGCAACTCATCCCAGAAGCCATGGCGCGTTCCCATATGGAAGAACGCACCAGGGAAGCCACATCGCACCGGATGGCCGGGAGGCTGGCCGACGCCCAGCGCCAGGCCCGCCGGTCCGAGCGGCTCCAGCGGCGAGCGGAGCGCGCCTCCCGGCGCGCCCGCCGGGCGCTGGCCCGGGCGGTCATGCAGTGACCGTCGGGCGCCCGCTCGACTGAACCCACCATCCGACCGCCGGACGGCCGGGCCGCGTCTCGCGGCCCGCGCGCCGTCCGGCGGTTCTCTCATGTGCGCTCGCGCCCCGGACCCGCCGGCTCCTCCCCGGGCTCCCCGGCGTCGTCCGCCACCCCGTCCGCCCGCTCCGCCGCCAACGTCCCGCCGCCGGCCGGCTCCTCGTCCCGGGCCGGGTCCTCGGACCCGGTCGCCTCCCTGGGCCCCGGGAGGTCCGCGTCCCCGAAGCCGGGCAGGCCGGCGACCAGTTCGTCCCGCAGTCTGACCGTCGCGTTCAGCTGGCAGAGCACGCCGATGGTGGACAGCGTCACCCGGTGGATCAGCAGATAGGACGGCGGCAGATTGAGGCGCCGCCCCAACTGGTGGGCCGACGACCGAGGATCGGCTATCCGCGCGGCCTGGGTGCGCAGCCACTCCCGGGTGAAGGTGAACTCCGCCACCCGAGCCGGCTCCGTCATCGGCAGCAGGTAGTCCATCACCTCCTCGGGGTCCAGATCGATCGACGCCTTGACGAAGCCCTCCTCGCACAGCTGCTCGTACACCTCCGAGGCCGAGCCGTCGAGCGACAGCCGCAGCGCCCTGCCGATGGCCGGCGGCAGGCCCTCGGGCAGCCGGTTGACCGCGCCGAAGTCCAGCACGCCCAACCGCCAGCGCTCCACCGGCTCGCCCTCGACAGGCACCAGCCGGAAGTTGCCCGGGTGCGCGTCCGCGTGGAGCAGCCCCGTGCGGGCGGTGCCGGAGAACAGGAAGCGCGCCAGCAGCTGACCCGCGCGGTCCCGCTCGGCCGGCTCGCCCTCGGCGATCACCTCGGAGAGCGGGGTGCCCTCCAGCCACTCGGTGATCAGCAGCCCGTCCCGCTGGCAGACCACCTCGGGCACCACCACGTCGGGGTCGCCCCGGAAGGCGTCGGCGCAGATCCGCTGGGAGTCCGCCTCCAGGGCGTAGTCCAGCTCCTCGGCCACCCGGTCCCGCATCTCCTCAAGCAGCGGCTTGATCTCCAGCCCCGGCGCCCAGGGCGCCAACACGCGGGCGAAGCGGCTCAGTTGGGTCAGGTCGGAGAGCAGGGCCTCGCCGGCCCCCGGGTACTGGATCTTCACAGCGACCTCCCGGCCGTCCGCCCAGACGGCCCGGTGCACCTGTCCGATGGAGGCGGCCGCCGCCGGGCGCTCGTCGAACTCCTCGAAGCGCTCGCGCCAGTCCTCGCCGAGCCGCTCGGCCATGGCGCGCACCACCGAACTCGCCGGCATCGGCGGGGCGGCCTCCTGGAGCTTGGTGAGTGCGGCCCGGTAGGGGCCGGCGACGGACTCGGGCAGCGCCGACTCGAAGACCGAGAGCGCCTGGCCCAGCTTCATGGCGCCCCCCTTCAGCTCGCCCAGCACGGAGAACAACTGCTGGGCGGTGCGCTGCTGAACCTCCTGCCCGACCAGCTCGGCGGACCGCCCGCCGATCCGCTTGCCCAGTCCCCAGGTCGCCCGGCCGGCGAAGCTCAACGGCAGCGTGGCCAGCTTCGCGGTCCTGGTCACTGCCTTGCGAGGTAGATCAGACATGTCCCCTCCAACTCCCGGCAGGCGTACGGCCGTCGCGCCAGGTCTTCCGTTCATTGTGGACCCGCCGGCGTCGAGGGGCGCGGGGCCTCGGCGGGGGCGGCGCCGCAGGAGCACTCCGGGTGTGGGGAGAACGTCTGGGTGGTGGGCGTCGGGCCCGGCAGCACGTACTCCGTCCTGCTGTGCGCGGGGAGGCTCGCGTGCCCGTCGAGGAAGGCGAGCGCGGCGCAGGCTGTCAGCCCCGCGATGGTGGTGGCCAGGGCACTGTCGCAGGCGGGCACCCCTGGGCTGCGGGCGTTCCGCCACTGGGAGACCAGGATCGGCCAGGACGGCTCCCAGTCCCCGAGGGTGCGCAGCAGGCAGCCGGCGCAGGCGGTGGTGCCGGGCAGCACCAGCGGGCCGACGAAGCCCGTGGCCTCGACCACGCCCGCGTACAGGTGCGGGGTCCTGCTGGCCATCAGCTCCTCGTCCCGCTTCGGATCGGGGACATAGGCCGCCAGCCCGTCCCTGGGCGCGATGATCACCAGCCGCGGCCCGCGCCGCTCCTCCGTCGGGACCCGGCGCCACGGGCACAGCGAGCGGACCAGGGCCTGGGCCGCCGAGGCCCTGCGCTCGCCCACGCTCTCGGGCCGCAGACCGCCGTGCGAGGTGTCCGTCAGCGCGACCCGCCCGCCGTCCGCCACCTCGACCCGGCCCACGCCGGCCTGCGCGAGGGCGCCCGCGACGGCGGCGCCGACGCGGCCGGCGCCCCTGACCAGCACCCTGGCCGTGCGGCGGGCCATCCAGGCGCGGAGCCCGTCGCCGGGACGCGAGTGGAGCAGGGAGAGCGACGCCAGGTCCGGCCGCATGGCGTCGGTGATCTCCCCGGCGGCCTGGGGCTCGGCCGTCGCGTCGTCGAGCACGCCCGCACCGGCCAGCTTGCTGGTCACCCGGTCCGCCGCCTCGGCGCCCAGCCCGAGCGAGGCGGCCGCGTCCCGCAGCGCGGGCAGGCCGCGCGTCCCGTCGAGCAGCGAGAGAAAGCTCTCCGTCGCCGGGTCCAGCGGGCCGAACAGCACGGAGTGCGCGGGCGTCACTCCGTAGCGGACGGTCTTCTGGTCCCGCCAGCCTCGGCGCAGCGACGGCTTGATCATCGGATGCATGGGATGGCCCCCCTTCGAGCCCCTGCGGGCCCTCGGCTCACTGTCGGGCCCCATCATGCTGGGTACGCACCGGGACATGCGGAAAGTTATCCACAGGAAGCCGAGAAAATATTACAAATAGTGCATACCTGTGGGTGGTTGACTTTTGGCGCCCCCCACCCGGTGATCGACGAGCAGGACATATCCGGCTCGCACCGGGTAACGTCGGCATGTGTCCGCCGACCCGCTGAACAGCGCCGGCCCACCGCAGCGCACGCCCTCGGTGGGCCGCCCGGTGCTGGACGGGGAGCAGCCGGAGCGCGTCGAGGTTCGCCGCAGCTCACGGCGTCGTCGCACGGTATCGGCCTACCGCGAGGCCGATCGCACCGTGGTCCTGATCCCCGCCCGGATGTCCGCCGACGAGGAGCGCCGCTGGGTGGGGGTGATGCTGGAGAAGCTGGCCGCCCAGGAGGAGCGGCGGCTGCTCGACGACGAGGACCTCTTCCGCCGCGCCCGGGAGCTGTCGGAGCGGTACTTCGAGGGGCGCGCGCGGCCGGACAGCGTGCGCTGGGTCACGAACCAGAACGCCCGCTGGGGCTCCTGCACGCCGGCGCTCGGCACCATCAGGCTCTCCCACCGACTCCAGGGAATGCCCGAGTACGTGATCGACTACGTGCTGCTGCACGAGCTGGCCCATCTGCTGGTGCCCGGTCACGGCCCGGGCTTCTGGGCGCTGTTGGAGCGCTACCCGCGCACGGAGCGGGCCCGCGGCTTCCTGGAGGGCGTCGTCGCCGCCGAGCGGCTGCCGCACAGTCCCTGCCCGCAACGGGACTGACCGGGACCGACCGAGAAGCGACCACTGTCCGTGGCATTGGCTAGTCTGGCGATGCCGGATGTGCAGCTAGCGGATGGGGGACGGTCGTTACCGATGGTGACGCAATTCAAGCGCGGCCAGAAGGCCCGGCTCACCGATCTGACCCTGGGCACGGATCTCTATGTCGGGGTCCAGGTCTCGGGGCCGGGGATGGTCTTCGACATCAGCTGTTTCGGCCTGGACGCGGCCGAACAGCTCTCGGACGACCGGTACTTCGTCTTCTACAACCAACCCGCCTCGCCCGAGGGGTCGCTCCAGCTGCTCGGCGCCCAGGCCGGGGACACGGAGTCGTTCCGGATCACGTTGGACAAGGTCCCGCCGTCCATCGACCGGCTGGCGTTCACCGCCACCATCGACGGTGAGGGGACGATGTCCCAGGCGGCGCCCGGCTATCTGCGGATCGTCGCCGGCGGCGAGGAGGTCGCCCGCTACTCCTTCGACGGCTCCGCCTTCACCACCGAACGCGCGCTGATGATCGGGGACTTCTACCGCAAGGACGGGTGGCGGTTCGCCGCCGTGGGGCAGGGCTTCGACGGCGGACTGGCCGCGCTGCTGCGGCACTTCGGCGGCGAGGTCGAGGAGGACGCCGAGGACGCCGCCCCCGAGCCGGAGCCGCAGGGCGCCGCGCCCGGCTTCGCCCCGCCCGGCGGGGCGGCCGCCGCACCCCCGGCGTTCGCGCCGCCGCCCGGCGGCGGCGCCCCGCCGGCCCCGGCCCCCGCCGCCCAGCAGCCCGCACCGGCCCCGGCGGCCGCCGCGCCACCCGCGCCCGCCCCGAGCCCCGCGTCGCCGCCCGCCCCCGCGCAGCCGGCGCCGCCCGCGCCGCAGTTCGGGCAGCCGCCCGGTCAACCGCCGCAGCCGGCCGCGCCGTTCGGCCAGCCCGCGGCCGCGCCACCGCAGGCGCCGTCCCCGCCACCGTTCGGTCAACAGCCGGCCGCGCCGCCCCAGGCGCCGCCCCAGCCCCAGTTCGGCCAGGTCCCGCCGCAGCCCGGCCCTTCCGCGACCCAGCCGATCCCCCAGGGGACCGGCAGCCTGGCCAGCGTCCTCGACAAGTACCAGGCCGCCGCCGCCGGCGGGCAGCGCTGGAGCCTCCAGAACCCGCAGCTGGTCCGCGCCGACCTGGGCCTGGACGGCCAGCCGGTGATGGCCAGACAGGGCGCGATGGTGCTCTACGAGGGCGAGGTCGAGTTCGGCTTCAAGGGCGGCGGCTTCAAGCGCCGGATGGTCGCCAACGCCACCGGCGAGGGCTTCCCCTCGCTGATGCGCTGCACCGGCAGCGGCCGGGTCTACCTCGCCGAGGACGCCACCCGGCTCTTCCCCGTCGAGCTCCAGGGCGACGCGATATGCGTCTCCTCCCAGCGGGTCCTCGCGTTCGACGAGTCGCTCGACTACGACGTGCGCCGGATCGACGGCCACGGGCTGCCGGGCGGCAGCCTCTTCGCGCTCCAGTTCTCCGGCCACGGCACGCTGGTGCTCACCACCCACGGCGAGCCGCTGGTCATGCCCGTCACCGCCATGACCTTCGCCGACGCCAACGCGCTGGTCGCCTGGTCGGCCGGCGCCCAGGTGCTGGTCGCCAACCAGGTGCGGCTGCGGCGGCAGGCGTTCCCCGGCGACACGGGGGAGAGCACCCAGCTCCAGTTCCGCGGCGCCCCGGGGAACTTCGTGATCGTCCAGCCCTACGAGATCTGACAGGAGCCGGTGATGGACCAGCGGATGACCACGAGCCATGTCCCGGCCGCGCCCACGGCGCGCATGGAGAACCACGGCCCGACCATGGCCAGGGTCGCGATGCGCACCGGGCAGGACCTCCTGGCGAGGGCCGGATCGATGGTGGCCTACGAGGGCTATGTGCAGTACGAGTCGAACCCCTCCGCCCTCGGCCGCGCGGTCGCCGGGCGGCTGACCGGGGAGAACGTCCCCCTGATGCGCTGCCACGGCGACGGCCAGCTCTTCCTCGCCGACTACGGCGCCAACGTGGTGTGCCTCCCGTTGAACGGGGAGAACATCTCGGTCAACGCCACCAACGTCCTCGCCCTCGACGCCCATCTGGACTGGGGCGTGCAACGGGTCAAGGGCATAGCCAAGTTCGCCGGCCAGGGCTTGTTCAACCTGGGCATCTCCGGCACCGGCTGGGTCGCCATCACCAGCCGGGGCATCCCCGTGGTGGTGGACTGCGGCGCCGCCGGCGGCGAGACCTATGTGGACCCGGACGCGCTGGTCGCCTGGTCCACCGGCCTGGAGGTGCGGGGCAAGCGCAGCTTCAAGGCCTCCTCGCTGATCGGCAGGGGCAGCGGCGAGGCCTACCAACTCGGCTTCTCCGGACAGGGCTTCGTGATCGTGCAGCCCAGCGAGGACAGCACCGAGCGCCTTTCCGGCGCACAGAACTGACGGGGGAGCGGCGAGATGCTGAGTCCGATCTTCAACAACGCGGCCACCCAGACGCAGGAGCACTTCACCCTCCAGGGCCTCCACATGCTCCGCGTCAACCTCTCCCAGGGGGAGGAGGTCGTCGCCAGGTCCGGCAGCATGGTGGCGTTCGAGGGGATGGTGGAGTTCGACGGCGAGTACCAGTCGCACCGGCAGCGGCACACCCAGCGGATGACCGGCGAGGTGCTGCCGCTGATGCGCTGCTTCGGGCAGGGCGTGGTCTATCTGGCCAACCTGGCCCAGCACGTCCACATCCTCGACGTCGACCACGAGGGCCTCACCGTGGACAGCGGCTATGTGCTGGCCATGGACCCCCATCTGCACTGGGACGTCGTGTCGGTGGAGAGCCAGCACGGCATCCCCGGCGTCGGCGCCTACAACACCCTGATCACCGGGCAGGGCAAGGTCGCCATCACCACCTCGGGCAGCCCGCTGGTGCTGCGGGTGACCCCGCAGCAGGTGTGCAGCGTGGACGCCGACGCCGTGGTGGCGTGGTCCTCCTCGCTGCGGGTGCAGATGCAGGCGCAGACCAGCAGCAAGTCCATCTGGCGCCGCCGGGGCACCACCGGCGAGGGCTGGGAGCTGAACTTCATGGGCGACGGGCATGTGGTGGTGCAGCCCAGCGAGCTGCTGCCGCCCCAACAGACCTCGTTCGGGCAGCGGTTGCAGTTCCAGCAGGGCCAGGGGCCCGGCCTCGGCCAGGGCGGGGCCTGGGGCCCGCGCTGACCACCCGAGCCGGCTGTTGTTGAACGGTGCGCCGGGGCACGCGCCGCGCTCAGAGCAGCGCGCGCGTCCCGGCCACCAGCCGCCGCACCGAAGCGTCGGGCAGCGCCTCCGCCTCGGCGAAGTCGAACCACCGCAGGTCGACGGACTCCTCGCTGATCACTGGCGTGGCCCCGGCCGGGGCCAACGCGGCGTACTGCACGTCGAGATGGGGCGCGCACGGGGTGTCGTGCCGGTCGAGCCGGACCGGCGCCGGCAGCAGCCGCAGCCCCTCGATGCCCGACTCCTCGGTCGCCTCGCGCAGCGCGGCGATCGCCAGCGTGGCGTCGTCCGGCTCGCAGTGCCCGCCGGTCTGGAGCCAGCGGCGGAGCTTGCGGTGCAGGGTCAGCAGCACCCGGCCCCCGGCCGCGTCCACCACCAGGGCGCTCGCCGTCAGATGCCCGGCCGCGCAGCTCTGCCACATGCCGTCCGGGTGCGCCGCCAGATGCGCGGCGTACTCCCGGCGGAGCGCGTCCTGCCCGGCGTCCGGCGCCGCCCAGTCCGACAACACCCGGGCGGCGTCCTCGCGCAGGGCGCTCACCCGGCCCGGCCGCCCTCGCCGTCGCGGCCCCGCCCGTCCCGGCCGTCGTCGTCCCGGCCGTCGCCGTTGCCGTCGTTGCCGCCGTCGCCCCTGGCGCCGCCCTCGCCCCGGTCCTCCTTGGCCAGGCGCGGGGCCTCACCGCCGCCGGCCGGCCCTTCGGAGCCGTCGGCCGCCTCGCCCAACAGCCGGTCCAACTCGGAGAAGTCCAGCTGTTCGCGGTGGACGAAGCCGTCCGGGTCGTCCAGGTCCTCGGCCGTGGGCAGCATGTCCGGATGGGTCCACAGGGCGTCCCGCCCCTGGGTGCCCCTGGCGTCCGTCAACGAGGCCCACAGCCGGGCCGCGTCCCGCAGCCGCCGGGGCCGCAGCTCAAGGCCGATCAGCGTCGCGAAGGTCTGCTCGGCCGGCCCACCCGAGGCGCGCCGCCGCCGCAGCGTCTCCCGCAGCGCGGAGGCCGACGGCAGATGCGGCTCGGCCGCCGCGTGCACCACCGCGTCCACCCAGCCCTCGACCAGCGCCAGCGCCGTCTCCAACCGGGCCAGCGCGGCCTTCTGCTCCGGGGTGTCCTCCGGCTCGAACAGGCCCTGCTGAAGCTTCTCCTGAAGCTCCTCCGGCCGGCTCGGGTCGATCTGCCCGACGAGCCCCTCCAGCTTGTCCGTGTCCACCTGGATGCCCCGGGCATAGCCGTCCACCGCGCCGAACAGGTGCGAGCGCAGCCACGGCACATGCGCGAACAGCCGCTGGTGCGCGGCCTCCCGCAGCGCCAGATACAGCCGGACCTCGTCCTGGGGCACCCCCAGACCCTCGCCCAGGGCCGTCACGTTCTGCGGCAGCAGCGCCGCCCGGCCCGCCGGGCCCAGCGGCAGCCCGACATCCGTGGAGCCGACGACCTCGCTCGCCAACACGCCGACGGCCTGGCCGATCTGGGTGCCGAACATCGCGCCGCCCATGGAGCGCATCACGCCCATCAGCGGCCCCGCCATGGCCCGCATCTCCTCGGGCAGCACCTCGCTCATCGCCGCCCCGACCCGCTCGGCCACCGGGTCGACCAGCTCACGCCAGACCGGGAGCGTCGCCTCCACCCACTCGGCGCGGCTCCAGGCCACCGTGGACGAGGCCCCGGACGGCAGCGAGGTCACGCCGTCCAGCCACAGGTCGGCCAGCCGCACGGCCTCCCGCACCTGCTCGGCCTCCGCCGTGCTCACCGAGCGGTCCTTCGAACCGTCCGGCGCGCCCTGCGCGACCGTCTGCCGCGCCACGTTCTGTGCCAGCTCCCAGTTGACCGGGCCGCTGTCGTTGGACAGCAGCTGGCCCAGCTGCTGGAAGGCCGCGCCCAGGTCCTGCGCGTTCATCCCGCCGGCGCCGAACAACGCCGCCAGAGGATTGTCGGCCGGCCCCTGGCCACCGCCCCTGTTCTTGCCGGATTCGCCGTCCTCCGGCTCCTGCGGGAGGCCGAATCCGAATGGAAAGTCACTCACGGGAATCCTCGGGTCTTGTCATCGGACGTCGTCGAAACGGAAGCGGACGCGCCGGGCATTCGCTGGTCTGTGCCCCAAGCCTAGACACCTCTCAGGCAGGATGGGCGTGCGCACGTCGTACTGGAACAACCGCTGGAGAGGTCCTGTGAGTTCCCCGGAACCAGCCGTTCGCGCACCGCGAAACGGACCAACCGCCCCCCTGACCGTCGCGGTGACCGGTGCGGCCGGAGGGCTGGGCGCCCGCCTCACCGAGCGGCTGCTGGACTCGCCGGACATCCGGCGGGTGCTCGCGCTGGACGAGCGGCTCGGCGAGGCCGGGGGCGCGGAGTGGCACACCCTGGACGTCCGCGATCCCGCCATCGCCGACCTGCTGCGCACCTCGGGCGCCACCAGGGACGCCGAGGACGCCGGCGAGACCGAGCCGTCGCACGCGCCGGTCGACGTCCTGGTGCACCTGGCGCTCGACCTGGACGTCGAGAGCGACCCGGCCGCCCGTACCGCGTTCAACGTGCGCGGCACCCAGACCGTGCTCACCGCCGCCGCTGCCGCCGGCGTGCGCCGGGTGGTGCTGTGCACCTCGGCCATGGTCTACGGCGCCCTGCCGGACAACGACGTCCCGCTCGCCGAGGACGCCGAGCTGCGCGCCACCGAGGACGCGACCTGCGTGGGCGACCTGTTGGAGATCGAACGCCTCGCCCAGCGCGCGCCCCGCGCACACCCGGGGCTCAACGTCACGGTGCTGCGCCCCGCCGTGCTCGTCGGCGGCACCGACACCGCCCTCACCCGCTACTTCGAGTCGCCCCGGCTGCTGGTGGTGGCCGGCTCCCGCCCCCGCTGGCAGTTCTGCCATGTCGACGACCTGGTCAGCGCGTTGGAGTACGCGGTGCTCGAAAAGGTCGACGGGGAGCTGGCGGTGGGCTGCGACGGCTGGCTGGAGCAGGAGGAGGTGGAGGAGCTGTCCGGCATCCGCCGCATGGAGCTGCCGCCCTCCGTCGCGCTCGGCGCCGCCACCCGGCTGCACCGGCTGGGCCTGACGCCCTCGCCCGCCGGCGACCTCGCGTACACCATGCACCCCTGGGTCGTCAGCGGCAGCCGCCTCTACGAGGCGGGTTGGCGGCCGACGTGGAGCAACGAGGAGGTGCTCGCCGAGCTGCTGGCCGAGGTGGCCGGCCGGCACACCGTCGTCGGGCGGCGCCTCGGCCGCAAGGACGCGGCGACGACGCTGGGCGCCGCCGGCGCCACCGTGGCCCTGGTGGGCACCGCCGCGCTGGTGCGCCGCGCCCGCAGGGCCCGCCGCAGATGAGCGCGGGGCCATGGGGGATCATGGGGCCATGACGAGCGACGACCCCATCCGGCTCCTGGCGCTGCGCGAGACGCCGCTGTCGGTCGACGAGGTCCACCGGGCGGTGGCGGACGACGCCGCCGGTGGCACGGTCCTCTTCGTGGGCAGCGTGCGCGACCACGACGGGCCCACCGTCGAGGGAGCGGACCGCGCCGCCGTCACCTCGTTGGAGTACTCGGCGCATCCGACCGCCGAGGCCGAGCTGCGCCGGGTCGCCGCCGACGTCGTCGCGGAGTTCCCCGGCTGCGCGCTGGCCGCCACGCACCGGCTGGGCCGGCTCGCGGTGGGCGACCTCGCGGTGGTGGTGGCCGTGTCGGCGGCCCATCGCGGGGAGGCGTTCGCCGCCTCGCGGCGGCTGATCGACGACCTCAAGCGGCGGGTGCCGATCTGGAAGCACCAGCGGTTCGCCGACGGCAGCGAGGAATGGGTGGGGGCCGGCGTCGGCTGTTCGGCGCCGACGGCTCCGGTTGCGTAACTCGCGGACCCGGCCGAGCGTTGGAGTGACGACGCCGTGGTCGGCGCAGGTGGGAGGTAGGAGATGGCTGTTCTCGTCTGGTTGTTGATCCCGGTCGCCGGCGGCGTGGTGGCCGGCATATGGAGCGCCTGGGCCACCCGTCGTGGCAACGGGGCGCGGAACGTGCGCGACAGCGTGGGGGTGCGGGGGTACGAGGCCTTCCGGGCCGCGATGGAACGGGCCCCGGCCGACGGATGACAGTGCCGTCACGTACTGTCAAGCCATGCCACGCCGCACCGCGACTCTGCTGACATCGGTTCTGTTGCTGATCGGGATGCTCTGCGCCGGGGTGCTGATCCAGGTGCCCTACTCGGAGATGTCCCCGGGCCCCACGGTGAACACCCTCGGCGAGCACGAGGGCGAGCCGGTGCTCACCGTGGAGGGCGAGGAGACCTTCGAGGCCAGCGGCCACCTCAACATGACGACGGTCCGGGTCACCGGCATCAACTACCGGATGAACCTGCTGGAGGCGATGCACGGCTGGCTCGCCGACGACCGCGCCGTGGTGCCGCACGACACGCTCTACCCGGAGGACGTCTCGGCGGACCAGGTGGAGGAGCGGAACGCGGAGGAGTTCACCCAGTCCCAGGAGAGCGCCAAGGTGGTGGCGCTGCGCGAGCTGGGCTACGACGTTCCCGAGCAGACCGTGGTGGCCGCCGTGGTGGAGGACAGCCCGGCGCAGGACCGGCTGCACGCGGGGGACGCGATCATCGCCGTGGACGGCACCCCGGTCACCGAGCCGGGGCAGGTGGCCGAGCTGGTCACCCGGCACCAGCCGGGCGAGGACGTGGTGTTCAGCGTGGTGCCGGCCGAGCAGGCCGAGGAGGCCATGAACGGCGGGGGCCAACTCCCGGACGAGACCGAGGAGATCACGGTCACCACCGCCGAGGCGCCCGACGACCAGCGGGCCATCGTCGGCATCCAGGCCGGCCTGGCGTACTCGCTGCCGTTCGAGGTCGACATCAAGCTGGCCGACGTGGGAGGCCCGAGCGCGGGGCTGATGTTCGCGCTGGGCCTGATGGACCGGCTCACCGAGGACGACCTGACCGGCGGCGAGTTCGTCGCCGGCACGGGGACCATCGACAACGAGGGCGACGTCGGGCCGATCGGCGGCGTCTCGATGAAGATCATCGCCGCCCGGGAGGCCGGCGCCGAGTTCTTCCTGACGCCGAGCGACAACTGCGCGACCGCCGCCGAGCACGTGCCGGACGGGCTGACCCTGGTCGAGGTCGACACCCTGGACGACGCCCTGGAGGCGCTGCGGCTCATACGCGGGGGCGACACCGACGCGCTGCCGGAGTGCCAGGCCGCCGGATAGCGGCTCGGCCCCGGCGACCCGGTTGGCGTCGCCCCGTTCCCCGGTGCGTCGGGCGGAACGGGCCCGTGGGTCGGGCCCGGCCCTGCGTCAGTCGGCGAAGGTGGCCGCGAGCGCCTCGGCGAGTCCCGGCACCAGGTCGGGCCCCGTGAGCACGTCGGTCTCGCTGTCCTTCTCGCGCAGCCGCACCGCCGACTCCCGCCGCCCGTCGCGCAGCACGGCCACCGTCAGCCGGACCTCCCGGCGTTCGGGGTGCTCGGCGACCCAGCGGTTCAGCTGGCCCTCGTCCAGCCCCTCGGGGACGGCGCGTTCGGCCGAGGGCGGCAGCATCAGCCGCTCCACGGTCATGGCGCAGCCGGCCACCGCGTCGGGCCAGGCGATGGTCGCGAGGAACTCGTCGAGCGGTACGTCGGGCGGCAGTTCGTCCTGCTCCACCGGGGTCAGCCCCTCGCCCGCCGACTCGCCCAGGTCGAGTCGCTCGGCGAGGCCGGGCTCCTCGGCGCGCAGCCGCACGGTGTCCACCAGCGCGAACAGCTGTGCCGGGCGGTCCCAGCCCAACCCGGCGGCATAGGAGTCGATCTCCAGGACCGTCCTGGTGAGCGGGTCGGCCGCCAGCGGGGGAGTGGCGGGTACGTCGGGGCGATTGTTGTCCATGGGCATATCGTGCCGTCTCACACCCCGAAAACGGGAACCGAGTAAAGGTTGAGTAAGTTAGTTCAGTGGGCCGTTCTGTGGACTGGCCCGGCTTCAGATCCCGCGAATCTTTGAGGTGCGCACCTTGGCTTTCCAGATGCCGGACCGGGGCTCGGGCTCGGGCCGCCCCAACGGTCCGAACGGACCCAGAGGACCGAGAGGCCCGGGAGGGCCACGGTTCAGCGTCGGGCGCCCGTCCCGAGGCGCAAGGACCCTGCTGATCACAGCGGCGATCCTGGCCGCGTTGGCCATCCTCTTCGCCATGTTCGCGGGGTTCTGGACGGACTGGCTGTGGTACCGCTCGGTGGACTACACCAGCGTCTACCGCACCCAGATGCTGACCAGGGCCACGATGTTCGCCATCTTCGGCCTGCTGATGGCGGTCGCGGTCGGCTTCAACATCTGGCTGGCGCACCGGCTTCGGCCGCCGCTGAGCGCGATGTCCATGGAGCAGCAGAACCTGGACCGCTACCGCATGAGCATCGCCCCCTTCAAGAAGTGGGTGGTGCTGGCGGTCTCGGTGGTGATCGGGCTGATCGCCGGAGGCTCGGCCTCCAGCCAGTGGCGCACCTGGCTTCAGTGGATCAACGGTGAGTCGTTCGGCGTCACCGACCCGCAGTTCAACCGGGACGTGGCGTTCTTCGCGTTCGACTACCCCTTCTACCGCTTCCTGCTGGGCTTCGGCTTCGCCGTCGTGGTGCTGTCCACGCTGGCCGCCGCGCTCACCCACTACCTCTACGGCGGCATCCGGCTGACCACCCCCGGCAGCCGGATCACCTCGTCGGCCACCGGCCATCTCTCCGTGCTGGTCGGCCTGTTCGTGGCGCTCAAGTCGGTCGCCTACTGGTTCGACCGCTACGGGCTGGCGCTCAAGAGCGGCGACTTCCGCGACAACGAGGGCTGGACGGGCCTGCGGTACGTCGACGCCAACGCCTATCTGCCCGCGAAGACGATCCTCGCGATCATCGCGGCGATCTGCGCGGTGCTGTTCTTCGCCACCCTGTGGCGCAGGGGCTGGCAGCTGCCGGTCATCGGCCTGGGCCTGATGGTCCTCTCGGCGGTGCTGATCGGCGGCGTCTACCCGGCGCTGGTGCAGCAGTTCCAGGTCAAGCCGAACGAGCAGGCCAAGGAGACTCCGTACATCCAGAAACACATGGAGTCGACCACCCAGGCCTACGACATCGCGGACGCACAGGTCGAGGACTACTCGGGCACCAGCGAGGCGGACGCGGAGGAGCTGCGGAACTCGGTCTCCGAGACCGCCAGCATCCGGCTGCTGGACCCGAGCGTGGTCTCGCCCGCGTTCCAGCAGATCCAGCAGGTCCGTGGCTACTACCAGTTCTCCCCGACCCTGGACGTCGACCGCTACTCGATCGACGAGTCGGAGCGGGACACCGTGGTCGGCCTCCGGGAGATGAACGTCAACAACGCTCCCGAACGGAACTGGATCAACGACCACTTCCGGTACACCCACGGCTTCGGCATGGTGGCCGCGAGCGGCACGGACATCCAGTCCAACGGCCAGCCGGACTTCCTGGAGCGCGACCTGCCGCCCGAGGGCGACCTGGGCGACTACGAGCCGCGCGTCTACTTCGGCGAGTACACCACCCAGTACTCGATCGTCGGCGGCCCGCAGCAGGAGATCGACTACGCGGGCGAGGACGGCGAGGTCGAGTACAGCTACTCCGGCGACGCCGGGGTCAACCTGGACAACTACTTCAACCGCGCCGCCTACGCGCTGACCCTGGGCGAGCCGCAGATCCTCTACTCGGGCGCGATCGGCGAGGGTTCCCGCATCCTCTACAACCGCACGCCCAAGGAGCGGGTCGAGGCGGTGGCGCCCTGGCTGACCATCGACGGCGACCCGTACCCGGCGGTGGTCGACGGCCGCATCCAGTGGATCGTCGACGCCTACACCACGACCAACGGCTATCCGTACTCCTCGCGCACCACGCTCGGGGACGTCACCGAGACCTCGTTGACGGAGAACCAGGGCGAGGTCATCGCCCAGGAGAACAACGTCAACTACATCAGGAACTCGGTCAAGGCGACGGTCGACGCCTACTCGGGCGAGGTCGTGCTCTACGAGTGGGACACCGAGGACCCGGTGCTCAAGACCTGGCGGAGCGCGTTCCCCGGCACCGTGCTGGACCGCGAGGAGATCAGCGACGAGCTGCTGGACCACCTGCGGTACCCGCAGGACCTGTTCAAGGTCCAGCGCGACCTGCTCCAGCGGTACCACGTGGACAACGCCGGCCAGTTCTACAGCGGTTCGGAGCGGTGGGCGGTGCCCGACGACCCGACGCACCAGGGGCAGTCGGTGCCGCCGTACTACCTGAGTATGCGGATGCCGGACCAGGACGAGCAGGTCTTCTCGCTGACGACCACGTTCACCCCGCTCAACCGCGACACCCTGGCCGCGTACATGGCGGTGGAGGCGGACGCCAGAAGCGACGACTACGGCACGATGAGAATCCTGACCCTGCCGTCCAACACGACGGTCTGGGGTCCACAACAGGTGCAGAGCCGGTTCAACTCCGATCCCGAGATCGCCGAGAGCATCAACCTGCTCTCCAGAGGCGACTCCGAGGTCGAGTACGGCAACCTGCTCACCGTGCCCCTGGAGGGCGGCCTGCTCTACGTCGAACCGGTCTATGTGCGCGGCGCCGGCACCAACTACCCGCTGCTGCGGCGGGTGCTGGTGACCTACGGCGAGCGCACGGCCTTCGAGGACACCCTTGAGGACGCCCTGGACGTCGTCTTCGGTGTCACCGAATCCGGTGAGGACCCCGAGGAGACACCACCCCCCGAAGAGGGTGAGGAGGAGCAGCCGCCGGACGGCGAGGCCACCCTCCAGGAGGCCATCGCGGAGGCCCAGCAGGCCTGGGAGGACAGCGAACAGGCGCTCCAGGACGGCGACTGGGAGGCCTTCGGCGAGGCCCAGGCACGCCTGGAGGAGGCCCTCGCGCAGATGGAGGACCAGGACCCGGCGCGCAACGAGGAGGAGGAGACCCCGCCCGACGAGGAGGGCTCTCCTGACGCCAACTCCTAGTCCGGAAGGGGACGTTGAACACGTCCCCGGGTGAGCGACCCGGGGGGCCCGGCGCCGTGGTGCGGCGCCGGGCTCCCGCGTTTTCCCGGGGGCTTCCCGGCCGTTTCCGGCCAACTCGGGGGCGGGGCGCACGCCCCCGGGGCGTGGGGGCGCGGGGCGTCGCGGAAACCGAGGCTGCGTCAACCCTGGGCGTGTGTTCGGCGGTTGCCCGGCCGTTGCCGTGACCGGCGATGTCGGTGCCAGGGGCCATACTGCGTGACGATTCTCGGTAACTCCCCACCGCCGCAGGTGTTTGGGTGTATCCATATCGGGAAGTCGACAAACCGCTGAAGTGACTTCACTGGCTGCGGTATACCAGGTGTACGCAGGTTTCGGGTGGTGCGACTATGGACCTTATGGGGGACAAGGCGAGGTTCGAGAGCAGTCGAGCCGCCGCTCGGGAGGGCGCGCGGCTGCTGCGCCTCGGGGACCTGGACGGGGCCGAGGGGCCGCTGCGGGAGGCGGCGGCGGACGGCGAGCGGTCGGCGGCCAACAACCTGGGTGTTCTGCTGCACCAGTCCGGTCGTTCCCAGGAGGCTGCGGAGTGGTGGCGGATCGCGGCGGTGGCCGGTTCCGCACCCGCCGCGCACGCGCTGGGGCGCTACTGCCGGGAGCGTGGCGACGAGGTGACGGCCGAGTTCTGGCTGCGCCAGGCCGCCGAGTCCGGCCACGCCTCCGGCGCCTACGCCCTCGCGGACCTGCTGGACCACCGGGGGAACGCGGAGGCGGCGCGCTGGTTCCTGGCCGCCGCCGAGCGCGGCCACCGCGAGGGCGCCTACCGGCACGCCTGCGTGCTGGCGGGCCGTGACGAGTCGGCGGCCGAGCCCTGGTTCCGGCAGGCCGCGGCGCGCGGCCACCGGCGGGCGGCGCTGCGGCTCGGCGCGCTGCTGGAGCGGCGCGGCGAGACGGTCGAGGCCGGGCGCTGGTACCTGGAGGCGGCGGAGGCCGGCGAGGCGCGGGCCGCCAGCGCGCTCGGCTTCCTGCTGCGCGACTCCGGCGACGAGGCCGGCGCCGAGACCTGGTGGCGGAGCGCCGCCAGGGACGGCGACGGGCCCGCCGCCAACGCGCTGGGCGCGCTGCACGCGCGGCGCGGCGAGCGGCAGGAGGCGCAGCGCTGGTACCGGGCGGCGGTCGAGGCCGGCGACATCAACGGGGCCTTCAACCTGGCCCTGTTGAGCGCCGGTCAGGGCCGCACCGCCCAGGCCGAGCAGTGGTACCGCAGGGCGGCCTACGCGGGCCACCGCGAGGCGGCCAACGCGCTCGCGGTGCTGCTGTTGCAGCGCGGCGACGCGGACGGCGCCGAGCCGTGGTTCTCCAAGGCGGCCGAGGCGGGCAGCGTGGACGCCTCGTTCAACCTGGGCATCCTGTACGCCGGGCGTGGCCAGGAGGAGGCCGCCACGCGGTGGTACCGCAGGGCGGCCGAGGCCGGGCACGCGGAGGCCGCGCTGCAACTCGCCGTCGGGCTGCTGCGGTCGGGCACCGGCGACGCCGAGCAGCGGCTCGCGGAGCGGTGGCTGCGGCAGGCCGCCGAGGGCGGCAGCGTCGAGGGCGCCTTCCGGCTGGCCGTGCTGCTGGAGCGGTACGGCGAGGCGGCGGAGCAGGGCGAGGGGCCGGCGGAGTACGAGCGCTGGTACGAGCGGGCGGCGGAGGCCGGGCACCGTCGCGCGCAGGTGCGTTGTGGCATGTGCGCGGCCGGGCGGGACGACGTGGTCACGGCGGCCCGCTGGTACCGCGAGGCGGCCGAGGCCGGCAGCCGCAACGGCGCGTTCAACCTCGGGCTGCTGCTGGCCCGCGAGGGCAGCGAGCCGGAGGCGGCGCTGTGGTGGCGCAGGGCGGCCGAGGCCGGGCACGGCCGGGCGGCGCTGCGGCTGGCGCTGCTGGCCTCGCGCCACGGGGACTTGGCCGAGGGCGGGGACTGGTGCACCCGCGCGATGGAGCTGGGCCCCGCCGAGGTGGCCGAACGCGCGGCCAGGCTGCGCGATGCGCTGGCGCAGGAGCTGACGGCCTGACGGGTGGCGGCCTGACGGGTGGCGGCCTGACGGCCTGAGCGTCTCGGGAGCGCCGGCGCGGGGCGCCGGCGCGGCCGGCGCCCCGGCGGGGGTGTCGGGGGTGGTGCGTGGGCAGAGTCGGGTCGCTCGTTCGAGTGATGGATTCCGGCCCGCCGCCGGCGAGTTGGCGTTCGCCCCGTCGCGTTCCGTGAGGAACGCGGCCGGGCGGCCGGTCGGTGGTTCCGTGGTCGTGAACGGTCCGCCGAACGCTCGGGGCGGTGTCGCCGGCGCACTCGGGTGGCCTGGCCTGGCCTGGCCGGCCGGGGGCGGAGTCGAGGTCGTGTCGCGTGTGTGGTCGGCTCGTTGGCACGGGCTGGGTGGCCGCCGATGGCTACCCGACCCTCCGGCACCCGACCGCCACGCCGGTCCGGCACCGGCCCGGCCGGCATGGCCCGGTGCCTGCCGGTGGTTGAGCTTCCCGGGAGCCGCTCGGCCGCTCCGGTCCGGCACCGGCCCGTTGTCCGCCGAAGTCGCCTCGCCCAGGTAACTCGTCGGCCGTGCCGGGCCCGCCTATGCCCCCGTCGGTGTCGCGCGAACCCGCGCATTCCACCGGCCGTCGGGTCGGCGCGGCGCGAGCCGTGCGTGGATCGGCGCTCGCCGCCCCCGGCGCGCGCGCCGCGCGCCCGGCGGCCCCCAGGGCCGCCGGTCCCGTCACCCGCGCCGTGCCGCCTCCGTGAAGGCGGCCAGCGCCATGCGGTGCAGGAGTTGGGCCGTCTCCTCGCGGTCGGGGAGGGCGGTGGGGCGGGACAGGCGGCGGGTGGAGTTCAGCAGGCCGAAGACCGCGTGCACGGCGGCGCGCGCCCGTTCCGGGGCCAGCGAGGGGTGCACCCCGCGCAGCGTCTCCACCCACAACTCGACGTACTGCCGCTGGAGTTGACGCACCCGTCGGCGGTCGTCCGCCGGCAGGCGGTCCAGTTCGCGGTCGTGCAGGGTGATCAGGTCCCGGTCGTCGAGGGCGAAGTCGATGTGCCCGGCGACCAGCGCCTCCAGCGCCGCGCTGGCCGGCTCGCCGGCCTCCGCCGCCTCGGCGACCCGCTGCTGACCGCCGTCCCTCAGTCGGGTGGAGATGCCGACCAGCAGTTCGGTGAGCATCGCGTCCTTGCCGGCGAAGTGGCGGTAGAGCGCCGGGCCGCTGATGCCCACCGCCGCGCCGATCTCGTCGACGCCCACGCCGTGGAAACCGTGCGCGGCGAAGAGCCTGGAGGCCTCCCGCAGGATCTGCTCGCGACGCGAGAGCCCTGCGGGCGGTGAGGAGGTTGATGAGCCGGACGGCTCGTGCGCGCTCATAAAGCTATTGTAGACATGGCGGTTAGCGAGCGTTAACCTAACGGGTATGCGGCAGGCAACGACGCTGAGCAGCACCGCCGATCCCGCCTCCGAGGCGTACCGCGCCAACGAGGCCGTCCACCGCGAGCGCGCCGCCCGGCTCCGCGAGACCCTGGCCGCCGCCCGGCTCGGCGGCGGCGAGCGGGCCCGCGCCCGCCACCTCGCCCGGGGCAAGCTGCTGCCCCGCGACCGGGTGGACACGCTCCTCGACCCCGGCTCCCCGTTCCTCGAACTCGCCCCGCTGGCCGCGCACGGCCTCTACGAGGGCCAGGCCCCGGCCGCCGGGGTTATCGCCGGCATCGGCCGGGTCAGCGGTCGCGAGGTCATGGTCGTCGCCAACGACGCGACCGTGAAGGGCGGCACCTACTTCCCGCTGACGGTCAAGAAGCATCTGCGCGCCCAGGAGGTCGCCCGCGAGAACCGCCTCCCCTGCGTCTATCTGGTGGACTCCGGCGGCGCGTTCCTCCCGATGCAGGACGAGGTCTTCCCCGACCGCGACCACTTCGGCCGGATCTTCTACCACCAGGCCCGGATGTCCGCCGAGGGCATCCCGCAGATCGCCGCCGTGCTCGGTTCCTGTACGGCGGGGGGCGCCTACGTTCCCGCGATGAGCGACGAGGCGGTCATCGTGCGCGGTCAGGGCACGATCTTCCTCGGCGGGCCACCGCTGGTGAAGGCGGCCACCGGGGAGGAGGTCACCGCCGAGGAGCTGGGCGGCGGCGAGGTGCACGCCCGCGCCTCGGGGGTGACCGACCACCTCGCGGAGGACGACGCCGACGCGCTGCGCACCGTGCGGACCATCGTCGCCACGCTGCCCGGGCGCGGCCCGTTGCCCTGGTCGGTCGAGCCCGTCGAGCCGCCGGCCCTGGACCCGGCCGGGCTCTACGGCGTGGTGCCGGCCGACCCGCGCACCCCGTACGACGTGCGGGAGGTGATCGCCCGGCTGGTGGACGGCTCGCGGTTCCAGGAGTTCAAGGCGGAGTTCGGGACGACGCTGGTCACCGGGTTCGCGCGGCTCCACGGCCACCCGGTGGGCGTGGTGGCCAACAACGGCATCCTGTTCTCCGAGTCGGCGCAGAAGGGCGCGCACTTCGTGCAGCTCTGCGACCAACGTGGCATCCCGCTGCTGTTCCTCCAGAACATCGCGGGCTTCATGGTCGGCCGCGCCTACGAGGCGGGCGGGATCGCCAAGCACGGCGCCAAGATGGTCACCGCCGTCGCCTGCGCCCGGGTGCCCAAGCTGACCGTGGTGATCGGCGGCTCCTACGGCGCCGGCAACTACTCGATGTGCGGCCGGGCCTACTCGCCCCGCTTCCTGTGGATGTGGCCGGGCGCCAAGATCTCGGTGATGGGCGGCGAGCAGGCCGCCGCCGTGCTGGCCACCGTCCGGCGGGACCAGCTGGCCGCCGCCGGCGTGGAGTGGCCGGCCGAGGACGAGGAGGCGTTCCGCGCGCCGATCAGGGAGCGGTACGAGGCGCAGGGCGACGCCTACTACGCCACCGCCCGGCTCTGGGACGACGGCGTGATCGACCCGCTGGAGACCCGCACGGTGCTGGGCCTGGCGCTGACGGCCTGCGCCAACGCCCCGCTGAGCGACGCCGGCTTCGGCGTCTTCCGGATGTAGGGGAGGGGAGCCGATGACCGCAACGGGCAGCGGGGGCACGGGCTTTGACACGGTGCTGGTGGCCAACCGGGGCGAGATCGCGGTGCGGATCATCCGCACCCTGCGCCGGATGGGCCTCACCTCGGTCGCCGTGCACAGCGACGCCGACGCCGGAGCCCGCCATGTCGCGGAGGCCGACGTGGCCGTCCGGCTGGGCCCGGCGCCGGCCGTCGAGAGCTATCTGCACGTCGAGCGCCTGCTGGCGGCGGCCGAGCGCACCGGCGCCGGCGCCGTGCACCCGGGCTATGGCTTCCTCGCCGAGAACGCCGCGTTCGCCCGGGCGGTCACGGACGCCGGGCTGGTCTTCGTCGGCCCGCCGGCCGAGGCGATCGAGGTGATGGGTGACAAGATCCGCGCCAAGGAGGCCGTCGCGGCGGCCGGCGTCCCGGTGGTGCCGGGCGGGCATGGCGAGGATCTGCTCGCGGTGGCCCGCGAGTTGGGGATGCCGGTGCTGCTCAAGCCGTCGGCCGGCGGGGGCGGCAAGGGGATGCGGCTGGTGCGGGACGCTGCGCGGCTGCCCGAGGAGATCGAGGCGGCCCGGCGCACCGCCCGTTCCGCGTTCGGCGACGACACGCTGCTCGTCGAGCGGTGGGTCGACCGGCCGCGCCACATCGAGGTACAGGTGCTGGCCGACGGCGCCGGCCGGGTGCTGTACCTGGGGGAGCGCGAGTGCTCCCTGCAACGGCGCCACCAGAAGATCGTCGAGGAGGCGCCCAGCCCGCTGCTGGACGAGGCGACGCGGGCCGCGATGGGCCGCGCCGCCGTCCGGGCGGCCGAGACGTGCGGCTACCGGGGCGCGGGCACGGTGGAGTTCATCGTGGCCGGGCACGGGGTCGGCGGCGAGCACTACTTCATGGAGATGAACACCAGGCTCCAGGTGGAGCACCCGGTGACCGAGCTGGTCACGGGACTCGACCTGGTGGAGTGGCAGCTGCGGATCGCCGCCGGCGAGGAACTCCCGTTCGACCAGGACGAGATCGCGTTCACCGGGCACGCCGTGGAGGCCCGGCTCTGCGCCGAGACCGCGCGGCTGACCGAGGCGGACGGCGAGCGCCGGGTGGACTTCCTGCCGTCCACGGGGCCCGTGCTGCTGGTCGAGGAGCCGTCCGGCGAGGGCGTCCGGGTGGACTCGGGCATCGCCGCCGGCACCGAGGTCGGCGCGCACTACGACCCGCTGCTGGCCAAGGTCGTGGCGCACGGCCCGGACCGGCCGACCGCGCTGCGCCGGCTGCGGGCCGCGCTGGGCCGCACGACGGTGCTGGGCGTCGACACCAACACGGCCTTTCTGCGCGCCCTGTTGGACCATCCCCGGGTGCGCTCGGGCGACCTGCACACCGGGCTGGTCGACGCGGAGGCGGCCCAGCTGCTGCCGGCGGGCGTGCCCGACGCGGTGTACGCGGCGGCCGCGCTGCTGCGCCAGGCCGAACTGACGCCGACGCCGGGGCCCGACGGCTGGCTCGACCCGTTCGCCGTGCCGTCCGGCTGGCGGCTGGGCGGCCGGCCCGCGCCCGTCCCGCACCGGCTGCGGGCCGCCGGCGCCGAGCCGGTGACGGTGTGGGTCGCGGAGGGCGAGGTCCGGATCGAGGGGCCCGCCGGGAGCGGGACGGAGGCCGGGGCGGATACCGGGACCGGGACGGATACCGGGACCGGGACGGATACCGGGACCGGGACGGATACCGGGACCGGGACGGATACCGGGACCGGGACGGCGGCCGGTGAGGAACGTGGAACGCCCGCCCGGCTGCTGTCTGTTGGCGAGCGCGACGCGCGCCTGGAGTACGCGGGGCGCGTGCTGCGGGTGACGCACGCCCCCGTGCCGGGCGGCCGTTGGCTGGGGCTGGACGGCGACGCCTGGCGGCTGCTCGACCACGACCCGGTGGTCTCACGGGGCGGCACGAAGGAGCCGGGCGCCGAATCGCTGACCGCGCCCATGCCGGGCACCGTCACCGTCGTCAAGGCGGCCGTCGGCGACGCGGTGGCGGCCGGGCAGAGCCTGCTGGTGGTGGAGGCGATGAAGATGGAACACCCGATCGTCGCCCCGCACGCCGGCACCCTCACCGCGCTGGAGGTCGCGCCCGGCGACACCGTGGCGATGGACCAGGTTCTCGCCGTGGTCACCCCAGAGGCGGGCGGGGAGTCCTGATGGCGCTCGACACGCTGCCGGCCCGGGTCCGCGTCCACGAGGTGGGCCCGAGGGACGGCCTCCAGAACGAGTCGGCGCTGGTCCCCGTCGAGGTCAAGGCCGAACTGGTGCGCCGGCTGGTCGCCGCCGGGCTGGACACCGTCGAGGTCACCAGCTTCGTGCACCCGCGCTGGGTGCCCCAACTCGCCGACGCCGCCGAGCTGTTCCCGCTGGTCCGCGAGCTGCCGGCGCGGCTTCCCGTGCTGGTGCCCAACGAACGCGGGCTGGACCGGGCGCTGGAGCTGGGCGCCCGCGAGGTCGCCGTCTTCGCCTCGGTCACCGAGTCGTTCGCCCGGGCCAACCTCAACCGCACGGTCGACGAGTCGCTGGCCATGTTCGCGCCCGTGGTGGCCCGGGCCACCGCCGCCGGCGTTCCGGTGCGCGGCTATCTGTCGATGTGCTTCGGCGATCCGTGGGAGGGCCGGGTGCCCGTCGCGCGGGTGGTCGAGGTCGCCGGCCGGCTGGCCGAGTTGGGCTGCGGCGAGCTGAGCCTGGGCGACACCATCGGCGTCGCGACGCCCGGCCAGGTGGTCGAGGTGCTGGCCGCGCTGGACGCGGCCGGGCTGACCGCCGACCGGCTCGCCGTCCACTTCCACGACACCTACGGCCAGGCCCTCGCCAACACCCTGACCGCCCTCCAGCACGGCGTCACCACCGTCGACGCCTCGGCCGGCGGGCTCGGCGGCTGCCCGTTCGCCCGCTCCGCCACCGGCAACCTCGCCACCGAGGACCTGCTGTGGATGCTCAACGGGCTGGGCGTCGAGACCGGCGTCGACCTCGACGCCCTCGCCGCCACCAGCCGCTGGCTCGCCGAACGCCTGGGCCGACCCAGCCCCTCGCGCACGGTCACCGCGCTCGCACCGCCCTCCCCCGAGGAGAACCCCTCCCCCGAGGAGACCTGAGAAGGAGCCCCACCATGTCTCTCGACCACCGCCTCACCCCCGAACACGAGGAACTGCGCCGCACCGTGGAGGCGTTCGCACACGACGTGGTCGCGCCCAAGATCGGCGGGTTCTACGAGCGACACGAGTTCCCCTACGACATCGTCCGCGAGATGGGCCGGATGGGCCTCTTCGGGCTGCCGTTCCCCGAGGAGTACGGCGGGATGGGCGGCGACTACCTCGCGTTGTGCCTGGCCATCGAGGAGTTGGCGCGGGTGGACTCCTCGGTGGCGATCACCCTGGAGGCCGGGGTCTCGCTGGGCGCGATGCCGATCTTCCGCTTCGGCACCGAGGAGCAGCGCCGCCGCTGGCTGCCGGCGCTGTGCTCGGGCGAGGCGCTGGGGGCGTTCGGGCTGACCGAGCCGGACTGCGGCTCGGACGCCTCCGGCACCCGCACCACGGCGGTGCGGGACGGCGGGGAGTGGGTGATCAACGGCACCAAGAGCTTCATCACCAACTCGGGAACGGACATCACGGCGTTCGTCACGGTCACGGCCGTGACCGGCCGCCGGGCGGACGGCGCCCCGGTGATCTCGGCGATCGTCGTGCCGGCCGGCACGCCCGGGCTGTCCGTCGCGCCCGGCTACTCCAAGGTGGGGTGGAACGCCTCGGACACCCGCGAACTGTCCTTCAACGACGTGCGGGTCCCGGCGGACCATCTGCTGGGCGAGGAGGGGCGGGGCTATGCCCAGTTCCTCAGCATCCTGGACGAGGGCCGGATCGCCATCGCGGCGCTGGCCACCGGGCTGGCCCAGGGCTGCGTTGACGAGTCGGTGCGCTACGCGCGGGAGCGGGTCGCCTTCGGGCGGCCGATCGGCGACAACCAGGCCATCGAGTTCAAGCTCGCGGACATGGCGACCCGGGCGTACACCGCGCGGATCGCCTGGCGGGACGCGGCCTCCCGGCTGCTGGCCGGCGAGCCGTTCAAGACGGAGGCCGCGATGGCCAAGCTGCACGCCTCCGACATCGCCGTGACCAACGCCCGCGAGGCCACCCAGATCCACGGCGGCTACGGCTTCATGAACGAGTACCCGGTGGCCAGGATGTGGCGGGACGCCAAGATCCTGGAGATTGGCGAGGGCACCAGCGAAGTCCAGCGGATGCTGATCGCACGCCACCTCAAGGCGGCGTGAGGCCGGGGGTGGTGAACGTGAAAGCACCGTGAAACGCTACGAGTTGGGCTTCCCCGGGCCGCTGCGGGACCGGCTGGTGGCCGCCGTGCTCGGCGGCGCCAAGACCGCGACCACCGGCCTGCTCGCCGGCTACCTGGCCGCCGACGAGCCGCTGCCGACGCCCGGGGAACGGTGGCTGCTGGTCGACTCGGCCGAACGCCCGGTGGCCGAGCTGGAGATCACCGAGGTCCGGGTGGTGCCGCTGGGCGCGGTCGACCTCGCGCACGCCCTCGCCGAGGGCGAGGGCCACACCGACCTCGCCGCCTGGCGCGCGGACCACGAGGCGTTCTGGCACGGCCCGGACAGCCGGGCCGAGCTGGGCGACCCGGCCTTCACGGTGGACGACACCACCGAGGTGGTCCTGGAACGGTTCCGCGTGCTGCGGCGCCTGACCGCCCCCACCGATCAGCCCGCCCCCGGCTGAACTCCGAAGAACGGTCGCCGCAGGGCGGCCAGGGGCCAGTGGTCGATCAGCATGAGGTCACTATCGGTGTCAACTCGCTCACCCCGCACGCCAATTCGGTCGTCAGCTCGACAGCGCCGCCCCGATTGTCGGGGCCGGCTGGAAGAATCGGGGCCATGGTCGCCATGGCAGAGATCAGTCAACCGTCCGGCGCTTGGTACTTCGAGGGCGATGTGCTGCGCATCGTGCCGGGCCACGGCAAGGGCGTTCATCTGCTGCGTTCCTCGCTGGGCGAGTTGGTCGTGCCGCTCACCGCCGTGGCCTCCGTCTCCCACGAGTCGGGCCGCAAGAGCGGCCGGCTGCGCCTGCGGCTGCGGCACGGCGCCGACCCGCTGGTCCAGGCGACCGGCGGCCGGCTGCCCGACGCCGCCGACCCGTACCAGCTGGAGGTCGCGCGGGACCGCTCCGGCGTCGCCGAGTACCTGGTCGAGTCCGTCCGCAACGCGCTGCTCATCGAGCAGGTCCCCGGCGAGCCCTGCGACCGCTATCTGCTGCCCGGGCCCAGCGTGCCGCTGACCCTGCACGCCTCCGACGGCGAGGTGACGTTCGACGGGGAGCAGCTGCGGATCACCTGGGGCTGGGGCGCCGAGGAGAGCAAGAAGAGCGCCGGCCCCAGGACCCTGGGCCTGGACGACCTGGCCGAGGTCCAGTGGACCCCGCCGGTGGGCTGGGAGAACGGCTTCGTCCGCTTCCTGCCCAAGGGCGTCGCCCCGGCCGCCGTGAAGCCGGCGCACGACCCCAACACCGTGGTGCTCTGGGGCCTGCGGATGGCCAAGGACATCGCGGAGTCCGCGCTGTTGACGGCGGCCGTGCTGGCCCGGCTGCCGCACCCCTCGGCGCACTCCTCGGCCGGCGGCCCGGGCCGGGGTGCCGGCGGCCGGCTGGCGAAGGCGCCGGAAGCGCCCGCCCTGCCGGCCGGCGAGGGCGCCGCGCCCGACCACGACACCATCCTGCGCCGGCTGCGGGAGTTGGGCGAGTTGCACCGTTCGGGGGTGCTCACCGACGAGGAGTTCACCGCCGCCAAGAAGGCCATGATCGACCGGCTCTAGGCGTCCGCAGTCCGTTCGCGGCCCGCTCGCGACACATCCCTGCCCGATATCGGGCAGGAATGTTGCGAAAGTCCTCCGCGGTCCGCAGTATCGAGGGGTGCCCGAACGTCGAACGCCCCACGAGGACCTCGTGGACCACCTGGTCCGCAGTACCCCCCTCGGGCGTGGCGAAGCCGCCCGCGTGGTCCTCGATGTGCTGGCGTATTTCGACGAGACCACCGAGGAGTTCGTTCGGAGGCGGCACCGGGAGCTACGCGCCCAGGGGCTGACCAACGAGGGGATCTTCGAGCGCGTCGCGGAGGAGTTGCCGCACCGCGCGGTGGCCCCGCCGACGCTCTCGCTGCGGCAGTTGCGCCGGATCGTCTACGGGTGACGGAACGGCCGTTCGCCCCGCCCGGGGCGCGCAGGGGGACGACGGGCAGCCGGAAGATTCGACAGCAGGAGGAACCAGGATGTGCGGAATCGTTGGATACATCGGCAAACGAGATGTCGCCCCGCTCCTGCTGGAGGGGCTCCAACGACTTGAGTACCGGGGCTATGACTCCGCCGGCATCGCCATCCACAGCAGCGGGAGGAACGGCGGGCTGAAGACCGTCAAGGCCGCCGGCCGCGTCCGCGAGCTGGAGGAGCGCCTCCCCGCCCGCTTCGCCGGCACCGGCGGCATCGCCCACACCCGCTGGGCCACCCACGGCGCGCCCAACGACACCAACGCCCACCCGCACCTGGACGACGCCGGCAAGGTCGCCGTCGTGCACAACGGCATCATCGACAACTCCGCCGAGCTGCGCGCCAAGCTCTCCGCCGACGGGATCGCCCTCGCCTCCGAGACCGACACCGAGGTGCTCGCCCACCTGATCGCCCGCGCCCAGGCCGCCACGCTGGAGGAGAAGGTCCGCGAGGCGCTGCGCTATGTCGAGGGCACCTACGGCATCGCCGTGCTGCACGCCGACTTCCCCGACCGCATCGTGGTGGCCCGCAACGGCTCGCCCGTGGTGCTGGGCATCGGCGAGAAGGAGATGTTCGTCGCCTCCGACGTGGCGGCCCTGGTCAGCCACACCCGCCAGGTGATCACCCTGGACGACGGCGAGATGGCCACCCTCAAGGCCGACGACTACCGCACCTACACCACCGACGGCAGCCGCACCGCCGCCTCGCCCACCACGGTGGAGTGGGAGGCGGAGAGCTACGACATGGGTGGCCACGACACCTATATGCACAAGGAGATCGCCGAGCAGCCCGACGCCGTGGACCGGGCGCTGCGCGGCCGGATCGACGACCGCTTCGCGACCGTCCGCCTCGGCGGGCTCAACCTGGACGCCAGGGCCGCACGCGGGGTGCGCCGGGTGAAGATCCTCGGCTGCGGCTCCGCCTACCACGCGGGGCTGATCGGCGCCCAGCTGATCGAGGAGCTGGCCCGCATCCCGGCCGACGCCGAGCCGGCCAGCGAGTTCCGCTACCGCAACGCCGTGGTCGACCCCGACACCCTCTACATCGCCACCAGCCAGTCCGGCGAGACCTACGACACCCTGGCCGCCGTCCAGGAGCTGAAGCGCAAGGGCGCCATGGTGTTGGGCGTGGTCAACGTCGTCGGCTCGGCGATCGCCCGGGAGACCGACGGCGGTGTCTACGTCCACGCGGGCCCCGAGGTCTGCGTGGTCTCCACCAAGTGCTTCACCAACACCGCCGTGGCGTTCGCCCTGTTGGCGCTGCACCTCGGCCGGATCAGGGACCTGTCGGTGGCCGACGGGCGGCGGATCATCGAGGGCCTGCGGCGGCTGCCGGCGCAGATCGCGGAGATCCTCCGGGACGAGGACCGGATCGCGGCGCTGGCCAAGGACTTCGCCGACGCCAAGAGCATGATGTTCGTCGGCCGGGTGCGGGGCTTCCCCGTCGCCAAGGAGGCCTCGCTCAAGCTCAAGGAGGTCTCCTACATCCACGCGGAGGCGTACCCGGCGTCCGAGCTGAAGCACGGCCCGCTGGCCCTGATCGAGCCGGCCGTGCCGACCGTCGCGATCATGCCCAACGACGAGCTGCTGGAGAAGAACCGCGCCACCCTGGAGGAGATCAAGGCGCGTAGCGGGCGCATCCTGGCCGTCGCGCACGAGGAGCAGGCCAAGGCCGACGACACCATCGTGGTGCCCCGCAACGAGCCGGAGCTGGACCCGGTGCTGATGGGCATCCCGCTGCAACTGCTCGCCTACCACACGGCGTTGGCCCTGGGCCGGGACATCGACAAGCCCCGGAACCTCGCCAAGTCCGTCACCGTGGAGTGACCGTGGAATGAGAACGCGCTGACCGCGCGGCGTCCGAGGCCGCTGCGGGGCGCGGAGGCGGCGCGGGAAACAGGCGGCGGCCCCCGGGGAAGTGCGTGCCACCAAACGCAACCCCGGGGGCCGCCCCAGGTTGCCGGCGTCGCCCATTACGCCGGCAGGGGAAGGCCGGGGCCGGGTCCGTCACCTCCCGGCCGTCGGCCCAAGCCGACCCGTCCGCCGCCGCCTTGCGGCGGCTGGCGGAGCTGGTGTCAGCTTTATGCCCATCACAAACGCACAATCCACGTCCCATGCCCGGTGAATTTGGTGAATGGTCAGTGGGGATTCGCCGCCGCTTCCCCCGACGGACGCTGGTGGGCCCGTCAGGGGATCACGATCACCGGGCGCTGGGCGCGGCGGGCCAGCCGTCCGGAGACCGAGCCGAAGATCCGGCTCAACAGCCCGTGCGTGGTGCCGACCACGATCGCGTTGGCCGCGTACTCGCGCCCGACCTCCTCCAGCTCGTGGCAGATGTCGCCGCCGCGCTCCAGCAGCACCCAGGGCAGGTCGGAGAGGTGCTCGGCGCAGGACAGTTCGAGCCCCAGCACCTCGGTGCGGTGGTCGGGGACGTCGACCAGCGCGGGCGGCTCACAGCCGGCCCAGACGGTGGTCGGCAGCCGGTTGGCCACGTGCACGATGATCAGGCCCGCGTGGGAGCGCTGCGCGAGGCCGGCGGCGTACGCCAGCGCGCGCTCGCTGGAGGTGGAGCCGTCGAAGCCCACCACCACGCCGTGCTGGAACGCGGGATCACGCGCCGCGTGGTCCTCGGTCGCCGGGTCGGGCGTATCGGAGGGTTCTACGACGCGCCTGCGATCCGCTGGTTCGGGGAACTCGTATCCAGCCATCGGAGCCTCAGCGGGGAGTCGGTGAGGAGACCTCGGGAATGTGTGGGAAACGGGGGCGGAGCGCGTGGGGAAGGAGGAGGGTACTCCCTTTCGTCACAGGTTCCACCTCCAGGGTACGGCGTTCAGGTACCTAGTTCCCAGAGATGGTGTGTACAACCCTGGAAACCGGTCCCGCGACCGTGACCGTGCAGGATGCCGCATCCCCGGCCGCCCAGGCAACGCTTTCGGACACTTTCCGGCGCCGGTGAACCCGCCCGGTGATCGACGCCGGGGCGGCGGCCGTTCCGGGGCCGGGGGGCGCATGGGTGCTCCTGTTCTGGACATGATCACCGAGCGTGCTCGGGGGGTTGCGGCACGAGCGACCCCCGAGCGCCCCCGGCGCACGCCGGGCGCGCGGTCTGAAGTTCTTGCTGACGGCTTTTATTTTCAGCCAACTTCCGTGTGGCCGCCCCACCTTGCTCACCCACCCCTTCAACACCTGGGGTATACCCGGTGGATGGGCCATCCCTGGCCTGCTGCCCCCTCCGGCGGGCGCTCCCGGAGGGAGGCGCACTTCCCCCAACTGCCGCCACGTGAAACGCTTCCTGATCGAATGCTTCGCGCCACGTTGTCATGTCGATTTAGCGCCGAGTGATGAACTTGTCCCGCCGACCTCGCCTGACACAGTAGATTCGATCTTGGCAAACACGTCGGGGGAAACGTGCAGGACCGAGAGGATGCGACGACCGAGGGAACTGAGGAGCATGAGCCAGGACCCAACGCACGGCCCCGAGCCCGCTGTCAAGCTGGCTGCCCGACGCCGCCGCGAAGTCGTCGCGGTGCTGCTGTTCAGCGGCAGTCCGATGTTCGAAAGCTCCATCCCGTTGTCCGTCTTCGGCGTCGACCGCCAGGATGCCGGGGTGCCGCGCTACCGTCTGCTGGCCTGTGCCGGCGAGGACGGACCCCTGCGCACCACCGCCGGTCTGGAACTGCGCGCGCCCTACGGGCTGGGCGCGGTGGCCCGTGCCGGCACCGTCATCGTGCCCGCCTGGCGATCCATCACCGGGCCGCCCCCGGCGGCCGCGTTGGCGGCGCTCCGGCGGGCGCACAGCGAGGGCGCCCGGATCGTCGGCCTGTGCACCGGGGCCTTCGCCCTGGGCGCCGCCGGCCTGCTCGACGGCCGGCCGGCGACCACGCACTGGATGTACGCCCCGACGCTGGCCAAGCGCTATCCCTCGGTCCACGTGGACCCCAGGGAGCTGTTCGTGGACGACGGTGACATCCTCACCTCGGCCGGGACGGCGGCGGGCATCGACCTGTGCCTGCACATAGTCCGGCAGGACCACGGCCCGGAGGCGGCGGCCGCGCTGGCCCGCCGCCTGGTGCTCCCGCCCCGGCGGGGCAACGGGACGGAGGTCGGCCCGCACCGCCATCTGGACCGGTCTTTACCAGAGGACATCGGCGCCGACCCGCTGGCCGAGGTGGTGGCCTGGGCCCTGGAACACCTGCACGAACAGTTCGATGTGGAGACGCTCGCGGCCCGCGCCTACATGAGCCGGCGGACCTTCGACCGCAGGTTCCGCTCGCTCACCGGCAGCGCGCCGCTCCAGTGGCTGATCACCCAGCGGGTGCTCCAGGCCCAGCGGCTGCTGGAGGTCTCCGACTACTCGGTCGACGAGGTCGCCGGCCGCTGCGGGTTCCGCAGCCCGGTGGCGTTGCGCGGCCACTTCAGGCGGCAGTTGGGCGCCTCGCCGGCCGCCTACCGGGCGGCCTACCGGGCCCGCCAGCAGGACGGCACCGGCCGGAGCAAGCCGGTGACCGACGGCTACTCGCCCCGGGTGCCCGGCCAACGGCCGCGCCCGGAGCGCTGAGGCCGCACGCGTGCCGGTCGTGCACCGCGACGAAGCCGTCGCGGTGCGCGACGTAAGGTTGTCGCATGAACGATCGCATGGTGTGGATCGACTGTGAGATGACCGGCCTCTCGCTGGCCGACGACGCTCTCGTCGAGGTCGCCGCCCTGGTGACCGACTCCGAGCTGAACGTGCTGGGCGACGGCGTGGACGTGGTGATCCGGCCACCGGACGCCGCCCTGGAGTCGATGCCGGACGTGGTGCGCGCCATGCACACCGCGTCCGGGCTCCTGGACGAGCTGGCCGGCGGCCGGACCCTGGCCGAGGCGGAGGACCTGGTGCTCGACTACGTCGCCCAGCACGCCCCGGAGGCCGGGAAGAGCCCGCTGGCAGGGAACTCGGTCGGCACCGACCGGGGCTTCCTGGCCCGGGACATGCCGCGCCTGGAGGGACACCTGCACTACCGGGTGATCGACGTCTCCTCGATCAAGGAGCTGGCGCGCCGCTGGTACCCGCGGGTCTACTTCAACAGCCCGGAGAAGAGCGGCAACCACCGCGCGCTCGCGGACATCAGGGAGTCCATCGCCGAACTGCGCTACTACCGTGAGGCGGTCTTCGTGCCCCAGCCGGGACCCGACTCCGAGGCGGCCCGCAGGATCGCCGCCCAGCACGTCGCGCCGAGCCAGGGCCTCTCTTGAGGCCCTAGCGGCGGGCCTCCCGGCCCCCGGGCGGGGCGTGCGAGCACCCTTTGGAACCCTGTACACTCGTGGAGCGGTTGAAGACGGCGAACGCGCCGTTCAGGCCGGTCATGGTGGGTGTAGCTCAGCTGGTAGAGCACCTGGTTGTGGTCCAGGTGGCCGCGGGTTCAAGTCCCGTCACTCACCCCAGGAACGAGAGCCCCCCGAGCAGCGGAGACGCCGCCGGGGGGCTTCTTCGTGCCCGGCTGCCGGCCGGGATCGACGGCCGTTCTCACCCGAACGAGGGACCCCGGTGCGGGGCGATCAACTCCTAGACTTGGCAGGTCAGTTGGGTCGACGGGGGCAGCGTTCTCCCGTGTGACGCAGGGGAGGGTCATGCGTCCCGAGCGGTTCGTGGAGTTCGCCTGTGACCGCTATCCGGCCGTCGCCGGGGTGAAGGAGGTCGAGCCCTGGTCCGAGGGGAACGTCCGGCCCTTCGGGGTGCTGGTGACGTTCGCCTCGGGGACCAGGCTGTGGCACGCGGTCACCGCGCAGCCGCCGGCGGACGCCGAGGCGCCGGCGGGGCGGGCCCCCGAGCCGGTGCCGCAGCCGGAGTTGGCGGCGGGCCGGCCGACGCCGCTGGCCGTCGAGCGCTTCCTGGTCGCGGCCGTGACCAACGCGGGCCTGGACGGGGTGGCGCGGGTCAGGGGGTACTCGGAGCGGGAGCAGCCGGCCAGCACCCCGGGCTTCGGCGTCGAGTTCCACGACGGCGCCCGGATCTTCGCGCCCTTTGTCCATTTCGCCGGCCCGGGTCAACAGCGCGGCGCCGCCTACGAGTTGGCCACATAGCGTCGAACGGGCGGCCCAGCCGGGTCGACAGGGGGTAAGAATGCTCCGCTCAACCCCGGTGGTGGCCGGTCCGCTGGCGGGGCAGCGCATGGCGCGGCGGGTTGGTGAGCGTCATCTGCTTGACGATCTGGTGGAAGGCGACCAGCGCCGAGATCGGCGGCACGGCGGCCACCGCGATGTCCACCGCGGTCATCGGGGCCTGGGCGACCGAGAGGCAGACGGCCAGCCCGGAGAAGAGGATCACCACCACCCACGAGTGGCGCACGGTCCGCTGGTGGAGGGCGGCCCGGAGGATGGAGAGCGAGGCGACCAGCCAGGGGCCGTAGACCAGCAGCGGCCACCACGCGTTGAGCAGGCCCGACTGGCCGGGGGCCGCCGCGTCGCGCAGCGGCTGGTAGCTGATCAGCCCGCCCAGCACGCTCAACATCGCGACCAGCACCGCCGTCGTCGCCCCCAGCAGCAGGCTGGCCCAGCGCAGCCACCTGACCTTGGCCGACTCCCGGGGCACGGAGACCCGGTGGCGGGTCCTGCGGTGCCGGGGCGGCATCGGGGGCTCCGCCAGCTCCTCCGTCTTGAGCAGGTCGGTCAGCCGGGCGGTGTCGTCGCCGAAGCCCCAGGCGTTCCCCACGGGGTGCAGGTCCGGGTGCGGCCCCGTGCGCAGTTCGGGGGGGACGAAGACCCCCATCTCCTCGGTGCCGTGCGGCCAGGCCGCGCCTCGGGAGTCGTGCATCATCGGTCGCGGTCCTCGCCCTCGGCTGGCAGTGCGGTCACATTCCGCCAAACGACGCCGCCCCGGCCGGGATGTGAGGCATTGGAGTGAATGGCGTCCTGCGGGTGGCCCAGCGGGCGGCCCCTTGACCGAACCGTTTCTTCCTGCCGCCCGCGTCGTTAGCGCCGCCCGGTCGGGGGCCGCGTCGGGCTCACCCGGAAGGGGACCGCCTAGGATCGGGCAGTCATGGACATCGCTGATATCGAGGAGCTGTGGGACCGGGTCACCGGCACCCAGCCCGCGCCCGAGATGTGGTTGATAGTGGGGACGGCCGTCGTCGCGCTGGCGGTGGTCGTCTCCCGGGGGCCGTGGCGGGTGGCGCGGAACGCCGTCACCATCGCGCACGAGGGCGGGCACGGGCTGGTCGCGTTGCTCACCGGGCGGAAGCTGGACGGCATCACCCTGCACTCCGACACCTCGGGCCTCACGGTCTCCCGGGGCAAACCCACCGGATTCGGGATGATCCTCACGGCGGCGGCCGGCTATGTGGCGCCGTCGCTGCTGGGGCTCGGGGGCGCGGCGCTGCTGGCCGACGGCCGGATCACGGCGCTGCTGTGGGGTGCGACCGCGCTGCTGCTGGCGCTGCTGGTGATGGTGCGGAACGCCTACGGCCTGCTCACCGTGCTGCTGACCTGCGCGCTCTTCCTGCTGGTCAGCTGGCTCACCGAGCCGGACGTGCAGGCCGCGTTCGCCTATGTGGTCGTCTGGTTCCTGCTGTTGGGGGGCGTGCGGCCGGTCTTCGAGCTACACACCAAGCGCCGGCGCGGGCAGGCGCGCGACTCGGACGCGGACCAGCTCGCCCGGCTGACGCACGCGCCCGCCTTCTTCTGGCTGATTCTGTTTCACGCGGTGACGCTGACGTCGTTGATCGGTGGCGCCCGGTGGTTGCTTGACCGTTGAACACCGGCGATCACGGACTGTCACGCACTAGAGTGAGGCTCATGACCGACGACAGCGAGACCCCGGCCCTCTGGCCCGCGCCTTTCGCCTCCGGCGCGGTGGACGCGACGGTAACGGTGCCCGGCTCCAAGTCGGTCACCAACCGTGCCCTGATCCTGGCGGCGCTGGCCGCCGACCCCGGCTGGCTGCGCCGCCCGCTGCGCTCCCGGGACACCCTGCTGATGGCGGACGCCCTCCGCGCGCTCGGCATCGGCATCGAGGAGACCGTCTCGTCGAACTCGGCGGTCTCGGGGCTGCCCGTCGGCCGGGGCGAGGCCTGGCGGGTCATCCCGGCCCACCCGCAGGCGCCGGCCACGGTTGACGTCGGCAACGCCGGCACGGTGATGCGCTTCCTGCCGCCGCTGGCCGCGCTCGCCGAGGGGCCGGTGCGGTTCGACGGCGACCCCCGTTCCCACGAGCGCCCCCTGCACGGGGTGATCGACGCGCTGCGCGCGTTGGGCGCCCGGATCGACGACGGCGGTCGGGGCGCGCTGCCGATGACGGTGCACGGCGCCGGCTCGCTGGACGGCGGGCGGGTGGACGTGGACGCCTCCGCCTCCTCCCAGTTCGTCAGCGCCCTGCTGCTGTCCGCGCCCCGGTTCAACCAGGGCGTCGAGGTGCGGCACGTCGGGGAGCGGCTGCCGTCGATGCCGCACATCCGGATGACCGTGGACATGCTGCGCCGGGCCGGCGCCCAGGTCGACGCGCCGGACTCCGGCGGCGAGCCCAACGTGTGGCGGGTGACGTCGGGGGCGCTCCTCGGCCGGGACCTGGTCGTCGAGCCCGACCTCTCCAACGCCCAGCCGTTCCTGGCCGCCGCGCTGGTCACCGGGGGCCGGGTCACCATCCCCGACTGGCCGACCCACACCACCCAGCCCGGCGACGCGCTGCGCCGGATCTTCACCGAGATGGGCGGGGAGTGCCGCCTCGACGCGCGGGGCCTGACGCTGACCGGCACCGGCCGGGTGCGGGGCATCGACGCGGACCTCAGCGAGGTCGGCGAGCTGACGCCCGGCATCGCCGCCGTCGCCGCCCTCGCCGACGGCGAGTCCACGTTGCGCGGCGTCGGCCATCTGCGGCTCCACGAGACGGACCGGCTGGCCGCGCTCACCAAGGAGATCAACGCGCTCGGCGGCGATGTCACCGAGACCGAGGACGGGCTGCGCATCCGGCCGCGCCCGCTGCACGGCGGCGTCTTCCACACCTACGAGGACCACCGACTCGCCACCGCCGGCGCGCTGTTGGGCCTGGTGGTCAAGGACGTCGAGGTCGAGGACATCGGCACCACGGCCAAGACCATGCCCGACTTCCCCGAGCTGTGGCACGGGATGCTGGCGCCCGAGGGGCCCGGCGCGGCGGGGGCCGGGGACTAGGCGCGGGCGGGCCGGCGATGCGCCGCTACGGCAAGCACACGGACGAGGACGACGTTCGGGTCCGGCCGAGCCGCCGGGGCACCAGGCCGCGCACGCACCGCAGGCCCGCCCACGAGGACGCGGCCGAGGGCTTCGTGGTGACGGTGGACCGGGGCCGGATCACCTGCCTGGTGGAGGATCGCACGGTGCTCGCCATGAAGGCGCGGGAGCTGGGCCGCAAGGGCGTGGTGGTGGGCGACCGGGTCGCGGTGGTCGGGGACCTCTCCGGCGACAAGGACACCCTGGCCCGGGTGGTGCGCGTCGAGGAGCGGCGCTCCGTGCTGCGCCGCACGGCGGACGACGACGATCCGCACGAGCGGGTCGTCGTCGCCAACGCCGACCAGCTGGCGATCGTGACCGCGCTGGCCGACCCGGAGCCGCGCCCCCGGCTGATCGACCGCTGCCTGGTGGCCGCCTACGACGCGGGTCTTGAGCCGCTGTTGATCCTCACCAAGGCCGATCTGGCGCCGGCGAAGCCGCTGTTGGACACCTACACCCCGCTCGGGGTGCGGCATGTGGTGACCACCGCCGAGCGGTTCGACGACGAGGAGGCCGTCGAGCCGGTGCACGCCCTGCTGGCCGGGCGGATCACGGCCTTCGTGGGGCACAGTGGGGTCGGCAAGACCACCCTGGTCAACGCGCTGGTGCCCGAGCGGCGGCGGGCGACCGGCCGGGTCAACGCGGTCACCGGGCGCGGCCGGCACACCACGGTCTCCGCGCTGGCGCTGCCGCTGCCCGACGACGACGGCTGGGTGATCGACACCCCGGGCGTGCGGTCGTTCGGGCTGAACCACGTCGATCCGTCCCGGGTGATCCACGCGTTCCCCGACCTGGCGCCGGGCGCGGCGAACTGCCCGCGCGCGTGCGGCCACGACGAGCCGGACTGCGCGCTGGACGACTGGGTGGCCGAGGGCCACGCCGAGCCGGCCCGGCTCTACTCGCTGCGCCGGCTGCTGGCGACCAGGGAGCGGCACGAGGGCGACTGAGGCGCCGAGCGGGGAGTACCGCGCCTGCGGCGCGGGACTACGATGCGCCTGCTGACCGAGAAGGGCGCGTCCAGGGGGGACTTGGGGCCGTGGAAGACCGCATACTCGCCGACCGGTACCGGCTGCTGCGCCCGCTCGGGCGGGGCGGGATGGGGGAGGTGTGGGAGGCGCGCGACGAGCGGCTGCGGCGGCAGGTCGGGGTCAAGGTCGTCTCAGCGCTGGCCGGCGGCGGAAGCCGGGCCGACGAGGCGCGCGCCCGCTTCCTGCGGGAGGCGCGGATCACGGCGGCGCTCCAGCATCCGAACATCGTGACGGTGCATGACCTGGGCGAGGCCGCGACCGAGGAGGGCACCACGCCGTTCCTGGTCATGGAGTTGCTGCGGGGCGAGGGCCTGGACGCGGTCGTCGCGCGGGGCAGGGTCGGCGCGGTGGACGCCGCCCGGTGGGGCGCGCAGGTCTGTGACGCGCTGGCCGAGGCGCACGCCGCCGGCATCCTGCACCGCGACATCAAGCCGGCGAACCTGTTCGTCACCTCGCGGGGCAACCTGAAGGTGCTGGATTTCGGGATCGCCCGCGCCGCCGACCCGGTGGGCACCGAGGACCGGCTGACCCACACCGGGTTCCTGGTCGGCACCGCCGCCTATCTGGCGCCCGAGCAGGCGCGCGGCCGCCCCGAGCCGCGCAGCGACCTGTACGCGCTGGGCTGTGTGCTGTTCGAACTGCGCACCGGGCGGCCGCCGTTCACCTCCCCCGACGCGCTGGGCTATCTCACGGCGCACCTGCACGACCGGCCGCCGGCGCCGAGCACCCTCGCCCCCGAGGTCTCGGCGGCCTGGGACGCGGTGATCCTGCGGCTGCTGGCCAAGGAGCCGAACGAGCGGTTCGCCTCGGCCGCCGCGCTCGCCGAGGCGCTGCGTGGCCTCGACGGCGGGGCGGTCGCCGAGCCGGCGCCGCCGCGCCACGCCCCGACCGTGGTCGACGGCGGCGGCGAGCGGCCCGCGCCCACCACCGCGACCGCGCCGACCGCCGACGCCCCGACGGTCGACGCCATGGCCTCGACCGCCGACGCCCCGACGCCGACCGCGACCGGCCGCGCGCCGGCCGGCGGCACCAGCCGACGCGAGCTGCTGGTGCGCGGCGCCGGCCTCGCCGCGCTCGCGGCGGCCGGCGGTGCCGGCGCGCTCTATCTGACCGCCGACCCGGGCAAGGGCCCGGTGGCCTGGTCGCGGACCATCGACGACATCAGCCAACTGGGCAGCCACGGCAACGACATTCTGGCCGACGGGCGTTGCTTCGTGGCGGCGGGCCACGACTACAAGGACACCGCAGCGATCCACGCCGTCGACCTGGCCGACGGCGAGCCGCTGTGGCAGGTGCCGTTGAACGCGCCGCTGGCCAGCGGAGGCATGATCCTGAACGTCGTGGACGACACCGTGCTCGCGGTGACGCGGAACGGGAACGAGGGCCTGACGCTGCACGCCCTCGACGCGGCCAGCGGCGAGGACCGGTGGGACCTGGGGGTCGACAACGGCGCCGAGTTCGTCGTGCACCGGCCCGGCGGTCTGCTGATCCAGCGCGAGGACTCCTATGTCAGCGGGAGGGTTCCGAGCAGCGGTGAGGGGCGGTGGGGGACGAGCGCGCTGGAGGGCGGCGACCTGGCGTTGGTCGGGGACCTGGTGCTGTGCTCGGGAGACTCCACCGCGATGTTGGACGCGGGGACGGGCGAACTGCTGTGGGAGAGGCCCGACATCCCCCTGAAGCACGGGGCGGGTGCGCCGTGCCCCGTCGGCGAGGGCTTCCTCTGCTACGAGCACGCCGGGACGACGGCCGGCGTCGATCTCGTGCTCCGCGCGGCGGGCACCGGCGAGCAGGTCTGGCGGGCCGCGTTCCTCGACGGAGAGCCGGGGAACGCGCTGCGGGACACCCCGCCCCTCGCCTCGCTGCTGTCCGGCACCACCGTGTTTCTGCCGCACGCCGCCGGGGACCGCCGGCGGCCGACCGCCGTCGACGCGCTCACCGGCGAGCCGCGGTGGACCTACGACGGCGCCTGGAACCCGCCCGGGTCCGGCCAGGCCGTCGGCGTGGCGGGCGGGTTCGTCCTGCCGACCGGCGGGGAGGGCACGGTGTGCCTGGCCGCCGAGGACGGCGCCGAGCTGTGGCGCGACGAGGCCGGCGACACCCAGTTGGTGCGGGCCGCCGACGACCGTGTCCTGCTCTACCGGACCAGGGACGAGCGGCTGTTCAAGCGCTGGACCACCCTCCGGGTGCTCGACGCGGAGACCGGCCGCGAGGCGTGGGCTGGCACGTTCAACAGCAGGGAGCTGAGCGGCCCGGCGATCGCGGGCGACCGGTTCGTGGTCCTGGACCGCGACGGAACGCTGTGGTCGCTGCGGGTGTGACCGGCCGACCGGCCCCGGGTCAACCGGCCCGCTCCGCGGACCGGTCGGCCTGGTCGGGCGGCGCGATCAGTCGGGAGATGGCCAGCCGTATCGCGGTCTCGCAGGAGTCGGGTAGCTCCTCGCGGGCGGGGGGCGCGGTGTGCGGGGCCAGGGCGCGCAGCGCGCGTTCGCGCAACTCGGCGACGAGCCGGCCCGGTTGCTGGTCGGCCGGCGGCATCCCGGTGCAGCGGCAGCCAGTGAGCGAGGCGCGGACCAGCCGGTCGGCGCGCGCGGTGCGGACGATCCAGTCGGCCGCGTCGGCGAGCGGGTCGCCGGCGTCCGCCGCGCGCCGGGCGCAGTGCTCGCGGAACGCCTCCAGGAACCCGGTGACCCGATGGTCGGTCAGGGCCCGGCCGAGCCCGGCCTTGTCGCCGAACTCGTTGTAGAGGGTCTGTCGGGAGACGCCGGCCGACGCGGCGACCTCCACCATCCGCACCAGGGGCCACGGGCGTTCGTCGACGGCGGTTCTGGCGGCTTCCAGCAGGGACTCGCGGGCGGTGGGCATCGTCGCCTCCTCGCTCCAGGTGCGGCACCGGCCTGGTCCGGGCACAGAATTGACGCGCCCGGGCGGGGTGTCAAGGGTGGTCGCGGCCGCCGGCCGCCGGGGGGAAGGCCGGGGCGCGGCGGGCGCCCGCGATACTGGGGGACATGCCCGACTACCACGATGATCTGCGCCTCGCGCATGTGCTGGCCGACGCCGCCGACGCCGCGACCATGGACCGGTTCAAGGCACTCGACCTCAAGGTCGACACCAAACCGGACATGACCCCGGTCAGCGAGGCGGACCGGGCCGCAGAGGAGCTGATCCGTTCCGCGCTGCGCCGGGCCAGGCCGCGCGACGCCGTGCTGGGCGAGGAGTACGGCAACGAGGGCCACGGGCCGCGCCGTTGGGTGATCGACCCGATCGACGGCACCAAGAACTACGTTCGGGGGGTGCCGGTCTGGGCCACGTTGATCGCGCTGCTGGAGCGCGGCTCGCGGGGCGACGTGCCGGTGGTGGGCGTGGTCTCGGCGCCCGCGCTGAGCCGGCGCTGGTGGGCGGCGCTCGGCGGCGGCGCCTACACCGGGCGGAGCCTGACGTCGGCGAGCCGGCTGCGGGTCTCGGAGGTGGGCACGCTGGCGGACGCGTCCTTCTCCTTCTCCTCGCTGGGCGGCTGGGAGGAACGCGGAATGCTGGACGGCCTGTTGGGCCTGACCCGCTCCTGCTGGCGGACCCGCGCCTACGGGGACTTCTGGTCGTACATGATGGTCGCCGAGGGCGCGGTGGACATCTGTGCCGAGCCGGAGCTGTCGCTGTGGGACATGGCGGCGCCCTCGATCGTGGTGACCGAGGCCGGCGGCCGGTTCACCGGCCTGGACGGCGCGGCCGGCCCGCACGGGGTGGACGCCGCCGCCTCCAACGGGCTGCTCCACGACGAGCTGCTGGCGGCGCTGCGCGGCTGAACGGTCGACCGGCGCGCCGCCGCCCCGGAACAGGCCGGAGCGGCCGGCGCCTCGGGGCAGCCGGCCGCTCCGGGGTGTACGGCAAGCGGTTCCGTGGTGGACCGGTCGATCGGGGGGTGATCGACCGGTGATCAGCCGCGGAGGGCCTGGACCGCGGCCTGGAGCCGCTTGCCGTAGTCCTCGTCCGCCCTGCGGAAGTTCTCGATCGCCCGCTCGGCGATGTCGTCGCGGGAGACCTGAGCGATGGAGCCGGCCAGGTTGGCGATCAGCCGCTCCCTCTCGTCCTCGGACATCAGCCGGTAGAGCGCGCCGGCCTGGCGGTAGTCGTCGTCCTCGGCGTGTGCCGGCGCCGGGTGGTCGCCGGTGAGGCCGGAGACGGCGGTGGCCGCCCACAGCGGCTGGTCCGTCTGGGCCGGGCCACCGAAGCTGTTGGGCTCGTAGTTCTTCGCGCCGCCGTGCCGCCCGTCGTAGGCGTGGCCGTCCCGGCCGTGGGTGCGGGCCTCGGCGGCGTGCGGGCGGTTGACCGGCAGCTGGTCGGCGTTGATGCCGACCCGGTAGCGGTGGGCGTCGCCGTAGGCGAAGAGCCGGCCCTGGAGCATGTTGTCGGGCGAGGGGCCGATGCCCGGCACGAAGTGGTGCGGCGAGAAGATCGACTGCTCGACCTCGGCGAACACGTTGCGCGGGTTCCGGTTCAGCTCCAGCCGGCCGATCTCGATCGGCGGGTAGTCGGCGTGCGGCCAGACCTTGGTCAGGTCGAACGGGTTGAACCGGTAGGTGGGCGCGTCGGCGACCGGCATGATCTGGACCTGCACGGTCCAGCTCGGGAAGTCGCCGTTCTCGATCGAGGTCCGCAGGTCGCGCTGGTGGCTGTCCGGGTCCTGGCCGGCCAGCACGGCGGCCTCATCGGCGGTCAGGTTCCTGATGCCCTGGTCGGTCTTGAAGTGGTACTTGACCCAGAACGCCTCGCCGGCCGCGTTGGTCCACTGGTAGGTGTGCGAGCCGTAGCCGTTCATGTGCCGGTAGGAGGCCGGGATGCCCCGGTCGCCGAAGAGCCAGGTGACCTGGTGGGTGGACTCGGGCGACAGGCCCCAGAAGTCCCAGACGTTGTCCGGCTCCTGGGAGCCGGTGTACGGGTCGCGCTTCTGGGTGTGGATGAAGTCGGGGAACTTGATGGCGTCCTTGACGAAGAAGACCGGGGTGTTGTTGCCCACCAGGTCGTAGTTGCCCTCTTCGGTGTAGAACTTCAGCGCGAAGCCGCGCGGGTCGCGCACCGCGTCCGCGGCGCCCAGGTTGCCCGCCACCGTGGAGAAGCGGAGGAAGACCTCGGTCTCCCTGCCGATCTCGGAGAGGAACGCGGCCCTGGTGTACGGGGTCACGTCGGCGGTCACGGTGAACGTGCCGTAGGCGCCGGCGCCGCGCGCGTGCACCACGCGCTCGGGAATGCGCTCGCGGTTGAAGTGGGCCAGCTTCTCGATGAGGTGCTGGTCCTGGATCAGCACGGGACCCCCGACGCCCGCGACCTGGCTGTGCTGGTTGTCCGCCACGGGAGCGCCCGCCTCGGTGGTGAGGGGGCCCGCTGGGATCTGGTCGGTCATGTGTCGGTCCACGCCCTTCGACTCGGTGTTCTGAGCCGATCCTATATTGGACTTTGTCCAAGTCAAGATGAGAGTCGAATCGAGATCGTCATCAGAAACGTACAGTGTCGGCCGGCGGGCCGGGCCGCGCTAGGCTGTGACCATGAGTGACCTGCTTCAGCGACTGCGTGCCCGTGGCTGGCGACTGACCGCCCAGCGGCGGGTCATCGCCGAGGTCCTGGACGGCGAGCACGTGCACTTCACCGCCGACGAGGTGCACGCCAGGGCCGCCGACCGGCTGCCGGAGATCTCCCGGGCCTCCGTCTACAACACCCTGGGCGAGCTGGTCGCCCTCGGCGAGGTGATCGAGGTCACCACCGACGGCCGCGCCAAGCGGTACGACCCCAACGCCCACGACCCGCACCAGCACCTGGTCTGCTCGGGCTGTGGCGCGATGCGGGACGTGCGGCTGACCGAGGACCCGCTCCGGGCGCTGCCGGCCGAGGGGCGCTTCGGCTTCGAGGTCTCGCAGGTGGCCGTCACCTACTACGGGCGCTGCCCGGACTGCGTGCGGGGCGGCTGATTTGCCTGGCCCCGAGCCGGCGGGCTAGAGTGGAGAACACGACGCGGGGTGGAGCAGCTCGGTAGCTCGCTGGGCTCATAACCCAGAGGTCGCAGGTTCAAATCCTGTCCCCGCTACCAGTCGCGAAGGCCCGGTTCCTGATCCAGGGACCGGGCCTTCGGCGTGCCGGGCCCTTGCGCGAACGGCCCGGGTTTCGCACCTCCGGTCGTGGGCCGGCGCCCCGGGCCGTGGAGAATCGGACCATGGACGCTACTCTCCAGTACCTTCTCGGTCTTCTCGACCTGGAGCCGATCGAGCGCGACATCTTCCGGGGGGACAGCCACCGTTCCGTCGTTCCCCGGGTCTTCGGCGGGCAGGTGGCCGCGCAGGCGCTGGTCGCGGCCTGTCGCACCGTTCCCGAGGACCGCCTGGCACACTCGCTGCACTCCTACTTCCTGCGGCCCGGCGACCCCGGCGCGCCGATCGTCTACACCGTGGACCGGATCAGGGACGGGCGTTCGTTCAGCACCCGGCGGGTGGTCGCCGTCCAGCACGGGCAGCCGATCTTCCATCTCTCCGCCTCGCTCCAGACGGTCGAGGACGGCCTCGAACACCAGGAGCCGATGCCCGAGGTGCCCGACCCGGAGACGTTGCCCACGGCGGACGAGCTGCTGCCGCGCTACGCGGACCGCTTCGTCGACCCGGCCGTCGTCGAACTCCTGCTGGACGCCCGGCGGGCGATCGACCTGCGGTATGTCAACGAGCCGCCGTTCGCCACCGCCGGGGTGCGGCGCGAGCCGCGTTCGCAGGTGTGGTTCCGGGTCAACGGCAAGCTCGACGGGGAGCACGACAACCCGGTCTCCCACCTCTGCCTGGCCACCTATGTCTCGGACATGACGCTGCTGGACTCGGTGCTGCTGGCGCACGGCAGGGGCGGGTGGACGGTCGGCGACATCGTGGGGGCCAGCCTGGACCACGCGATGTGGTTCCACCGGCCGTTCCGGGCGGACGAGTGGCTGCTCTACGACACCGACTCGCCCACCGCGCAGGGCGGGCGGGGCCTGGCGCGCGGGCGGATCTTCACCAGGGACGGGCGGCTGGCGGTCTCGGTGATCCAGGAGGGGCTGATGCGGGTCCCGCGTTGAACGGTCGGTGGCCGGCCCGAAGCGCTCAGACCAGCGGGCTGGGGCCGGCCAGGCCGGCGGCGTCCAGCAGATAGGCGGTCATCGGCTCGTAGAAGCGGGGGTTGATGACGTGGTCGTCGAGCGGGACGCAGACGCTGAGGGTGCCCTCGTTCTCGCCGAGGAAGAGGGCCGGGTCGTTGCAGTCGGCGTAGCCGATGGTCTCGATGCCGAACTGGGCGGCGCAGCCGGCCCAGCCGTGGTCGGCGATCACCAGGTCGGGCAGCTCCTCGCCCTCCTGGGGCAGGGCCGCCAGGATCTCCGCCATCGGCTGCGGGGAGTGCGTGTGCCAGAGGGTCGCGCCGCGCTCGTACATGGCGACCCCGGCGAGCTGGGCGACCACGCCCTCGTCGGCGGTCAGGCCCAGCGGGACGCGGACCAGCTCGCAGCCGACCGCGCTCAGCGCGGCGGCGGTCTGCGCGTGGACGTCGAGCAGGCCGCCCGGGTGGCCGGTGGCGACGAGGACCCGCTGCCGGTCCTGGGCCGCCTTGCGCAGCAGCGCGGCCGCCCGGTCCAGGCCCTCCACGGTCAGCTCGGGGTCGATCGTGTCCTGGCCCTGCCGGTGCTCCGGATCGCCGTCCACGCCGCAGCGCTCGGCCATCACCGCCAGCACGTCCTGCTCGTCGCTCCACCGGTCGCCCAGCTCCAGGCCGAGCCAGTAGTAGCGGTTGCCGTTGGCCAGCTCCCGGTAGTGGGCGAGGTTGTTCTCCCTCGGGGTGGCGACCTCGCCGGCGATCCGGGTGCGTATCAGGTGCTCGATCAGTTCCGGACGGGAGGGGGCGGCGATGGTCGGCATGATGCCCAGTATCGCCCGGAGGGGCCGCTTCCGGTGGGGGAGTCGCCGAGCTGTGATCTGCGGAACGCCGAACGAAGGCGCGCCCCCGGCCGGTCGGGGCCGGGGGCGTCGCATGGCTCGTTTCGGCCGGGGTGACCCCGGTCAGCCGGGGTGCCCGGCGCGTTCCCTGGTCTGGCGCGCGGCCTCGGTCGCGGACAGCCGGATCTCGTCGGCCGCCTGGCGCATCGACTCCCTGGCCTCGCTGCCGAACTCGCGGGCCGAGCGGGTGGCCGCGTCGCGCAGCGGGTCCAGCTGGGGCGCGGCGCGTTCCGCGATGCGGCCGGCGGCGCGCTGCTCGCGGTCGCTGCCCGGCAGCACGGCGGCGGCCAGCACGCCCACGGCGAACCCGACGGCGCCGGCGGCCAGCGGGTTGCCCCTGGCCTGCTCGGCGGCCTGGCCGGCGCCGTCGCGCAGCGACTGCGCACCGCCCTGGCCGCGCTGCCTGGCCCGCTCGGTGGAGTGGGTGGCGGCCTCGCGGACCCGGTCGCGGGCCCCGGTGGCCGACTCCTTGAGCGCCCCGCCGTTGCGGCGGACCGAGCCCATCGGGCTGACCCGGTCGGCCAACCGGTCCAGGTCGCCCGCCAGTTGCTGACGGGTCGACTCGATGTCGGTCCTTATCCGGTCGGATGACGTGCCCATGCTGCGTCCTCCTTCAGGCTCTCCATGGTCTTGGTGGGTTTCGGCGAGAAGCGGCGCAGCCGGCCCCGGCCCAGCAGGAAGAGGGCCGCGCCGAGGAGCGCCCAGCCGCCGGCCACGATCAGGCCGGCCCAGCCCAGGTCCATCACGTTGCCCAGGCCGAACAGGGCGGCCAGCGACAGGAAGAAGACGACCATCCAGCCGGCGAAGCCGGCGCCGCCCATCATCCCGGCGGCCTTGCCCGCCCGGCCGAACTCCTCCTTGACCTCTGCCCTGGCCAGCTCGGCCTCCTGCCGGACCAGCCGCTGGACGTCGGAGGTGACGTCGGCGAAGAGCGACCCGATCGAGCCGTCGCTCCCGCGCCGCCCGGTGTCCCTGGCCGTGTCGGCCGCCGTGTCGCGCGCTGTGTGCTGTGCCATCTCACGCCTCCGGATAGCCGGTCCGCTCGGGGTGCGCGGCTTCGTCGAACGTGCCGTGGCGGGCGGAGCGCTCCACGGGGTCCGAGGCGTCGCTCCACGCCCGGTCCCGGTCCCCGCGCCGGTCCCGGTTCCCGCGCCGGTCCCCGTCCTGTGCCTGGTCCTGGCCGGCGGCCCGGCCCGCCTTGGCCAGGCGGCCCATGGCGAATCCGGCCAGCGCCGTGGCGCCGACGAATGCGGCGGGGCGCTGGCTGGCCATGCGCGAGGCGTCGTCCAGCAGCCCGTTCAGGCCACGGCGGTCCAGATAGCCGGCGGCCCGGTGGCCGCCGTCGGCGGCGCGGGCGACCAGGGCCCTGGTCGGGGAGTCGTCGGGCGCCTGCCGCGCCAGCTGGGACAGCTCGTCCGCGACCTGCCGCACCCGGTCGGCGGCCCGGTGCGACTGGGCCCGCGCCTGCTCGTCGGCGCGGTCCCGCACCGTGTGGGCGGCGGCCCTGGCCTTGTCGGCGGGGGCTTCCCGCTCGCCGGCCCAGAGGTCGCCGCTGAGTGAGTCAGTCATGGTTCGCTTCCTTGTGGCGGCTCGCTTCGAGTGGCCCGGGTAACCGGGACCGGGGAACGGAAACCCCCGCCCGCTCAGCCCGTGCCGCCGCGCAGCGCGCGGTGCAGCGTCAGCCACTGCCGGGGCGTGACCCGGCCGACCGGCGCGTCATCGGGCACGCCGGCGGCGGCCAGCGCCGCGCGCACCCGGCGCGTTGGCCGGCCCCGGCGCAGCGTCGCGGCCAACGAGCCGCCGACGCCGGTGAACCCCTCGGCGACCAGCGCCCGGTAGCCGGCCAGCTCGCCCGGCGGCAGCAGCGGCGCCGGCCGGCGCACCAGCCGCAGCACGGCCGAGTCGGTGCGCGGCACCGGGTCGAAGTGGTGCCGTTCGATGCGCGGCCCCAACTGCCAGGCGAACTCCGGCCAGGACTGGACGGTCAGCAGCGGCCAGGTCCCGAAGTCGCCGGTGCGCCGCCGGGCGAACTCGCGCTGGGTGACCAGCGTCGCCGAGGTCAACGTCCGGGCCGCCAGGCACCAGCGGACGATGTCGGTGGTGCGGGAGTAGGGGATGTTGCCGACCACGGCGAACGGGCGGGCCGGCGGGCGGGCGGTCAGGAAGTCGCCGCGCACCACCCGGACGTTGCCCTCGGCGGCCAGTCGCCCGGGCAGGGCCGCCGCGAGCGCGGGGTCCAGCTCGTAGGCGACCACCTCGCGGCTGGCCCTGGCCAGCGCCCTGGTGAGCCGGCCCTCGCCGGCGCCCGGCTCCCACACCAGGGCGGACGGCGGGAGGTCGGCCGCGCGCACGATGCGGCGCAGCACGCCGGCGTCGCGCAGGAAGTTCTGCGACAGGGCGCGGCGGTTGTCGCCCCGGCGTCCGGGGCGTGGGCCGTGCCGACGGCGCGGCTGGTCGCGGTGATCGCGGTGATCGCGGTGGTGACGGTGGTGACGGTGGTGGTGGCTGGCCATGCGGGTCCTCGAAGGGCGCGAGGACAGGCCGGGAACGCGTGGGAACGCGGAATGGAGCCGACGGCCTGTCCGGGTCGGTGGGGACACGGACGGCCCTGGGCCGGTGAAGGGGGAACGCGGGGGAGCGCGAGACGGGCTCGGGCGCCGGGCGTGACCTGTCAGGCCAGGGCCGGGCGCCGGATGCGAGGACGTCGGGTCATGGTGGCCGCAACGGACGTCCGCGCGCCGGCGCGGCATCCGTTGATCAGCGTGATGGCTCCCATGGGAGGCGACCCTAGGCCGCCGGTCGGGCCCGGGGCAAGCCCGTTCCGCCGGCGGCGGCCCGCGCGCTCCCGAGTGCGCCCGCGACCCGCGAATGGCACGTTCATATTGTTGCGGCGGGATGAAACGGCCGGTCGGCGGTGTTGGCACTGGTCGGTCGATCAAGGTCGAGCGTCGTTGATCAAGGGGGGCGAGCGGTTTGGGCACGGGAGGCGCCACGGTGGCTGAGCGAGAGGTCGGCTGGATACGGCGGCTGGTGGGCTACTGCTGGCGGTACCGCCGCAACCTGTTGCTCTCCGTCGGCTCGTCCCTGGTCGGGATGGGCGTGATGGCCCTGATGCCGCTGATCGTCAAGGTGATCATCGACGACGTGGTGATCGGCGAGGAGGGCGGCCTCGGGCTGTGGGTGGGGCTGCTGCTGGCCGCCGCCGTCGTGGTCTACGCGTTGACCTTCGTGCGCCGCTACTACGGCGGCCGGCTCGGCATCGACGTCCAACACGACCTGCGCACCGGGATGTTCGACACCCTGACCCGGCTGGACGGCCGGCGGCAGGACGGGCTGAGCACCGGGCAGGTCGTCGGCCGGGCCACCAGCGACCTCCAGCTGATCCAGGGCCTGCTCTTCATGATGCCGATGACCATCGGCAACGTGATGCTCTTCGTCGTCTCCCTGGTCGTGATGCTGACCCTCTCGCCGCTGCTCACCCTGGTGGCGCTGGCGGTCGCCCCGGCGCTGTGGGTGATCGCGCTCCGCAGCCGGGTGCGGCTCTTCCCCGCGACCTGGTACGCCCAGGCGCAGGCCGCCGCCGTCGCCGGGGTGGTGGACGGCGCGGTCGGCGGGGTCCGGGTGGTCAAGGGCTTCGGGCAGGAGACCCAGGAGATGACCAGGCTGCGCCGGGTCAGCGAGCGGCTCTTCGCGGCCCGGATGCGCGGCGTGCGGCTCTCCGCCCGCTACACGCCGGCGCTCCAGGCGGTGCCCTCGCTGGGGCAGGTCGGGATGCTGGCGCTGGGCGGCTGGATGGCCACCCGGGGCGAGATCACGCTGGGCACCTTTGTCGCGTTCTCCACCTATCTCGCGCAACTGGTCGGCCCGGTCCGGATGTTGACGGTGATCCTCACCGTGGGCCAGCAGGCGAGGGCCGGCGTGGAGCGGGTCCTGGAGCTGATCGACACCCGGCCGACGATCCACGAGGCGCCCGACGCCGCCGCGCTGCCGGCGGACGCGCCGGCCACCGTGGAGTTCGACCGGGTCACCTTCGGCTACGCCGAGGACGAGCCGGTGCTGCGCGACGTGTCGCTGCGGGTCGGCGAGGGCGAGACGCTGGCCGTCGTCGGCCCGTCCGGCAGCGGGAAGTCGACGGTCTCGTTGCTGCTGCCCCGCTTCTACGACCCCGACGCGGGCACCGTGCGGGTCGGCGGCCGGGACGTCCGCGAGCTGACGTTCGACTCGCTGCGGGCCGCGATCGGGCTGGTGCCGGAGGACAGCTTCCTCTTCTCGGACACCATCAGGAACAACCTGGCCCTCGGCCACCCCGAGGCCACCGACGAGCAGATCAGGGCGGCGGCGCGGGCGGCGCGGGCCGACGCGTTCGTCGAGGAGCTGCCCGAGGGCTATGACACGGTGATCGGCGAGCAGGGCATGACGCTCTCCGGCGGCCAGCGGCAGCGCCTCGCGCTGGCCCGCGCGATCCTCACCGACCCCAGGCTGCTGATCCTCGACGACGCCACCTCGGCCGTGGACGCCCGCGTCGAGCACGAGATCCACGAGGCGCTGCGCTCGGTGATGCGCGGCCGGACCACGCTGCTGATCGCGCACCGCGCCTCGACGCTGCGCCTGGCCGACCGGATCGCGGTGTTGGACGGCGGGCGGCTGGTCGACATCGGCACCCACGAGCAGCTCACGGGGCGCTGCGAGCTGTACCGGCGGCTGCTGGCCGACCCGGAGCGGCTGGGCGGCGCGGCCCCCGACCCTGCGGGCCTGGCGGCGGCCGGGCGGGAGGCCGGCTGGGCGCCGGGGCAGCTCACCGAGGCCGCCTGGCCGGCTCCTTCGGGTGGCGCGTCATCCGCCGCCACCGGGTCGCGGGAGCTGGACGAGCTGGACGCGGCCGCCGCCGAGGGCGCGGGCTCGCCGCTGACGCCGGAGCTGCGCGAGCGGCTGGCCGCCCTGCCGCCGGCCGACGACCGGCCGGCCATCGACGAGGAACGGGCCGCCGGCGCCGAACGCACCTACGGCCTGCGGCGGTTGCTGTCCGGGCTCGGCCTGCCGCTGGCCGGCGCGCTGGCGCTGGTGGTGGTCGACGCGCTGGCCTCGCTGCTGCTGCCGGTGCTGATCAGGTACGGCATCGACGAGGGCGTGCGGGAGACCGCGCTGGGCGCGGTGTGGGCGGCCACGCTGCTGGCGCTCGGCGTGGTGGTGGTGCAGTGGGGGGCGCAGTACGGCTCGACGCGCGCCGTGGGGCGCGTGGGGGAGCGCGCGCTCTACACGCTGCGGGTGAAGATCTTCGCCCATCTGCAACGGCTCGGACTCGACTTCTACGAGCGGGAGTTGGCCGGCCGCGTCATGACGCGGATGACCACGGACGTCGACGCGTTGACGACGTTCCTCCAGACCGGGCTGGTCCAGGCGCTGGTCGCGGTGCTGACGTTCCTGGGCATCCTGGTCGTCCTGGTGGCGCTCGACGCGCAGCTGGCGCTGGTGGTGCTGGCGACCCTGGTGCCGCTCGTCGTCGGCACCGTCTTCTTCCGCCGACTGAGCACCCGCGCCTACGAGTTGGCCAGGGAACGGATCGCCGGCGTCAACGCGGACCTCCAGGAGTCGGTCGCCGGGCTGCGGGTGGTCCAGGCGTTCCGCAGGGAACGGGACGGCCGCGAGCGGTTCGCGGCCCGCTCGGACGGCTACCGGCAGGCGCGGGTGCGCGGGCAGTGGCTGATCTCGGTCTACTTCCCATTCGTTCAGCTGCTGGCCTCGCTGGCCACCGCCGGGGTGCTGGTGGTGGGCGCCGGCCGGGTCGGCGACGGCACGCTGACGGCGGGCGCGCTGGTCGCGTACCTGCTCTACATCGAGCTGTTCTTCGCGCCGGTGCAGCAGCTGTCGCAGGTCTTCGACGGCTACCAGCAGGCGGTGGTCTCGCTCGGCCGGGTCAGGGAGCTGCTGGCCGAGCGGCCCACCACGCCGCCGGCGAAGCGGCCGCTGCCGGTGACGTCGGCGGCCCGCGAACTGTCCTTCGAACGCGTCAGGTTCACCTACGCGGGCGCCGACGAGCACGCCCTCGCCGGCGTCGACCTGACCATCCCCGCCGGGCAGACCGTCGCCTTCGTCGGTGAGACGGGCGCCGGGAAGTCCACGCTGGTCAAGCTCGTCGCGCGGTACTACGACCCGACCGGCGGCGCGGTCCGGCTGGGCGGCGTCGACCTGCGTGAACTCGACCTGACTAGCTACCGGCACCGGCTGGGCGTCGTCCCGCAGGAGCCGTACCTGTTCGCGGGGACGATCCGCGACGCCATCGCGTACGGGCGGCCGGAGGCCACCGACGCCGAGGTCGAGGCGGCGGCCAGGGCGGTCGGCGCGCACCGCATGATCGCGGCGCTGCCCGGCGGCTACCGGCACCGGGTCGCCGAGCGCGGCCGCAACCTCTCGGCCGGGCAGCGGCAGTTGATCGCCCTGGCCAGGGCGGAGCTGGTCAACCCCGACATCCTGCTGCTCGACGAGGCCACGGCGGCGCTGGACCTGGCCACGGAGGCGCTGGTCAACGAGGCGACGGACCGGCTCGCCGGCCGCCGCACCACGCTGGTGGTGGCGCACCGGCTGACGACGGCGGCGCGGGCGGACCGAGTGGTGGTGCTCGACCAGGGGCGCGTGGTGGAGGACGGCACCCACGCGGAACTCCTCGCGGCGGATGGCCGCTACGCGGCGCTGTGGCGAGCGTATGCCGCCGAACCGGCGGCCCCGGTGGGGTAAGCCCTGCGGGCGTCTTGTGGGAGTCGGCGGCGGCCGGTCGGTCCTGGGGGCCGCCCTGGGGGCCGGCACGGTCGGCGCCGGCGGGTGGCCCTGCGGGCGGGGCGGGGATCGGTCGCCGTCGGCCGTGGGTGCGGCGTTGCCCGGGGGCGGCGTTCCTGCCGGCGGCTTGTGGGAGCCGGCGGCGGCCGGCCGGCCCTGGGGGCCGGCGCGGTCCGCGCCGGCGGGTGATCCTGCGGGTGGCTCGTGGCCCACGGGTCCGCCCTGACCTGACGGCGTGTGCGGCTCGAAGTGACGTGTGCGGGTGGGGCGTTGGGGCGTGTGTCGCGAGGAGACCACGAGACAGGCGAGGTGCGGCCCGGCGGCGCCGGGCCGCCGGTGCGCAGGGCGCCCGGAACGCCAGCGCGCAGCGCCTCGCCCCGGGGGCCACGGGCCCCCACCCCGGAACGCCAGCGCGCAGCGCCCCCGCTCACCCCCTGCCGCGCCTGCGGCCGGCCCGTTCGTTGCCGCGCTTGTAGTTGCCGGTCCAGCGGGCCATCACCAGTTGGGCGTCGCCCGTCTCGACCTCGTTCAGGAAGCGTGCCGCCTGCGCGCCGCGCAGCGTCGCGGCCGGGCGGCCGTGGTGGGTGATCAGCACGGTGCCGTCGGCGCGGGTGACGTGGACGAAGCCACCGGGTCGGTTGCTCATGGCCGGGCCAGCCCGGCCAGATAGGTGTCGACCGTCTGGAGCGAGCCGCCGCCCGGCGGCTCGCTCCCCGGCCGCCACCAACACACCTCGGCGATCTCCTCGTTGGGGCTGAAGCCGGCCGGCTCCTCGACCCGCGCCGCGTAGACCGCGCCGCGCAGCTCGCCCCTGCCGGCCAGCAGCGTGCGGGCGAAGCCCACGAAGCGCAGTCGCTCCGGCGCGAGGCGCTGCCCCGTCTCCTCCCACAGCTCCCGGACCGCCGCCGCGCGCGGGCTCTCGCCCGGGTCGATGCCGCCGCCCGGCAGCTCCCAGCAGTCCCGGTCCCGGACGCGCACCAGCAGCAGTCGCCCCCCGCGCCAGGCCGCGACCAGCGCGTACCGCACGGGCGCGGTCGCGAAAACGGCGTCCTCCGGCGCCTCGTCGAACGCCAGCAGCCGCATCCCCAGCGGGCCGCTCGCCAACGCCGGCGCCGCCCCGCCGGCTCCCGCGCCCCCGACCTCCGTGTGCTCGCTCACCCGTCCAGCGTACGGCCGAAGGCCCGGGATCAGGGCGCCAGTTCCGCCCAGATCGTCTTGCCGCCCGGCCGGTGCCTGGTGCCCCAGCGTTCGGTGAGGCGGGCCACGATGAACAGGCCACGGCCGCTCTCGTCGAAGGCCCGCGCCCGGCGCAGGTGTGGCGAGGTGCTGGTGGAGTCGGAGACCTCGCAGATCAGCCCGCGTTCCCTGATCAGCCGCAGCTGGATGGGCCCGTCGGCGTGCCGGATCGCGTTGGTGACCAGTTCGCTGACCACCAGCTCGGCGGTGAACGCGGCGTCCGCCATGCCCCAGCCGGCGAGCTGGCTGGTGGCCAGGTCGCGGGCGCTGGCGACGGCGGTCGGGTCGTCGGGGATCTCCCAGGTCGCGACGTGCGAGGCGTCCAGCTTGTGGGTGCGGGCGATCAACAGCGCCACGTCGTCCGTCGGCTGCTCGGCCAGCACGGTCTTCAGCACGCTGTCACAGAGCTGTTCGAGCGAGGCGGCCGGCTGGGCGAGGACCTGGCGCAGGTCGTTGAAGCTGCGGTTGGGGTCCTGCCGGCCTCGGGACTCCACCAGCCCGTTGGTGTAGAGGACGAGCAGGCTCTCCTCGGGCAGGTCCAGTTCGGTGGACTCGAACGGCAGCCCGCCCAGCCCCAGCGGCGGCCCGGCCGGCAGGTCCACGAACTCGGCCTCGCCGCTGGGCCGCACCAGCGCCGGCGCCGGATGCCCGGCGCGCGCCATGGTGCAGTGCCGCGACACCGGGTCGTAGACCGCGTACAGGCAGGTCGCGCCGAACTCGCCCGAGGGGTCCTCGCGTTCGCTCTCGTCCGGCTCGGTCTCGAACCGCAGCCGGATCACCACGTCGTCCAGGTGGGTGAGCAACTCGTCCGGCGGCAGGTCGATGTCGGCCAGGGTGCGGACGGTGGAACGCAGCCGGCCCATGGTGGCGGAGGCGTAGACCCCGTGCCCCACCACGTCGCCCACCACCAGCGCGACCCGCGCGCCGGAGAGCGGGATCACGTCGAACCAGTCGCCCCCGACGCCCATCGCCGAGTCGGCCGGCAGATAGCGGGTGGCCACGTCGACGGCCGCGAGCTGCGGCAGCCGGCGGGGCAGCAGGCTGCGCTGGAGCGCCAGCGAGGTGCGGTGTTCCCGGGTGAAGCTGCGCGCGTTGTCCACGCAGACCGCCGCCCTGGCCGCGATCTCCTGGGCCATCAGCAGGTCGTCCTCGTCGAACGGCGCCTCGGTGCGGTGCCGCAGGAAAACGGCGACGCCCAGGGTGATGCCCCGGGCGCGCAGCGGAACGGCGATGCCTGAGTGGACGCCGTGTCGTCGCCAGGGCTCCTCGGCTCGCTCGGGGGGAACGCAGAGCCAGGTGGCGAGCTCGGCGGCGCTCTCGATGGTGGCGGCGCGGAGCGGCTCGCCGCTGGTCAGGACCCTCGCCGGCACCGACTCCGGCGGGCAGCGCGGCGTGTCGCCCAGCTCCAGCACCGCCTCGGGCGCGCCCTCAAGCACCGACTGCTGGGCCACCCGGCGCAGCGCGTACGGTGGCCGACCGCCGGACCAGCCGGCGACCGGCTCCTCGCCGCGCAGCACCGGGTCGGCGAGGTCGACGGTGGCCAGGTCGGCGAACCGGGGCACCGCCGCCTCCGCCAACTCGCGCGCCGTGGTGTCGACCTCCAGCGTGTTGCCGATGTGGGTGGTCGCCACGCTCAGCAACGTCAGCCGGTCGCGGGCGATCATCACCCGGCGCAGCTTCGCCTCCCGGTTGGCCCGCGCCCAGCAGCTCAGCAGGCTGACGATCACCGCCAGCACGATGGTGACGATCACCACCATCCGGGCGCCGGTGCGCTGCACGGGGAGGAGGAAGCCGAAGTTGGCGACGACGGAGGCGATGGAGAGGGCGCCCAGCACGGCCGTCGGCCGCAGCGGCAGCAGCGCGCTGGCCACCAGCGGCGGCAGCAGCGAGAGGCTGGCGTAGCGGACGGTGGCCTCCGGCTGCCCGGCCCAGTTCTGGTACAGGCTGATCAGGACGACGGCCAGCAGCAGGAGGACGAAGAGGCCGTTCTGCCCACCGCGTCGGAGGGAAGCCACGAAACGCACCTCCCGGCCCGGTCATCCAAGGGGCCGGTGACGTTCCGTGCCCTGCGGTCCACCGTAGCCGCGCTTCGCCGGGCCGGCGACGGCTGCGGTCCGCCCGGGGGAGGGGCCCCGGGCGTCGGGCCGGCCGGGCCTGCCCGGCGGGAGCCGCCCAGGTCCCAGCCCCGGGCCGCCCCGGTCAGCGGGCGTGCGCGCGGTAGCGGGCGACCGTCTCGGCCAGCACGCCGAGGCCCTCGCGCGCCCACAGCCCCTCGTTGAACAGCTCGACCTCGACGGGCCCGCTGTACCCGGCCGCGCGGACGGCCCGGTCGAACCAGCGGAAGTCGACGGCGCCGTCGCCCAGTTGGCCCCGCCCGTTGAGCACCCCTTCGGGCAGCGGGGTGGTCCAGTCGGCGAGCTGGAAGCAGTGGATGCGGCCCTCCGCGCCGGCCCTGGCGATGCCGGCGGCCAGCTGGTCGTCCCACCAGAGGTGGTAGGTGTCGATCACCACGCCGACCCGCTCGGCCGGGAAGCGCCCGGCCAGGTCCAGCGCCTGGGCGAGGGTGGAGACCACGCAGCGGTCGGCCGCGTACATCGGGTGCAGCGGCTCGATCGCCAGCCGCACGCCGCGTTCCGCCGCGTAGGGCGCCAGCTCGGCCAGCGCGTCGGCGATCCGTTCCCGCGCGCCGAACAGGTCCCTGCTGCCGGGCGGCAGGCCGCCGGAGACCAGCACCAGCGTGTCGGTGCCCAGCGCTGCGGCCTCGTCGATGGCGGCGCGGTTGTCGTCGAGCGCGGCGGCCCGCTCGGCCGGGTGCTCGGCGGTGAAGAAGCCGCCCCGGCACAGCGAGGTCACCGTGAGGCCGGCGTCCCGCACCAGCCGGGCGGTGGCGGTCAGCCCGTAGGTGGCCACCGGTTCCCGCCACAGCCCGACGCCCGGCACGCCCTGCTCGGTGAGCCCCTTGACCAGCTCGGGCAGGGTCAGCTGGCGCACGGTCATCTGGTTGATCGAGAAGCCGGCCAGATCGTCGGCTGCGGCCGGCGGCGTTGCCTGGTTCATGCGGTCTCACCTTCCTGATCCACTCCGTGCACGGCCGGGTCCACTCCGTGCACGGCCAGCAGCCTGGCCATCCGGGCGCGGGCGCGCTCCGGGTCGGGGAACAGGCCGAGGCCGTCGGCCAGTTCGTAGGCGCGGGCCAGGTGCGGCAGCGAACGGGCCGACTGGACGCCGCCGACCATGGTGAAGTGGTCCTGGTGGCCGGCCAGCCACGCCAGGAACACGACGCCCGTCTTGTAGTAGCGGGTCGGCGCCCGGAAGAGGTGGCGGGAGAGCGGGACCGTCGGGTCCAGCAGCGCCCGGAAGCCCGCCGGGTCGTCGGCGTCCAGCGTCCGCACCGCCTCGGCGGCCAGCGGGCCCAGCGGGTCGAAGATCCCCAACAGGGCGTCGCTGTACCCCTGTTCGTCGCCGGCGATCAGTTCGGGGTAGTGGAAGTCGTCGCCCGTGTAGCAGCGCACGCCCGCCGGCAGGCGCCGGCGCAACGCGACCTCGCGCCCGGCGTCCAGCAGCGAGACCTTCACGCCGTCCACCCTGTCGGCGTTGGCCTCGATGATGGCGAGGAACGTGTCGGTGGCCCGGTCCAGGTCGCCCGAGCCCCAGTAGCCCCCAAGCGCCGGGTCGAACATCGGCCCGAGCCAGTGCAGGATCACCGGCTCCGCCGACTGCCGCAGCAGCGCGCCGTACACCTCCAGATAGTCCTCGGGCCCGGCGGCCGTGGCCGCCAGCGCCCGGGAGGCCATCAGGATCGGCCGCGCCCCGGTCTCCTCGACCACCGCGAGCTGCTCCTCGTAGGCGGCCCGCACCTCGGCCAGCGTGGCCGGCCCGGTCAGCTGGTCGGTGCCCACGCCGCAGGCGATCAGCCCGCCGACCGCCTTCGCCTCGGCGCCGGAGCGGCGGATCAGCTCGGCCGCGCCGGCCCAGTCCAGGCCCATGCCGCGCTGCGCGGTGTCCATGGCCTCCGCGACGCCCAGGCCGTGTGACCACAGGTGGCGGCGGAAGGCCAACGTGGTCTCCCAGTCGACGGCCGCCGGCCCGTCGGGCGTGCTGTCGGCGAACGGGTCGGCGACGACATGGGCGGCCGAGTAGACGACGCGCGAGCGCAGCGGCGGGCGCCCGGGCGTGAACGTGGTCGGCTCGGCGCGCGGGACATACGCGCGCAACGCGCCGGTGGCGTCGGGCAGTCGGATCACGGCGGTCGGATCTCCTTCGGGAGCGGTCGCGCCTGCGGGAAGGGGCGCGGGAACGGGAGCGGGCACGGGGGCCGGGACTGGGGCTGGGGCTGGGGCTGGGGCCGCGTCGCCTACAGGCTCAGCTCGGGCACCTCGACCCGCCGGCCCTCGGCGGAGGAGAGCAGGCCCAGCTCGGCCAGCTGCACGCCGCGCGCCCCCGCCAACAGGTCCCAGCCATACGGCTCGTCGGCCACCAGATGGCGCAGGAACAGCTCCCACTGGGCCTTGAACCCGTTGTCGAACTCGCCGTTGTCCGGCACCTCCTGCCACTGCTCGCGGAACCGCTCGGTGGCGGGGATGTCCGGGTTCCAGACCGGCTTGGGGGTGGCGGAACGGTGCTGAACGCGGCAGCCGCGCAGCCCGGCGACGGCCGAGCCCTCGGTGCCGTCGACCTGGAACTCGACCAGTTCCTCGCGGTTGACCCGCACCGCCCAGGACGAGTTGATCTGCGCCACGATCCCGCCGGCCAGCTGGAAGACGCCGTAGGCCGCGTCGTCGGCGGTCGCCTCGTAGGGCTCGCCGGCCTCGTCCCAGCGGCGCGGGATGTGGGTGGTGGCCAGCGCCTGCACACTCTCCACCCGGCCGAACAGCTCGTGTAGCACGTACTCCCAGTGCGGGAACATGTCCACGACGATTCCGCCGCCGTCCTGGGCGCGGTAGTTCCAGGAGGGACGCTGCGCCGCCTGCCAGTCGCCCTCGAAGACCCAGTAGCCGAACTCCCCGCGCACCGAGAGGATGCGGCCGAAGAAGCCGCCGTCGATCAGCCGCTTCAGCTTGAGCAGGCCCGGCAGGAAGAGCTTGTCCTGCACCACCCCGTGCTTGACCCCGGCGTCCCTGGCCTGCCGGGCCAGCGCCAGCGCGCCCTCCAGACCGGTGGCGGTGGGCTTCTCGGTGTAGATGTGCTTGCCGGCGGCGATCGCCTTGCTGATCGCCTCCTCCCTGGCGAGGGTCACCTGGGCGTCGAAGTAGACCTCCACGCCCGGGTCGGCGAGCACCGCGTCGAGGTCGGTGCTGACCGCCTCCGGGTCCAGGCCGTGCCGGACGGCCAACTCCCGCAGCGCGGCCGGGCGTCGGCCGACCAGCAGCGGTTCCGGCCAGATCACCGTGCCGTCGCCGAGGGGGACGCCGCCCTGCTCGCGGATGGCGAGGATCGAGCGCACCAGGTGCTGGCGGTATCCCATCCGGCCGGTCACGCCGTTCATGGCGATCCGGACGGTTCTGCGCTCGGCGGCCGAGTGCGTCGTCATGTTGCTTGCCCTCCCGGGACGGTAAGCGCTTTCTACTGGGGGAGAAGCTAACCTCTTCGCAGCGGGCTAGGCAAGTGGGAGCAGAGGCATGGCAGTGACGCTGGCGGACGTTGCGGTCCGTGCGGGGGTGTCCGCGGCGACGGTCTCGCGGGTGCTGAACGGGAACTACCCGGTGGCCGGCGCCACCAGGAACCGCGTGCTGCGGGCCGTCGAGGAGCTGGAATACGTCGTCAACGGCCCGGCCAGCGCCCTGGCCGCCGCGACCTCGGACCTGGTGGGCGTGCTGGTCAACGACATCGCCGACCCGTTCTTCGGGATCATGGCCGGCGCGGTCCAGACCGAGATCGGCGAGCCGACCGCCGAGCGGGGCGGTCCCAAGCTCGCCGTGGTGTGCAACACCGGCGGCTCCCCGGAGCGCGAACTCACCTTCCTCACCCTGCTCCAGCGCCAACGCGCCGCCGCCGTGGTGCTCACCGGGGGCGCGCTGGAGGACGACGCGCACCGGGTGGCGCTGACCGGCCGGCTCGGCCGGCTGGAGTCCGCCGGCGCGCGGGTCGTGCTCTGCGGCCGGCCGCCGCTGGCCGACACCGACTTCCCTGCCGTGACCTTCGACAACCGCGAGGGCGCGCGGCTGATCACCGAGCACCTGCTGACGCTGGGGCACCGCAGGCTGGGCTACCTCGCCGGGCCGCAGGCCCGCACCACGACGCGGCACCGGCTGGAGGGCCACCGGGCCGCGCTCTCCGCCGCCGGGCTGGCGGGGGACGCCGGCCGGCTGACCGTGCGCGGCGACTACGGGCGCTCGGCCGGCTACGCCGGCGCGCTCGAACTGCTATCCCGCGAACCGGAGTTGACCGCCATCGTGGCGGCCAACGACACCGTGGCGCTGGGCGCCTGCGCGGCGCTGCGGGACCGGGGCGTGCGCATTCCGGAGGACGTGTCGATCACCGGGTTCGACGACCTGCCGTTCGCGGTGGACGCGACGCCGGCGCTGACGACCGTGCGGCTGCCGCTGCACGAGGCCGGGGTACGGGCCGGGAAGCTGGCCCTCGGCCGCGAGGAGCCGCCGGCGGACGGGGTCGTGACCTGCGGCGGCGAGCTGATGGTGCGCGACTCGACGGCCCCGCCGAGGGACGCCTGACCGGGGGCCCTCGGCTCGCACGAGGACCGCGCCGGCCGAAACGGCTTTGTGGGGCGGTTCGTCCGGCTGGTAGACCGGGGCGATGGACGCCTCCTCGATGCCCAACGGCCCGATCTCCTCGACCAGTTGCTCGCCGAACGCGCCTGCGGGCGGCTGCTGGGGGGCGTTGACGCCGGGAGGGCTCGTGAGTCACTTCACCCCGGGATCGCCGATCCGATAGGTTCGCCTCATGCCTGGCCGCCTGTTGGAACTGCACGTCGAGAATTTCCGTAGCCTGCGGAACGTCACCATTCCGCTCGGGCCACTCACTGTTCTGGTGGGTCCGAACGGGGCGGGGAAATCCAATGTCCTCAAGGTTTTTGATTTCCTCGCCGCGATGATCAGGACCGATTTGCGGCCTGCCCTCGAAGAGCATGGTGGATTCGACGAGGTTGGTTTCTGGGGCGGAGAGCGGCCTCCCACTTCGATGGTTATCCACCTCAAGGCCAACTGGACCACGCACGCGAGCACCAAGGCTCCGGACGAGTACTCGTTGACCATCCGAAGACGATCCAATCCCAACCGGGACGGCGCTTACACCCTGTCGCGTCAGGAGAGCTTCCAGTTCAAGCGAACGCGGGGGCGGGGGCGGCGTATCACCATTTCCGGGAATGAGGCGAGGGTCATCGACGCGGGGAGTGGTGGTGGTGCGGATGGCAGCAGTTTCGGGATTCAGCCGCTGAGTAGCGGGCTGTCCACCCTTCCTCGGCTCGGCCGTTCCGACGGTGGTGAAGAGGTGGCCAGAGTGGCGGAGCGGCTATCGTCCTTCAGGGTTTTCGACGTGAATGTCACCGCGGCTCGGCAACCTACCCGCGCCCGCTCTGTCCGCGCGGACCACCTGGATGCGCGGGCGGAGAATCTGGCGGCCTTTCTCGTGCGGCTGAGCGCTGACGAGAAGCGTTGGAACGACCTCACGAACGACGCTCGGCGCATTCTTCCGTCGTTGCAGGGCATCGAGTTCGAGCAGGTTGGCGGCCATGCCGAGAGATTGGCCGTGGTGCTTCACGAACGAGGACTGCGTCGCACCACGCCGCTCGCCGATGCCTCGTTCGGCACGGTGCGGCTCCTCGGTCTGCTGGCCATGCTCTACGATCCCCGACCGCCGGCGCTCACCTGTGTCGAGGAGATTGACCACGGTCTTCACCCTCAGGCTCTCGAACTGATCGTGGAGCGCCTGCGTGAGGCGTCCGAACGGACACAGTTGATCGTGGCGACCCACTCACCCGCGCTTGTTGATCGTCTGGTTCCCGAGGAGTTCGTGGTCTGCGAACGGGACGCGTCCGGTGCCTCCATCATCCCCGCTCTGACGACCGACCGGATCGAGGAAGTTGTCGCGGAGAGTGGAGACGAACCCCTGGGCGAACTGTGGTTCTCGGGAGTGTTGGGTGGCGACCTCACCGAGGACGACCTGTGAGTCGCGGGCGAAGTAAGAAGGCATCGAGGAAGAGCGCCATCGTCGTCATCGCGGGCGAAAGCTCCAACGACCGCAGGATGTTGGCTGCCCTCATCAGAGCGGCCCATCCGCAGTTGGCCGAGGCGGTGACGTTGACCGAGATCACCGACCAGGTGAGACTGCGCAAGAAATCAGGACCCGACCTGAGCAGAGCCGTGGGTGCGCTGGTGCGGAAGGCGTTCGGCAAGGCCAGACTCAAGGAGGGGGTCCTAGCCGGCATCGTCATCCACGAGGACATGGACGACTGCGTCGGTCCTTCGTACGACTCCGTGCGGCGAGCCGTTTCGGCGGTTCTCGCCCGAGAGAGCGACGGGGTGTCGACCGTGTACGCGCTGGCGGCTGCGGAGTCCGAGGCATGGCTGCTGCTCTTCCCCGATGCCTTCCCGCTCCACCGGCCCACCTGGAGAATTCCCAAGCAACTCCAGGGAAAGGACACCGGGCGTCGCAGGAACCCGAAAGAGGACCTGATGTCCGTCCTGAAGAACCCCTCCTTCAGGGAAAGTGACGGGCCCGAGGTGCTCGCACGAGGTCTGGCCAACGGACTCCTGGACAAGCCGAACGGGTCCAACCGCTCCTACAACGAATTCATCGGCGACCTCACGCGCTGGGAGATTCCGCGCTGAAGCACGGGCGCAGCGCGCTCCCGCGCACGCCCGCGCGCAGCGCCCCGCGCGCCCCCGCCGTTCTGACGCCGGCCCCGGGCCGGCGTCAGTCCGGGTCGGGCGAGATCGCCCCCGTGCCCAGGACCGTCAGTTGGACGCGGTCCAGGCCCGCGTCCTGGAGGCAGCCGACCAGGCGGTGGCGGTCGTGGTCGCTGAGCGACGGGTGGACCGTCGCCGCGTACAGGCGGGTGTCGAGGGTCGCCATCCCGGCCTGCGACAGCGGGATCGCGGTCGCGTCCCGGCAGCGTTCCCAGAGCTGGTGCGCGGCGAGGTCGGCGCGTTCGTCGGGGACGTTCTTGGCGGTGACCGTGAAGAGCACCGAGGTCGCGGTCTCGGTGCCGCGCTCCGGCGGTCGGGTCTCGGTCAGTTCGGCGAGCACCGCGTAGAGGCCCAGGCACAGCAGCAGCGCGACCCCCACCGCCGTCGGCGCGCGCCAGCGCGGCGGGCCGATCGGCGGCCGTTCGGCCAGGTCGGCCGTGACGCTGCCGAGCGCCCCGCCGCTCGGCGCGGACAGCGGCACCAGCCGGCCGGCGAGCCGGCGGCGGCCCAACGGCCTGGTGGTGGCGCGGGCGATCCGTTCCACCGCCCAGGCCAGCCCCGAGAGCGCGGCGCCGGCCGCCATCAGCACCGGGACAAAGACATGGGTGTGGCCCTCCTCCAGCCAGCTGAACCGGGATTCGGCGCGCCGGGTCGACTCGCGTTCCGAGGCCCGCTCCCGTTCGCCGGCGCGCAGCAGCGCGAGGATCTCCTCGTGCCGGCGGTCGTTCTCGCGGGCCTGCCGCTCCAGCCGGCCGAGCCGGTCCAGGGTGGCGAAGCCGAGCAGCAGCACCTCGATCACCAGCAGCAACACCCCGCACAGCAGCGTGCGTTGCCACTGCCAGCGGTAGAGGTAGACGACCAGGTAGCCGGCGGCGCCCAGCGCGGCCACCCCGCCGAACAGGTAGGCCGCCATCCGCGCCGATCTCATCCCCGCACCTCCGTTCCGCTCCCGCGCGTCCCGCTGCCGCGCGTTCCGCTGCCGCGCGTTCCGCTCCCGCGCGTTCCGCTGCCGCGCGTTCCGCTCCCGCGCGTTCCGCTGCCGCGCGTTCCGCTCCCGCGCACGTCGCTCTCGTCCGCCGCCCGCGCGCCGCCCCGCACCGCTATCTCGCCGGTCGCGCCGTCGAGGAGCAGCCGGGTGCCCGGCGGGAAGCGTTCCACCGCGTCGGCCGCCCCGGTCACCGTTGGCAGCCGCAACTCCCGCGCCAGCACGGCGAGATGGGACAGCGGGCTGCCGGTCTGGGCGATCAGCCCCACCACCGTGGGCAGCGCCGGGGCCAGCCCCGGGTCCAGGTGGCGGACCACCAGCACCGCGTCCTCGGGCGGCTCGCCCGTGCCGTCCCAGGCGACGCCGGAGGCCCGCCCCGTGGAGGCGCCCACCGCCGCCCCGTCGTCGCGCGCGGCCCGTTCGGGAACGACCGTCCCGTCGGCCGCCAGCCGGAAGGCGTCCGGCAGCGGCGGCCCGGTCGGGCGGGCCCGCCGCCAGGCGAGGTCGGTGGGCAGCGGCTGGCCGCGCACCACGTCGAGCAGTTCGGGCCACCGCAGCAGCGCCAGCCGGTCGATGGCCACGGTCCGCGCCGCGATCTCGCGGACCAGCCGCGTCTGGTACTCCTGCACCCACCGCACCCGCAGCCGCAGCCCCTCCCGGGTGGAGAGCGCGCCGGGCGCCGGCGCGCCGGCGAGGCCGCGCTGGGGCGGCAGCCGCAGCGGGCGGGTCAGGCTCGGCGGCACCAGCGCGAGCACCTCGGGCCTGGCGGCGGCCAGTTCGGCGTCGGTCAGGCCCTCGGCGCGGCCGTGCCGCAGCGCGGCCAGCGCGGCGGCCGCCCCGCCGCCGGCGCCGCCCACGCCGCCCGGGTCGTCCTCCGGAAGCAGCGCGCCGGCGAGCGCCTCCTGGGCGTGCAGCGCCAGCAGGGCGGCGCGCGACCAGCGCAACGCGCCCACCAGATCCGTCGGGCTCAGCTCGCCCGGCGCCGGCGCCTGGGTCAACTCCCGGTCCACATCGGCCTGAAGCGTCAACGCCAGCCCGGGCAGGGCGCCGCGCAGCCGCCCGATGCCCCAGGCTGCGGTGAGGCGGCGGGCCGGCGGCAGCGGGTTGAGCCAGTTCAGCACCCGGTGCCGGGGCGCGACCAGGCCGAGCAGCGCGAGGTCGGCCACCGCGCGCCCCTGCACCGTGCGCACCACCGGCAGGCGGCGCAGCCGGCGACGCGAGGCGGCGCCGGCGAGGTCGAGCGCGGTGGCCAGGCCCTGGGCCAGCGGCGTCACCCACAGGTCCTCCTCCAGCGGGGCCAACGGCTCGGGCAGCGTCTCGGCCACGGGCCCTGGGCCGAGCAACCGGGCCCGGCGCGCCGGGCGTTGCCCCATCGCCGTGATCGGCCGGGACTGGAACAGGCACAGCCGACCGTCGTCGGCCGCGAAGCCGAACTCGATGTCCTGCGGACCGTCGAAGACCCGGCCGGCCCGCCGCGCCAGCGCCGCCAGTGCGCGGGCCTGGCGGCGGTCGAGCGGCCCGGGCCCCTCGACGGCCCGGCCACGCCGGCTCAGCCGGACGCTCTCGCCCTGCTCCGCGCCGCCCACCAGCCGGTCAGGCCCGCCGGCGACGGCGCTGACCAGCAGCCGGTCCGTCTCTCCTGTCACCGGGTCGGCGCCGAAGAGCACCCCGCCGAGCCGGCTCTCCACCATCGGCTGCACCAGCACCGCCATCGGCGCCGTCGGCCCGCCGCCCGAAACCGAAACCGAAGCCGAGGCCGAGCCCGAGGCCGAGGCCGAAGCCGCAGTCGGAACCGAAACCGAGGCCGCCGAGTCCCGCACCGCGCGCAGCGCCGCCCGGAACGCGTCGGGCCCGCGCACGTCCAGCACCGACAGGAAGCGGCCGGCCATCGCCGAGTCCGCCGTGTCCTCGGCCACCGAGGAGGAACGCACCACCAGCGGCCGCCGCCCGTCGTCGCTCAGCCGGCGCCAGAGCGTCAACGGGTCCTCGCCGCGCTGGCCGCTGGCCGTCGGCAGCACCACGAAGCCCGGCAGCGCGGGCAGCCCGGCTCCCAACGCCCGCGCCAGCGCCGCCGCCTTGCCGCCGACCACATCCGCCCGCGTCGCGCGCGGGTCGCGCAACTCCCACGCCACATCCAACGGCGGAGCAGCCGAGGCGCCGGCCGCGCCCTCGCCCCACACGCCGTCCCTGCCACTCATCATGAGCCTCCGTAACCACGTCACGGCCGCCCCCGGGGAAGGACGCCCAGCGCGGCCCGGCACCTGACTGGAATCGGGACCAACTGGAAATGGCGGGAAATCACGGGGGAGGAACGGGCGGGGGAGGGGCGCGGAAGGGGCCGCGCGCGCCGGGAGGGGCCGGTTCCGGCCGGTCCGTGTGCGAAGGCGAACGTCGCCGCGTGGCGAGGAGGACGCAACCGTTCCGGAGCGGGGAGAGTCTCATGCTTCGGTGACCCGAGGTCCCGGTGACCTGGCTCCGCTGTTCGTGGGGGGAGCAGGAGGGGAGCCGAGGGGGTCGGCCCCGCCCGGGCCGACCCCCTGGGCCGTTCCGCCGACCCGTCCCGTTCCACCGCCCGGCCGGCCCGACTCCCCGGCCCGTTCCGCGCGTTGTCGGTGGCGGGCGCTACGGTCGGGGCATGTCGGGGAGTGCGAACGCGCGGGGCGCGGGCGGGGCCGGCGCCGTGCTGGAGGGCGTGCTGGAGCGCATCACCTATGCCAACGAGGAGAACGGCTACACGGTCGCCCGCGTGGACACCGGCCGGGGCGGCGGCGAGTTGCTGACGGTGGTGGGCTCGCTGCTGGGCGCCCAGGTCGGCGAGTCCCTGCGGATGACCGGCCGTTGGGGCTCGCACCCGCAGTACGGCCGCCAGTTCCTGGTGGAGAACTACACGACCGTCCTGCCGGCGACGGTGCAGGGCATCCGGCGCTATCTCGGCTCGGGCCTGATCAAGGGCATCGGGCCGAAGACGGCCGAGCGCATCGTCGAGCACTTCGGCACCGAGACCCTGGAGGTGATCGAGGCCGACCCGAAGGCGCTGATCGCCGTCCCGGGCCTGGGCCCCAAGCGCACCGCGCTGATCGCCGCCGCCTGGGAGGAGCAGAAGGCGATCAAGGAGGTGATGGTCTTCCTCCAGAGCGTGGAGGTCTCCACCTCCATCGCCGTCCGGATCTACAAGAAGTACGGCGACGCCTCGATCTCCGTGGTGAAGAACGAGCCCTACCGGCTGGCGTCCGACGTGTGGGGCATCGGCTTCCTGACCGCCGACCGGATCGCCCGCGCGGTCGGCATCCCCGAGGACAGTCCGGAGCGGGTCAAGGCCGGCCTGCGGTACGCCCTTTCGCAGGCGAGCGACCAGGGGCACTGCTATCTGCCCCAGGAGCGGCTGATCGCCGACGCGGTCAAGCTGCTGGGCGTCGACACCGGCCTGGTCATCGACTGCCTGGGGGAGTTGACCGAGGACCCGGAGGGCGCGGTCCGGGAGCCCGTGCCCGACCCGGAGGGCGAGCGCGGCACCGAGGCGCGGGTCACGGCGGTCTACCTCCCACCGTTCCACCGGGCCGAGCTGTCGCTGGCCGGCCAGCTGCGCCGGCTGCTGCGCGCCGAGGAGGACCGGCTCGCCGCGTTCCGGACGGTCGACTGGGGCCGGGCGTTGGGCTGGCTCGCCGGCCGGACCGGCGCCGAGCTGGCGCCGGAGCAGGAGGAGGCGGTGCGGCTGGCGTTGACCGAGCGGGTCGCGGTGCTGACCGGCGGCCCGGGCTGCGGGAAGTCCTTCACTGTCCGGTCCGTGGTGGAGCTGGCCCGCGCCAAGGGCGCCAGGGTGGTGCTGGCCGCGCCGACCGGCCGGGCCGCCAAGCGGCTGGCGGAGCTGACCGGCGCCGAGGCGTCGACGGTGCACCGGCTGCTGGAGCTGAAGCCGGGCGGCGACGCGGCCTTCGACCGGGACCGGCCGCTGGACGCCGACCTGGTGGTGGTCGACGAGGCGTCGATGCTGGACCTGCTGCTGGCCAACAAGCTGGTCAAGGCCGTGGCCCCCGGCGCGCACCTGCTGCTGGTGGGCGACGTGGACCAGCTGCCCTCGGTCGGCGCCGGCGAGGTGCTGCGGGACCTGCTGGCCCCCGGCAGCCCGGTGCCGGCGGTCCGGCTGACCCGGATCTTCCGGCAGGCCCAGCAGTCCGGCGTGGTGACCAACGCGCACCGGATCAACGAGGGCCTGCCGCCCGTCACTTCGGGCCTGAAGGACTTCTTCCTCTTCGTCGAGGAGGACACCGAGCAGGCTGGGCGGCTCGCGGTGGACGTGGCGGCCCGTCGCGTTCCGGCCAGGTTCGGGCTCGACCCGCGCCGGGACGTCCAGGTGCTGACCCCGATGCACCGGGGCCCGGCCGGCGCCGGCGCGCTCAACGGGCTGCTCCAGGAGTCCGTCACCCCGGCCCGCCCCGGCCTGCCGGAGAAGCGGTTCGGCGGCCGGGTCTTCCGCGTCGGCGACAAGGTCACCCAGATCAGGAACAACTACGACAAGGGCGCCAACGGCGTCTTCAACGGCACGGTCGGCGTGGTGACCGGCCTCGACGTGGACGAGCAGCGGCTGACCGTGCTGACCGACGAGGACGAGGAGGTCCCCTACGACTTCGCCGAGTTGGACGAGCTGTCCCACGCCTACGCGGTGACCATCCACCGCTCGCAGGGCAGCGAGTATCCGTGCGTGGTCATTCCCGTCACCACCAGTGCCTGGATGATGCTGCAACGTAACCTGCTGTACACGGCGGTGACCCGGGCCAAGCGCCTTGTGGTGCTGGTGGGTTCGCGGCGCGCGTTGGGCCAGGCGGTGCGGAGCGTCTCCGCCGGCCGTCGCTGCACGGCTCTGGACGCCCGCCTCTCCGGTGCGATACACACCTAAGGTCCCGAATCGCGCGGCACGGCGTGCCAGAAATTGGTCTCTTGGCCGACCCCGAGTGCACATCTTGGCGCCAGATGGGGGACAGTAGAGGTGAGTCAGGGCACCTCGAAGAAGAGGCACTACGTCGGTGAGGGATGACGTGAGCGAAAACCGCTACGGCGACAACGCAGACAACGCAGTAGTAGTGCGGTACGGCGACGGGGAGTACCGCTACCCCATCGTCGAGAGCACGGTCGGCGACCGTGGCTTCGACATCGGCAAGCTGCGTGCCCAGACCGGTCTGGTGACCCTGGACTCCGGTTTCGGCAACACGGCGGCCTGCGAGTCGGCGATCACCTATCTGGACGGCGAGAACGGCATCCTGCGCTATCGGGGCTACCCGATCGAGCAGCTCGCCGAGCACGGCACGTTCCTGGAGACCGCCTACCTTCTGATCAACGGCGAGCTTCCCACGGTGGACCAGCTCGCCGGCTTCCGCGACGAGATCACCCAGCACACGCTGCTGCACGAGGACGTCAAACGCTTCTACGACGGCTTCCCCCGGGACGCGCACCCGATGGCGATGCTGTCCTCGGTGGTCAGCGCGCTGTCCACGTTCTACCAGGACAGCCACAACCCGTTCGACGAGCGGCAGCGCCACATCTCGACGATCCGGCTGCTGGCCAAGCTGCCGACGATCGCCGCCTACGCCTTCAAGAAGGCAGCGGGACACCCGGTGGTCTACCCGCGCAACGACCTGGGCTATGTCGAGAACTTCCTGCGGATGACCTTCTCGGTCCCCGCCGAGGAGTACGGGCTGGACCCGGTGGTGGTCAACGCGCTGGACAAGCTGCTGATCCTGCACGCCGACCACGAGCAGAACTGTTCCGCGTCCACGGTGCGGATGGTCGGCTCCTCCCAGGCGAACCTGTTCGTCTCCATCTCCGCCGGCATCAACGCGCTCTGGGGCCCGCTGCACGGCGGCGCCAACGCGGCGGTCCTGGAGATGCTGGAGAGCATCCAGGCGCAGGGTGGTGACGTCGACTCCTTCATCACCAAGGTCAAGAACAAGGAGCAGGGCGTCCGCCTGATGGGCTTCGGGCACCGGGTCTACAAGAGCTTCGACCCGCGCGCCAAGATCATCAAGGCCGCCGCGCACGACGTCCTCTCGGCGCTGGGCAAGTCCGACGAGCTGCTGGACATCGCCCTGCGGCTGGAGGAGCGGGCGCTGAGCGACGACTACTTCGTCTCGCGCAACCTCTACCCGAACGTGGACTTCTACACCGGGCTGATCTACCGGGCCATGGGCTTCCCGACCAGCATGTTCACCGTGCTGTTCGCGCTCGGCCGGCTGCCCGGCTGGATCGCCCAGTGGCACGAGATGATCACCGACCCGAGCACCAGGATCGGCCGCCCACGGCAGATCTACACCGGCGTGGTGGAGCGTCCCTACCTGCCCGTCGAGCAGCGCTGAGGCGATGTGACGTAGGTCACACCATAAGGTGTGCAACCTTTGATGGAGCTGTGGGTCTAACCGGTCAGAGTTGGCGCGGATTCGGCTGGATTCACGCCAACGGTCGTCCGGCCGGGGTCCCGTGGGGGGACGCTCTGAGCGGACGGCAGGAAACGCCCCGCGCCGGGCCCTGTGGGGGGACCCGCCGGCGGGGCGTTTCCCATGCTCGCGTTTCCGCGCCTTCGCCACTGCCCACGCTCCGGCCCGTCCGGGTCAACGGGCGCCGCGACGCCGGCCGTTGACCCGGTCCGGGGGCGGCGGCTCAGGCGCGTCCCACCAGTTCGTACCCGGCCTCGTCCACGGCGGCGCGGACCGCGTCGTCGTCCAGCGGGGCCTCGGTGGTGACGGTCACCAGGCCCGTCGAGGCGGCGGCCGACACCTCGGTGACCCCGGGCAGGGACTTCAACTCGGCCCGGACGGCACCCTCGCAGTGGCCACAGGACATGCCGGAGACCCGGTAGGTCACGCTGCTCATCACGCGCTCCTCAGTCGTTCGTGCGTAGGACGTCTGGCGGCCCGAGTGTATACCCCTACCGGGTATGACATCTCGTCCCTCCGGTCGAGCCGCACTCGTGCCCCCCTAGGGGCGTCCCGGCGCGTCCCCTGGTATCGCCCGTGAGATCTTCCGCCCGCCCCAGCGACGTGTCAGCTTTGACTGACAGGTCGCTCACCAGGGTGACGGCCACACGGGAGGGGAGACCGATCCGGGATGGACGGCGCGCTGTGGATGTACTTCCTGCTGGCCCTGAGCACCGCGCCGCCCCTGGTGCCCAACGCCGCCCTGATCGCCACGGCCGGAATGCTCGCCCAGGCCGGCGAACTCGACCTCTGGCTGGTGCTCGCGGTGGTCGCCGGCAGCGCCCTCGCCGGTGACGCCCTCGTCTACGGCGTGGGCAAGCTGGCCGGGCCCCGCGTGCGGGACTGGCTTCAGCGCCGCCCGACGCGGAAGGCCGCCCTGGACTGGATGGCCGACCGCATCACCCGGCACGGGGTGCCGTTCGTCGTGGGGATGCGGTTCCTGCCCAGCGGCCGGCTGATTGGCGGGCTGACCGCCGCCGTGGTCGAATACCCGCTGCGCCGCTTCCTGTTGGGCGCCGGCATCGCCGAGGCGTTCTGGGCCTCCTACAGCGTCGCCCTCGGCTACTGGGGCGGGGCAGCGCTGGACGGCGCGTGGAGCGGGGTGCTGCTCGGCACCCTGCTCTCCCTGCTGGTCGCCGGCGTCGCCCAGTTGATCAGCTCCCGCACGCCGGCGCCCGAGCCCCCCGAACGCGCCTCCTGACCCGCGCCTCCCGACTCGCGCTCGCACGGCTGTCGGCGCGTGACCGCACCCCGCGCGCCGGGTGTCGCGCGCCGTGGTGCACCCTGGTCCGGATCGGTCGCCCGACACCCACACCCGCGCCCACAGCACGAAGGACGTTCCCATGCCCATACCCGGCCCGTCGCCCGCCGCGCCGCCCTCCCCGGTGCCGCCGTCCGCCGCGCCGCTGGGCGTGGCCGTTCTGGGCGCGGGCGCCATGGGCGCCGACCACGTCCGCCGTGTCGACCAGCTGATCAGCGGCGCCCGGGTCGCCGCCGTCGCCGACCCGGACGAGGCGCGCGCCGCCGCGCTGGCCGCCGGCATCGACGGCTGCCGGGCGTTCCCCGACCCGCTGGCCGCGCTGGACGCGGCCGGTGTGGACGCCGTGCTGATCGCCTCGCCGGGGCCCGCCCACGAGGAGGCGCTGCTGGCCGCGCTCGACCGGGACCTCCCGGTGCTCTGCGAGAAGCCGATGGTGCCCGACCCTGAGGCCGCCCTCCGGGTCGTCGAGGCCGAGGCCAAGGGCGGCCGCCCGCTGGTCTCGGTCGGCTTCATGCGCCGCTTCGACGCCGAACACCTGCGCCTGAAGGCCCTGTTGGACGCCGGCGAACTCGGCGCCCCGCGTCTGCTCCACTGCCGCCACCGCAACCTCGCGGTGCACCCGTACTTCACCGAGGAGATGCTGATCACCGACTCGGTGGCCCACGAGTTCGACGCCGCCCGCTGGCTGCTCGGCCAGGAGGTCACCGCCGTCCAGGTCTTCCGCCCCACCGCCGGGCTGCCGGGCCACACCGGCGTCAACGACCCCCAGCTCGTGGTCTTCGAGACGGACGGCGGGGTCGTGGTCGACGTCGAGATCCTCGCCAACGGCGGGTTCGGCTACCAGGTGCAGACCGAGGCGGTCTGCGAACGCGGCACCGCCCGCATCGGCGAGGCCCACGGCCTGATGACCAACGCGGCGGGACGCTGGGGCGGCGAGATCGCCCGGGACTACCTCACCCGCTTCGCCGACGCCTACGACCGCGAGGTGCGCGCCTGGGTCGCCGCCGTCCGACGCGGCGCCACCGCCGGCGCCACCGCCTGGGACGGCTACGCGGCCGCCGCCATCGGCGCCGCCGGCGTCGAGGCCCAACGCACCGGCCGCCGCGTCCCCGTCGAACTGGCCCCCCGCCCGGCCCCGTTCATGAACGCCGTGTGACCCCCGATGCCAATCCCATGGCAACCCCCGCCCCACCCTTGAACCACCGCCCCCACCCGGGCACCCTCGAACCAGCGACACCCCGGCCGTGTGCCCGAGTGGTTCAGGGACTCGCCTGCAAAGCGAGTTACACGGGTTCGATTCCCGTCACGGCCTCTGTTGTTCCTTTGCGGCGTTGAGCTGCGCATACGTGTGGGGCGGACCGCCAAGCGGTCCGCCCCACACGTATGCGCCGTCTCAGTTTCCGTCTCAGTTCGGGGTTTTCGGCCCGCCCTTGTGCTGCGACGACGATCTCTCTGACTGAATGTTAGCTAGGATGATCTCGCGGTATGGCGTTTGACGCCGCTCCGTCCTCCGCTGGTCGGAACTGTGATGAGAAACAACCTGCGGAGTACAGATGCATCAAAAGCGACATCGCAAACGAAAGCGCCCAGTCTGGGAGTTCTGGTCATTCGTGGTCAACCTCGCGCGCCTCATTTATGAGGTATGCGGGAGGGGCTAGCAGGCCACACGACCGCCAGACGGGCGCCTCGTTAGGGATGAGGCTCGGCGGCAATCCGGGCCTCATCCTCACCTATGGACCGGGCTGTCAGGCGAAAACCGCCTCGCTACCGTTCCGACATTGACAATATTACAGGCTCTCAGGCCATCAAGCGCCTTGAGTGTCGACAGTCTACTCTCCTTCGCGTTCGTCGCATTCTCTCTCATTCACCCAAATCAGTGCATCGAGTTGGAAGGCGATGTCCGACCTGACGGAGTCCACCATGTGTTGGTACCGCGCCGCCATGGCCGTGGTGGACCAGCCCATGAGGTTCATGACCGCGCGTTCGGGGACGCCGAGGATCAGGAGCACCGTGGCTGCTGTGTGGCGGGCGTCGTGGAGGCGCGCGTCTCGAAGTCCCGCGTCATGGAGGAGGGTCTTCCACTCGCTCCAGTCGTGACGATGCGAGATGTCCGACCCGTTTGGGGTCGAGAACACCCAACCCTCGTCGGTCCACCGTTCGCCTGCGGCCTCTCGCTCCGCGTTCTGCTTCGCTCGGTGAACCCGGAGGAGCTGAACCACCTGGGGCGGGAGTCCTACCCGCCGGCGTCCGGCCCGTGACTTGGTACTTGCTGTCTTGCCGTTGGTCCGGCGGCGGTCGGGGCAGTAGCCCGCCTTCTTACCGCAGGGCGACTCGCACCCGTGGGCATAACGAGGACGCAACCGACTGCGGCGAATCCACAGGATGCCGTTGTCCAGGTCCACGTCAACCCACTTGAGTCCGAGGGCCTCGCCCTGGCGGAGTCCGAGGGCCAGGGCCACCGCCCACCGCGCCGCGTTTCGCCGCTTGTTGGCGGCTTCGAGGAGTCGGCGGACGTCCGCCACGCTGAACGGTTCGATCTCCTCTTCGTCGACGCGAGGAGCGGTGACCTTGCTGAGGGGATTCTCGACCAGGTGGCCACGGCGCACGGCCGCGTTGAGGGCGGTGCGGAAGGTGCGGTGCACCTGGTGTGCGGTGGCGGGCTTGGCGCCGTTGGACTGCATGGTGGCGTAGAGGCGTTCGACGTGTTCCGGTTCGAGGCGGTCGAGGCGGTGGGCGCCGAGTCCGGGGATGAGGTGTTTCCGGACGGCGACGCCGTAGCCGACCATGGTGTTCTCGTTGACTCGTTTGGGGGCGATGTTCTCGATCCAGTGGGTCAGCCAGGTTTCGACGGTCCAGCGGACCCCGGCCTTGGGGACCTTGCGGGTGTCGCGGAGATTTTCGAGTTTCTTGACGGCCTCGGTGACCTCGGCGCGGGTCTTGCGTTCGACGTGCCGGCGGTCGGGCTTTCCATCGTCCCGGACTCCGACGGTGACCCGGCCGTGCCACTTGCCGTCCTTGCCGAGGTAGATGGAGGAACGGCCGTTGGGCTGGCGGGTGCGCTTCTTCTGCGCGGGCTTGTCGTTGTTCGGCTCATCGTCGTCTGCCACGGCGGTGCCCCTCATGCGATGACCTCTCCCGTGCGGTGTGCGGTGCGGAGCCGGGCGACGAACGCGGTGATCGCGTCGGCGGGGACGCGGCGGAGGCGGCCCACGGGGACGGATTCGAGTTCGCCGGAGCTGATGAGGCCGAAGCAGGTGGTGCGGCCAATGCTCAGGCGCCGGGCGGCTTCCTCGACGGTGAGAAGGGCCAAGGTGGGGTCGGCGGTGTTCTCGCTCATCACTGGTTCCCCTCGTCGGTCGTGGTGGCCGGGCGGTCGGACAGGTGGGACACGGCGGACAGGTCCTCGTGCTTGGTGTCGAGGTCGGGGAAGTAGCGACCCTTGGTGTCCTTGGTGAGTTGGCCGTCGGCGGCCATGCGGGAGCAGGTGCGGCGGATGGTGTCGGGGTCCAGGCCCGGGAGGGCGTCGGCGATGTCCTTGGGGCGGGCGCCGGGGTGGGTGCGGACGTGGCGGAGGATGGCGGCGCGGGTGTCGCCGATGGTGTGGTCCGTGGCGGGGCCTTCGAGGAGCTGCCAGGCGCCGGCGGCGGAGTGGAAGCGAAGGGCGTACTCGGCCTCGTCCACGTCGCGGCCGGTGACGTGGAGTACGCCGTCGGCCTGGCCCCGGGCGCGCTTCAACACCAACGTGGCGTCGGCGGCGCCGGCCAGGCCGTTGGTGCCGGAGACCTCCGCAAGGAAGTCGTCGGCGCCGGCCTTGCGGACGTGGTGGACGAGGACGACGGCCAGGCCGTAGTGGTCGGCGAGGCTCTTGGCGCGGCCCACGGCGGCGTAGTCCGCGTCGTAGGCCGATGCCCCGGGGGCCGAGGGTCCGCGCATCTTGGCGAAGACGTCGATGATGACCATGCGGGCGTCCGCGTTGCGCTCGATCCACTGGGCGATGGCCTCACCCCCGCCCTGCGGGAGCGGCGGGCAGGAGGTCGCCAGGGTCAGGTTCGCCGGGGCGGGCTGGCCGCCGAGGATCTTGCGCATCCGGGTCTGGAGGCGGCGCGGGGTGTCCTCGAGTGCCAGGTAGAGGACGGGGCCGCCCTCGACCGCCACGGTGTCGAAGGCGCGGCCCCCGGCCGCGACGGACAGCCCAAGTCCCAGGCTGAGCCAGGACTTTCCGACCTTGGGCGATCCGGCCAGCAGGTTGACGCCCTCGGCGAGGATGCCCGGGACCGCCCAGCGCGGTTCGGGGAACTCGGCGGCCAGCAGCTCGTCAGCCGTCCAGGCGGTCCGGACGCGCTGTTGGGCGGGCTCGATGGGGTTCGGGAACGTGGTGTCGTTCATGAGGCAGCCACCTGTCGGGGGCGGCGGGCGCCGGCCCGGAGGCCGGAGCGGATGGTGCGGTCGGTCTCGCGGGGCCGCTGGCCGACCTGGGCGGCGGCCTCGGTCAACCAGGCGATGACATCGGCCTGGTTGAGGGCGCCGCCGGCGACGAGCTGCCCGAGGGCGACCGAGGCGCGGAACAGGTCGCGGTTGTGTTGGTGGGGCGCGGAGTGGGTGACGCGCTTCAACTCGCCATCGACGGCCGCCTTGAGGTACCGGCCGCGCCGATCCGCCGCCGTGATGGGCACGGTGATGGGGCGTTGGGGCGGCAGCGGGGCCGGGGCGAGGAGGGGAACCAGCCAGTCCGGCAGCGGGGCCGGCGGCGCGTCGTTGAGCACGGTGTAGGGGCGGCCGTTGATGGTGCTGGCCGGGGCGACGACGTACCCGCCGTGGGCGCGGGTGTCCACCATGGGCGCCAGGCGGCCGGCGCTGTTGCGCAGTCGCGGCCCGTCCTCCGGTGCGGCGAAGTAGAGGTGGGTGCCGCCGGAGGGCGTGGCCACGGTGAAGGTGTCGCCCGGATAGGGCTGGTCGTGTCGCTCGCAGAGGTCGGCCAGGAACCAGGCGCCGTCGGGACCGTTCCCGCCGGGCTTGGGCACGTCCAGGTCGATCACGACGAGGTTCGACGGGCCCGTGGCCAGACCGATGTTGAAGCGGGCCCGGTCCCAACACCGGGCGATGCGCTCGGCGTTGGTGGTGGCGCGGGACTCCCACCGGGTGATCGCCGGCCGCTTGCTGCCCGGGATGAGGGGGAAGACGTGCCAGCCACGGCGGGCCAGGTCAAGGGCGGCAGTGTGGCCGGGGGCGGGCTGTTCGGGCATGACGGCATGGGTCATGCTTGGTGTCTCCTGTTCTGTCCTCGGATGGAACGGGGAAGGGCCGGCGTGGCGGACGACCTTGGCGGGGAGTTCCGCCACGCCGGTTTACTCATAAGAGAATTCACATAACGGTGGACCTTTCGCTAGGCGATTCAGGACACTTTTCTTCGGGCCCTAGGGGGCGGCTCGTCAGGTCTCGTGCGCAGTTTCTAGGTCTTCTGGACCTACAAAGTGAGCTTTCGTTGAGGCTCGATGCGCACGGCTACCTTGCAACTAGCCGTAGAGACTGTGCCGAGACCTACTTTCTGAGTCCGTTCGCTGGCCGATAACGACAACAGCCCTACGCCTCCCCCGTCGCTCCGATCGAGGAGACGGCCTCGACGAGCGAAGCCGTCACGTCGTTGATGGCGTCGGCGGCGCCGGTCTGGGCGAGGCAGAACCCGAAGAGGGCGGCGGCCAGGAAGGAACCGAAGCCGAGGGCCTGGAACTTCAGCAGGAAGCCGACGAGGACGCCGAAGATGACGACGAGGGAGAGGGTGACCATGCGCGGACTCCTTTTCTCGGGGCGGGTTGAACGGCTCAGCGGTCGCGGTGCTGCCAGTAGCGGATGAGGGCGTTCACCACGTGGCGGCCCGGGCGGAGGCGGAAGCCGTGGCCCTTGCAGCGGCGGCAGTCCTTGCCGCGCAGCGGGCGGCCCTTGCGGGTGGTGCCGATGTGGAAGCCGAAGCCGTCGCAGCGGCGGCAGCGGCCGTACGGGCTGGCGTAGCACAGCACGAGGTAGCAGAGGGTGATGAGGAAGATCAGGGCGCTAGCGGTGAGTTCTGGGGGCATCGGGGCTCCTCTGGGCCGGTTTCGGGCATGGCGGGGGTAGGGCCCGCTAACAGATGACGGCCTGGTTGATGGGGGTTTGGGGCGCTAGCGAAGCCGCTAACGTTAGCGGCGGCGCTCGCTAACTCCGGGGCGCGTGCGCCGGCTCAGGCGGCGCGCTGCTCGTCACGTTGGGTCAATGCGGTTTCGAGGCGGGCGCGTTCGAGGCCGCGTCGGTTGACGACCTTGCCACTGACGCGTCGGCCGACCTGGACCGTGCTGATCCCGAACGGCTTCAACGCGGCGGTGAGTTGTTCGGCCGGCCAGTCGCCGTAGAAGGACGGGCGGAGTTCACCCAGCCGCTCAAGCGCGGTCTCCGTCCAGACCTTGGACTCCTCCGGGCGGATCACGGCCAGCAGATCGGCCAGCACGTCCAGGCCGGCCCCGTCCGGGCGTTCGTCGTCGCCGATGGCCTCGCCGTCCAGCGTGCCGGCGGCGCGGCGGAGCGCGATCGCCTTGGCGGCGATGCGGGCCGTGGCCGGGTCGTCCAGGTAGGCGGTGCGCACGACGGTCGGGAGGGTGGTGGCGCCGGCGAGGTAGCCGGTGCCGGCGTCGATCTCGGGCCGGAACTGGGTGGCACGGACGCCGTTCTTGTACATCGACGTGCCCAACACCATGTCGTTCTCGGTCTGGCCGGCGACCTTGAGGCAGAACCGGATGGACACGTTGCCGCTGACCCCGGTCGGCAGGCTGTCCTTGTCCGGGCGCTGGGTGGACAGGACCAGCACCACGCCCAGGGCACGGCCAAGCTTGATGACGAACTCGGCGTCGATCGCGGCCTGTTTGCCGTGCCGGGGCGAGAGGAAGACGTTCTGGCACTCGTCGAAGACGGCGACCAGCGGCCACAGGCGGAGCGAGCGGCGGTCGGCGATGGCGCGGGTGATCCGCTTGTCCGGGCAGAGGTCGCGCGGCAGGCTCTTGAGCACCTTGACCCGGCGTTCGACCTCGCGGCGCAGCAGCGCCAGGGAGTCGGCGGCGTACTGGATCGACTCGTCGTCGAGGCCGGAGACGAAGCGGCGGCAGACCGGTTCCAGGGCGTCCAGGTCGCCGGTGCCCTTGTTCTCGTGAATCCACAGTTCGGCGGTGGGGTCCAGGGCCGCGCCACACGCCAGCACGCGGACGGTCGCGGTCTTGCCCTGGCCGGGCAACGAACCGACCAGCACATTGTGTTGGATCAGCGGAACCGACTGGGGCCGGCCGCGCGGGTCGATGCCGAACGGGATGTGCTGGAAGACGTCGTGGCGTTGGCCGGCGGCCAGGGGCCACTTCACCGGGCCGGTCTTCGACAGGTCGCGGTCGCCGACCCACAGGACCAACCGGCCCTCGTGCTCGGTCGGGTCTGGGTCGGGCCAGACACACCCGAGCGGTCGGCGCAGTCCGGAGGCGAGTCGGGCGCGGCGGTCGATCACGTCGGCGACGGTGACGCCCAACGGGAGGTCGATGTCGGCGCGCCAGCCGGGGCCCTCGCGGGTGATCGGGGCGACGAAGCGGATGCCGTCGCGGCCCTTGTTGACCTCGTTGGTGATCTGGGTGATGCCGATGGCGGCCATGGCGCGCACCACGATGTCCGAGGTGAGCTTGGCGACCTCGGTCCTGATCACCGCCCGGGAGGTGAGCGGGGCGTCGGCCGGCGCCCCGGTGGCGCCGAGGGCGGCCACCGCCGCGACGACGGCCGTGACCTGGACCAACGGCGGTGCGGCGTAGGCGAGGACGGCAAGGAGGACGAGGGCGAGCGGGGTTCCGACGGCGAGGCAGGTGCCGCGCCAGCGCACCCGGGCGTCGCGCCGGAAGGACAGGCGCAGCCACTCCGCCGTGTCCTCGCGGCGGGCGGCGGCCTCGCGCAGCGGCATCCCCTCGGCGTCGCGCGCCCACCGGCCCAACCCGACCAGCGTGCGCTTGGCGCCACTCGGGCAGCGCACCAGCAGCCGGCCGAGGTAGACCGGGAAGCGGAGCGTGTGGAAGGCGAAGGTGTGACCGACGTGGCCCGCCAGCCACCGGGCGCCGTCCAGGAAGCCGGCCTTCGAGCGCATCCAGTCGGGGCGGATGGGTCGGCGGGTGGCCGACTTCAGTCGGGTTAACCGACCGGGCTCGGGGGCGTCGGGTCGGTCGGCGAGCGGCGGTCGGTCGTCGGCCGACTCGTGGTCGTCGAACGACGGGGCGCTCTCCGGGGCGGGCGGGGGCACGGCCCTCAGGCGGAGGAAGGAGGTCTTCTCCGGTTCGTGGTCCACTGGCGTTTCCCTTGTCCGTGGATCTCTCGATGGGGCGGGTGGCCGGGGCCCGACCAGCGGCGTGGTCGCCCCCGGTTCGCGCGGTTCCTAGGCGGGGTGCGGAAGGCGGGCCCGGCGTTCGGCGCGGAGTGTGTCGCGCAGCGTCCGGCCGTTGTGCTGTGAGGTGCGGACCGCCTTGCGGATGGCATCGGCGGTGAGCTGGTCCGTGGGCCAGTCCCGGGTGATCTCCCGGGCCTGGGCGAGGAGTTCGGCGGGTGAGCGCGAGGCCCTGGCCGTGGGCGGCCCCGGCTCCGGCTCGGGCCGCTGGTCCTGGCCGGCGGTCGGGCCGTCCGGGGACAGCTCGCCGAGGCGCAACAGGACCCGGGTGCGGACCGGGGCGCGGCGGCGCCAGGCCCGGCCGTACCGCTCGCGCAACTCAGCGCGGACCAACTGCCGTTGCCGTTCGCGGGCCAGAGCCTCGCGGTAGCTGGTCGTCTCCCAGAGCACCATCCGGCGCCAGAGCGCCAGCGTGGCGAACGGGGCCAGCAGCCAGCGCGAGCGACGCACGCGCTCCATGCGGGTGCCGGTCGCGGCGCCGATGCGCACGGCGTAGGCGTGGGCGGCGATCTCCGACAACACCACCCACAGCAGCGGCATCACGCCATGGGCGATGCGGGCGGGCACCGTGGCGCCGGCCGCGACGTTCAGCCAGCACGTCACCCCGGTCAACGCCCAGGGCACGGCCCGCACCCAGGCCAGGGCCATGTTCATCCGCACCAACAGCAGGTGCGCCACGGTGAAGACGGGAATGGCCAGGTCGATGCCGGCCGGCAGCATCCACGGGGCGTCGAAGCCCCAGCGGACGGCGGCCCCGGAGACGGCGTCGAACGAGGACGCCAACCCGAGCGCGCCCACGGCCACGGCACCGACCGAGGTCGCGCCGAGCAACCAACGCTCGCCCCGGCTCAGCGGCTTGGCGGTCATGCGAGACCACCGCCGAGGGGACGGACGGGGACCGCCGCGAACAGCCTGACGTGCGGCGGGCCGTCGGGGCGGAACCCGCACATGGCCTCGGTCCAACTCCACTCCTCGCCGGGCACGACGGCGAAGCCCAGCGACGCCAGGGCCTCGTCTCGCTCCGGCAGCGTGGGGGTGTCGGCGGCTCCGGACCAGGTGTGGGTGGGCCAGTCCGAGACCTGGCCCGGGCAGGTCGCCACGGTGAGGTTCCAGGTGGGCTCAGGGAACAGCGCCCCGCAGCAACGGAGCCCGAACAGGGCGGTGTGGGTCGGGGCGTTGCTCATGCGACCGCACCCCGCCGCCTGTGGGTCCGCGCCCGGGGACGCAGCGGAACGGTGCGCATCAGAGCCTCGGCGTACTGGGCGTCCAGGGCGGTGATCTCGTCGTCCTGGCCGGCGTGGCGAAGCTCGTCGAGGTTGTCGGCGGCGGCCGCGACGCGCGCCGCCCGCTCCTCGTCGCTCTCGTGCCCCAGCGGGCCCCGGAACAGGTCCAGGTCGATGCCGATCGGCACGCCCGCGTGCTCCGGGTCGTCCACCGCGCTGTCGCGGTAGGGGGTCATGGGATTTCTCCTGTGTCGTGGGAGGCGGGGAAGGTTCGCGGTCCGGTGGGCGACCTTGGCGGGGAGTCCCACCGGCCGGGCGAAGTTCGGAAGCTGCGGCGTCAGACCCGCACGGTGCGGGGGCGGTTCACGACGTGGACGAGGAGTCCGCCGATGGTCAGGAACGAGGCGAACGCCACGAAGACCGACATCAGCGGCGCGGCGCCCAGGCCGTGGATCTCGTTGCCGTTGGCAATGGCGATGACCAGGGCGATCACGATCACGACGAGCGTGACCACGGCCCGAGGGGTGCTCATACGGTCGCGGACCCGCGCCACGTGCTCCACGGCGCGCGGGCTGACCGTGAGCGAACCCCGCCCGTTGGTGTGGAGGTGAAGGACGGCCCCACCGCCGGTGTTGGTGATGCTGACGACCATGCCGAGCGTCTGGTCACTGCGGACGCGAACCACGTCACCGATGGCGATGCGCATGACGAACCCCCTGTTGGGTGTGTGAAGAGGAAGGCACAGCAGAGGACTTGAGTCATCAAGACCTCAAGTCATCAACTCCTCTTGAGGAGTTGATGAGACGACTATGACGGTCACTCAGGTAGAGGTCAAGTCCTCAAGAGGAGTTGATAAGCTGAAGTCCTGGTGAGTGACGGGACTTGAACCCGTCACTCACCAGGGACCTACGACCGGGTGGTGAACACGTCATGCCGAAGGCGTACGAAGAGATCGCCGATGACCTGCGGCGACAGATCCAGGCCGGCAAGTGGCAGCCAGGCGAACGCCTCCCCTCCGAGGAGGAGTTGCGCCGCACCTACGACCGGGGCGTGCCCACTATCCGTCAGGCGCTCGCGGAGCTGGAGACGGAGGGGCTGATCGACAAGCGCCACGGCAAGGGCACCTTCGTCCGTGTTCCGCGCCGGAAGGTGCTGCGCACCAACGAACGTCACCAGTGGGAGAAGGACCGGGCTCGCCAGGCCGAGGAGGTCCGCGCCCAGACCGGCGTGACTGAGCACGACACGGGCCTGACCGTCAACGACCTCGTGTTCAACGCCCGCTTCTACGAGGTCGAGGCCGGCGAGGAGTTGGCCGAGGCGTTCGGCGTGCCCGTGGGAACCGCGCTGGTCGAGCGGGTCTACCGCACTCGGTACGCCAGGGAACCGGCCCCGTTCAACCTCACCCACTCCTACCTGGTCCGCGACCTGGTGGCCGGCAACCCGGACCTGCTCGACGAGACCAAGGAGCCCTGGCCCGGGGGCACCCAGAACCAACTCCACACCGTGGGCATCGAGTTGGACCGGATCGTGGAGGAGGTCATAGCGGCCCGCCCGCCCACGCACGAGGAGGCGCGCGAGCTGGGGATGTCCCCGGGCATGGCGATCATCCACCTCCGCAAGACGTGCATTGACACCGACGGCCGCGTGGTCGAACTCTCCGACATCACCCTCCCCGGCGACCGAACCCGGATGAAGTTCGTGACCCCGCTGGTGCGTTGGTGATGGCGATGAACCAGCGGTTGGTCACGGTCGTCACCGCCGTCCACGCGCCCAGCGCGCCGTTCCTGGCGGAGGCGTACGAGTCGATCCGCGCCCAGGAGCTGCCCGCCGGTTGGGACTGGCAGTGGGTGATCCAGGAAGACGGCGTGAGCGACACCGTGCGCCAGGCCGTCCCCGAGGACCCACGCATCAGCTTCGGACAGGGCCGACCCGGCGGCCCCGGCGTCGCGCGCACCATGGGCCTGGCCCGCGCCGAGGGCGCCTTCCTCAAGGTGCTGGACTCCGACGACATGCTCACCCCGGGGACCCTCGCCCGCGACCTGGCGGTGCTCACCCGCAGCCCAAGCGTCGGCTGGACCACCTCGCGGGCTCTCGACCTGTTCCCGGACGGGTCCACGAAGGGTTTCGACCAGGACCCGCAGGACGGGCCGCTGGAACGCGGCGAGGTCTTCCGGCACTGGCGGGCCAACGACCACCGGCCCCAGGTCATCCCCGGCTCGCTGTGCGTGCGGACCGAGCTGGTGTTGGCCCTGGGCGGCTGGATGGCGTTGCCGGCCTCGGAGGACACCGGGCTGTTGCTGGCGTTGAACACGGTCAGCAGGGGGTGGTTCATCCGCGAACCCGGCCTGTACTACCGGAAGTGGCCCGGCCAGGTCACCAGCCAGGCCCCGCACGTCGACAAGGAGGAACGCGCCGCCCGCGCCGCCGTCGCGGAAGCCCGCGTGCGGGCCCTTGAGGCGTTGGGCGGCTGGCGCTTCCCGTCGTCCGTGGCTACCGCTACGGGCGGTTGATCGGGATCTCGTAGACGATCTCGCAGTGGGCGGCCGGCACCACGATGTCGGCCGTCTCGACCGGGCGGCCGTCCTCGGCGTAGTAGGTGCGCTCGATCGCGGTGACCAGCGCCCCGCGCTGAACGCCCAGCAGGTGGGCTTCCTCCGTCGTCGCCGTGCGGGGCTCCGGTTGCTCGACGGCGTGGCTGATGGTGATGCCGATGGCGGCCATGCGTTCCACCACGCCCTTCCCGGCGTAGGGTCCACCCTCGGGTAGGACGATCAGGGTTCCGCCGGTCAGGTCGTACGGCTCCCAACTCGTCGAGAGCTGCACGGGTTTGCCGTTGCCGAGGAATTCGTACGCCGTGCGCACGGTCAGCGCGCCCGCCTCGATGCCCAGTCGGCGGGCGATGTCCTCGGGGGCGGGGACCTTGGCTTCGGTGCGGTGCTCCCAGGTGCCGGCCCGGCCGAGGGCGGCCATGTCCGCGCGGAACGGGGAGCCGCCGCGCTTCTCCCGGGCCAGGCTGCGGACCATGCGCAGTCGCGCCCGTGGCTCGGCCACGTAGGTCCCTGAGCCGGCCCGGCCTTCGAGGAGGCCTTGGGAGATCAGGTGTTCCTGGGCTCTGCGGACCACGTTGTCGCCGACGTCGTACTCCTCGGCGAAGCGGGCTCGGGAGGGCAGTCGGTCCCCGGGCTGCCATTCCCCGCTGGCGATGCGCTGCCGGAGCACGTCAGCGATGCGGAGATAGGGCGGCTGCTCTGGCATGTAGCCAAATCTAGTCCACTAGCTCTAATCTAGTTAACTAGCTTTACCGTCAGTGACTCCACAGCGACGGAGGATTCGCCGTGCCCGCACCTGCTTCCCGCGCGCAGGACATCGCAGCACGCCTCAGCGCTGCCGGATTCACCCCGCGCCTCACCCGCCACCCCACCCACATCCGCATCGAAGCCGACGTGCCGGCCACGGTCAGCCCCGAGCGCTGGCACCTGCTGCTGGCTGCCCTCGCCCTCGGCGACCGCTTCGGGCTGACGGGCGACGCCGAACAACGAACGGCCTGGGCGCATATCCACCACGGCCAGTCCGCGACGGCCACTCACCACAGGGAACCGACGACGTGAATCTCCACACCACCGCCCGCGCCACCTCCGGCGTGTTCCAGCCCCACCAATCGACCATCAGGGAACGGCCCGGATTCCTCCCCGACCCGCGCTGCGACTGGTGCGACGTCGCCACCGACGACCTCGCGCTCATCGACATCATCGGCGGCGTGACCGGCCCGGCCTGGGGCGTCCACGCCTGCCCGCCCTGCGTGAAGAACGAGGGGCTGACCGCTCTCGCGGACACGTCGCCGGCGGAGCGCTGATGAGGGACGAAGCGCTCACCCCCATCACCATCACCCCGGACACGGTTCGCCTCCTGGACGTCCTCGACATAGGCGGCCGTCAGCTCCGCGTCATCGACCTCCGCGCACTCCGCGCCGGCCACAAGCTGCTGATCTTCGAGACGGGCGAAACCCTCACCCTCACGCCCCGCAGCCTGTTGAACGGAGGGCGCGCGGTCCCCTACGAGTCGCCGTGGCGTCGAACGCCCGGACCGTGGGGGAGGGTCTGACCATGCGCACCGTCCAGTACCAGCGCATCGCCGACGAACTCCGCCAGCAGATCACCGGCGGACACCTCGCCCCGGGCGAACGACTCCCCTCCGAGCAGCAGTTGGCCAGCACCTACCGCGTTGGCGTCCCCACCGTCCGCCAGGCCACCACCCAACTCGAAGCCGAAGGGCTGGTGGACAAGCGCCACGGCCGGGGAACCTTCGTCCGCGCCCAGCAACCACGCACCCAGTACCGCGACGACCGCCACGCCTGGACCGAGTGGAAACCCACCCCCGCGCACACCACCCACCGCACCGTGCGCCGGCGCGAGGCCGACCGCCCCCTGTCCGCCCTCTTGGCCGTGCCCCTCGGCACGCCCATCACGGAGTGCCGCTACACCACCAACACCCCTGACCGGGCACCCCACATCGTGGTCCACGCCTACGTCCTCCCCGACCTCCTCCCCGGCCCCGGGCCCGCCACGGCACCCGACCCGTGGGCGGACGACCTCCACCGGGCCCTGACCACCGCCGGCATCGAGCTGGCCACCGTCACCGAACGCCTCACGGCCCGCCCGCCGACCGCCGACGAGGCCCAGGCCATGAACCTCCCCGGCGGCGTCGCCCTGTTGGAGATCACCCGCACCACCACCGACACCACCGGCCGCATCATCACCGCCGCCCGCCTCCACCTGGCCGGCGACCGCACCGAGGCCATCTTCAGCAGACCGGCCCCACAACCCAACTGAGCTGCAACACGCCCCGCCTGTCCCACCGGTCCCACTGTCCGGCCCATCGCCGACGAGACGCACACCCCTGAACTTCCGCCGACCCATCTCCGGCGTCGGCCCCGCCCGGAAGGTTGACCCACCCACCATGCCCAACCTCGCCCTCTCCCTGACCATCGTCAGCGAGGACATGGGGTGCCTGTGATGCGCCCAGCAGCCGCCGTCAGGACCACCGTCCCCTACATCACCCAATGGACCGGCGAACACCCAGCGGCCACGCCCGTCGTGGCCCGACACGGCCGCCTCGCCTACGCCGACGAACGCCTCTTCGACCGGGACGGGGACGGGGTGCTCTGGCGCCGCGTCCCCTCCACCCCGGGGAAAGGCAAGCCGGAGTTCGGCGCCGTACACCCACTACGCCAACGCGTCGCTCTGGCCGGCCTGTTGTGCCAGATCTGCGCCAAGCCCGCAGACCGGAACGAAGACGGCGTGCTATGGCTCATGGGAGACGCCACGGACAACCCCGGTGACTGGCCCCAGGGGTTGGAGACGGCCCACCCGCCCGTCTGCCTGCCGTGCGCGAGGCTGTCCGTCCGGGCCTGCCCACACCTGAGGCAACGCTTCGTCGCCCTCCGCGTCCAGCGCTGGACCCTGGCCGGAGTCCAAGGCGCCCTCTACCGCCCCGGCCTCAACGGCCCCATCCTCACCGGCGCCGCCGGCCTCCCCTTCGGCGACCCCGACATCGACTGGATCATCGCCACCCAACTCATCGCCCGACTCAACCGCTTCACCTTCACCGACCTCGAATCCGAGGTTGGGGAGGCCGGGGGCTTCACCGGCGACCGCCCACAGCGTGAGTGACAACCCTCTCCACGACACCAACGCACCGCGCAAGCGCGGCACACACAGCGGCGGCGGCCTCCTGGGCCGCCCCGCTGTCTCCGGCCCGCTCCGGCCCGGAAACGCCGGCCGCGCACCAACCAGCCATCAGCCGTCGAAGGTTGTTGTCTGGCGCACCGTCGTGGCTGGGGGGCGGCTCCACGGCTTCAGGCAGCCCGCTTGGGGCGAGCCACGAAGATCGGGGCCCACATCGGGCACTTTCGGGCAGGTCCAAGGCCTGCCCGATCCGCCGGCCTGCGTAAGGGGCCCGATGCCCTGCCTGAAGCCGGCTCCGCCGGATCTGTTCCCCCGGTCCTCTGAGCGACCGGTGCGCGCCGACCGGCCTTGCCTATCGTCCCCAGCGAAACCCCCACTATTACCTGTTTAGCGGACGTTGTTGCGGACGACACGCACGGTGGCCGGAGAGGGGCCGCACCGCTACTGCTCGGCCGGAAATTGAAGGAGTATTTCGTCGATTGGTCGAAAGTTAACTGGGTGCTCGACGACTAGTTTTCTTCCCGAGCCGTGTCGCACCTCTCCTTGTACGATGACAGCTCTCCTGGCGCGATGCCAGATGACAGCTTCCTGATAGGCTTCATAAGGGAGGCGAACGCGAATCTCTGATCGCCTACCCCGTCGGATGGTCGAGATCGTGGCGAAGCCAAACTCATCGTTGCCGACATGCCTCAACTCCACGATATTGCCAGAAAACGTTGATGTGGAGTCGTCGCGATGCTTTTTGAGTCTATTGGCAACCTCCTCGATTTTACCCGAGGCGTCTGACTCGATCGTCACCGATTCCGGTATAGTCTCTGGGGCGGGAACAGCCGGAGCCCAATCAAAACTGGTCTCGAACTCGCTAACCGAAGGCTCTGAGAGAATCCTAGCTAGCGCTGAACAGAATTCTTTGCTAACGCCTCTCGCGATGACGGCATGCAGGTCATCCCCGCTTGGCGACCGTTCAGGTTCGACGATGATTTCCCGAACAGCCATAAGAGACTGCGCGAGGGTGCGTGTCACGCGTCGCTCGAAAGGTTCCGGTGCAGCGCGGAGTAACTCAAGGCCCTCGATCTGTGGCTGCGTAATGGTGCCCGTCTCTTCGACTGGCGGCAGCGGAATCAGGATCGGAATGATGAAAGAGCCTTCCTGGGTATGGTCCATGCGACTCTTGCGGAGAACCGAATCCCCCTGACGGGCGTAGTTTCCTCCGATGTCTCCGCGCTCTCTCCACGCTGTGGTGCCCACTGCCCGGAGCAATCTGCGCGCGGATGCGATCAGCGTCGATGCAGACTCGAAAGGGATTGTGTCTGTGATCGCGCGATCGTTCGCTGCGCGTAAGTAGGTCACGTCCATGAGGTGGTAACGAATGCTTAGAGCGACGTCGGAGATACTCTTGCGCTCAAATCTTGCAATCCGCTCAACAATTCCCTTCGAAATCCCCGGAGCGTCAGCGATGTCGGAAGGAATGCCGATCATCGCGTCATGACGATTCCAAATCGTCCCCGCGATTCCGGGAGGCTGGCTTTCCCACCCATTGGCGCGAAGGTATGTGTGGATCTGCGGTATCGTCGGCATTCTTGTGGTGCGTGGACTCATAGTGTGGGAGTGAAGCATGAGTTCACCTCTTTTTCCCACTGGGTCAGAGTTTCGACAGTCAGTCGCTGCGTTTTAGGTACCACGATTTTATCGGAGGGGGTGACCTCATTGACCCTTACCCAAAATGCCGCAGCCTTGTGGTCGGTTCCTGTGGCGTGGTGTTGAATCCAGTTTGAAGCATCATTGTGTTCAAGAATGACAAGGATGAAATAAACTGGCACCCTTGATGTCGCCCAACTCTCGCGCCAATGTAATTCCGAATTCCATGTCGCACTTTTTCCGGCGATCTTGAACTGTGAGCTACATTTGACCTGAACGCGTGCTGCTGCTATCGCGAACTCAAGGCTCCCGTCGACGGCAATGGCGTCTTCATCTGGCGACGTCTCGTTGAACCCTACGGCGGCCTGGCTGAATATCGATCGCACATATGCGACGCCGTATCTCCCTTTCGCGGCTGACGCATCTAAGGTGGAAATTGACCCCACGCCTGCCCCCCAGTCGGCAGCGAATCCTGAATGGTGGCTTCCGTTCGGTGCATACCGCTCGCTGCCCTCGTCGAGTTCACGGTGCAGCCATCGAGAGCTTACCCACTGCGTGGAGTTGTGTCACTACCTAGCGTCGTTGTCGTCGCTGGTTCCGGTGTCGGGCTTGGGTGTCACACTGGAACAGCCAGCATCGGTCGGCACTGGTCCCCACTGTCACAACAGCGCCCGCAACGACCCCAGACGACTGGTCACTTTCGAGCTATGGATCAGAACATAGCGATGCTCCATGCCCTGCCGTCCCGTCCCGTCTCACTTCCCGTCTCATTCGCCGCCGTCCGCCCAGGTCCGCCCGCGTCCGCCGCCCCGCGCTGCCCCACGTCGCGCACCGCCCCGAACCCCGGCGAACGTACGCCCTCCCCACCCCACAGACCTGCAAAGCGAGTTACACGGGTTCGATTCCCGTCACGGCCTCCCCGTTCCGCCTCTTCAGGCGGTCTCCTCCCCCCTGCCGGTCTCGTCGCCGGTCTCGTCGCCGGTCTCGTCGAACCGGCCGGACACGTCCCCGCGTTCTCGGGGAAACCTCCCCGGTGGGCATGGCGTGCGACCATGCCCGGACAGTGCCGCGCACGACCAAGGAGGCAGCCGCGATGTCCGAGAACGAGCCCGGGAGCCCCGAGCGGACGGCCGACCGCTTCATCACCGTCTCGCTGGACAAGCGAGGCGTCAGCTGTACCGCCAGGCTGCTCGACGACCGGGCGCCGATCACCTGCGACGCGGTGTGGAACGCGCTGCCCCTCGGCGGGGACGTCTACCACGCCAAGTACGCGCGCAACGAGATCTACGCCCTGGTCCCGCCGTTCGCCCCCCAGGAGCCGCCGCTGGAGAACCCGACCATCACCCCCATCCCCGGCGACCTGTGCTATTTCACGTTCACCGACACCCAGTTGGGCACCAGCTCCTACGGCTACGAGAACGACGCCAAGCACCAGGGCCGCACCACCGTCGTCGACCTCGCGCTGTTCTACGAGCGCAACAACCTGCTGATCAACGGCGACGCCGGCTGGGTGCCCGGCATCGTCTGGGGCGCCGTCGTGGACGGCCTCGACCGGATGGCCGACGCCTGCCAGGACCTCTGGCGCGCCGGCGCGTTGGGCGAGACGCTCAGCTTCCGCCGCGCCTAGGCCCCGGCCCCGGACAGCGCGCCGATCGCTAGGGCGACGGCGGCAGCGGCGGCTCCGGCACCCCCGCGATCCCCGCCGCGTAGAGCGCGTGCGCCGCGCGCAGCACCATCGCGTCGCCGTGCCGCGGCCCGACCAGGTGCAGCCCGATCGGCAGCCCCGCCGCGTCCCGCCCCACGGGCAGCGAGGCGGCGGGCTGCTGGGTCAGGTTGAACGGATAGGTGAACGGCGTCCACTCCGTCCACCGCCGCTGCCCCGAACCCTCAGGCACCTCAACTCCCTTGGCGAACGCGGTGATCGGCAGCGTCGGCGTCACCAGCAGGTCGTACCGCTCGTGGAAGGCGCCCATCGCCCGGCCCATGCCCATCCGCACATCCACGGCGGCCAGATAGTCCAGCGCGCTGTAGCGCGCGCCCCGCGCGCGGATCTCCGCGAGCCCCGGGTCGAGCGCCGCCACCTGCTCCTCGTCGAAGAACTCGGTGACCCGCGCCGCGCCGCTGAACCACAGCACATGGAACGCCTCGCGCATCTCGTCGAACGAGGGCAGCGGCGGGTCCGCCTCCTCCACCTCGGCGCCCAGCTCCGCCAGCCGCGCCACGGCCCGCCCGACCGCGTCCGCCACCTCGGGCCGCACCGCGACCTCCCGCATCCTCGGCGAGTAGGCGACCCGCAACCCCCGCACCCGTTCCGCGCCGCCGACCAGGGCGCCGGCGAAACTGCTGGTGGCCGGCGCCAGTTGGGACCAGTCGCGGGAGTCGGGGCCGCTGATAACGTCCAGCAGCAGCGCCGCGTCCCGCGCGTCCCTGGCCATCGGCCCGACATGGGCCAGCGTGCCGAAGGCGCTCGCCGGGTAGAGCGGCACCCGCCCGTAGGTCGGCTTGAGCGCGAAGATCCCGCAGAACGCGGCCGGGATGCGGACCGAGCCGCCGCCGTCCGTCCCCAGGCTCAGCGGCCCGGCGCCCAGCGCGACGGCGGCCGCGCTGCCGCCGCTCGACCCGCCGGAGGTGCGCTCGGGCGCGTACGGGTTGCCCGTCGCGCCGTGCAACGGCGAGTCGGTGACGCCCTTCCACCCGAACTCGGGCGTGGTCGTCTTGCCGACCAGCACCGCCCCCGCCTCGCGCAGCCGCGCGACCGAGGGCGCGTCCTCCTCCCACCGGTCCCCGGCCGGCACGGCGGCCGAGCCGCGCCGCGTCGGATGGCCGCGCTGCAACAGGATGTCCTTGACCGTCGCCGGCACCCCGTCCAGCGGGCTCAACGGCGCGCCCCGCCGCCACCGTTCGGTCGCCGCCCGGGCCTGCTCGGCGGCGCCCTCGTGGTCGATCAGCGTGAACGCGTTCACCGCCGCGTGCGCCGCCTCGGCGCGTTCCAGCACGGCGGCGGTCGCCTCGCTGGGCGAGGCGTCGCCGGCCGCGAACGCGGCCCCCAACTCGGCGGCGGTCAACGTGGCCAGATCCGTCATGTTTCCTCCCCTGGGACATAGCCGAGCCGCTTGTCCACGACGTTGAACAGGGGGCGACCGGCGTGCCAGCGATCGAAGTTGTCCACGAACTGCTCGGCGAGGTCGTCCCGCCAGCCGAAGGTGTCGCCGCTCATATGGGGCGAGATCAGCAGGTTGGGCACGTCCCACAGCGGGCTGTCGGGGCCCAGCGGCTCGTCGGGCAGCACGTCCAGCGCCGCCCCGGCGATGCGTCCTGCGCGCAGCGCCTCGGCGAGGTCGTCCACGACCACGTGCGCGCCCCGGCCGATGTTGATCAGCCGCGCCGTGGGCCGCATCAGCGCCAGCGTCGCCGCGTCGAACATCCCGGCGGTCTGCGGGGTCAACGGCGCCGCGCAGATCACCCAGTCGGCCTCGGGAAGAAGTTCGGGGAGTGAGTCGGCGGAGTGGACCCGGCCGAAGGCGGGGTCCCGCTCCCTGGCCCGGCGGCCCACCAACTCGACGGTCACGCCCAGGGTTTGGAGGAGGGCGCCGATCCGGCGGCCGATCGGTCCCGAGCCGACGACCAGCGCGTTGCTCCCGTAGACCTTTGCCGTCTCCCGGTGCAGCCAACGGCGCTGGGACTGGGCGACCCACGTTCCCCGAAAATCCTTTGCCAGAGCCAACACGAGCCCGGCCACATATTCGGCGATCGGGCGGTCGAAGACGCCGCGCGCGTTGGTGATCACCGCGTCGGATTCCAGAAGTTCGGGAAAGAGCAGCCGGTCGACTCCGGCGCTGGCGGTGTGCACCCAGACCGGTCGCGCCCCGGCACCCGGCCAGGCGTGCCGTACGGCGTCGGAGAGAAAGTCCCAGACAAGCAGGACATCGGCCTCGGGCAGCCGTTTGGCCAGCGAGTTCGCGTCGCTGTACAGCACGTCGGCGCGGCCGGCGAGCCGGTCGAGGCGGGGTGGCGGATCGTCGTCCAGAACCAGGACACGAGGTGCGGTCATGAGGGAGAAACCGTTCCGAAACGAATGGCTGTTTGATTGGTAGAGCGAGGATTGACCACGCTAGGAACCGGAACTACCTTCGTCAACGAAGGCATCTAGCGAAAGCCAGTATCCCGGCCGGGGTTTCCCCCTCCCCCAAGCCGCCCCTCCGTTGTGAATCGGGGTCCCGACATGGATGTCTCCTTTTTGGGCGGGCCGCAACCGCAGCGCGGTGTCGGAGTCGTCGCACCCTTTGATTTCGCCCTCGACCGCGAACTGTGGCGCTGGGTCCCGGACGACGTCTCGCTCCATCTGACCCGCACCCCGTTCGTCCCCGTCGAGGTCAGCCTCGACCTCGCGCGGCTGGTCAGCGAGCACGAGACGCTCCGCGAGGCGGTGCGGGCGCTGATCGCCGTCTCTCCCGAGGCCGTGGCCTACGCCTGCACCTCGGGCAGCTTCGTCGGCGGCCTCGCCGGGGAGCGGGCGATGGCCGCCGCCATGACCCAGGCCGGCGAGGTCCCGGCGTTCACCACCTCGGGCGCGCTGTTGTCCGCGCTGCGCGAGCTGGGCGCGGAACGGGTCGCGGTGGTGACGCCCTACACCAGATCGGTCACCGACGCGCTGGAGGACTACCTGCGGGAGGCCGGCATCCAGGTCTCGGGCCGCAGCTATCTCGGGCTGACCGGGGAGATCTGGCGGGTCGGCTACCGGGACGTGGTGGACATGGCGCGCGAGGCGGTGCGCGGGGCGCCGGACGCGCTCTTCATCAGCTGCACCAACCTGCCGACCTACGACGTGATCCCGCAGCTGGAGGCCGAGTTGCGGATGCCGGTGATCTCCGCCAACCAGGTCACCATGTGGGCGGCGCTGCGGGGCATCGGCAAGGCGGCGGTCGGCCCCTACCAGGCGCTGCTGGACTCGGCGGCGCGCAGCGGCCCGGCCTCGATGGCCCCGCTCCCGCTGCCGCCCGTGGCCGCGGACGCGCTGCCGGAGCCGCCGCTGCCCGAGCCGGCGCTGGCGGAGGCGGTCGAGCCGCCGCAGGGCTTCCAGGAGGGCTACCCCGACCCGTTCGGCGACGGCCTGCCCGACGCGTTCCCCGACGACGAGAGGTGAGGTGACCGATGGTCGCGACGGTTGGCTTTCTGTACCCCGGGTACTCGGCCGAGGACGACTATCCGCGCCTTGAGGCCATGCTCAACGAGGCCGGCGCCGGGGCGCGGCTGCCGCTCGTCCACACCGACATCGGCACCGACGCACACCGGGTCGAGGCGCTGCTGGAGATGGGCTCGGTCGACCGACTCACCGCCGTCCTGGGCGAGTTGACCGCTCCCGAGGGAGCGGCCGGAGGGAACGGGACGGCCGTGGACGCGGTCGTCTGGGCGTGCACCTCGGCCAGCTTCGTCTTCGGCCACGAGGGCGCCTTGGAGCAGGTCCGCCGGCTCTCGGCGGCGGCCGGGCTGCCGGCCTCCTCGACGTCGTTCGCGTTCGCCCGCGCGGTCGCGGCGCTGGGCGTGCGCCGGGTGGCGGTGGCGGCGACCTATCCGGACGATGTGGCCGGGCTCTTCGCCGACTTCCTGAAGGCCGCCGAGATCGAGGTGGTCGCGACGCGCGGCAGCGGCATCATCACGGCGGCCGAGGTGGGCACCTGGGGCCGGGACGAGGTGCTGCGGCTGGCGGAGGCGGGGGACGACCCGGAGGCCGAGGCGGTGCTGCTGCCGGACACGGCGCTGCACACCGCAGCCTGGGTCGCCGAGGTGGAGGAGACACTGGGCAAGCCGGTGTTGACCGCCAACCAGGTCACCGTCTGGGAGGGGCTGCGCCTGCTGGACCACCAAGCGGTGTGCCCGGCGCTCGGCACGCTCTTCTCGGCGCGCGGCGTCTGAACGGGGGCGCGGAATGGTTCGGTACGGATCGGAACGGGCTGCTCGGCGGCGCCTCCCGGCGTGAACCCGGGCGCGCATCACGGACGTTGCACGGTCCCGAGGTGGAGCGGCCGGCCGGCCGGTTCAGGCGAGGCCGGGGGCGGCGGCGTCCGTCGCCGCGTCGGCGGCGGTCGCGCGGGCCGCCTCGCGCGCCCCGGCGCGCGAGCGGTGGCGCTTGCCGGCGGTGCGGAAGGCGTGGATCGCCAGGCCGTGCTCCCGCGCCCCGCGCACGGCCTCCTCCCAACTCAGCGCCCGCAGGCGCTCGTTGCCGGTGCCGAAGAGCGGCCCGGCCGCGCGGCCCGCGATCAGCGGGGCGAGCAGGTCGAGCGCCCGCGCGCTCAGCGCGACGGGGAACGGCGCGCCGGCCCGCGCGATCAGCCCACCGTCCTGGTCCACCTCGGCCACGTCGAGGGAGAGCAGGTCGAGCACGCGGATGTCGGTCTCCCAGAGCAGCTGCCACAGCGCCCGATGGAGGGAGGGGATGGAGTCCTCCGCCAGCAGGGCGTCAAGTCTCTCCGGGGTGATGGTTTCAGCCATGATCGTCATAGATGGGCAGTATTCCGCCATCGCCGGGCGCCGTACAGGGGTTGGGGCCGGCGGAGCGCTTCGCTGACGTCCCGTCACTCCCGTCGAGGGCGTGGGGTCAACGGCCCGCCAGCATCGCCGCCAGGTGGTCCGGCGGCAGCGGCCTGGCATAGTGCCAGCCCTGGCCCGTGTCGCAGCCGATGCGGCGCAGCCGCTCCGCCTGCGCCGGGCCCTCGACGCACTCCGCCGTCACCGTGAGCCCCAGCTTGTGGGCGAGCTGCACCAGCGAGGTCACGATGGTCTCGTCGGCGGGGTTGAGATGGCGCGCGGTGCGGAAGCCGCGCACGAAGGTGCCGTCCAACTTCAGCGCCCGCACCGGCAGTCGACTCAGATAGGCCAGGTTGGAGTAGCCGGTGCCGAAGTCGTCGATGGCGATCCGCACCCCCATGTCGGAGAGCGCCTGGAGCGCCTGGAGCGGGCGGCCGGCCGAGCCCATCACGTCCGACTCCGTCAGCTCCAGCTGCAACAGCCCCGACGGGAGCCCCGACTCGCGCAGCGCGCAGGCCACGTCGTTGACCAGGTCGGAGTCCCAGACCTGACGGACGGCCACGTTCACCGAGACGAAGAGCGGCGGCCCCGGGTGCTCCAGCTGCCAGCGGCGGGCCTGCCGGCAGGCCTCGTTCAGCACCCAGCGGCCCAGCGGCACGATGGCGCCGTTCTCCTCGGCCAGGCCGATGAACCGGTCGGGCCCCAGCATCCCGAACTGCGGGTGCCGCCAGCGCACCAGCGCCTCCGCACCGCGCACGATGTCGTCGGCGAGCCCCACGATCGGCTGGTACTCCAGGGTGAACTCCCCGCGCTCCACCGCGTGGCGCAGGGTGGAGGAGAGCGACTGCCGGGTCATCCGGTGGGCGTTGCGCTCCGGGTCGAAGAGCGTCCAGCGGGCCTTGCCGTCGGCCTTCGCCCAGTACAGCGTGGTGTCGGCGGCCTGCATCAGATCGGTGGGCGTCGTGCTGGCGCATTCTCGCTCCACCACCCCGATGCTGGCCGAAACCGCCAGCCGCTGGCCGGCCAGGTCGAACGGGTGCTGGAGCGCCGCCAGCATCGCGCCGGCCAGCACGGTCAACTGCTCGGTGCTGGTGGAACTCTCCACCAGCACCGCGAACTCGTCCCCGCCGAGCCGGGCCACCAGATGGCCGCCGGCCCCGGTCGCGCACTCGGTGAGCCGCTTGGCCGCCGCGCCCAAGAGCTGGTCGCCGACCCGGTGCCCGAGGGTGTCGTTGACCGCCTTGAAGCCGTCGAGGCCCAGGTAGCACAGCCCGATCCGGCCGGTGGCCGAGTCGGCGAGGGCGTTGGTGAGCCGCTCGAAGAAGAGGGTGCGGTTGGGCAGCCGCGTCACGGGGTCGTGCATCTGGATGTGGCGCAGGCGCTCCTTCAGCTCCCTGCGCTCGCTGATGTCGGCGACCGTGAGCAGCGCGACGGTGCGCGCCCCGCCGGTGGGCGCGACGGTGATGTCGGCCCAGAGCGTGTGCCCGTCGGTGTGCTTGAGCCGGCGGACGCAGCGCAGCAGCTCGCGCTGGCCGGCGAGCACCGCGTGGTAGGAGCCCTGGGTCCGGTCGTCGATGCCGATGCCGGCGATCGCGTCCGCCGAGCGGCCGGCCAACTCCTCGGACGGCACGCCGAGGAGGGAGCCCAGCGCGGGGTTGGCCGAGATGATCTGCCCCGATCTGCCGACCATGGCCATGGGCAGCGCGGCGATGTGGAACGCGGCCTGGTAGTCCCGGAGAACATCACTCTCCGTGAGGGCGTGGGGAGTCGCGGCGAGGCCGCCTCCGGGGTTCTCGCCCGGTCCTTTGAAGGGTCCGTTCACCGACTGCTCCGGGAGGGGATGGGGCGCCCGCGGATGGTGCCGTCGGGCACTCCCCGGCTGCCCGCCTGGCGTATCCACGCTGGAAATGTGCCGATCATAGAGGTTCGGGCGTGGGCTGAGCCAGTGCCCCGTGGGCCTGTCCCGATTCCCCGAGGGCACGTTTTTGATGGGCTCCAGTCAATTTTCGTCCAGCTTCCGGTCATGTCCCGGACGACCCTCAGACATGCTTTCGACCAGTTGATCGTTTCTGCTCGGGCGCTTTTCTCCCGCGATCGTTCGGGACTGATGTCTACGCAGGGTAATCGCCGACGCGTTACCTGACCGGGCTAGCGAAACAGGGCGTAAGCCGGCAAAAACGAACAAAGTGGACTCGGCGTATCCAACGGCTCGACGGGAGGTCGCAGTGCGCCGTGACCATCGCCGCCCAGCGGCCGTCCTGACCGCGCTCGCCGCGTTGCTCGCCACCACCATGACCTCGGCCCCCGGCACCGGCGCGCTCGCCGACGAGCCCTGCGGCCTGCCCCGTTCGACCGTCCACCACTCCCTGGGGCTGGACAGCTGGAACGACGACTACCCGCGCCCGGTCGGCACCCTCGACGCGGTGATGCTCTTCCTCTCCTTCCCCGACGCCGAGCCGGAGCTGAGCCCCCAGCGCATCGCCGAGGACTACTTCCCGGCCACCGCCGAGTACTTCGACCGTTCCTCCTACGGCCGGCTCACCCTGGAGACCGAGATCGTGGGGGAGTGGCTGGAGATGCCGGCCGACTCCGTCGACTACGGCATACAGCGGGACTGGCCGTCCGAGCTGCGGGCCGACTACCTCCACGACGCGCTCTCGGTCATCGCCCCGAGGATCGACCTGTCGGCGTTCGACGTGGTCTACCTGGTCGCCGACCCCGACGCGCCCGGCGTGGACTCCGACGCCACCAAGGTCGTCAACTTCAACTCCCCGATCACCGTCGGGGAGGCCGAGATCCGCCGCCTGGTGACCGTCTTCGAGCACCGCAGGCCCGACCGCAACGTGCTGGCCCACGAGACGGGGCACGTCTTCGACCTGCCCGACCTCTACAACCGGCCGACCGAGGGCACGGGCGACTGGGACACCCACGTCGGGGACTGGGACCTGATGGGCAGCCAGTTCGGCCTCGCGCCCGATCTCTTCGGCTGGCACAAGTGGAAGATGGGCTGGCTGGACGCCGAGCACATCGCCTGCGTCCGCTCCGCCGGCACCAGCCTGCACACCCTCGAACCGCTCGGCGCCCCGCTCGACGAGCGGAACCCGACCGCCGACACCCGGCTCGCCGTGGTGCGCACCGGCCCGGCGGAGGCGCTGGTCGCCGAGGCGCGCACCCCGATCGGCAACGACCGCGACCTGTGCACCAGGGGCGTGCTGCTCTACCGGGTGCGCAGCGACGTGCCGTCCGCGGACGGCCCGGTGGAGGTGATCGACGGCCATCCCGAGACGGAGGCCTGCCACGGCACCTCGGTCCACCCCCGGCTGGCCGACGCCCCGCTGGAGACCGGCGAGAGCTATGTCGACGCGGCCAACGGGGTGCGCGTCGAGGTCGGCGAACGGACGGCCAGCGGCGGCTGGCACATCAGGGTGGACAAGGAGGAGTAGGGCCCCCTCACACCGGACCGCCGCATGGCGAAGGGCCTCCGGTCTGTCGACCGGAGGCCCTTCATCAGGTGCGCCGCCAGGGACTCGAACCCCGGACCCGCTGATTAAGAGTCAGCTGCTCTAACCAACTGAGCTAGCGGCGCCTGCTGACGTCGTAGACACTAGCACCCCGAACCGGTGAAGCAAAAATCGGATTCGCGGGCGGCCAGCGGGGCGTTTGCCCAGCCCACAGGGCCGCTGCCGGAGCGGTGCGCCGACGCCCCGGACCCGGCTGGGGCGGGGGTCACGCCCGGCGCCGCAGCAGCTCGCGGCCGAACTCGATCATCTTGACGGCGTAGTCCTCGGTCCACCCCGCGCGGTCGGCGACGGCGGCCGGGGTGAGGGAGTCGAACCGGGCGGTGTCGGCCAGCTGGGCGGCGGCCATCGCCTGGTACTCGACGGAGCGGTCGGCGGCGTTCTGGAAGGCCGTGGCCAGCTCGGTGGCCCGGTCCAGCAGCTCGCGCGGCTCGCTGATCGACTCCAGCGAGAAGAAGTGCTCCTCGTCGGAGGAGCCGGCGGGCGGCTCGAAGAAGAGCGCGGCCGGGCGGCGGAACTGGGGCGGTGTGCCGGAGGGTTCGCGGCCCTGGCCGGAGTCGGTCATGCGGGGATCAGCCTCCTGGTCAGGACGGCGGAGTCATCTGGCTTTCCGGTGCGGTCGACGGTGCGGCCGACGTTCCATTGTGCCGCGCCCTGGGGATCGGCGAGGGCACGGCGGGGGCGCTCGCGCCGGCGCTGTCGCCCATCTCACGCCGGCGCGGGCGCCGGTCCTGGTCGTCGATGGTGGGGAGCGTGCGGTAGTCCGGCGCGGTCTCCCGGTTCTCGTCCCAGCCGAACCGGCTCCGCAGCCGCCCCGACAGCACCAGCAGCGGCCTGGCCAGCAGCAGCCCGACGACCATCACGGTCGTCCCGGCTAGCGCGTCCAGGAAGTAGTGGTTGGCGGTGCCCATCACCACGATCACCGTGATCAGCGGATAGAGGACGGCGGCGGCGCGCACCCACAGCGAACGCCCCCCGTAGTGCCACAACGCGACCCCGCACCACACCGACCAGCCCACATGGAGACTCGGCATGGCGGCGTACTGGTTGGTGAAGTCGCCCATCCCGCTCGGCGCGCTGGCGTCGTCGGCCCACCAGCCCCAACCGCTGTACTGGGCGAGGCTGTCCACGAAGCCGTGCCCGCCGGGCAGCAGCCGGGGCGGGCTGGTCGGCATCAGCGTGAAACCGATCAGGCCCAGCATCGTCGAGGTCAGCAGCCAGGTGCGCATCAGCCGGTAGCGGCTCGGGCGACAGTGGAAGAGCCAGACCAGCACGATCGGGGTGACCACGTAGTGCAGCGACGCGTAGGCGAACGAGGACGGCACCCCGAGCCACGGCTCCTGGGTGAAGAGTTCGTTGAGCGGCTCCTCGGCGTGCAGCCACAGCGCGCGCTCCAGTCGCAGGATGCTCAGCCCGTTGTCCACGGCCGTGCTGACGTCCCCCCTGGCCAGCAGCCTCGCGCCCGAGTAGGCCGCGTAGGCCACCAGGATCAGCAGCAGCTCGGTCCACCAGCGTGGCCGCTGTTTGGGCATCGGCGCGAACTCCGGATCATCTCGTCTTCGGCTGTTGGTCAGGTGTACGTCAGTCCACCGTAAGGCGGACCGCTCTCGGTGAGACGCCCGGGGCGCCCCGTGTGGTTGCGTGAGGAATGATGTGTGACGTTCGAGACGCGAGTGATCGCACCGGCGGTCGCGACCGGTCACCATCGGTCATGTCACGAGAGGAAATCCATGCCTGGGCGCATCCTGTTGGTCCGACACGGACGAACGGCCTGGTCGGTCTCGGGACGGCACACCGGGCTGACGGATGTCCCGCTCCTGGACGAGGGGCGCGAGCAGGCCAGGGTGTTGGGGCAACGGCTGCGGCGCGTCCCCTGGAACGACCTGCCGGGCGCCGAGGTCCGCACCAGCCCGCTCTCCCGGGCAGCCGAGACCTGCGCGCTGGCCGGCTTCGGCGACCGGGCCACGCCCTGGGACGCGCTGCTGGAGTGGGACTACGGGCGCGAGGAGGGCCTGACCACCGAGGAGATCGCCGAACAGCGCGGCGGGGACTGGGTGATCTGGCGCGACGGGGTGCGGGACGGCGAGAGCATGGCCCGGCTGGCCGAGCGGGCCGACGAGGTCGTGGCCTGGGCACGCGCCGCCGACCGGGACACCGTGGTCTTCGCCCACGGGCACATCCTGCGCGCGGTGGCGGCCCGTTGGCTGGGCCAGGAGGTCGACTTCGCGGCCCGGCTGAAGCTGGAGGCCGCCGCGCTCTCGGTGCTCTCCTGGGCCTACGGCGAGCCGGCCATCGAGCGGTGGAACGACACCGCGCACCTGCCCGACGCCGCCTGAGGAACGCGCGGGCGTGCGCCCCGGTGCGCGGGCGGTCAACGCGCCAGTGTGCGCGGGGAGATCACGCGCCGGCGCAGGGGGAGGCGGCCGGCGGGAGGCGCACGCGGGGTGAAGGAACGGGCGACTACACGGGTCCCGAGCGCTGCCGTTCGAGAAACGCGGCGACGCCCGCGTCCCTGCGGGCCGGGTGGAGGCGGGTCGCGGTGTCGGCGAGCAGCTCGGTGATCCGGGTGGAGCGCACCTGGTCCATCAGGTCCAGCGTCTGGCTGCCCACGGCCGCCGCCTCCTCCGGGCGCCCAGACCTGGCCAGGCAGCCGGCCAACTCCGCCGAGTAGAGCGCGATGTTGCGGGCGAAGTGCGGATCGCGCCTGGCAGCCTCCACCGCGCTCCCGGCGCACTCGGCGGCGCGCCGCCAGTCGCCGAGCAACGCCCAGCACTGCCCCTCCAGGCTGGCGAACTCGCCGTCCCCGAAGAAGGTCATCCACTCCGGGCTCTCCGGCGGCTCGCCCCGTTCGTACGCCCGCTGGGCCTGCGCGATGGCCTGCTCGGTACCGCCCCGGTCGCCCATGCCCGCCCAACCGGCCGCCTCGCGCAGCGCCAACAGGGAGCGCAGCCGCTCGGAACCCACCTGCCGCGCGGCGCGCGCGCCGGCCTGGGCGGCGCGCACCGCCTCCCTCGGGCGCCCCGTGTCCCTGGCGAGGAAGGCGGTGTTGCAGAACGCGTGCGCCTCCAGGGCTGGATCGCCGCCGACCCGGGCGGTGGCCAGCGCCTCGGCGTAGTAGGAACGGGCCTCGACCCAGCGCCGCGAGTCGTGCGCCAGCCAGCCGACCGAGATCGCCAACTCGCCGGTGTTGGAGTGCAGTTCGTCGTCGACCGCCGACCGCTTCGCGCCGGTGTCCAGGAGTTCGTAGGCGGTCCGCAGCGCCTCGCCGGCCGGCCGGTACAGCGCCAGCGCACCGTGTTGGTCGTCGAGCAGCCGGATGTCGCGCACGGCCTGGCGGACCCGGGCCACCTCGGCGGCGCCGGGGCGCCCCCGGCCGGCGGCCGAGGCGTGCGGCGCCGAGCCCAGTGCGGCCAGGGACGCGATGGCGGCCGGGCCGCCGGTCATGAACGCGCGACGCAGCACGTCGCCCTCCTCGGTGTCGTGGATGTGCTCACCCGGGGGCGCCGCGTCGCGCCCGTGCCGGGACGGCCGTTGGCCGTCGAACGCCCGGGGGGTGCGGTGGGGGGGAATCGGCTCGGCGCGGGGTGGGGGGATGGCGCGCGCGCCGCGTCCTCGGACGGTCTGTCGTGGCTCGAAGCCAAGGTCGGTCAGGGTGCGCCCCGGGAACATATGAAGAAATACCCGTTCGTACGCGTAGTTAGGGCATCGGATCTCGCCTGCTTCCACGCGCCCCACGTAGCGCGCGTCGCAGGAGACCCGTTCGCCGATCTCCCGCGCCGCCCGCCGCACCGCGGCCGCGAACTCGCCGGGGGAGAGCCCGCCGCGCAGCGAGCGGAACGCCTCGTTGGGTGTGGTCGTCCTGGACGTGGATGATGACCTCGCCATGGCCGGGAAGGTACCGGCTGTAGCGGGTCGTTCACCGCCCGTTCGGAGAGGATCGGCCGCCGGCCCGTCGATCTGCCATGAACTGCCATCCAAAGGAGGGGTTCCGAGCCGTAGCCGTTGACAGTGGTCCGCCGTTAAACAAACGCACTCGACAGCACCCTGGAGGAGGACCCCATGGCGGACACCGGCGACACGGCGGCCTGCGACGTGGTCACGGTCCCGGCGCGGCAAGGACTGGAAGCCGTCGATCTGCTGCGCCTGCGGCACGGAGTGGGCCCAGTGCTCCACGACCGGGAGGGCGAGACCCTGGGCTTCCTGGTGCCACCCGGCACCGCCGCGCGCTGGAACCTGCCGGGCAGCGCCTGCACCAGGGCGGGCTCGGACGCCCCGGTGGGCGGCCGCCCCTCGGTGGCGGGAAGCTGCTGGCTGGTGCCCCCGGAGGGGGCCGTCGCCCGGGCCACCGAGCCCGAGCGGCTGCGGGCCGCGATCTACGAGGCGGTCAACACCCTGGCCGTCGTTGACCGTTGCGGGGGCGTGGTCCGCCGCTGAGACGCCGGCGCGTCCGCCGGCGTGGGGGCCGGGGACGCGCCGGGCCCGCGCGCCGCGCACGCCGGCCGTGCCCGCCGCCCCGCGCGCGGCCGCGCACGCCGTTCGCACATGCTGGCCGCGCACGCCGCCCGTGCCCCGGGTGCGCCACGGTGCCGCGCCCGGGGGAGACTGGCCTGGTGGCGGGCAGAAGAGCGCGGCGGGCGGCCGACCGGGGACAGGTGACCGAGACGGTCGAGGGCGGGGTCGCCCGGCTGGTGCCCGACCCGGACCGGGCGGACGCCTGGGAACTGCTGTTGGACGGCGCCCCCCAGTCGCATGTGGACCTGGCCGATCCGACCCGGCTCACCTTCGAGTACCAGCGCCGCCTGGGGCACCTCGTCGATCTGATGGCCCCCGCCGGACGCCCCGTGCGGGTGCTGCACCTCGGCGGCGGGGCGCTCACCCTGGCGCGCTATGTGGCCGTGACCAGGCCGCGCTCCAGTCAACAGGTGGCCGAGCCGGACGCCCCGCTCACCGCCCTCGTGCGCCGGCACCTGCCGCTTCCGGACGGCGCACGGGTGCGGGTACGCGCCGTGGACGCGAGGCAGGCGCTGGCCAGGGTCCCGCCCGGCTGGGCCGACCTGGTCATCACCGACGTCTTCGCCGACGCCAGGACCCCGGCGCACTGCGCCAGCCTGGAGTTCCTCGACGCGGTCAGGGGAGCGCTGGCCGTCGGCGGCTGGTACGCCGTCAACTGCACGGACGGGCCGCCGCTCGCGCATCTGCGGGGGCAGGTCGCCACCCTGCGGGCCCGGTTCCCCGAGGTCTGTCTGATGGCCGAGCCGGCCGTGTTGCGCGGCCGGCGCTTCGGCAACGGCGTGCTCTGCGCGGCCGACCACCCGCTGCCAGTCGCCGAGTTGACCCGCAGGGCCGCCGGCGACCCGTTCCCCGCGCGGCTGTTGACCGGGCGGGAGCTGGGTGACTTCACCGGCGGCGCGGCCGTGGTCACGGACGCCACGGCCCGGCCGTCACCACCCCCGCCGGAGGGGACTTTTCCCTGATCGAGGGCCGTTGTCAGACCCCCGTGTCACAGTGTGTGCTCGAACGGAGACTTCGAGTGTGACAAGGGGTGGGGGGATGAGCGTGCGGGGCCTCGATCGGGTGAGTCGGGCGGTGCGTCACGGGAGGTGGCGGGCCCTGGGACGAGGACGCCCCCGGCCCGGCCGCGCTGGGCGCGGTGCCGGACCGGGGGCCTGTCTCCCCCGCCCTCCCTCCCACGGCGCCCGCCTGGGGCGATGGCTCGCCCGGTGTGGCGGGGCGCTGCGGGAGGGCTTCCGGGTAGGGCGGGGGGAGCATGGCGGCGCCGGCCGCCAGGGGTCAGCCGGCGGCGGGCAGTTGCCCGGAGCCGACCACCCCCGCGTACCAGCGCGCGCTGGCCTTCGGGGTGCGCCGCAGCGTCTCGAAGTCCACGTGCACGACGCCGAAGCGCTTGCTGTAGCCGTACGCCCACTCGAAGTTGTCCAACAGGGACCACAGGAAGTAGCCGCGCACGTCCACGCCCTGGGCGATCGCCTGGTGCACCGCGTCCAGGTGGCCGTGCAGGTAGCTGATGCGGTCCGGGTCCTGGACGACCCCGCTGGCGTCGACCTTGTCGTCGAACGCGGCGCCGTTCTCCGTGATGTAGAGCGGCAGGTCGGGACGCTCCTCGCCGAAGCGCCGCAGCAGCTGCACCAGCCCGGTCGGGTCGATGACCCAGCCCATGTCGGTGCGTTCGCCCGGCGCCAGGTGGAACTCCACGGTCTCCGAGCCCACCCAGGGCGAGTGGTCGGAGGCGCCGTGCCCGTCGTTGCGGGGCGCCTCCCGGCCCTCCACCGGCGCCGAAACCACGGTCGGCGTGTAGTAGTTGAGCCCGAGGAAGTCGATCTGCTGGTGGATCTCCGCCTCGTCGCCGTCCCGCACGAAGGACCAGTCGCTGACGTGCGCGGTGTCCTCCTTCAGGTCGCCGGGGTAGGCGCCGTGCAGCACCGGGTCGGTGAAGATCCGGGTGTGCAGCGCGTCGATGCGGCGCGCGGCGTCCTGGTCCTCGGGGGACTCGGTGCGGGCCCTGATCACCCCGGGGTTGAAGGTGATGCCGATCTGCGCCTCCGCCGGCAGCACCGTGCGCAGCGCCTGAACGCCCAGCCCGTGCGCGAGGTTGAGGTGGTGGGCCGCCTTCAGCACCGACTCGGGCTCGGTCCGCCCCGGGGCGTGCACCCCGGAGCCGTAGCCGAGGAACGCGCTGCAGAAGGGCTCGTTGAGCGTGGTCCACAGCTTGACCCGGTCGCCCAGCGCCGTCGCGACGAGCTGCGCGTACTCGGCGAAGCGCTCGGCGGTCTCCCTGGCCGGCCAGCCGCCGGCGTCCTCCAGCTCCTGGGGCAGGTCCCAGTGGTAGAGGGTGATGGCCGGGGTGATGTTCCGCTCCAGCAGCCCGTCGGCCAGGGCCCGGTAGAAGTCCAGCCCGCGCTGGACGGCGGGGCCGCGCCCGGTGGGCTGGACCCGGGACCAGGACACCGAGAAGCGGTAGGCCTGGAGGCCGAGTTCGGACATCAGGTCGAGGTCGTCGGACCAGCGGTGGTAGTGGTCGCAGGCCACGTCGCCGTTGTCGCCCTGGAAGACCTTGCCGGGGGTCCGGCAGAAGGTGTCCCAGATGGACGGAGTACGGCCGTCCTCGCTGGCCGCGCCCTCGATCTGGTAGGAGGCGGTCGCCGATCCCCACAGAAAGTCGGCCGGGAAGACCCGTGGTTGCTTTTCAGTCATGGAAGCGCTCCCATTCTTGCTCGTAGAGAGGGTATCGAAGCCGGGCTGGCGGGGTGCTCAGCCCTTGAGTGCGCCGTGCATGATGCCGCCGACGATCTGCCTGCCGAACAGCACGAAGGCGATGAGCAGAGGCAGTGTGCCCAGGAAGGCGCCCGCCATGATCACGCCACGGTCGGGTACGTAGCCCTGGCCCAGCCCGGTCAGCGCGACCTGCACCGTCGGGTTCTGTTGGGTCAGGGCGATGATTGGCCAGAAGAACTCGTTCCAGGCCGCGACGAAGGTCAGCATTCCCAGCACGGCCATCGCCGGCCGGGCCGCCGGGAAGACCACGTGCCAGACCACCCGGAGGCTGTTGGCCCCGTCCACCCTGGCCGCCTCGATCAGCTCCGTCGGCAGCGCCTGCACCAGGTACTGGCGCATGAAGAAGACGCCGAAGGCGCTGACCATGGTCGGCAGGATCACGGCCTGGAGCTGGTTGGTCCACTCCAGCTTGGCGATCGCCATGAACAGCGGGACCACGGTGAGCTGGGGCGGCACCATCATGGTGCCGATGACCAGCAGGAGCAGCAGGTTCTTCGCGCGGAACCTGAGCTTGGCGAAGGCGAAGCCCGCGAGCGTGGCGAACAGCACGGTGGAGATGGTCACGGTCCCGGCCACGAAGATCGTGTTGATCATGGCCGTGCCCATGTTGGCGTCGGTCCAGGCCGCCTCCAGGTTGGTGAACAGCCGCCCGCCGAACCAGAACGGCGGAGTCGTCTCCGCCAGCCGGGAGTTGGTGTGCGAGGCCGCGATCGCCGACCACAGCAGCGGGAAGAGCGAGCCGACCGTGAAGACGGTGAGGATGAGATAGGTCAGCCAGCCGGCGCGCAGGTGGCCCCCGGCCCGGCCGGCCCTCCCGGCCCGCCTGCGGCGGCCTCCGCCCGACGGCGGGTCGTCCGTCGCCTCCCGCGTGTTCGGGGCGATGACAGGTGCGGTCGCCATCACGCCTCCTCGCCGTTGCTCTTGCCCACCAGCCGGGTGAGCACCCAGTAGAGAATGCCGATGATGATCAGCAGCAGGAACATCGTCCAGGCGATGGCCGCCGCCCGGCCGAGGTGCAGGTTGAACCAGCCCGTCTCGTACATGTAGAGGCCCAGGGTCTGGTACTGGCTCTGCGAGCCACCGTTCTCGCTGCCCGCCAACAGGAAGGCCTCACCGAAGAGTTGGGTGGCGCCGATGGTGGAGACCACCACGGTGAAGAGGATGGTGGGCCGCAGCGCCGGGATGGTCACATGGCGGAACTGCTGCCACCGCGAGGCGCCGTCCAGGGAGGCCGACTCGTAGAGGTCGTTGGGCACCGCCTGCATCGCGGCCAGATAGATCAGGGTGTTGTAGCCCGTCCACCGCCAGATCACGATCGAGGAGACCGCGAACTGCGAGGACCAGGTGCCCGCCTCCCAGCTCACCGGGTCGATCCCGACCAGGTCGAGCGCCCAGTTGATCATGCCGTAGTCGCGGCCGTAGAGCATGGCGAAGACCAGCGTGGCCGCCGCCACCGAGGTGGCGTACGGCGTGAGCATCGCCACCCGGAACATCATGCTGCCGCGCATCCGGTAGTTGAGGATGTGCGCCAGGCCCAGCGCCATCAGCAGCTGCGGGACCGTGGAGATCAGGCCGATGGTGAACGTGTTGCGGAGCGCGTTCCAGAAGAACTCGTCGTCCCAGAGCCGCGAGAAGTTCTCGAAACCAACCCACTCCATCTCGTTCGGGTTGGTCATCGACACCTGGTGCATCGCCGCCCACCCGGTGTAAAGGAGGGGGAAGAGCCCGAAGGCGGCGAAGAAGAGGAAGAAGGGGGAGATGAAGGCGTAGGGGCTGTACTTCAGGTCCCATCGGTACCAGCGGGAGCGGCGCTCGGTCCGCTTCTGCTCCTGGGAGGAAGGGCCGTCGGCCTTGCCGGAATCGTGGCGCGGGGCCGCGCCCCCCGAGGTGACGGGGGGCGCGGCCGAGGCGTGGTCAGTTGTCATCTACCTGTCCTGGTCATTCCGCGAGTGCGTTGTCCAGCTGGCTCACGACGCTGTCCCAGGCCTCGTCCCCGGAGATGCCCTGCTGCTCCAGCGCGGCCAGGCCGTCGGTGATGCCCTGCTGGATCACCTGGTCCTGCGGGCCGATCACCGAACTCGGGATCTCGGCCGCCGCCTCGGTGAAGATCTGACCGATGGGCGCGCCCTGGAAGTACTCGTGGGTGGCCTCCAGCACCTCGGGCAGCTCGTGCGCCGCCGCGGAGCTGGGGAAGCTGCCGCGCTCGGTGAAGAGCTTGGCCTGCTGCTCGGGGGCGGTCAGCCACGCGGCCAGCTTGACGGCCTCCTCCTTGTTGTCACTGGCGTCGGGGACGCCGATGAAGGAGCCGCCCCAGTTGGAGGGCGAGGGGGACTGGGCGACGTCCCAGGCGCCCTCGCCGTTCGCGCCGGCCTCGGACTGGATGTAGCCGAGCATCCAGGCCGGGCAGGAGGCCACGGTGGCGAACGCGCCGTTGGCGAAGGCGGTGTTCCACTCGTCGCTGAACTGCTGCTGACGGTCGGTCAGATCGCCCTCGGCGGCCTGCACGGAGAGGTCCCAGGCGGTCTGGACGGCCTCGCTCTCCTGGTAGTTCACCTCGCCGTTCGCGTTGTAGTACCGCTCCTCGTAACCGGAGACGACGGCGTTGAACATGCCGCCGGCGGAGTCGAGGTAGGCCACGTCGTCCGGCCCGTTGGCGAGGAACTGCTCGCCGACGTCGAGGTAGGACTGCCAGTCGGCGAAGAGCGCGCTGACCTCCTCGCGGTCGGTCGGCAGCCCGGCCTCCTCGAAGTAGTCCGTGCGGTAGCAGATGCCGGTCGGACCGATGTCCGTGCCGAGCCCGATCACCCGGCCGTCCTCGGTGGTGGCCTGGTCAAGCTTCCAGGGAAGGAAGTGGCTGGTGTCCACGTCCTCGTACTCGTTGAAGTCGACCCAGCGGTTGTTGAGGTCGCCGGTCATCTCGGCGATGTTGCCGACCTCGATGGCCTGGATGTCCATCAGACCGCTGTTCTGCGCGAGGCGGGTGCGCAGCTGGGCGATGTAGTCGCCGTTCTCGGTGATGGAGTCCTGGGTGATGGTGACGTTCGGGTTCAGCTCCATGTACTCGTCGTACAGGCCGGCCTCCTCGAAGCCGAACTGGCCGAAGACGCCGATGCTGATCTCGACGTTGCCGTCGCCGTCGCCACCCTCCTCGTCGTCGCTGCCGCAGCCCGCGAGGAGGCCCGTGGCAAGGGTGGCGGCTATCCCGAGGGCGAAGACCCGGGTGGTTCTGCGGTTGGGCCGGTGAAAAGTGCGTGCTCTATCGCGCATGACGGATTGTCCTCCTGGCGCACACATGACGTTGCCTTCCCGGCCAGTGGTGCGGCTGTGGGGGATGGGGCCTGGGCTCGGAACGTACGGGTTCTGTAGGGTTCTCGACGCGTGGGAGCGCTCCCAGCTGTGATGGGTTGAAGGCTTCCTGAGCCCTCGGCAAGTGTCAAGTCATAGAACAGGTCGCTTCGGTATCCGTGATGTAGTTGGACTCTGGGGCGCAAACGGGAGGAACCGATGGCAGTGACAAGGCGCGGCATGGGGCGCGACGGAAGACCGACCCTGGAACAGGTCGCCGCTCGTGCCGGCGTGGGGCGGGGCACGGTTTCCCGTGTCATCAACGGCTCGCCCCGGGTCAGCGAACGCACGCGCGCGGCCGTTCAGCAGGCCATCGCCGATCTGGGCTATGTGCCGCACCGCGCGGCCAGGGCGCTGGCCGCCAACCGCTCGGACGCGATCGCCCTCGTGGTCCCCGAGGCCGAGACCCGGCTCTTCGCCGAGCCGTACTTCTCGGGCATCATCCGGGGCGTCAGCGCGGAGTTGGCGGACACCGACATCCAGCTGCTGCTCACGCTCATCCGCACCCCGAAGGAGCGGCAGCGCTTCTCGCAGTACGCGGCCAGCCACCGGGTGGACGGCGTGCTGCTGGTCTCGGTCCATGGAGACGATCCGATGCCTGACCAGTTGGCTGAAATGGGCATCCCCGTGGTCATGAACGGACGTCGTTCCTCGGACGAGATGGTCCCCCACGTGGACTGTGACAACGTCGGCGGCGCGCAGTTGGCCGTCGAGCACCTGCTGGGCCGTGGGCGTTCCACGGTGGCCACCATCACGGGCCCGTCCGACATGTATGTGGCCCGCTGCCGCGTCGACGGCTACAAGGAGGCGCTGCGCGCCGCCGGCCGGGAACCCGACGAGGACCTGATCGCCAAGGGCGACTTCTCGGAGGAGAGCGGCCATGCCGCGATGCACAAACTGATCAAGCGGCGACCGGAGTTGGACGCGGTCTTCTGCGCCTCCGACCTGATGGCCATCGGGGCCCGCCGCGCGCTGCGGGAGCTGGGCCGGTCCGTGCCCGGGGACGTGGCGCTGGTCGGCTTCGACGACTCGGCGCTGGCCAGGCACATGGACCCGGCGCTCACCAGCGTGCGGCAGCCGATGGAGGGCATGGGCCGGGCGATGACCAGGGCGTTGCTGGCGGAGATCGGCGACTCGGGCCCCGACCGCCCCCGGTTGGTGCTGCCCACGGAGCTGGTGCGCCGGGCCTCGTCCTGAGGTTCGGGCCTCGCCCCGCCGGCGGGGCGAGGCCCGAACCTCAGGACGTCGGAATGTCGGGGACGTCGGGGGGAGTCGGCCGAAGTGCCCCTCCGGCGTCCGCCCGGTCGGTGTTGCGCTGGCCACATCCCGGCGCCCGGGTGTCCGTGAAAGCGCTCCCACGGGAGTGCTTATCGGCCATGCCCGAGTGGCCTTCCGTTGCCAGAAGGTTGTGCAAGGTGGCATCCGCTGTCGGTGCCTCGGTCTATGGTCCCTTGCATGGCTGTTCGACCACTCTGTGCGCCCGGCGATCTCGACCTCCGCCGGCCGCTGCCCGGGCGCCCCGCCGCCGCGCAGCGGGTCACGGCCGTCGCGGCCACCGCCGGGCTCAGCCGGGTCGCCGTGGCCACGGCGGCGCCCTGGTTCCCCGGCCTCGCCGAGCTGTTGGTGCTCACCCCGGGCGAGGACGCCCCGCCGTTACGCCTGCCCATGGCCCGGCGACCGCAGGGGGCCGTGGTGCGGGACATGGTCTTCAGCTCGGACGACGCCGCGCTGACCGTCTCGCTCGGCGGCTCCGAGGAGCAACAGCTGGGCCAGGTCGCGCACTTCGCGCTGCGGCCCCGGCCCGTCGAGCGCTGGCGGCGCTCGCTCAGCCGGCCGGTCTACGCCGGCTTCAGCGAGTGCGGCGGCCTGCGGCTCGCGGTCAGCGGCGACGGGCGGGTGGTCGCCGGCTGCGACCAGTCCAGCCGTTCCGTGCTGGCCTGGTCGGCGGCCGACGGGTCCCGGCTGGTCGACGGCGCCGCCGAGCCGCCCCGCGTCGGCGGCAGCGAGGCGATCGCGGTCGACGGCGAGGGCTCCCGGCTCGCGTTCCGGCTCTGCCGCCCCTACGAGCGCGCTCCCGACGGCGGCATCGCGGTACTGACCCCGGACAGCGGGGCGTTGAGCGTGCTGCCCACCGGCCTCGACTGGTGCGCCGGCCTGGCCTTCGCGCCCAACGGCGCGCTGCTGGTCGTGCTGGGCACGGCCGGCGGCGCCGCGCAGGCGGTCTTTCTCGACCCGGCCCGGCAGCCGGCCGACGCGGTGGTGGAGCGCCGTCGCCTGGCCGCGCTGCCCGCCGAGGCCGCCCAGCAGACGGCGCGTCCGGTCTGGGGCGCCGCCGGCCCCAGGGCGGCGCTGCGCGCCGACCGCACCGTCACGGTGTGGGACCTGGCGGCGGGGGAGCCGCTGTGCTCCGTGTCCGACCTGGGCCGCTCCACCGCCTGGGCCCTGACCCCCGACGGCCGCGCCCTGGTGGTGGCGTCGCCGGCCGAGGTGCGTGGCCATGACCTCGGCTGATCCAGGACCCGCCCGGCCTCGCCGCGACCCGTCCCCCGAACCCCGACCGCCCGAGCGCTGACCCCGGGACCGAACACCGAGACCCGGCACCGAGATCCGACCAACAAGATTCCGACCCCGAGACCCGACCGACAAGATCCGCCTCCGAGCCCCGCCCCCGAGACCTGATCGCCCGCCGAACCTAGGACGGACGTCATGAATCCCTCCGACCCCCGAGGACCCGGCGCCCCCGCCCACCCCGACCGGGCCCAGGGCCCCGACCGTGCACACCCGAAGCCCCGTTCCCCGCAGCACACTTCGGGCGCCGCTCCCGAGGCCGTCGCGCGGGCGCTGCTGGCCGCGCGCCCCAGCGAGGAAGGCTGGTGGGAGATCTGCCGCCAGCTGGAGCGCATGACGCCGGAAGGGCTCGCGGCGATCCGCCCGGCGGCGCTGCGCTGGCCGGCGGCCCACCGGCCGATGCCCGACCGCTGGTGGGCGCAGTGGACCTCGGGCGACGTCCGCCCGCACCACGCCCTCGCCGGCACCCGGGCGTTGGGCCGGCTCGACCACGTGGAGACGGGCACCGTCCCGTACCCGGTGGCCGAGGACTGGGCGGAGGACCGGGACGACGACCGGAACGAGGCGGACGGGCGGAACGGCGACGGCCCCGGACACCCGTGGGGGACCGGCCCGGGGGGCGTCGACCCGGCGTCGCCTTCGGCCGACCCGGCGGAGGTCCGCACGGCGTACTTCTACAACGGCGCCAGCGCGGTGGCCGCCCCCGCCGGGCTGCGTTGGCTGGCCTTGGCGGCCGCTGCCGAGTGGCACCACAACGGCGGGGACATCGCCCGCTGGGAGACCACCAGGGACGCCCCGCTGGTCTGGTATCTCGACGGTTCCGGGACCCACGACGAGTCCTATGACCTGCAACTCTCCCCGGACGGCGCGATCGTGGTCGCCGCCGTGGAGGGCGCCTGGCGGGCCTGGTCGGCGGCGACCGGCGAGCCGCTGTGGCGGGTCCGCCCGCACGCCGCCGAAGAGGCGGCGGACGCCGAGGAGTTGACGTTCGACCCGGAGGACGTCGAGGTCAGCATGGACGACCTGGTGCGCTTCGGCTTCTCGGCCGACGGGCGCCGGCTGGCCGTCGGCACCGGCAGCTCCGACGTGGTGGCCGTGCTCGCCAGCCACACGGGCGAGGTCCTGCTGCGGGTCCCCGAGGGGGAGGACGCCTTCGGCCCCGTCGCCCTCGACGCCACCGGCGAGCTGCTGGCCCACACCGGCCCCGCCGGCCGGGTGGTGCTGCGGTCCGTGCCCGAGGGGCGGGTGCTGGCCGTCGCCGACACCGGGCTCAGCTCGATCGCCGCGCTGGTCCTGGCGCCGGGCGGCGACGAGCTGTTCGTCGTGGGCGGTGCGGTCGGCGGCGTTCCCGAGCGCGCCGGCCTGGCGACGACGGCCCGGCCGGCCGGCCGCAGGTTCACCCTGCGCCGGGACGGCGGGCGGGCCGTGCTGACCGGCCAACCCCTGCTGCGGCCCGAGGAGTTCACCGAGGGCCTGGACGCCGACTCGCCGTCGGCCGCGATCACCGCGCGGGCCTGCTGGACGCCGGACGGGCCGTTCGCCTTCGTCGGCGCGGACTTCGGCTCCCTGCTCTTCGACGGCGAGGGCCGCACCCTGTGGGCCGACCCGGCCGCCGCCGTCGGCGCGTTCACCCCCGACGGCCGGGCGCTGGTCGTGGTCCAGGAGGACATCGACGTCTGGTTCCTGGCCGGCCTCGAACGCCCCGAGGAGCCGGCGCCCGCCGAGGAGCCGGCGCCCGGCCGGGTGTTGCTCACCGGGCTACCGCCGGCGCTCGCCGGGCCGGTCGCGGCCGGCGACGGCCGGCCGGCCGAACTGCCCTGCTCGCACTGGTCGGTGCGGGTCGCCGCGGTGGCGGACGGGGCGCGGGCGCTGGCCTTCTGCGCCAAGCTGGACCGGGACTCCGTCGGCCGCCCGCAGGTGCTCTGCCGCTGGCCGGCCGGGACCGTGCCGGGCCAGGCGCCGCCGGAGACGGGCCTGCTGCCCGAGGTCGACGGCTCCTCCTACCTCTCCGACCTGGCGTTCTCCCCCACGGGGGAGGTGCTGGCCAGGGGCCTGCTCGGCGACGAGTCCGCGTTGGCGCTGGACGAGGTGGCCGGCGGCGCGACCCGCTGGGTCTACACCCTGCCCCCCGTCGCCTGGGACGAGGAGGAGCGGCTGCGCATCGCGTTCAGCGCCGACGGCTCCCGGGTCGTGCTGGCGGCCCATGTCACCGGCCGCGTCGTGGTGTTGGACGTCTCGAACGGCAAGCCGCTGCTGTCCCTGGCGGAGTCCGCCACCCAGACCGTCTCCTGGCGGGGCGCCCGGATCGACATGGCGGCGCTGGACGCCACCGGCGAACGGGTCGCCTTCGGCGTCAGGGACGCCGCGAGTCGAGTGGTGGTTCGCGAGGTCGGCGGCCCCGCCGTCCCGGTCGCCGCGCCCGCCGGCCTGCGGCAGGTCACCGGGCTCGCCTTCGCGCCCGACGGGCGGACGTTGGCCGTCGCCGGCGCCACCCAGCGCGGCCACGCCGGGCTCTGGCGGCTCGCGCTCGACGGGGAGCCGGGCGAGGAGGCCGTCCCGCCGGTCACCGCCGTGCGGGACCTGCCCATGCACGACCAGCCCGACGGCCAGCTGGTCTGGTCGGCGACCGGTCCCCGGGCGTACTTCCCCGGCAGCCACGGCTGGGGCGCGGTCTGGGACGCGGGCTCGGGGCAGACGCTGGCGGAGATACCCTTCGGCTGCGCCGACGGCGGCGTGGCGCTCTCGCCCGACGGCGGGACGCTGGTCACCGTGACCCAGTTCGGCGCCCGGCTCTGGCCGTTGCCCGCGCCCTGAGCCGCGCCGCTCTCGCCGTCACCCCGGGAACGCGCCCGCCGTTCAACGCCCCGCCGCCCCCGGCACGTTGAACCGGGTGAACGGCACCGGACACACCGCCGACGCACCGCGCCCCCGCGACGCACCGCGCCCCCGCTGCCGGGAAGGCAACGGGGGCGGGTGTGTGGGGGGTTCCCATCGGTGTGCGCCACCGGTACCCCACCGGCCGGGCAGGTCACCCGGCCGGCGGGGCATGGGTCACACGGTGATCGACGGGTCGATCACAGCGGGGGGTAGGCGTTGGCCAGCAGCTCCTGGAACTGCGCGGAGAACCAGTGCCCGGAGAGCGGGGCGTCCGGCAGGGCGCCCGACATGTTGTAGCCGTTGCGCGGGTTCCCCTCATAGGTGGGGTCGCACATCCGGTCGAAGCCCTTGCCCTCGTCGTTCGGGATCTCCTCGCTGGAGCCGTCGGACTCACCCGGCGGCTTCACCCAGACGTAGGCGTCGATGCCAGCGGCGGGCGCGACCTCGGGCCGCTCGCCCAGGCCGGCGCCGGCCTGGTTGCACCAGTTGCCGGTCTGGAAGCGCTGGTCCACGCGGCTGCCCTCGACGTAGGCGTTCACGTCGGTCTCGGGGCCGGGGCCGGTCGGACGGTCAGGACCGCCCCAACCGCTGCGCGAGGTGTCGATCAGCATCCCGATGTCCGAGTTGAAGCCCTGGGAGACCAGTTCCTCACGGAATGCCTGCGCGAAGGACTGGTTGTCGACGTAGTTGTTCCAGTCGACCCAGTCGCTCTGCCGCACCGGGGTGCCGTTGATGGTGTCGGTGATGCTGTAGTGGGGCTCGACCGCCGGGCCGTAGTTGGCCGTGTTGACGATGAAGCCGTGCACGTCGTCCACGGAGGCGCCGCCGGTGTTGGCGGTCTCCGCGAACAGCTGGGCCGAGGCGCCGAAGTTGTCGTCCCACCCGATCCAGCCGTAGTGGCCGGCGTCGATGTAGTTGTAGACGTTCGGGATGTCGCCCAGCTTGTCCAGCGCGTACGCGACGCCGTTGACGTAGTTGCCGTTGGCCAGCATCTCGTCACACTCGGGCGTGGCGGTCTCGCGCGGGCTGACGTTGGTGACCAGGTTCGGGAGCGAGTCGATCTCGATGACCGTCACGATCCGCAGGTCGGCGTAGGCCGGGTCGCCCAGGATCTCGGCGATCGGGTCGATGAACTCCGACTGGTAGACGTCGAGTTCGTCCGGACCCAGCTCACCGTTGGAGGCGAGCGCCGCGCAGTCGCGGCCCGGCAGGTTGTAGACCACGACCTGGAACACGAAGTTCTCGTGGTCCTGGGCCTGGACCAGGGCGTTGTCGAGGTGCTCGCGCAGGCCGGTGCTGTTGCCGGCCGAGCCGCCCTCGATCGCGGCCCTGCGGTCCAGCCAGACCGCGGTGGGCTCGTCGGCGATGGCCTCGCCGCCCGGCTCGGCGGCCGCGTTGGCCGACCAGTCCGGGTTCACATAGACGCCGGCGCCCTCGTAGGGGTTGTCGACGCGCTCGAGCGGCCGGACGTCGTCGTTGGCGTTCGCCATGCTGAGGGTGCCGAGCGTCATGACGCCGGCGCCCAGCAGGGCGCCCGCGACCAGCGCGGTCCGCTTCCTGCCTCTGTGCCGTGGGGGGTTGGTGCGGCTCATTGCGGTACTTCCTCCAGATGGTTGCGTCGGCCCAACGGACGTGCGAGTTGGGGCCGTCGTGCGTCAAGCAAGGAAGGTGAACCGGTGGGCTCACCGGACCCGTGCCGTGACGACGAGGACAGAGCCCGGACGAGCCTGAGCGGCACCGCCGAACCCCGTTCCCGTCACACGCCCACGCGTCGTTCGGTGAGACCGGCCGGGGGACTTGGGGAGTCCCTGGTGCTCCCGGTCCGCGTGGCGGCGGGCCGGGACGGTGGCCGAACTCTCCTGGGAGCTGGTGGGGGTGGTGGGGGACTGGGGGTGTGTTCGGAAGCGGCTCCGGTTCGTCTGGCGCCCGTCCTCGGCGCCCTTCACGGCTTGGGACCGCTCCCACTGGTTGAAGGGACCGTAGGGCAACTGACCCCTCCGCGCCAAGGGGTCGTTCAAGAATTCGCCGCTGACCTGCCGCTTAAGCATGGGATTTGTTGGAGGGGTTGACGTGTTCAGGCAATGCTCGGATTCTTGGGAGCGCTCCCACTGGCCTGCACGTGAGCACGCAGACAAGCACGTTCTCCCATCGCCGAGCCGCGAGGAGGTTCGATGCGAATCCAACGTGGATCTCCCATCGGGACTTCAACAAGAGCGAGATCACGCAAGAAGAGCCGCCGCCTGTGGGTCGCCGGAGCCGTAGCCCTGTCCCTGCCCCTGGGTCTGACCCTGGCCGGCAGTGGCAGCGCCAGCCCGACGGCCGATGGCGGCATCGGTGTGCAGCAGTACGAGGACGAGTTCCTTGAGCTGTACGCGAAGATCAAGGACCCGGCCAGCGGGTACTTCTCCCCCGAGGGGATTCCCTACCACGCGGTCGAGACGCTGATCGTCGAAGCCCCGGACCACGGTCACGAGACCACGTCCGAGGCTTACTCCTATCTGATCTGGCTGGAGGCGCAGTACGGCCAGGTCACCGGTGACTGGGAGCCGTTCAACGACGCCTGGGCGCTGATGGAGGAGTACATGATCCCCGGGTCGGAGGATCAGCCGACCAACAGCTTCTACAACCCCTCGTCCCCGGCGACCTACGCGCCGGAGTCCAACGACCCGTCGAACTACCCGGCGACGCTGGACCCCAGCGTTCCCGTCGGCCAGGACCCGCTGGCCAACGAGCTGTCGTCGACCTACGGCACGGACGACATCTACGGGATGCACTGGCTCCAGGACGTGGACAACGTCTACGGCTACGGCAACACCCCGGGCGACCCGTGCGGCGGCAACGCCGAGGGGCCCTCGTTCATCAACACCTTCCAGCGCGGTCCGCAGGAGTCGGTGTGGGAGACCGTGCCGCACCCGTCCTGTGACGACTTCACCTTCGGTGGCGAGAACGGCTACCTGGACCTGTTCACCGACGACGCGCAGTACGCCCAGCAGTGGCGCTACACCAACGCGCCGGACGCGGACGCCCGCGCCGTGCAGGCCGCCTACTGGGCCAACCAGTGGGCCTCCGAGCAGGGCAACCAGGCGCAGGTCGCGGAGACCGTGGAGAAGGCCGCCCAGATGGGCGACTACCTGCGGTACTCGATGTACGACAAGTACTTCAAGCAGGTCGGCGACTGCGTCGGCCCGACCACCTGCCCCGCCGGCAACGGCAAGAACAGCTCGCAGTACCTGATGTCCTGGTACTACGCCTGGGGCGGCGCGCTGGACTCCTCCGCCGGCTGGGCCTGGCGGATCGGCTCCAGCTTCAACCACTTCGGGTACCAGAACCCGCTCGCCGCCTACGCGCTCTCCTCGGACGAGGCGCTCGTTCCCGACTCGCCGAGCGCGGGCGAGGACTGGGGCCAGAGCCTGGACCGGATGGTGGAGTTCTACCGCTGGCTCCAGTCCGACGAGGGCGGCATCGCCGGTGGCGCCAACAACAGCTGGGACGGCTCCTACGGCGAGCCGCCGGCCGACACCTCGACGTTCTACGGCATGTGGTACGACGAGGACCCGGTCTACCACGACCCGCCGTCCAACCAGTGGTTCGGGATGCAGGCGTGGTCCATGCAGCGCCTGGCCGAGTACTACTACGAGTCGGGCGACGAGCTGGCCGGCGAGGTGCTCGACAAGTGGGTCGCCTGGGTGCTGCCCGAGGTGACCGTGGGCGAGGGCGCGGACTTCGCGATCCCCTCCACGCTCTCCTGGTCCGGCCAGCCGGACACCTGGGACCCGGACAACCCGGGTGACAACGCGGACCTGCACGTCGAGGTCAGCAACCACTCGCAGGACGTGGGCGTGGCCGGCTCGTTGGCCAACGCGCTCTCGTTCTACGCCGCGGCGACCGGTGACACGGCCGCACAGGAGACCGCCGCCGGCCTGCTGGACGCGCTGTTGGCCAACTCCGACGACATCGGCGTGGCCACCGAGGAGGTCCGCGAGGACTTCAGCCGCTTCGACGACGAGGTCTACATCCCGTCGGGCTTCAGCGGCACCATGCCCAACGGCGACGTGATCGAGCCCGGCGCGACCTTCGAGTCGCTCCGGTCCTTCTACCACGACGACCCCAACTGGCCGCAGGTGGAGGAGTACCTGAACGGCGGGGACGCGCCGACGTTCACCTACCACCGCTTCTGGGCGCAGGCCGACATCGCGATCGCGTTGGCGACCTACACCAACCTCTTCGGCGAAGAGGCGTAGGAGCGAGGCGACCGTGCGGCGGCCGTTCGGCGGCCGAGAGGCAGTCGAGAGGCATAGTCACCCGCCCGGAGGCGTAGCCTCTGTGCGGGAGTGAAGGCGGCGGGAGCGGGACCGCGCACGACCCCGGCCTCCCGCCGGTTCCACGCACCACCGAGGGCCCTGGTGAGAGCGCACCAGGGCCCTCGGCATGGGCTCCTTCGGGCGGCGCAACGGGCGTGCGCCGGCCGTCAGTTGGTCAACGGGCCGGCGCCGGGCGCCGGTTGGGTCGGTGGCGCGGGGTCACCAGCACCAGAAGAGCACGCAGGTGTCGTCGTCCTCGCCGCCGCCACCGCCACCGCCACCTCCGGTGGAGCCGTCCCCGTCGCCGGGCGGCGGGGTGGGGTCGGGGCTGCCCGGCTGCGACGGGTCGCCGGGGTCGGCCGGCTCGGACGGCGGGGACGGTTCGGAGGGGTCGGGGGTCGGCGTCGGCTGGACGGTTCCGCCGTGCTCGGCCGGGGGCGGCTCCTCGGTGGTCGCCTCGGCCTCGGCCGACTCCTCGGCGTCCGCCGCCTCCGTGGTCTCGGTGGCGTCGGAGGACGCGGAGGAGTCCGTCGTGGCCTCGGGCGAGGTCTCGGTCGGCTCGGGCGCGGGGTCGGAGGGGTCGGCCGTCTCGCCGTCGGGCGAGGCGGCCGCTTCGCCCGCCTCCGCCTCGCGCTCCTCCGCCGAGTCGCTGGTGGGCAGCACCACCTCGCCGACCTCGGCCACCGCGACGCCCAGCACCACGACGCCCAACAGCCCGGCGAGCAGATAGCGGCGTCGTCCCCGGCCGCCCGCCGCGTGGCTGGCGCGCCGGCCCGAGCGGCCGCGCGGGCGGTCGTCGTCCGGGGCGTCGTGGCCGTCGTGACCCTCGTGGTCGCCCTGGCCGTCGCGGGTGTCGGCGACGACGGGGAGCGCCGCGGTGTGCCGCTCCTCGTGCTGGTGCCCGTGCCCGTGCCCGTGCTCGCGTTCGTGCCGGCCGACGGCGGGGACGCCGTGGCGCGGGGTCTGGTCACCCTGGTCCGTGTCGTCCGTGCCGGTCCCCGGCCAGGACACCAACTCCCCGCAGCCGGGGCAGATCAGCGCGCCGTTGATATGGCGGCGGCACGTCTCGCAGTAGTCCATGGGTCCCCGTTTCGTTGCGATGGACCGGTGGGGGTTTCGAACACCTTAGCGCCGTGGAAGCGCACCCACGGGATGGTGACGGAACGGCCACGCGAGCCCCATGAGTCATCAACTGTTCCTTCGCGCAACGCCGTTGTGTGAACGTCGCGCCGGCCTCCGGGCGGCGGCCGGGGGCCGTTGTCAGACCCCGCCGCTACCCTTGGGCGCCATGTGTGGACGGTATGCGGCGAGCCGAAGGCCCGAGGATCTCGCCGGACTTTTCGACGTGGAGCTGGTGGACCCGGGAGAGCCCCTGCCGGCCGACTGGAACGTGGCGCCCACCAAGGAGGTCTACGCGGTCATGGAGCGCCCGGTGAAGGAGCGCGGCCCCGAGCCGGTGCGCCAGCTGCGGAAGCTGCGCTGGGGCCTGGTCCCCTCCTGGGCCAAGTCCCCCGAGGGCGGCGCCCGGATGATCAACGCCAGGGCGGAGACCGTGCACGAGAAGCCGTCCTACCGCCGCCCCTTCGCCGCCCGGCGCTGCCTGCTCCCCGCAGACGGCTACTACGAGTGGGTCACCGGTGACGCCGAGCGTGCGGAGGAGGAGAAGGGCAAGCGCAAGCGCCCCCGCAAGCAGCCGTACTTCGTCACGCCGGTCGACGGCTCGGTGATGGCGCTGGCCGGGCTCTACGAGTTCTGGCGGGACACGACGCTGCCCGACGACCACCCCTCCGCCTGGTGGGCCACCTGCACGGTGGTGACCACCGAGGCCGAGGTCACGCCGCTTCCCGGCCGCGCCGAGGCGGACGAGGGCCCGCGCACCCTGGCCGACATCCATCCCCGGATGCCGCTGGCCCTGCCGCCGGACCGCTGGGACGCCTGGCTGGACCTGGCCCGCCGCGAGCCCGAGGCGATACGCCCCCTGCTGGCCCCGCCCCCGGCCGGCACCTTCCGCGCCTACCCGGTCTCCACCGGCGTGAGCAACGTGCGGAACAACGGCCCCGAGCTGGTGGCCGAGCTGCCCAGCCCCGAGGAGGTCACCCTCTTCTGAGGCGGCCGGGGAACGCCGGGCCCCGAGGCGGCTCCGGAATACCCGGGGGCGGTTCGGCGTTGTGCCCGGCGACCGCGTCAACCACCCATGACTCGCCCGGCGGCGAGAGAGGGAGACCGCCAGATGGGTTCCATCGCCTGCCCGTCACGTCCCACCGAGCAGCGCACCCCGCGCGCCAGCGAGGTGGACTGGGCGACGCTGCGGCTCGCCGCCGAGGGCGCCTCCACATCGGCGGAACGACCGGTTCGTCGTCTATCCTCCCAGTCGAGCGAGCCCGCGTTCGGGCTTCGCGGCTACCCGAGGGAGGTGGGTCCGGTCACCGGCACCGACGACGGCGTGTTCGATGAGACGGAGAGGGCCGAGGAGACCGAGGCCGAGCGGAACGCGCGGTTCGAGCGCGACGCCCTCGGCTACCTGGACCAGATGTACTCGGCGGCGCTGCGGATGACCCGCAACCCGGCCGACGCGGAGGACCTCGTCCAGGAGACCTACGCCAAGGCGTACGGCTCGTTCCACCAGTTCCGCCGGGGCACCAACCTCAAGGCGTGGATGTACCGCATCCTCACGAACACCTTCATCAACTCCTACCGCAAGAAGCAGCGCGAGCCACAGCGCAGCGCGGCCGAGGACATCGAGGACTGGCAGTTGGCCAGGGCCGAGTCGCACATGTCGACCGGCCTGCGCTCCGCCGAGTCCCAGGCCCTCGACCACCTCCCGGACTCCGACGTGAAGCAGGCCCTCCAGGCCATCCCCGAGGAGTTCCGGATAGCGGTCTACCTCGCGGACGTCGAGGGCTTTGCGTACAAGGAGATCGCCGACATCATGGGTACCCCCATCGGCACGGTGATGTCCCGGTTGCACCGTGGTCGGCGTCAGCTGCGCGACATGCTGGAGGACTACGCGCGGGAGCGCGGCCTGGTCCCGGCCGGGGCGCAGCAGAAGGGTTCGGAGTCATGACCGGCGAGGAGCCGCGCGCCACGGACTGCTCTGAGGTCCTGGACCACCTCTACGAGTATCTCGACCACGAGATGCCCGACCGGGACAGCGACAAGATGCGCCAGCACATCGACGAGTGCTCTCCGTGTCTGGAGAAGTACGGTCTGGAGCAGGCCGTCAAGAAGCTGGTCAAGCGCTGCTGCGGCCAGGACGAGGTGCCGGCCGACCTCCGTGCCAAGGTCCTTGAGCGGATCGACGCGATCAGGGAAGAGGACTGCGGCCCCGGCTCGGCCGAGGGCCGCCGGGAGTCCGGGGCCGAGGCCGACCGCTGACATCCGACCGCTGACATCCGGCCACGCATCGACCGCCCGGAGCGCGTGCATCCCGCGCCCGGGCGGTCGTCGTTTCCGCGCGCCGGGGCGCCGCCCGCGCACGCGCCCTTCACCCCCCTGGTCTTCCGCGCTCTTCCGCCGTCTCGCGCGCGGCCCCCCGCTGACCCATGCTGTGAGCAGGCACCTGTCGCCCCATGGTTGGATGCGGTTCGGGACGGACAGGAGAACTGTGAAGTGCACGCTACGAGGCGGGAATCAGGCGGGACACCGTGAGGATCTTCGGCAGGGTGCGGCAGCGCCCGTCCACGGACTGGCGGCTGGCCACCAACCGGGCTTTCACCCTCATCGACGACGGCCGCTACGAGGACGCGGACGCGCTGTTGACCCGTGCCGCCGATCTGGAGCCGTGGCTGTCGGAGTCCTGGTTCAACCTCGCGCTGCTGCACAAGTTCCGGCACGACTGGGAGCAGGCGCGCTCCGCCGGGCTGCGCGCCGTCGCCCTGTTGGAGAAGGACGCCGGCGCTCCCGACTGGTGGAACGTGGGCATCGCCGCGACCGCCCTCCAGGACTGGCCGTTGGCCCGGCGCGCCTGGCAGGCGTACGGGCTGCCGGTGCCGGGGGCGTCCTCCGTCGCGGACGAGCCGCTGGGCATGGAGTTGGGCGGCGCGGCCGTGCGGCTCTCGCCCGAGGGCGAGGCCGAGGTGGTGTGGGGCCGCCGCCTCGATCCGGCCAGGATCGAGGTGCGCAACATCCCGCTGCCGTCCTCGGGCCGCCGCTGGGGCGAGGTGGTGCTGCACGACGGCGTTCCGCGCGGTGAGCGGACCACGGCCGTCGCCAGCGGCTCGGCCGTCTTCCCGGTCTTCGACGAGATCGAGCTGTGGGCCCCCTCGGCCGTCCCGACCTGGGTGGTGCTGATCGAGGCGGCCACCGCGGAGGACCGGAACGCCCTGGAGCGGCTGGCCTCCGACGCCGGCTACGCCGCCGAGGACTGGTCGTCCTCGGTGCGGCTGCTGTGCCGGTCCTGTTCGGAGAGCCGGATGCCGAGCGAGGAGGGCGACGGGCTGGCCCAGCACGACCCGCACGACCACAGCGTGCCCGGCCGCCCCGGCCCGTTGGGCCACACCGGGGCCGGCGCCCTCTGGTCGCCGGAGCGGGAGTGCGGGATCGCCGCGCCCAGCGGGCTGGTGCGCGGGCTGCTGGACGGCTGGGTCCGCGACCGGCCCGACGCGCGCGCCTGGCGGGATCTCGAAGAGGTCTGCTGAGCCCGCCCGTTGGGGGCGCGGCGAGGGCGTTCCGGGGGCGTTCCGCGGACGTTCCGGGGCGCGGGAGAGCACGGCGCGGGGCGCCGTAAGCTTGTCCCGGCAGTGCGGGGACCGCCCCGCGAGCAGCACCGAGAGGCGAACGGCGGACCATGGCGGAGCAAGAGACCGACGAGCGCGAGTTCATCGACGACACCCAGGACGCCGGGGAGCGGGAGCAGGCGCACCGGGAGCGCGGCACGGTCCGGCCCATCACGGTGGTGGGGCACCCGATGCTGCACCGGGAGTGCCGGGACGTCACGGAGTTCGACGAGAAGCTGGCCGCGCTGGTCGACGACATGTTCGCCAGCCAGCGCGCCGCCGAGGGCGTCGGCCTGGCCGCCAACCAGATCGGCGTCGACCTCAAGGTCTTCGTCTACGACTGCGAGGACGACGAGGGCGTGCGGCACGTCGGCGTGGTCTGCAACCCGGTCCTGGAGGAACTGCCCGCCGAGCGGCGGGTGTTGGACGACAACAACGAGGGCTGCCTCTCGGTGCCCACCGCCTACGCCGAGCTGGCGCGCCCCGACTACGCGGTGGTGCGCGGCCAGGACGCCGAGGGCCGGCCCATCCTGGTGCGCGGCACCGGGTACTTCGCGCGCTGCCTCCAGCACGAGACGGACCATCTCTACGGCCGGCTCTACATCGACCGGCTCTCCAAGCGGGACCGGAAGAACGCGCTGAAGATGATGGCCGAGGGAACGCCGCGTTACGAGACCGTTCCCAACGAGGACTGACCAGGCGAACCTCTTCCCCCGCGTTTCCCCGAGCGCCAGTGGGCTCAACCACTGGCGCTCCGGGGGGAGTTGACGCGCGTTGACAACCTCGGGCACTCTCGTTGCGTCCCTCCCTCTCCCCCCTCGGAGGCACCATGTTCAGACGTTTCGTGAGAGTTCTGCTCACTGTTGTCATGGTCGCATCAGCGGCCCTGGTCGGTACGGTCGCCACGGCCGGAACCGCGCAGGCGGACGGCTGTTACACCTGGAACCGCACCCTCAGCCAGGGCAGCAGCGGCGAGGACGTCCGTCAGCTCCAGATCCGCGTCGCCGGCTACCCGGGCTACGGCGCGGTGTTGGCGATCGACGGGCAGTACGGCCCGGCCACGGCCGCCGCCGTCACCCGCTTCCAGCAGGCCTACGGCCTGTCGGCCGACGGCATCGCCGGCCCGCAGACCCAGAACAAGATCTACGAGTTGCAGGACAACGACTGCACCCCGGTCAACTTCACCTACGCCGAGATGAACCGCTGCAACTCGGACTGGTCAGGTGGTGCGGTCAGCGCATCGGCCGCCCGGGCCAACGCGCTCCAGCAGATGTGGAAGCTCCAGGCCCTGCGCCACGCGCTCGGTGACCGCCCGCTCAACACCAGCAGCGGCTTCCGTTCCTACTCCTGCAACAGCGCGGTCGGCGGCGCCGCCAACAGCAACCACCTCTACGGTCGCGGCATCGACCTGGTCGGCTCGCCGACCTTCTGCCAGATCGTGCAGCAGGCCCGCTACCACGGCTTCAACGAGATCCTGGGCCCGGGCTACCCCGGTCACAACGACCACGCCCACCTCGGCAGCATGAGCAGCCGCTACTGGTCGGCCCCCAGCTGCGGCATCTGAGCACCCGGCCGTGCGGCCGGCGCGTCGCAACGCGCCGGCCGCACCCAGCCACGGGACGGTCCCCGTCGAGGGGCCGTCCTCAGAAGTCGTCGTCGAAGGAGACGTTGCCCTCCACGGCGACCTGGTAGGCCGAGGGGCGCCGTTCGAAGAAGTTGGTCAGCTCCTGGACGTCCTGCAACTCCATGAAGGCGAACGGGTTCTGCGAGCCGTAGATCGGCTTCAGTCCCAGCCGCACCAGCCGCTGGTCGGCCACGCACTCCAGGTACTCGCGCATCGAGGCGGTGTTCATCCCCGGCAGCCCGTCGCCGCACAGGTCGCGCGCGAACTGCAACTCGGCCTCGACCGCCTCGCGGAGCATCTCGGTGACCTGCCCGCCCAGCTCCTCGTCGAAGAGGTCGGGCTCCTCCCGGCGGACGGTGTCCACCACCGAGAACGCGAACTCCATGTGCATACTCTCGTCCCGGAACACCCAGTTGGTGCCGGTGGCCAGGCCGTGCAGCAGCCCACGGGAGCGGAACCAGTACACGTAGGCGAACGCCCCGTAGAAGAACAGCCCCTCGATGCAGGCGGCGAAGCAGATCAGGTTGAGCAGGAACCGCCGCCGGTCCGCCCTGCTCTCCAGGCGCCGCATGTCCTCCACGGAGTCCATCCAGCGGAAGCAGAACTCGGCCTTCTCCCGGATCGACGGGATGTTCTCCACGGCGGCGAACGCGGCGGCCCGCTCGTCCGGATCGGGCAGATAGGTGTCCAGCAGCGTCAGATAGAACTGGACGTGCACCGCCTCCTCGAAGAGCTGCCGGGACAGGTACAGCCGCGCCTCGGGGGAGTTGATGTGCTTGTAGAGGGTGAGCACCAGGTTGTTGGCCACGATCGAGTCGCCGGTCGCGAAGAACGCCACCAGCCGCCCGATCAGGTGCTGTTCACCCGGCGACAGCTTGGCCAGGTCCGCCACGTCGGAGTGGAGGTCGACCTCCTCCACGGTCCAGGTGTTCTTGATGGCGTCCCGGTAGCGCTCGTAGAACTGCGGGTAGCGCATCGGCCGCAGGGTCAGCTCGAAGCCGGGGTCGAGCAGGTTCTTCTGGCCGGCGGCACCGGCGCCCTCGGCCGACGGGGTGTTCTCGCGGGTGTTCTGGGTGGGGACGCTCACTGGCAGGCCTCGCAGGACTCGGGGTTCTCCAGGGAGCAGGCGACGGCCTGCTCGGGGACGGACAGGTCTTCGGTGACGGAGACGGCCACCGGAGTGGTGACCGGCTCGGGAGAGGGAACGGGCACGGCCGCCGCGCTGGACCGCGCGGAGGCGGCGATCCGGGTCGCCGGCCGCGACCTGAGGTAGTAGGTGGTCTTCAGGCCGCGCTTCCAGGCGTAGGCGTACATCGAGCTGAGCTTGCCGATGGTCGGCGACGCCATGAACAGGTTCAGCGACTGGCTCTGGTCCAGGTAGGGGGTGCGGTCGGCCGCCATGTCGATCAGCGAACGCTGCGGGATCTCCCAGGCCGTGCGGTACAGGTCCCGCACCGTCTCGGGCAGGCCTGGCACGTCCTGCACGGAGCCGTTGGCCGCGCGCAGCGCCTGCCGGGTCGCCTCGTCCCAGCGGCCGAGCCGCTTCAACTCCGCGACCAGATAGGTGTTCACCTGGAGGAACTCACCGCTGAGGGTCTCCCGCTTGAACAGGTTGGAGACCTGCGGCTCGATGCACTCGTAGACGCCCGCGATCGAGGCGATGGTGGCGGTCGGCGCGATGGCCAGCAGCAGCGAGTTCCGCATCCCGACCCGGCCGATGCGGGCGCGCAGCGCCTCCCAGCGCTCCGGCCAGGCGTGCGCGACGCCCGCGAAGTGGTCGGGGTGCAGCACGCCACGGGCGGTGCGGGTGTCCTCCCACGCCGCGTGCGGGCCGTGCCGCTCCGCCAGCTCGGCGGAGGTCTCGTAGGCGGCCAGCATCACCCGCTCCGCGATCCGGGTGGACAGCTCGCGGGCCGCCGGCGAGTCGAACGGCAGGCCCAGCCGGAAGAACACGTCCTGAAGGCCCATCACGCCCAGACCCACCGGCCGCCAGCGGGAGTTGGACGCCTCGGCCTGCCCGGTCGGGTAGAAGTTGATGTCCACCACCCGGTCCAGGAAGAGCACGGCGGTGCGCACAGTGGCGTCCAGCCGCTCCCAGTCCATCGCCCCGTTCTCGCCCAGGTGCGCGGCGAGGTTGACGCTGCCCAGGTTGCAGACGGCGGTCTGGCCGTCGTCGGTGACCTCCAGGATCTCGGTGCACAGGTTCGAGCTGTGCACCACGTTGCCCGGCCTGGCGGTCTGGTTGGCGGTACGGTTGGCGGCGTCCTTGAACGTCATCCAGCCGTTCCCGGTCTGCGCCAGGGTGCGCATCATCCGGGCGTAGAGCTGCCGCGCCGGCACCGTGCGCTGGGCCAGGCCGCGGGCCTCGGCCTCCCGGTAGGCGGCGTCGAACTCCGCGCCCCACAGGTCCGTCAACTCCGGCACGTCCACCGGCGAGAAGAGCGACCAGTCGGCGTCGGCGTCCACCCGGCGCATGAACTCGTCCGGAATCCAGTGCGCGAGGTTCAGGTTGTGGGTGCGCCTGGCCTCCTCGCCGGTGTTGTCGCGCAGTTCGAGGAACTCCTCGATGTCCGCGTGCCAGGTCTCCAGGTAGACACAGGCCGCGCCCTTGCGCCGGCCGCCCTGGTTGACCGCCGCCACGGAGGAGTCCAGGGTGCGCAGGAACGGCACGATGCCGTTGGACTTGCCGTTGGTGCCCCGGATCAGCGAACCCCTGGCCCGCACCCGGCTGTAGGAGAGGCCGATGCCGCCGGCGTGCTTGGAGAGCCGGGCGATCTGGTGGTAGCGCTCGTAGATCGAGTCCAGCTCGTCGGCGGGCGAGTCCAGCAGATAGCAGGAGGACATCTGGGGATGCCGGGTGCCGGAGTTGAAGAGCGTCGGCGAGGACGGCAGATAGGCCAGCGAGCTGGTCAGCCGGTACAGCTCGGCGACCTGCGCCAGCGCGTCGGCCGTCTCGTCCGGCGCCAGGCCGCAGGCCACCCGCAGCAGGAAGTGCTGCGGGGTCTCGATCACCCGCCGGGTGATGGGGTGGCGCAGCAGATAGCGCGACTGGACGGTGCGCAGCCCGAAGTACTCGAAGCGGTCGTCGGCGCCCTCGGCCACGGTGCGGGCCAGCAGCGCGTTCAACTCCTCGGCGTGGACCCGGACAAAGGCCGCCGTGGCGTCGCCGATCAGCCCCTCCCGGTGGCCCACGGCGATGGACTCGGCGAACGTGACCGCGCCCTGCCCGGCGGCCTCCTCGCGGATCGCCAGGGTGAGCAGCCGGGCGGCGAGCCGCGAGTACGCGGGCTCCTCGGCGATCAACCCGGCCGCCGCCTCGATGGCCAACTCCCGCAACTCGGCCTCGTCGGAACCCGGATGGCGGCCCCGCTCGACGGCGGCGGCGACCCGCGCGGGGTCGGCGGCCGGGAGGTCGGCGGTGAGGTCGGCCAGGATGCGGGGCAACGCCGCTGAGGCCGGCTCTGCGGGGGCGGCGGGTGCGATGGTCACTCGGTGCTCTCCCTCGGGACGCGATGCGCTCCGCGAGCCGGGCGCGAGCGACACGCGCGCAGGGCTGTGCCAGGCATGGCTCAACCGCACCGCGTCCCTCGGCCCAGCCCTCGGGGCTTGGACGTGATCAGCCGTCGGCAGGCATTCGGACTCGTCAGGGCGAAAGCAAAGCAGGCCATGACACACCGTTGCGGGACAGCTCCGGATTCCCACCGGATTCCCCTGCGGCGACAGCGAGGTCGAGCATACATCTTGTGCCGCTCCCAACGAGCAGCCCCATATGTTGTGTTCTCCGTCTCGTCGCATGGCGCGTTCACCTGCGAACGCCCACGGGGCTCGCGGGCCCGGTGGGCACCGGGGACGCCCCCGGAGCGTGTGCGGTTGCGACGCGTTCCGCGTTCCGAAACCCGCGCCACGGGGCCGGGGCGTGTCGCGCCGCCGGGTCGCTCCGGGGGCTTTCCCGGGTCGCCGCGCGGTCGTTCCCGGGTCACCCCCGGTTCCCGGGCTACTCCCGGCGCAGCACGAAGTAGCCGGCGCCGTGCTCGACGATCGCGTACTCCGCCTCGGGGTAGAGCTGGGCGGCGCGCCGCACCATGCCGGTGGGGGACATGCCGGGGCCGTGGTAGGCCAGATAGTCGGGGGCCGGCACATGGGGATCGCCGATCCAGAACACCCGGCAGCGGCCGGTGAGTTGGGCGATCGGCCGGACGTTGGCCGCCACCTCGGCGTCGTCGGGGACGGCGGCGAGCACCCGTTCCGCCGCCCTGGCCACCTCGCCGTGACGCCAGGTCTCCGCCTCGGTCAGCTGCGCCACCGGCAGCGACGGGCTCAGCGCCAGCGTCGCCCCGAGCAGCCCGGCCGGGAGGAAGCGCGCGTAGTCCCGCAGCCAACGCCGCTGCGAACGCCCGGAGTTGGCCAGCGCGTCCACCAGCGCCAGGGCCACCACGGGCATCAGGACCGCGCTGTAGTGGAAGTCGGTGCCCCAGTAGTGCGGTTCGTGGGAGACGAACCGCCAGCCCAGCGTCGGCAGCGCCACCAGCAGCAGCGGGGAGCGCAACGCCAGCAGCCCGCTGGTCGGCAGCAGCAGCCACAGCAGGGTCCTGGCCTTCTCGCCGATCCCGTCCAGCAGCGCGCCCAACGGGCCGCCCCCGCCGCCCTCCTCGCTGAGCTTGGTCCAGTAGTCGTAGTCCCCGGCGTTGTTGAACGCGGGGATCAGCACCAGCAGCGTCAGCGCGCACAGCGCCGCCCCGAGCACCGCCGCCGCGCAGGCCGCCCGCGCCGCCCCGGGGTCGCGGTCGCGTGACCGCAGCGCCACCACCAACGCGATGGCGGCCGTCGTCAACCCGAGGTCCTCCTTCACCAGCACCAGCGGCAGCGCGTAGGCCAACGCCACCCGCCACCGCGTCAGCAGCAGCGCCTCCAGCGCGAGGGCGATCAGCGGCACGGCGAAGCAGATCTCGTGGAAGTCGAAGTCGACGGCCTGCTGCACGCCCCAGGAGAGCCCGAAGACCACCCCGACCGTCAGCCCGCGCGCCCGGCCGAGCAGCGCGATGCCGACCCGGGTCACCGGCACCGCCGCCAGCGCGAACAGCGCCGCCTGCGCCACCAGCAGCGTCACCGGGCTGGGGAAGACCCGGTAGAACGGGGCCAGCAGCGCGGTGACCGGGCTGAAGTGGTCGCCCAGGATGAGGAATCCGGGGCCCTTGAGGTCGGCCACCGGCTGGTCCAGCCGCGCGTAGGAGGCGATGGCCTGCTCGAATATGCCCAGGTCCCAGGAGCGGGTCCGCAGGTCGCGGTAGCGCCCCACGGAGAGCACCGTGTAGAGCGCGAAGAGCACGCCGGCCAGCAGATAGGGGTCGCGCGCCCCGGGCGGTCGGCGGCCCGGCCCGGCCGGCGGCGCCTCGGCCTCGCCCGCCAGGTCCCGCTCGATGGTCGCCATGCCCCTCCTTCGCCCGCCGACCGTGCGCGAAGGTCTCGCGACGGCCTCAACAGACAGAAACGCTAGGCGAGGCCGGTTGGTTCGCACATCTCGGCCCCCGGCGGTCCCGCGTTCCGGGAGCCGGGGGCCGAAGGTGTGGTGCGGTCAGCAGCAGCCGTGGTGGGAGGTCGGGTCGGCGTACCGGCGGTCGGTGCGCATCCTCTCGAACTCGCGCCGGCTGAGCAGCGGGGCGCCGGGGTCGGCGGCCTCGGCCCGCTCCCGGTACCGCTGGTAGGCGTTCTCGCCGGTGAGTTCGGTGACATACCAGCGCAGCCAGGCCAGCGCCCGGCGCGGCGCGGTCAGCGCGTTCACTCCCGCTCGCCCTTCTCGGTGGTGACGGACGCCCCGTCGTCGGCCCCGTCGCCGTCCGCCGCGCGCTGCGCCGGAATCCCGCCGCCGGGCCCGAGCCCGGCCCGCGCCAGTTCGGCCTTCTCCTCCCGGGTGGCGATCAGTTGGGCCGGGGCGATCAGCCGGGAGGCCACATAGGGCGCCTCGTGCAGCCGCACCTCGTCGGGCGTGCGGATCGCCTTGAGCGCCACCCGGAACGCGTCGAGGAAGACGATGATCACCAGCAGCGCCAGCACGGCGCTGAGCGCCGCGTCCAGCGTCGCGTTGTTGACGATGGTCCGCATGTCGCCCATGTCCTGGGCGCCCGGCAGGAGTTGGTTGGCGTCGATGCCGTCCTGGTACTGGTCGCGGCGGGCCAGGAAGCCGACGGCGGGATCGCCGGAGAAGACCTTCTGCCAGCTGGCGGTGAGGGTGACCGTGGCCACCCAGGCCATCGGCACGGCGGTGACCCAGGCGTACCTCAGCCGGCCGGACTTGATCAGCAGCACCGTGCACAGGCCCAGCGCGAGTGCGCCGAGCAGCTGGTTGGAGATGCCGAAGATCGGATAGAGCGTGTTGATGCCGCCCAGCGGGTCGTTGACGCCGACCCACAGCAGCCAGCCCCACAGGCACACCACCACGGCGCTGGTCAGCGCGATGCCGGGCAGCCAGCCGGTGGCGCGGAACCTGGCCATCTTCGGGTGGGTGCTCGCCAGCGCGTCCTGGAGGATGAACCGGCCGACGCGGGTGCCGGCGTCGATCGCGGTCAGGATGAAGAGCGCCTCAAACATGATCGCGAAGTGGTACCAGAAGCTCATCATCGTGTCGCCGCCGAGGATCTCCGAGAGGATCGCGGCAAGACCCAGCGCCAACGTGGGCGCGCCGCCGGTCCTGGAGAGCAGCGAACCCTCCTCCACCGACTCGGCGGCGGCGCTGAGTTGTTCGGGCGTGACCACGAAGCCCCAGGAGGTGATCGTCTCGGACGCCGCCTGAACGGTGTCGCCGATCACCGCCGGCGGCGCGTTCATCGCGAAGTAGACGCCCGGGTCCAGCACACAGGCGGCGGTGATCGCCATCACCGCGACCGAGGACTCCATCAGCATCGCGCCGTAGCCGATGCTGCGCACCTGGGTCTCCTTCTGGATCATCTTGGGCGTGGTGCCCGAGGAGATCAGCGCGTGGAAGCCGGAGAGCGCGCCGCAGGCGATGGTGATGAAGACGAACGGGAAGAGCGAGCCCGCGAAGACCGGCCCCTCCCCGTTGCTGGCGAAGTCCGTGACCGCCTCCATCTTCAGCGTCGGCAGCGTGACGACCAGCGCCAGCGCCAGCAGCCCGATGGTGCCGATCTTCATGAACGTCGACAGGTAGTCGCGCGGCACCAGCAGCAGCCAGACCGGCAGCACCGAGGCGGCGAAGCCGTAGATCACCAGCCAGATGACCAGGGTGCGCGGCGCGAGCGTGAACGTGTCGGCCAGGCCCGAGTTGGCCACCCAGCGGCCGGCGACGATCACGAACAGCAGCAGCGCCACGCCCACGGCGGTGACCTCGGAGACCCGGCCGGGGCGCAGATAGCGCAGGTAGACGCCCATGAAGAGGGCGATCGGGATGGTCATGCCGACGGAGAACGTGCCCCAGGGCGACTCGGCCAGCGCCTGCACCACGACCAGCGCCAGCACCGCCAGCAGGATGATCATGATGCTGAAGATGGCCAGCACCCCGGCCACGCCGCCCACCGGGCCGATCTCCTCGCGGGCGATCTGCCCCAGGCTCTTGCCGTCCCTGCGGGTGGAGAAGAAGAGCACCACCATGTCCTGGACGGCCCCGGCGAAGATCACGCCGACGATGATCCAGATCGTGCCCGGCAGATAGCCCATCTGCGCGGCGAGCACCGGGCCGACCAGCGGCCCGGCGCCGGAGATCCCGGCGAAGTGGTGGCCGAGCAGCACCCGCCGGTCGGTCGGCTGGTAGTCGAGCCCGTCCTCCAGCCGCTCGGCCGGGGTGGCCCTGGTGTGGTCGGCACGCAGCACCCGGCGGAGGATGAAACGCGAGTAGAAGCGGTACCCGATGGCGTAGGAGCCGAGCGCGGCCGCCACCATCCACGCCGCCGAGACGTCCTCCCCCCGGGAGAGGGCCAGCATGGCCCAGCCGATGGCCCCGATCACGGAGACGACGGTCCAGATGATGATCGAACGCGTTCGCGCCTGGCGCGCCTGACCTAGGAGTTGCACGTTTTGCTCCCGTGTCTGCCGGCTGGTCCTCGTTGACTGCCCCGGGAATGTAAGCCACCGGAGCCGCCTTGACCATGGGGCGTGCGCGCCCGGCGCACGCGCCGGCGGATCACCACCGGTCAGGAGGGGTGCGGGCGCTCCAGGTTGGCCACGAACTTGTAGCGGTCGCCCCGGTAGACGGAACGCACCCACTCGACCGGCTCACCCCGGGTGTCCCGAGAGTGCCGCGAGAGCATCAGCATCGGCAGCCCGACGTCCGTGCCCAGCAGCCCGGCCTCGCGCGGGTTGGCCAGCGAGGTCTCGATGGTCTCCTCGGCGTGCGCCAGATGGACCTGGTAGACCTCGGCCAGCGCGGTGTAGAGCGAGGTGTAGCGGACCAGGCTGCGGCGCAGCGCGGGGAAGCGCTCCTGGGACAGGTGGGTGGTCTCTATGGCCATCGGCTCGCCGCTGGCCAGCCGCAGCCGCTCGATCCGCAGGACCCGCCCGCCCTCGGGCAGGTCGAGGAGCCGACTGAGCCGCTCGTCCGCGTTGATGTAGCCGATCTCCAGCAGCTGAGAGGTGGGCTCCAGGCCCTGCGCGCGCATATCCTCCGTGTAGGAGGTGAGTTGCAGGGTCTGCGAGACCTTGGGCTTGGCGACGAAGGTGCCCTTGCCCTGGATGCGTTCCAGTCGGCCCTCCACCACCAGCTCCTGGAGCGCCTGACGCACGGTGGTTCTGGAGGTGTCGAACTCGCTCGCCAACGACCGTTCCGGCGGCACGGGAGTGCCGGGTGGCATGGTCTCGGTCATCTGCTGAAGATGGCGCTTGAGACGGTAGTACTTGGGGACGCGTGCCGTGCGAACCCGGTCGGCGGCGTCGGCGGCACCCGATTCGCTGGCCATGTCCCACCCCTCCGACTCGTTGTGTTCTGCCGTCACCGGCTCCTCCGAAAGATCGCAGCTGACATCGTGGCACGGGCCGCGCCGGGCCGCCGCCCCAGGGCAGATGTCGGTCCGGTAACGGACCCGCCCGGCGGCCCGTGGGCTCTTGACACCCTTCCTGGTCTGGTCCAGGCTCCCGTGCAACTGGTCTAAACCTCTTGTCTACACCACTATCGCGACGGCCGCCCCGCGCCACCACCATGTGGACGGGTGCCGGCACGAGAAGGAGGGTGACGTGAAGCGCAAGCTGATCGCTGCTATCGGCGTGGCCACCATGGCGGCCACGGTCGCCGCCTGCGGCTCGGGCGACGACGGCGGGGGTGGCGGCGATCCCGGCGCCATCACCGTCTGGCTGATGGACGGCTCCGCCCCCGACGCGTGGTTGGAGGAGCTGAACGCCGCCTTCGAGGAGGAGCACGGCGTCACCGTCAACGTCGAGATCCAGCAGTGGGACGGCATCCAGGACCGGGTGACCACCGCGCTCTCCGAGGACGGCACCGTCGACGTGCTGGAGATCGGCAACACCCAGACGGTCGGCTACGCCAACACCGGTGGCCTCGCCGACCTGGGCGACCTCGCCGGCGAGCCGTGGAACGAGGCCATGTTGGAGTCCGCCCAGGTGGACGACACGCTCTACGCGGTGCCGTGGTACGGGGCGAACCGCGTGGTGATCTATGACAGGAGCATCTGGGAGGAGGCCGGCGCCGAGGTGCCCACCACGCGCGACGAGTGGATCACCGCGCTGGAGACCATCCAGGAGAACACCGATGCCGAACCGATCTACCTGCCAGGCCAGAGCTACTACGTGATGGGCGGGTTCGTCGCGGACGAGGGCGGCAGCTTCGCGGTGGAGGAGGGCGACGGCTGGGCCGGCGCGCTGGCCACCCCCGAGGCGCAGGCCGGCATGGAGTTCTACGCCGAACTCCAGTCCTTCTCCAGCGCCCCCGCCGAGATCGACGAGGCCGAGCCGCAGCAGTCCACCGAGGTCGTGCCGAACGGCGAGGTCGCCTCGTGGGTCGGCCTCGGCTGGGAGGCGGCCGGCGCCATCGCCGCGATCGAGGAGCAGGGCGGCGAGGCCGACCTCGGCTACTTCCCGATCCCCGGCAAGACCCCCGACCAGCTGGGCCACGTCTTCCTCGGCGGCTCCAACCTCGCGATCAACGAGCGCGCCGGCAACCCCGAGATGGCCGACGAGTGGCTGCGCATGGCCACCTCCCAGGAGTGGGCGCAGAAGTACGTCGACGCCAACAACGGCGGCGTCGTTCCCAACCGCACCGACGTCACCGCCACCCCGGAGGAGGGCAGCTTCGCCGAGGCGATGGTCGCCTCCGCCGACGTCGGCTACCTGCCGCCGCTGACCACCGGATGGGCCAACGTCGAGACCGACCCCAACCCGATCAAGGAACTCATGACCAAGGCCATCAACGGCGAGGACTACCAGTCCGCCGCCGAGGAGGCCGACGCGGAGATCACCGAGCGGATCAACCGCGAGTAGCCAGGCCCCCGGGGGGTGCCGCCGTCACCGGCGACGGCACCCCCTCGCCCTTGTTCGCCACCCGAGGGAAGACGCGCATGACCGTGCACATCGAGGAAGCACCGGCACCACCGCCCCCGGTGAAGGGGAGCCGGGGACCAGGGGAGGGCCGGCGGCCGCCGCGCCGGCGGGTGCCCTCGGGCCTGGTGCCGTATCTGCTGCTGGCACCCGCCGTGTTCGCCCTGCTGGCGGTCCTCGGCTACGCCCTGGCCCGGAACGTGCTCATCTCGTTCCAGGAGTTCGGCCGCCGGCAGTTGATCTCCCGGACCACCGAGTGGACCGGGCTCGACAACTTCAAGGCGGTCCTGGAGAACGAACGTTTCTGGGACTCCCTGGTCCGCACCTTCTTCTTCACCGCGGCCAACGTGGTCCTGATCATGGTGCTGGGAACCCTGCTGGGACTGCTGCTCAACGCCCTCGGCAAGAAGATGCGGCTGGTGCTCGCCGTCTCCCTGGTGGCGGCCTGGGCGATGCCGGTGATCCCCAGCACCACGGTCTTCCGGTGGCTCTTCGACACCCAGTTCGGCCTCGCCAACTGGCTGATGCGCACCCTCGGCTTCTCCGGCTACGACCAGCACAACTGGTTCGGCAGCGGCATGTCCACGCTGGCCATCGTCACCCTGCTGATCGTCTGGACCTCGGTCCCGTTCGTCGCCCTCAACCTCTACGCGGGGCTGACCACCGTCAGCGGCGAGATCTGGGAGGCCGCCCGGTGCGACGGGGCCTCCTCGCAGCGGATCTTCTGGTCCATCCTGATGCCGATCATGCGGCCCTTCTTCATGATCACCACGTTCCTGGAGATCATCTGGGTCTTCAAGGCGTTCGCGCAGATCTACGCGATGAACGCCGGCGGGCCCGACCGCCAGTCCGAGACCCTCCCGGTGATGGCCTACGTCGAGGGCATGGGGCAGAACCAGTACGGCATGGCCGCCGCGATCTCGGTGCTGACGCTGGTGATCCTGCTGATCGCCATGTCCTTCTACTTCCGGCTGATCCTCAAGCAGGAGAAGGAGAACTCATGAGGAAGCTCTGGCTCAACGGCACGGCCCTGGTGCTGTCCGCGCTGTTCATCTTCCCCGTCTACTGGATGGTCAGCACCTCCTTCAAGAGCAACTCCCAGGTGCTCACCAAGGAACCCGTCTTCTTCTTCACGCCGACCTTCGAGCACTACTCGACGGCCACCGGGGTCGACCTGTTCTGGACCTATGTGACCAACAGCGTCGTGGTCACCGTCGGGGCTGTGCTGCTGGCCCTCGTGGTCGCGCTGGCCGCCAGCTACGCCATCGCCCGGCTGGAGTTCAGGGGCCGCAGGGGCATGGTCGTCGCGGTGATGATGGCGCAGATGGCGCCCTGGGAGATCCTGATCATCGTCGTCTACCTGAACGCCAGGGACGCCGAGATGCTCAACAGCCTGCTGACCCTGACGCTGATCTACTTCGTGATGTCCCTGCCCTTCGCCATCTGGACGCTGCGCGGCTTCATCGCGGCGGTGCCCAAGGAGCTGGAGGAGTCGGCGATGCTCGACGGCTGTAGCCGGGCCCAGGCGTTCCTGCGGGTGATCTTCCCGCTGCTGGGCCCCGGGCTGATGGCCACCTCGCTCTTCGGCTTCATCGCGGCGTGGAACGAGTACGCGATGGTGCTGGTCCTCAACAAGTCGCCCGAGGCCGCCACCCTCCCGCTCTGGCTGACGCAGTTCCAGACGAACTTCGGCAACGACTGGGGCGCCACCATGGCCGCCTCCACCCTGGTCACCATCCCCGTGCTGATCGTCTTCCTCCTTCTCCAGCGACGGGCCACCGGCGGGCTCTCCGCCGGGGCCGTGAAGGGATAACGCGCCATGACCACCGTGGTACCCGACTCCGACACCGTCACCCGGGACGCGCTGGCCGTTCTGCAACCCACCTTCGCCGGCACCCACCGGGCGCCCGACTGGCTGCTGGCCCAGTTGGAGAACGGGATGACCGGCGTCGGGCTCTTCGGCCGGAACGTGGTCTCCACCGAGCAACTCGCCGAGCTGACCGGGCATCTGCGGCAGGCCAGGCCCGACGTGCTGGTGGCCGTCGACGAGGAGGGCGGCGACGTCACCCGCCTCGACGTGCACGGCGGGTCCTCGGTGCCCGGCAACCACGCGCTGGGCAGCGTCGACGACCCGGAGCTGACCCGCGCGGTCGCGGCCGAGATCGGCCGCCGGCTCGCCGCCTGCGGGGTCAACGTCAACTGGGCGCCGTCCGCCGACATCAACTCCGACCCGGAGAACCCCGTGATCGGGGTCCGCTCCTTCGGCGCCGAACCCGACCTCGTCGCCCGGCACACCGTCGCCTATGTGACCGGGCTCCAGTCCGCCGGGGTGGCCGCCTGCGTCAAGCACTTCCCCGGGCACGGCAACACCAACGTGGACTCCCACCACGCGCTGCCGCGCATCGACATCGACCTGGAGACGCTCCACGAGCGGGAGTTGGCGCCCTTCAGGGCCGCGATAGCCGCCGGCACCCGCTGCGTGATGAGCGCCCACATCGTGGTCCCCGCGCTGGACCCCGAGCGGCCCGGCACCCTCAGCCCCGCCGTGCTGACCGGGCTGCTGCGCGCCCCCGCCGCCGAGGGCGGCCTCGGCTTCGACGGGCTGATCTACTCCGACGCCATCGAGATGCGCGCGGTGGCCGAGACCTACGGCCTGGAACAGGGCTGCGTCCTGGCCGTCGCGGCCGGCGCCGACGCACTCTGCATCGGCGGCACCCCCTCCGACGAGGCCGAGGTGCTGCGGCTGCGCGACGCCCTGGTGCGGGCGGTGCGCTCCGGCCAGCTCCCGGAGGAACGGCTCCACGAGGCGGCGGAACGGGTGCGGGCCCTCGGCCGCTGGACCGCCGCCGAGCGGGAGCGGGGCGCCGCCGACCCGGCCGGCGCCGCCGGCACCGGGATCGGGCTGACCGCCGCCCGCCGCGCGGTGCGCGTCAGCCGCCCCGACGACGCCCCGCTCCAGCCGCTGACCGGGCCCGCCCATGTGGTGACCCTCAGCCCGGCCGCCAACATCGCCGTGGGCGAGGAGACCCCCTGGGGCCCGGGCGCCGAGCTGGCCCGGCTGCTCCCCGGCACCACCGTCAGCGGCCACGCCGGGGCCGACGCCGAACGTGCCGGGCCCGCCGGGCTCGCCCGCCAGGTCCTGGCGGCGGCGGGGGAGCGGCCCCTGGTCGTCGTCGTCAGGGACCGCCACCGCCACGCCTGGATGGCCGAGACCGTCGCCGAACTCGTCGCGGCCAGGCCGGAGTCCGTCGTGGTGGAGATGGGCGTGCCGCACGCCCCACCCGTGGGCGGCACCCATCTGGCCACCTATGGCGCCGCCCGGGTCTGCGCCCAGGCCGCCGCCGAGACCCTCACCGGCCACCGCGCCGACTGAGCCGGGCGGCGGGCCCGTTCCGTCGCCGTGTCCCACGGCCCCTCCTCGCGTTCCCCTTCGTGTGACGCGCGCGCCGCCCCGGCGGCGCGCGCGGCCTGTCCGTCCGATGTCCTCGTCCGCACCCCTCCGGCTGGGAGAGCCCCGATGTCCGCCACCGAGCCAGGCCGGCTGATGTTCGCCGAGATGACCGAGCAACCCGCCGTGCTGCGCCGCCTGTTGGAACAGGGGGCTCCGCGCGTCGCCGACGTCGCGTGGCAGATCGCGGAGCGCCGACCGCGCTTCGTCCTGCTGACCGGGCGCGGCACCTCCGACAACGCCGCGCTCTACGCCAAGTACCTGCTGGAAGTCCGCCTGGGACTGCCCTGTGGTCTCACCTCCATGTCCACCACCACCGCCTACGAGGCCAAGCCCGACCTGCGCGACTGCCTGGTGATCGCCGTCAGCCAGTCCGGCGGCTCGCCCGACCTGGTGGCCTCCACCACCGCCGCCCGCGAGGGCGGCGCGATCACCCTCGCCGTCACCAACAACCCGGACTCCCCGCTGGCCAGGGCCAGCGAGTACGCCATCGACGTGCTGGCCGGGCCCGAGCGGGCGCTGCCCGCCACCAAGACCTACACCGCCGAGCTGCTGGCGCTCTATCTCTTCGTCGTCGCCTTGGGCGGCGGCGACGGCACCGCCGCCGCCCGGCCCCTGCCCGAGCTGGCCGAGCGCGTCCTGGCCCGCCGGGACGAGGTGCGCCAACTGGCCGCCCGCTACCGCTTCGCCGAGCGCATGGTCCTCACCTCGCGCGGCTACGGCTACCCCACCGCCAGGGAGGCCGCGCTGAAGCTGATGGAGACCAGCTATGTGCCGGCCCTGGCCTACTCGGGTGCCGACCTGCTCCACGGCCCGCTGGCCATGGTGGACAACGTCTTCCCGGTGATCGCCATCGTCACCGGCGGCAGGGGCGGCGACGCCCTGCGCCCGGTGCTCGACCGGCTCACCGACCGGGGCGCCGACCTGATGGTCGTCGGCCCCGAGCGGGCCCTGGCCGGGGCGTCGGCGGGCTTCGCCCTGCCCACCGACGACCTGGACGAGGAGCTGGCGCCGATCCTGGAGATCATCCCGCTCCAGCTCCTCGCCTACGAGGTGACCCGGGCCAGAGGCCAGGACCCCGACGCCCCCCGCGCGTTGGCCAAGGTCACCGAGACCCACTAGCCGGGACGCCCGGCTCAGAGCAGCGCGCCCCCGGTGGCGTCGATGGACTGGCCGGTGACCCAGCGGGAGTCGGCCGAGGCGAGGAAGGCGACCACGTCGGCTATGTACGCCGGCGTCGCCACCTCGCCCAGCGGCGACATGCCCGCGATCGCCGCCCTCTGCTCGGGATCGCCCAGCTCCATTCGCGCGTTCATCTCCGTGTCGACGACGCCGGGGGCGACCGCGTTGACCGTGATCCGGCGCGGGCCCAACTCCCTGGCCAGGGCCTTCGTCAGCGCATCGACGGCGGCCTTGGTCATCGAGTAGGCGACCAGGTCCGGCATCATGCCGGCCCGGTGCGCGAGCCCGGAGGAGAGGTTGACGATCCGGCCGCCCTCCCGCAGCCGGGAGAGCCCGCGCTGGATCACGAAGAACGGCGCCCGGACGTTGACCGCCTGGACCCGGTCGAACTCCTCGGCCGTCGTCGCCGCGATCCCTCCGCCGTCGACGCTGATGCCCGCGTTGTTCACCAGGATGTCCAGGCCGTCGGCCCGCTCGTCGAAGGCCGCCCACAGCGCCTCCGCGTCCCCCGGCTCGCCCAGCCGCGCCCCGATGGCGAAGGCGCTGCCGCCGGCCGCCTCGATGGCGGCGACCGTCTCCTTCGCCGCCGCCTCGCGCTCCGCGTAGTGCACCGCGACCCGGGCGCCCTCGCGCGCCAGCCGCTCGGCGATGCCCCGCCCGATGCCCCGGCTGCCCCCGGTGACCAGCGCCGTCCTGCCCCTGAGCGTGCCCATGAGGCGCACCTCTTCCCCTGAGATCGCCCGGGCTCGACGCCCGGGCGAATTAACTAGTGCTCGTTACAGAAAGGACCGTAGCACCACTTCTCGAACGAGCGCTATAGAATTGGCCGCATGGTCACCCGATCGCGTGGACGCCCCCGTTCCTTTGACCGCGACGCCGCGCTGGAGCAGGCCACGCGCACCTTCTGGCAGCACGGCTACGAGGCCACCTCGATCTCCGACCTCACCGCGGCCATGGGCATCGGCGCGCCCAGCCTCTACGCCGCCTTCGGCGACAAGCGCACGCTCTTCGAGCAGGTCGTGGCGCACTACGTGGAGCGCTACGGCTCCTTCGTCGGCCGCGCCATGGCCGAGGAGCCCACCGCCCGCGCGGCCGTCGGCAGGGTGCTGCGCGAGGCGGCCGTGGAGTACACCACGCCGGGCCGCCCGACCGGCTGCATGATCGTCTCGGCGGTCACCAACTACCAGGAGTCGGCGCGCGAGGTGGCCGAGGAGCTGCGCGTGGTGCGCGACGGGAACCGGCGCGCCTTCCGCAGCCGGATCAGGGTGGACATCGCCTCCGGGGTCCTCCCGGCGACCGTGGACGCCGACGCCCTCGCCCGGTACTCGGGCGCGGTGATGCAGGGGATGAGCCAGCAGGCACGGGACGGCGCCGACGTCGATGAGTTGACCGCCGTCGCGGAGCTGGCGATGGCCGCCTGGCCCCGGGAGCTGCCGCAGGAGGACGTCGAACGGGAGGCGTGAAACGGACCTCGGCGGGGAACCACCCACGGGCCGCGGCACCGAAGAGGGACCCTCAACCCTCTTGGCACCGCAGCCCGGAGCGATATGGGCCCGGGGCGCCGTCAGGGCAGAAAGCGCCGGGCCCCGCTCTGCTCTCCTGTGCGGGGAGAGCAGAAGTCAACGGTCACCTCATTCTGGACCGGCCGCCTCCCATGTGTCCATGCTCTGAACGGACTTCCTGCCCCGTTTCGTCGTTCCCCGTCACAAGTTGATCACATGGCGCATCGGAACCGTCTCAAGGCGTACGCCGGTAAGCTCCGGGTGTGCCCTCCATGAACGACCTCGTACGTCAGCACACCGCCCTGGGGACCGGAGACCTGGAGTGGCTCCACCTCCTGGTCTCCGAGTGGCAGCTCCTGTCCGACCTGTCCTTCGCGGACCTGGTGCTGTGGCTGCCGACCGAGGACGGCACCCGCTATGTCTCCGTCGCCCAGATGCGGCCCAACACCGGGCCCACCTCGTACCAGGACGACATGGTCGGCCACCTCGTGCCCCGGGGCCGGCGGCCGCTGCTGGACGTGGCGTTGGACGAGGGGCGGATCGTGCGCGAGGGGGACCCGGAGTGGCGCGAGGAGGTGCCGGTGCGGGTGGAGTCGATCCCGGTCCGCCGGGAGGGCCGGGTGCTCGGGGTGATCGCCCGCAACACCAACCTGCTGACCGTGCGGACCCCCAGCCGGCTCGAACTCACCTATCTCCAGAGCGCGTCCGACCTGGCCCAGATGATCGCCGGCGGCGCCTTCCCGTTCCCCGGGCAGCAGGTCGGGATGGACCGGGCGCCCCGCGTCGGCGACGGCTTCATCCGGCTGGACGCCGAGGGCGTGGTGCAGTACGCGAGCCCCAACGCCCTCTCCGCGTACCACCGGTTGGGCCTGGCGACGGATCTGGTGGGCCTCCCGCTGGGCCCGACCACCGCCGAACTGGCGCCCACCCGCGGGCCGGTTGACGAGTCGCTGGTGAAGCTGGCCAGCGGCTGGGCGCCCAGGGAGGCCGAGATCGAGGGCGCCGACTGCGTCATCCAGCTCCGGGCGATCCCGCTCAAGCCCAAGGGCGAGCGCATCGGTTCGTTGATACTCCTGCGCGATGTGACGGAGTTGCGCCGGCGGGAACGCGAGTTGATCACCAAGGACGCCACCATCCGGGAGATCCACCACCGGGTGAAGAACAACCTCCAGACGGTGGCCGCGCTGCTGCGCCTCCAGGCGCGCCGGATCGGCGCCGCCGGGGACTCCAGCGCCAGGGCCGCGCTGGAGGAGGCGGTGCGCCGGGTCGGCTCGATCGCCATCGTGCACGAGACGCTCTCCCAGAACCTCGACGAACGCGTGGAGTTCGACGAGATCGCGGACCGGGTGATCACCATGGTCGCCGAACTCTCCCCGGAGGGACGGGTGGTGGGCCGGCGCACCGGCCGCTTCGGGATTCTGGACGCGGAGACGGCGACGCCGCTGTCCATGGTGCTCACCGAGGTTCTCCAGAACGCCCTGGAACACGGCTTCGGCCCCGGCGAGCGGGGCACCATCGACGTGGTGGCGGCGCGCACCGACGCGCCGCGCGGCCCCAGCCGGCTGCTGGTCACGGTGGAGGACAACGGGCGTGGCCTGCCGGCCGGCTTCGACCCGCGCGGCGACGGGAACCTCGGCCTCCAGATCGTGCGCACCCTGGTGGAGGGGGAGTTGGGCGGCCGCTTCGACATGCTGCCGTCGGACGGCGGCGGCACCCGGGTGGTGCTGGACCTGCCGCTGGAACCGGAGAAGCGCTGACGGGTGAATCGGCCGTCGCCGCGTTGACGCGGCGTCAGCCCGCGTCCCCGGCGAGTCCGCCGGGCAGCACTAAGCCCCGGCGTCCTGGCCGGTGTTCGGCCGGGTGCCGGGGCTCATCACGTCCTACGCGATATGCACCGTGGGCGGTGCGGGTGCTGCGGCTCGGGGCAGCGAAGGTGGTGGCGGTGAGCCTGTCAGGCGGTGGCCTTACGTGCCCGGTTGCGAGCGGCGCGACGCTTCATCGCACGGCGCTCGTCCTCGCTCATGCCGCCCCAGACGCCGGAGTCCTGACCGGACTCCAACGCCCACTGCAAGCACTGCTCCATCACGGGGCAGCGGCGGCAGACGGCCTTGGCTTCCTCGATCTGCAGCAGCGCGGGACCGGTGTTGCCGATGGGGAAGAACAGCTCGGGGTCTTCCTCGCGGCAAACGGCGCTGTGACGCCAGTCCATGTCTGCTCCATCTCCTGCACGTTGCAGTTACATTGCTTGTGAATGTGAACGCTTTCACGAATCCCCTCACGAAGCAATGAGTGCCGCTGGACGTCACTCTGGGTGAGGACCTCACTGCGATCCCGGAGGATGAGGAGGAAGGATTCGGACTCTCAAGGGGGCCAGAGGTTTGGCCGTCCCGATCGCCATGAAGAGGTTCGCAAACCTCGGCGACGGATACAACCCCTTCCGTGAAGTTTTTTTTGAATCCTTGGTGTCGCCTAGCTCACAACCCTAATTCCCTTGGGTGGAGTCTGCGCTAAACGTTCGACTACAAGGACTTTTGGCGGTTCCGCTCACACAATCACACGCAGTGCACGGCGCACGCCTGTGAAGGAGACGCTGTTTCGCAGTCCGAGGTGGTCACCATCAAGCTGAAACGGCAGCGGCACCTGCGATTGCAAGGTGAACTCCGTTTCGTCATGCAACGACACCACATGTCGGCCATGTGGCCCTCGGTCCGGGCTGGAGCGCAGGAGTTGAGTGCCGTAGCGGGTGACGGCGGCGGAGGAGAGACGGGAGAGGCCGAGCACGTCGAGCGCGGTGTCGAAGGAGGCCCGGGGGGCCGCGTACATCGGCCTGTTGCCCAGGAACGTCCAGGGCGCGGTGTTGCAGACTATCGACAACACCAGCCCGTCGACCGGGTCTTGGCCCGGCCGCGTCAACGAGATGGTGCCGTGGGTGCGTTGGCGGTCGCCGAGGAAGTGCCGCATCGCCTGGCGGACATAGAGGGCGTGGGTGGAGCGCTTGCCGCGCTCGCGCTGGCCCTCGACCCGGCCGATCACCCCCGCGTCGAAGCCGTAGCCGGCGCAGAACGTGAACCAGCGGCTCGGCACCTCGGCGTCCTGGGTGCCGGGCGTCCCGGTGGCCAGGCCCAGGCCGATGGCGCGCTCGGAGCCGGCGTGCAGGGCGTCCAGGAGCGCGCCGGTGGCCTCCACCGCGTCGTTGGGCAGGCCGAGGGCGCGCGCGAAGACGTTGGTGGAGCCGCCGGGCACCACGGCCAGCCGGGGCAGGTGGCCGTCCCGGTCGGGGCCCTCGTGCAGCAGGCCGTTGACCACCTCGTTGACGGTGCCGTCGCCGCCCAGGGCGATCACCACGTCGGTGCCGGCCTCGGCGGCCCGGCGGGCCAGCCGGCGGGCGTGGCCCCGGTACTCGGTGGCGGCGACGTCGAGCTTGACGTCGCTGGCGAGCGCGTGACTGATCACGTCCCTGGTGCGCGCGCTGGTGGTGGTGGCGACCGGGTTGACCACGAGAAGTGCGCGCATGGGTGCAGGGTACCCAGGTCGGGGCGGGGGAGGTGTCGGCGGTGCCTTATACCCTGGCCGGGTGAGCGAGAAGAGCGCGCGGAGCCCCGGAGGGACGGGCGGGGAGATGGCCGCAGCAGGGAACGACGCCGCGCGGCCGCGCAGGGTGGCGGTGGCCGCCGTGGTGTGCGCGGCCCAGGGTGCGGTGCTGGTCGGGGTCGGGCTGGTGATCCTGGTGTTGGCGCTGACCGGGGACCCGGGCGATCTCGCGCAGGCGGTGGCCGGCGCGGTGACGCTGGTGGCGCTCGCGGTGCTGCCCTTGGTCGCCGGGCACGGGCTGTGGCGGCTGCGGCGCTGGAGCCGGGGGCCCGGGGTGATGGCGCAGCTGCTGGCGCTGCCGATCGCGTTCACGCTGCTGGGGAGCGGGGGCGCCTGGGTCGCGGCCGCGTTGCCGCTGGCCGTCTCGGCGTTGCTGGTGCTCGGCTGTGTGCTCAGCCCGACGGCGACGGAGGCGCTGGGGGTGGGGCCGCGCTCCGCCTGAGGGGCGGAGCGGGGGCGGGGTGCGCGCGGGGTGCGCGCGCCGGCTGGGCGTCACTCCTCGACGAGGAGCTTCTCCCGGAGTTGGGCCAGGGTGCGGGCCAGCAGCCGGGAGACGTGCATCTGGGAGATGCCGACCTCCTGGGCGATCTGCGACTGGGTCATGTTGCCGAAGAAGCGCAGCAGCAGGATCTTCTTCTCTCGGGGCGGGAGTTGCTCCAGCAGCGGCTTGAGGGACTCCCGGTACTCCACGCCCTCCAGGGCGTCGTCCTCGGCGCCCAGGGTGTCGGCCACGGCCGGCGACTCGTCGTCGGTGTCGGGGACGTCCAGCGAGAGCGTGCTGTAGGCGTTGGCCGACTCCAGCCCCTCCAGGACGTCCTCCTCGGAGATGTTCAGTCGCTGGGCCAACTCGTGCACCGTGGGCGCCCGGCCGTGCTGTTGGGACAGTTCGGCGGTGGCCGTGCTCAGCGAGAGCCGCAGCTCCTGGAGTCGGCGCGGCACCCGTACCGCCCAGCCCTTGTCCCGGAAGTGGCGCTTGATCTCGCCGACCACCGTGGGCGTGGCATAGGTGGAGAACTCCACGCCGCGCTCGGGGTCGAAGCGGTCCACGGACTTGATCAGGCCGATGGTGGCGACCTGCGTGAGGTCGTCCAGCGGCTCGCCCCGGTTCCGGAAGCGGCGGGCCAGGTGCTCCACCAGCGGCAGGTGCATCCGCACCAGGGTGTCGCGCAACTCGGCGCGCTCGGCCGAGCCTTCGGGCAGGGTGCGCAGCTCGACGAAGAGGCCGCGGGCCGCGCTCCGGTCCTGCGGGTCGGGAGCGACCCTGCGGCGCGGCTGCGGCTCGGTGCGCTCCCGTCGGCCCGCCGGGGTCACCGGCTCCACCGAACTCACCGGGTCCACCGGGTCGCTCGGCCCGGGAATGCTGGCGCCGGCGGGCCCTGCCGCCGTGCGCGTCGTCTGCTCCACCTCGTTCACCTCGGCCCCCTCGTCCCGTGGCGGCCCCTGGGCGCCTCTCACGGCGTTCCGGGGGCGGCGCCGCGCTTCTTGTGCAGGCTGATGCTGACCGTCCTGTCCTCGGCGACGGCCGATTCGACCTCGCCGGCGAGCGCGGTGAGGACCGTCCAGGCGAACGTGTCCCGCTCCGGGGCGTGGCCCTCGGTGGTCGGGGCCGAGACCGTCACCCGGAGCGCGTCGCCGACCAGCGTGAAGACGCAGTCGAGCACGCTTCCGGGGATGGCCTGTTGGAGCAGGATCGCGCAGGCTTCGTCGACCGCGATGCGGAGGTCCTCGATCTCGTCGAGGGTGAAGTCCAGCCGGGCGGCGAGCCCGGCCGTGGCCGTGCGCAGCACCGACAGATAGGCACTGGCGGCCGGCAACCGGACTTCGACGAAGTCCTGCGATCCGGGCTCACCTGGGAATGGGGACACCCTCACCTCCACAGAGACTCACAGTTCGTAGACGCTCCCTGGCACCGGTTGGTGCCCTGGCCGCCCTGCGACGCTACCGCGATCCACCGCGCGCTGTCGCCTGGCCCGGGGACGCGACCGACCGACCTGACCACCTCAGCGGTATTACTCATCGTAGTGCGCTCGGTGCGTAGTGTGCCCGGTGAGGCCGCGTCAAATCCCCTGTCGGCGACAGATGTTGTGCGTGGTCACCACGCGGTGGTCGTTGATCGTACTGCCCCGTTCGGTCGTCGTGTCACGCCCACCCGAGCTGGGTGAGTCCCACCTCGTCGGCCAGGCAGCGGTCGATCACGCGGTCGGCGCCGAACACGATGTTCTCCGGGAGGGCGTTGACGTCGACCCAGCGCACCTCGGAGTGCTTCTCCGGTTCGACGTTGTGGGCCTCGCCGCGCCAGGTGTCGGTCAGGAAGATCACCGTGAGGAAGCCGTTGGGCGCCTCGACCCCGCGCGCCGCGTGCAGCACATGGGCGACCCGCAGCGAGGACTCCTCGACGACCAGGCCGGTCTCCTCCCGCAACTCCCGCACGGCGGCGGTCGCCACGGGTTCGCCGGCGTCGCACTTGCCGACGGGGAGGTCCCAGAGGCCGGGCGCGAACTTGGCCCGGGGGCCGCGTCGCAGCAGCAGCACCCGGTCCGTGGCGCGGTCGTGGACGAGAACGGCGGCGGCGAGCATGGTCATCGACTGGACGGCGGGCGGCAGGGGCTGGGTCTGCGACATGCCACCAGCCTAGGTCGGGCCGCCCGTTGGGCGGGAGCCGGTTTCTCCGACGGCGGGCGGCGGGCGGCGGGCGGACGCGCGGGGTCAGCAGGGCCAGCGGGGTCAGTGGGGGAACGGCGGCGGGCCGGGGTGCGGCCAGGCCGGCGGCGGCTGGCGGCGGGGCGCGCGGGCCGAACCGGCGAAGCCCAGGCCGAAGATCGCGATCAGCAGGGCCGGCACCGAGAGCAGCATGGTGAGCAGCATCAGCGTGCCCCGGGTCGAGTCGACGTACGCGCTCCAGTCGCCGACCCGGAAGGTGAGGACCACGGTCCGGTACTCCAGGTAGGCGGCCATGGCCAGCAGCGTGAGGCCGGCGCCCCTGGCCACCGGCCTGCCCAGGCAGGCCAGCACCCCGACGACCAGCATGGAGACCGCCAGCGCCGCCTCGTGGAAGTAGACGCCGCTGGTCAGGGACGTGGGCGAGTGGAAGAGCGAGGGGTCGACCAGGTCCCGGAAGTACTCGCCCCAGGACTTGAGGTCGTACTCGGCGGCCAGCCGCTGGTTGTCGAGCGTCCAGGCGATGTCGGCCAGGGCCAGCGCGATCAGCAGGCTGCCGCCGAGGACGCCGAGGGTGCCCAACGGGCGGGGGCCGCCCGGGTGTTCGCCCGGCGGGAGCTGGCCGGCCGGTTCGCGGCTCGGCGCGGTGTGGCGGGTCGGCGCGGGTTCGCGGGCGGGGAGCAGCAGGATCAGCACGGTGGCGGCGAGCAGCAGGCCGACGCCGTAGGTGGTGAGGGTCCACGGGCCGTAGGTGGGCGCGTCGAAGCCGGCCCGGTAGTCCTCGTCGAGGGCGCCGACCGCCTGCCGCAGGCAGAGCGCCAGCAGCAGGAAGGCCAGCACCAGCGCGCCGCCCCTGGCGACCCGGCGCTGGCAGAGGGCCAGCACGGCGACCGTGACCAGGGCGACGGCGAACATCCACTCGTACGGGGTCAACGCCATCAGGTCCACCGCGTGGAGCGGGTCGACCAGCGCGCGGAGCAGGTCGTCGACGGAGCTGGCGGGGGAGTCGTTGATCCCGGTGAGCACCCAGGCGATCACGCCGCCGCCGAAGACCAACAGCAGCACGCCGGCGACGAGATACCGGGGGCCGTGCTCCAGGGAGGCGCGCGCGGGCGCGGGCGCCGGGGCGGGCAGGGGCGCGGGGGCGTGCGGTGGTGCGCCGGGCGCGCTCGGCTCAGGCGGTGCGGTCATGGCTTCCCCCCGTGGCTGTTCGACAGGCCGCTGGTCGGCGGCTTCCTCGACGATGGCAGCGGTCGCGGGCGCGGGGAAGGCGCGGGGCCCGGGCTGTTGCGAAGGCGTTGCACGGGGACGCGGAAAACGGCGCGTGCGGGCGGGGCCGAACAACAAAAAACCGCACCTTGCGGGTGCGGTGAATTCCTCGCTATATTACGTGGTTTGGCGTGCTGGATTGGATGTCACACGTCAACTCCCAAGCGAATCCTAGCGAATAGGTGATTGCCTTGTCAAGCGGCGGAGAAAGTCCGGAGATCGCGGCCGAACAGGCCTATGTGGACGGGCTGCACACCCGTCTCGACACCCTGCGGAACGAGGCCGTCGCCGCGCTCGACGCCACCCTGGCCAGCACCGGCCTCACCCATCAGGGACTGGTCGAACGCGACCTGAGCGCACACGAGTTGGCGCGTCGGGTGGCCCAGCTCGACGCGGTGGAGAGCGGCCTGTGCTTCGGGCGGCTCGACATGGCGGGAACCGCCGTTGAGAAGGGCGGAGACGAAATCGGCGAGGTGGCCGGAACCAGGGCCACCGCGAATGCGGAAACCCGCTATGTGGGCCGGCTCGGACTCCGCGCCGACGACGGGGAACTCACCCCGCTGCTGATCGACTGGCGGGCGCCGGCGGCCCGTCCGTTCTATGTGGCGACGGCGCTCCACCCGGACCGGGTGCGAAGGCGGCGGCACATCAGGTCGCGGGGCCGACGGGTGATCGGAATCTGGGACGAGGACTTCTCCGGCGGCACATCCGAGGTCAACGGGGACGCCGCGCTGCTGGAGGCCCTCACCGCCGCCAGGACCGACCGGATGAGCGACATCGTGCCGACGATCCAGGCCGAGCAGGACGAGGTGATCCGCGCGCCGCACGCCGGCGTGCTGGTGGTGCAGGGCGGCCCCGGCACCGGGAAGACGGCGGTGGCGCTGCACCGCGCCGCCTACCTGCTCTACACCCGGCGCGAACGGCTGGCCAGGAGCGGGGTGTTGGTGGTCGGGCCGACCGCGACGTTCCTCTCCTACATCGGGGAGGTGCTGCCGTCCCTGGGCGAGACGGGCGTGCTGCTGGCCACCGTCGACCGGCTCTTCCCCGGGGTGACCGCGCGGCGGGCCGAGCCGGCGGCGAGCGCGGAGATCAAGGGGCGGCTGGCCATGGCCGAGGTGTTGGCGGCGGCCGTCGAGGACCGCGAGCGGCCGCCGGACGAGGGCTGCCGGCTGGTCCTGGACCGGCAGCCGTTGACCGTTCCGCACGAGGCGTGCGCGCGGCTGGTCGAGCGGACCCGTCAGGCCGGGCTGCGGCACAACGAGGCGGCGCCGGTCTTCCGGGGCCTCTTCCTGGACGAGCTGGTCGAACGGGTCGCCGCCCGCTACGGGACCGACGTGCTGGACGGCAGCCCGCTGCTCACCGGCGCCGACCTGGAGGTCATCCGGGAGGAACTGGCCGAGGACCCCGAGGTGTTGGGGGCCGCTGACGCGCTGTGGCCGGTGCTGACCCCGACCGCGCTGCTGGCCGGCCTCCTCGGCTCCCGGGAACGGCTGGCCGCCGCGGCGCCCGGGCTCACCGAGGCGGAGCGGGCCGCGCTGCACCGCCCCGGGGCGCCGGCCGGCTGGACGGCCGCCGACGTTCCGCTGCTGGACGAGGCGGCCGAGCTGCTGGGGCCGGTGCCGCCGGGCGGGCCCGACCCGGCGGAGGTCGAGCGGGCGGAGGCGGTGCGGCTGGCCCGGGAGGCCCTGGACGTGGCCTATGGCTCGCGGGGCGCCGAGGTGGAGAACGCCGAGGACGCCGAGGAGTTGGCCGCCTGGGACCTGGTGGACGCGGAGGCGCTGGCCGAGCGGCAGGCCGAGGTGGACGTCAGGACCCCGGCCCAGCGGGCGGCGGCCGACCGCACCTGGGCCTTCGGGCATGTGGTGGTGGACGAGGCGCAGGAGCTGTCGCCGATGGCCTGGCGGCTGGTGATGCGGCGCTGTCCCTCCCGTTCGATGACGCTGGTCGGGGACATCGCGCAGGCGGGGAGCGCGGGCGGCGCCGCGTCCTGGGATGAGGTGCTGGCGCCCCATGTGGGGGACCGGTGGCGGCTGGCCGAGTTGACGGTCAACTACCGGCTGCCGGCCGAGGTCGCCGAGGTCGCGGCCGGGGTGCTGGCCAGGATCGACCCGGCGCGGCGGGCGCCGCGCGCGGTGCGGGCCGCCGGCGAGCGGCCGTGGTGGCGGCGGGCCGCCGACGCCTCGCCGGCCGGACTGGCCGCCGGGGCGGCCGAGTTGGCGGCGGCGGCGCGGGCGGCACGGCCGGCGGAACGGGTCGCGGTGCTGGTGCCACGGGGGCTGCTGGCCGAGGCCCGGCGGGCGGTGGCGGCCCTGGACCCGGGCGAGGACGTGGGCGGGGGAGCGGACGGGATCGTGGTGCTGGACCCGGCGGAGGCCAAGGGCCTGGAGTTCGACGCGGTGCTGGTCGTCGACCCCGAGCGGATGGTGACCGAGGGGCCGCGCGGGCTGGGCGACCTGTATGTCGCGCTGACCCGCCCGACCAGGCGGCTCGGCCTGCTCCACCCGGGCGCCGCCCCGCCGGCCGGCCTCCCGGGCCTGGCGGGGCTTCCGGGCGTGGCGGAACTCCCGGGCGTGGCACGGGAGAAGGACGCGGCCGCCCGGCCGTGAACGACCGCACCCGGGCCGTTCCGGGACGCCGTGCTCGGCGCCCTGGGCGGCCCGGGTGCGGGGGTTGGTGCGGCCCGTGACCGGCGTTGCCGCCGGTCGGACGGGCGGGAAGGCCGGGTCAGGCCTTCTTGGTCTCCCAGAAGATCTTGTCGATCTGGGCGATGTAGTCGAGGGCCTTCTGGCCGGTCGCCGGGTCGGTCGAGCCCTTGGCCGCGCTCAGGGCCTTGAGGGTCTCGTTGACCAGCTGGTGCAGCTCCGGGTACTTCTCGAAGTGCGGCGGCTTGAAGTAGTCGCTCCAGAGCACCGAAACGTGATGCTTCGCCAGCTCGGCGCGCTCCTCCTTGATGACGGTGGCGCGGGCCCGGAAGTGAGGGTCGTCGTTGGCCTGGTACTTCTCCTGGACGGCCTTGACCGACTCGGCCTCGATCCGGGCCTGGGCCGGGTCGTAGACGCCGCACGGCAGGTCGCAGTGCGCGCTGACCCTGACCTTGGGGGCGAACAGGCGGGAAAGCATAGAGCTGTCCTTCCTCGTGATCGTCTTCTCCCGGGCGAGGTTACTCCGTGCAGGGGCGGTTTTCTCGGCCGACCCGAGGCGTTCCCGGGGGCTTAGGCCAAAAGTCCGGTGCCGCGCGGGGACCGGGGGCGGAGCGCGGCCGGGCCGCTCGGGAGGGGAGGATGGTCCGGCGGGGAGGCTGCGGACATGCGATCACCGGAGGGAACGGGGACCATGGCTCAGGGACGACGAGTGAGGGTGCGATGAGGTTTGGGCTCGCCGAGGTCTACAACCCCTCGATGCTGCCTACCCTCTGCCCCGGCGACCAGTTGCTGCTCGCCTACGGGGCGCGGGTGCGTCCCGGGCATGTGGTGGTGCTGCGTCACCCGTTCCAGCACGACCTGCTGATCGTCAAGCGCGCGGCGGAGCGGCGCGAGGGCGGCTGGTGGGTGTTGGGGGACAACGCCCGGGTGACCAACGACAGCCGGGAGTTCGGGGTGGTGCCCGACGGACTGCTGGTGGCCAGGGCGGTGCTGCGGCTGCGTTCCCCGCTGGGTGCCGGTCAGCGCTCGGACGCGGCGGGGCCGGGCGGGGTGGCCGAGGTGGCCCGGGCGCTCGGCGATCCCGAGCCGGCGGGCGTTGACCGTTCGGGCGCGCCCTCCCGGGTGGGCGCGCTGGCCGGCGCGTTGGGGCGGCTGCCGTCGGCGGTGCGCCCGCTGACGGCGCGTTCGCGGCGCTTGCGCGCCCGGTAGGCCGCGACGTTGGCCCGGGTGGCGCAGCGGTCGGAGCAGTAGCGCCGGGAACGGTTGGTCGACGTGTCGACATAGGCGTTGCGGCAGGGCTCGGCGCCGCAGATGCCCAGCCGGTCGACGCCGAGCTCGGTCAGCTGCACGGCCAGGCCCATGCAGGCGGTCGCCGCGTAGCCGGCGGTGGCGTTCGAGGGGTGCTCGGCCAGGTGCAGGTGCCAGCGGGGGCGGCCGGCGTCGTCCAGGAAGTCGTGGCCCGAGATCTGCGGGCTGACCGGGTACTCCAGCAGCAGCGCGTTCAGCAGGTCAACGGCGCCGCGCTCGTTCCCCTCGGCCGCCTCGGTGAAGACCGCCCGCAGCCGGGCGCGGACCCCGCGCAGCCGGGTCACGTCGGCGTCGGTGGCCCGCCGGGCGGCCTGCCGGGCCTCGCCGAAGAGGTCCCGCACGGCCTCGACCGAGGTCAGCGTGTCCTCGCCGCGCGCCGGCCGCTCGGTGTTCACCAGGCGCACGGCGAAGTCCGAGTAAGTGGTCAGTTCCAATTGTGTTCCTTACCTGGCGGGCCTATAGTCGGGGGCGGCCATAGTAATGGGTCGCCACGATAGATGGCCCTTACCGGTGGTCTTCGCTGTTCTTCGGTCTCAAGGGAGGGACGATGGCCGACTGGTCGCGCTGGCAGAAGAGTTGGGACCAGCAGCAGGAGTGGTACCTGCCCGATCGGGAGGAGCGCTTCCGCGTGATGCTGGACGCGGTCGAGGCGCTGGTCGGCGACCGGCCCCGGATACTCGACCTGGCCTGCGGCACCGGCAGCATCACCGCGCGGGCGCTGCGCCGCTTCCCCGAAGCGGCCAGCGTGGGCGTGGACCTCGACCCGACGCTGCTCACCATCGCCAGGGGCACCTTCGCCGACGACCCGCGCGCCACCTTCGTCACCGCCGACCTCACCGACCCGAACTGGGCCGAAGCGCTGCCCCACGACTCCTTCGACGCGGTCCTCACGGCGACCGCCCTGCACTGGCTGACCGAGGAGCCGCTCCGCGCGCTCTACGGCCGGCTCGCCACCCTGGTGCGCCCCGGCGGCGTCTTCCTCAACGCCGACCACATGCCGCACCCGGACGCGCCCCGGATCGGGGAGGCGGTCGGCGCCTTCGAGGCGGCCAGGCAGCGGCGGGAGAAGGCGGCCGGCCAGGCCGACTGGATCGACTGGTGGGCCAGCGCGGCGGCCGACCCCGAGCTGGCCGAGGCGACGGCCGAGCGGTACCGGATCTACGGCGACCCGGCCGAGGGCGACCACGCCGAGGGGCAGATGTTCCCGCTGGAGTGGCATGTCCGGGCGCTCCGCGAGGCCGGCTTCGCCGAGGCCAGGGCCGCCTGGGCCTCGCTCAGCGACACCACCGTGCTGGCCCTGCGGTAGTCGCGCGCCCGGGGCGGGGTTCCGGCCCGTGGCCCGAACCCTGCCCCGGAGCCGTCGGCTCAGACCCGGGCCACGCCCTCGGCGCGGGCCGCCTCGGCCACCGCGGCGGCGACCGCCGGCGCCACCCGCGGGTCGAACGGCGAGGGGATCACCTTCCGCGGGCTCAGCTCGTCTGCGACCACGGCGGCCAGCGCCTCGGCCGCCGCCAGCTTCATCCCCTCGGTGATCCGCTTCGCCCGCACCTGGAGCGCACCGGCGAAGATCCCGGGGAAGGCCAACACGTTGTTGATCTGGTTGGGGAAGTCGCTGCGCCCGGTGGCCACCACGGCCGCGTGGCGGGCGGCGACCTCGGGGTGGACCTCCGGGTTCGGGTTGGCCATGGCGAAGACGAACGCGCCCGGCGCCATCGTCGCGACCGCCGACTCGGGCACCGTGCCGCCGCTGACGCCGACGAAGACGTCGGCGCCGGCGAGCGCGTCGGCCAGCGAGCCGCTCCGCCCGGCCGGGTTGGTGATCTCGGCCAACTCCCGCTTGACCTCGGTCAGATCCTCCCGGTCCCGGCTCACCACGCCGCGCCGGTCGCAGACCACCACGTCCGCGACGCCCGCGCCCAGCAGGATGCGGGCGATGGCCACCCCGGCCGCCCCCGCGCCCGAGATCACCACCCGCAGCGCGGCCAGTTCGCGGCCGACCAGGCGCGCGGCGTTGCGCAGCGCGGCGAGGGTGACCACGGCCGTGCCGTGCTGGTCGTCGTGGAAGACCGGGATGTCCAGGCGCTCCCGCAGCCGCCGCTCCACCTCGAAGCAGCGCGGCGCCGAGATGTCCTCCAGGTTGATCCCGCCGAAGGAGGGCGCCAACCGCACGACGGTCTCGACGAGTTCGTCCACCTCCCGGCAGTCCAGCGCGACCGGCACCGCGTCCACGCCGCCGAACTGCTTGAAGAGGATCGCCTTCCCCTCCATCACCGGCAGCGAGGCCTCCGGGCCGATGTCGCCCAGGCCGAGCACGGCGCTGCCGTCGGTGACCACGGCGACCGTGTTCGACTTCCAGGTGTAGTCGTGGACCAGCTCCGGCCGCTCAGCGATCGCCTCGCAGACCCGGGCGACGCCGGGCGTGTAGGCGAGCGAGAGGTCGTCGGCGTCGCGCAGCGGGACCGTGCCGCGCACCTCCATCTTGCCGCCCCGGTGCAGGGCGAACGCCGGGTCGAGGCCGGTCTCGGGCAGCTCGTCGGTGAGCTGCGGATGGCCGGGTCCCACGTGGGTCAGCTCCCCACGCGGATTGATGATCTCCGATGCCACTTCGTGTAACCCCTTTGGTACAACGTCATCGTCTGAGATGGCCGCTCTCCGGTCGGAGTGCGGGCGGGCATCGCGTCCGCCGTTCGCCCGGTGGTTGGCTTGTCGGCGCGGGTCGCGATGCGGACGCCGGGCGCTTCGCACGGGCGCCCGGGTCCCCGGGTGAGGGGTCTTCCGCTCGGTTCTACCCGATGAGATGGCGCGCCGACGAACGCATTCGGTTTCCGGCGGGAAAACGATCAGTGATCCGTCGGAGATGCGCCGTGGATGCGTGAGGGATGCGACCGGAAAGGGGCGGGGAAGCGGTTTTCCGATCGGGTTGTCGTGGGCTGTCGGCCGAATGCGGGAACGTCCCGGAGATCCCTCCGGCACCCGTGGCCCCACGGGTGACGTATCTCTCAGTGCGCGCGGCGGCGGCCGGCAAGGGACCACGCGTACCAGCGAGTTGTCCACTTCCGTTCACCGGTGTCCGCTGTCCGTTATCCGATCTTGATCTACCGACCGGTTCCGTTTCCGGTTCGGATGGCAGGATGTCGGGGCACTGACGCTCGACCGAGCGCTCAGCCCGTCGCGACACTCGACGACGCGTGCCCGACCCCCTCGGTACCCCCGCCCCAGGAGGAACACGCCATGACCGCTCGCCTCTCCCGCCGCTCACGCCTGGCGGCGGCCGGTTCTCTCGCCGCAGCCGGCGTTCTGCTGCTCGGCGCCTGCGGCGACCAGACGGACGACGGCGGGGACACCGACAGCGCGGCCTCGTCCGGCGGTTCCGAGTCCGAGGGCGGGTCCGACGAGGGTGGGGCCGAGGGCGGCGAGCTGTTCGACCTGCTGCCGGCGGACATCCAGGAGGCGGGCGAGGTCAAGGTCGGCTCCGACATCGCCTACGCGCCCATCGAGTTCATCGACGAGAACGACGAGATCGCCGGCATCGACCCGGACATCGGCGCCGCGCTCGGCGAGGTGCTGGGCGTCGACTTCGTCTTCGAGAACGGCACCTTCGACGGCCTGATCCTGGGCCTCAACAACGGCCGCCACGACGTGATCATGTCCGCGATGACCGACACCGCCGAGCGGCAGCAGGGCATCAGCGAGGACGCCGAGGGCGGCGCCGACTTCGTCAACTACTTCCAGGCCGGCTCCGCGATACTCGTGCCCGCCGACAACCCCGAGGGCATCGAGAGCGTCGCCGACCTCTGCGGCCTGAGCGTCGCCGCCCAGCAGGGCACCGCCAACGAGACGGTGATCGAGGAGGCGCAGGCCGACTGCGACGAGCCGATCACCCCGGTGATCAACGAGGTCGACAGCGACTCGATCACCGCGCTCCAGAACGGCCGCGCCGACGCCGTGATCACCGACTACCCGGTGGCGCTGTACAACGAGTTGAACGCGGGCGGCGGCGACCTGTTCACCGTGGTCGGCGAGCAGATCGACGCCGCGCCCTACGGCATCGCCGTCTCCAAGGAGAACCCGGAGCTGCGCGACGCCCTCCAGGCCGCGCTCCAGGAGATCATCGACAACGGCACCTACGCCGAGATCCTGGCCGAGTGGAGCGCCGAGGCCGGCGCGATCGAAGAGGCCACGATCAACGCCGGCGAGTGACCGCGACCGACAGCCAGCGAGGGCGATCTTCGTGTCAGATTCCCGCGACCGCCTGTCGAAGGAACCGGTGGGCGAACCCCGGTCCGGCGGCGTTCTGAAGGATCAGGTGCCACCGGAGGCGATCCGGGCCGTGCCGGTGCGCCGCTGGGGACGGTGGGTCGGCGTGGCGGTGGTGTTCGCGCTGCTCGCCGCGCTGTTCCAGGCGTTCCGTGGCGCGGACATCAACTGGGACGTGGTGGGCGAGTTCCTCACCTACGACACCATCGTCGAGGGCGCCGGCAAGACGCTGTGGATCACCGTGCTGTCCATGCTGCTCGGCGTGGTCCTCGGGGTGGTCCTGGCGATCATGCGGCTCTCCCGTAACCCGGTGCTGGCCGGCGTGGCCTGGGGCTACATCTGGTTCTTCCGGGGCACCCCGGTGCTGGTGCAGCTGTTCCTCTGGTACAACCTGTCGTTCGTCTTCGAGACCGTGAACCTCGGTTTCTACAAGGACGAGATGAACGACTTCATGACGCCGTTCCTCGCCGCGCTGCTGGGGCTCGGGCTCAACGAGGCCGCCTACATGGCGGAGATCGCCAGGGCCGGCATCCAGTCCGTGGACCACGGGCAGACCGAGGCGGCCCACGCGCTGGGCATGAACAACGGCAGGACGCTGCGGCGGATCGTGCTGCCGCAGGCGATGCGGGTGATCGTCCCGCCGACCGGCAACGAGTTCATCAACATGTTGAAGACCTCGTCGCTGGTCTATGCGATCCAGTACACGGAGCTGTTCCGGGCCGGCAACACGATCAGTTCGCGAAACCTCGCGGTCATGGAGATGCTCATCGTCGTGACGGTCTGGTATCTCATCCTGACCACGGTGTTCAGCATCGGTCAGTACTACCTGGAGCGGTACTTCGCCCGAGGCAACGAGCGGTCCCGGCCGCCCACCCCGTTCCAGCGGGCCAGGGCGCAGTTGTTCGGGTTCCGGGCGCGGCGCGCCGGCAGCGGCCAGGTCGGAGGGGTTTGACGCCATGAGCACGACGAACTCCCCGCGCCCGATGGTCAGGGCGGAGCGGGTCCACAAGAACTTCGGCTCGGTCAAGGTGCTGCGGGGCATCGACCTGGAGGTCAGCCCCGGCGAGGTCTGCTGCGTGGTCGGGCCCTCGGGCTCCGGCAAGTCCACGCTGCTGCGCTGCGTCAACCACCTGGAGAAGATCAACGCCGGGCGGCTCTACGTGGACGGCGAGCTGGTCGGCTACCGCCAGCGCGGCAGCAAGCTCTACGAGATGCGGGAGCGCGAGGTCGCGGCCCAGCGCCGCGACATCGGCATGGTCTTCCAGCGCTTCAACCTCTTCCCGCACATGACGGCGGCGGAGAACGTGATGGAGGCGCCCGTCCAGGTCAAGGGCCTCCGGCGGGCCGAGGCGCGGCAGCGCGCCGAGGAGCTGCTGGCCCGGGTCGGGCTGGCCGACCGGATGGGCAACTACCCCTCCCAGCTCTCCGGCGGGCAGCAGCAACGCGTCGCCATCGCCCGGGCGTTGGCGATGGACCCCAAGCTGATGCTTTTCGACGAGCCGACCTCGGCCCTCGACCCCGAGCTGGTCGGCGAGGTGCTGGACGTGATGCGGGCGCTGGCCGAGGACGGCATGACCATGATCGTGGTCACCCACGAGATGGGCTTCGCCCGGGAGGTCGGGGACAGCCTGGTCTTCATGGACGACGGGCTGGTCGTCGAGGCGGGCGACCCGCGCGAGGTGCTGGCCAACCCGCGCCAGGAGCGCACCAGGGCGTTCCTCTCCAAGGTGCTCTGACGGCACGGTGGTTCAGGGGCCGCGCGGCGCGCGGCCCCTCAGCCGTGCCGGCCCAGCGGGATCGTCCACGCCCCGAGCGGGGTGCCCTCGTTCGGGGTCAGCTGGCCGGTCTTGCTCCAGCCCAGGGCCTGGGCGGCGGCCTGCGCCGGCCCGTCGCCCGGCTCCAGCAGGAGCAGCGCCAGCGGCGCCGAGGCCCGGGAGAGCAACTCGCGTTGCAGCCGGCCCGCCAGGCCCTGACCGCGCCGCCTCGGGTGCACCAGCAGTTCGGCGACGATGAAGACCCGGCGGCTTTCGGCCAGTTGCGGCAGCACCTCGGGGCGCTCGCGGAACCGGGACCACCAGCCGCCGTCCCGCTCGGCCAGGAAGCCGTACGCGCAGCCGACGGGGCTCGGGTCGCCGGCGAGCACCAGGTCGAACTCGGGCTGCTGGACGTCGTGGTCGACGAAGCGGCGCAGGAACCCGGCCCGGTCGGGCGGCGCGGCGTCCGGCGCCGGGTCGCGGAGCGCCGTGGCGAAGAGGTCCGCGATCTGGTCGCGCTCCGTCTCGGCCTGCCAGCGGCTGAGTCGACGAAGGAACAACGTGCCCATGCCGGTCCCCCTGATTCTCGACGGGCCACGAACTGCCCCCGGGCCGAACGGACTTCGCTCGCACGGGCGGTGACTCGCGTGCGCGGGCGGTCGGGCCCGCGTCGGCGCGCCGGGGCCACCATCTTCCCACCGTACGGCGGCGACGGGAACGGCGACGACTGGCCGGTCCGGTCGCCGCCGCGCGCGAGCGGGCCCCGGGGTGGGGGCTGGCCCGGGGCGATCACCCGGGCTAGCGTGCGAGGCATGTTCGCCGCCTATGCCACGCACTTCGACGCCGACCGACCGCTCGACGGGCTGCGGTTGGGCGAACGGCCCCGCCCCGAGGCCCGCGAACACTGGGCGGTGGTGCGGGTGCGCGCCGCCTCCGTCAACCACCACGACCTGTGGACGCTGCGCGGCGTCGGCCTGCGGCAGGAGGCGCTGCCCATGATCCTGGGCTGCGACGCGGCCGGCGTCGACGAGGACGGCAACGAGGTGGTGGTGCACGGCGTGATCGGCGCCACCGGACACGGCGTCGGGCCCGACGAGCGCCGCACGCTGCTCTCCGAGCGGTACCAGGGGACGTTCGCCGAGTATGTCGCCGTGCCGCGCTGGAACCTGCTGCCCAAGCCGCCCGAGCTGTCGTTCGCCGAGGCGGCCTGCCTGCCGACAGCCTGGCTGACCGCCTACCGGATGCTCTTCACCGCGGCCGGGGTCCGGCCGGGCGACACCGTGCTGGTGCAGGGCGCGGGGGGCGGGGTGGCGACGGCCGCCGTGATCCTGGGGACGGCGGCCGGGCTGCGAATGCTGGTCACCGGCCGCGATCCCGCCAAGCGGGAACGGGCGTTGACGCTGGGCGCCGACGCGGCGCTGGAGCCGGGCGAACGGGTGCCGCGCCCGGTGGACGCGGTGCTGGAGACGGTGGGCGCGGCGACCTGGCGCCACTCGGTGCGCTCGCTGCGGCCGGGCGGCACCCTGGTGATCTCCGGGGCGACGTCCGGACAGGCGCTGCCGGACGCCGAGTTGACGCGGCTGTTCTTCCTCGAACTGCGGGTGGTCGGCTCCACCATGGGCGACCGGGACGAGCTGGCGGCGCTGCTGAGCTTCTGTCAGGCCAGTGGCGTGCGCCCGCTGATCGACTCCACGCTGCCGCTGGACCGGGCCGACGAGGCGCTGGCCAGGATGGAGCGCGGGGACCTCTTCGGCAAGCTCGTCCTCACGGGCTGACCGGCCGGGCCGGGCCCGCGCCGGGCCCGCGCCCGGGGGCCGGTCAGGCGTGCGGGGAGCGGAGCATGGCCACCAGGTGGGCGGAGGCCACCGAGAGGTGGCGCCGCGCCTCGCGCAGCTGCTCCTGGCTGACGCCGTAGTCCCGGGCGGCGTCCCGCACGTCGTCCCGCAGGCGGTCCAGCAGGCGCTCCAACTCCCGCGCCGGGTCGGAAACCGGCGGGGCGTCGTCGTCGAACGCGGCCTCGTCGTCGAGCGCCGCCTCGAACTCCTCGGCGGCGGACGCCTCGGCCGCGCTCCCCGGGCCGGCCGACCAGCCGCCCGGCCAGGGCACCTGCGCCCCGACCCGACTGCCCCAGCCCTCGAACTCCGCGCCGAGGCCGTCGAGTCCGGCGCGCACCGCGCCCGGCCAGTCCCCGGCCGTGGCCCGGGAGCGCACCCGCTCCTGGATGCGGCGGGCCGCCCGCTCGAAGTGCTCCTGGCCGGGGGGAACGCCCGGGCCCCGGCCCGGCGACTCGGGCCGCTCCTCGCCGTCGGGCGTCTCGTCGAACCCGGGTGGCCCCCCGGGGCCCGCCGCCCAGCGGCCCTGGCCGCCGCCGCGCCGCCGGCCGGTCCCTGGCCGCCGCCAGGGGCCGAACTCGCCGGGCCCGCCCTCGGGGCGGCCGGCCGTCTCGGTGGCGCGCCTGACCTCGTCCCGCAGGTCCCGCACCGAGTCCCGCACGTCCCCCCTGATGCCGGCGGCCAGCGCCGTCAGCGAGTCCCGCAACTCCCGCTCCAGCGCGGTCAGCTCCTCCGCGCGGCCGGCCAACTCCCGCTCCCCCTCGGGGGTGAGCGAGTAGACCTTGCGGCCGCCCTCCTCGGTGTGGCTGACCAGCCCCTCGGAGGCGAGCTTGGCCAGCCGGGGATAGACCGTGCCGGCCGAGGGGGCGTAGAGCCCGTCGAACCGCTCCTCCAGCAGCCGGATCACCTCGTAGCCGTGGCGGGGGGACTCCGACAGCAGCTTGAGGAGGTAGAGCCGGAGCCGGCCGTGGCCGAAGACGGGAGGCATCTCAGACGTCCTTACGCAGGGTGGAGGGGGCGGGCCGCGCTGCCTCGATGCCGGGGTGGCGCAGCAGCGCCAGGGAGCCGGACAGGGAGGAGAGGCTGATCGTGCCCGCGCCCGAACCGATGCGGCCGGCCAGGGACTTCGCGCCCCAGGGGCCGACCCGCAGCCCGGGCAGGGAGCAGGTGACGGTACCGCTCAGGGTGCTGCCGGAGACCGTGGCCCCGACGCCCTCGGGCAGGCGGAGCGCGATCCGGCCCGAGACCGAGCCGAGCCGGATGTCGGGCGGGACGGCGGCGCTCGCGTGGTCCACCAGCAGGTCTCCGCTGACCGTGTCCGCCTGGACGGCTGGCCCCGTGCCGTCGGCGACCGTCAGCGGGCCGGAGACCGAGTGGCAGCGCAGCGGCCCCCGCAGCCCCAGCGCCTCGACCGGTCCTGAGACGGTCTCCACGCCCGTCCGCCCGGCGAGGCCGACCAGCGTGACGTCCCCGCTCACCGCGTCGACCGAGACCGCGCCGGCGAGGCCGCCGAGCGTCACGTCGGCGGTGACCGCGCCGACCGAGACCCGGCAACTCCTGGGCAGCGAAAGGGAGATCACCGCCTGCCGCCGCCGGCGGCGGTGCGCCAGCCAGGACAGGAAGCCCTGCCAGGGCAGGTCCGGATAGCCCACGACCAGTCGCTCGCCGTCGATCCTCACCAGCAGCGGCGGCCCGTCGACCGAGGCGACCTCCAGGCGCGCGACGGGCTCGTCCGTCGCGACCACGTTGACCGCGCCGCCCATGACGCGGATCTCCGCCTCAACGATCGGGTCCTCGGCGAAGGAGAGCGTCTCCGGCTCGGCGATGGACCACTCGTCGTTCCGCGCCATCGCGCCTCCCTCGGTGACCCGGCCCGCCCCCGCCGCCGGGAGCCTGGCCGATATATCGCAACTTACCGAAGACGATATATCGCGTGTGGCTCACGTCAAGGGGCGGCCCCGCCCGGGGCGGGGCGAGCCGTTGCGCGCGGGACGCGCGCACGCCGGGCGCGCGCCACGCGCAGGCGCGTCGCCCTCCCGCGCGCCCCCGCCGGCGCACGCCCTCGGCGATCGACAGGCGTCGGCGATCGACAGGCGTCGGCCGCCGTTACTCGTCGTCCTCGTCGTCGAGCCGGGCGAGCCAGGTCGCCAGCCGCTCCACCGGCACCTCGAAGTCCGGGTTGAGATCGACGAAGGTTCGCAGCTGCTCCGCCAGCCAGTCCAGGGTGACCTCCTCGCCACCGCGCCGCTGGGCGAGTTCCTCGATTCCTCGATCGGTGAAGTACACGACGTGCTCCAAGGTGTGCGGTGGTGCCGAAGGATTCCGGACTCCTTCGGACAGTTGAGAACAAACTGAGAACAGCTGAGAACGACTGCGGAGGGGTTGCGGGAACGTGCCCGGAAATTCTTCCACCAGCCGTGCGGGAGCGCGTCGGGCGGGGCGGCCCGGCGGCCTGCGCCCCGGGCGTACCGGGATGCGGCCGGACGGGAGGATCAAGGATAGGCAACTGTCGGTGGCGGCCGGTAACCTGCGGGCACACCAGGAGCGACGGGGGGTCACATGAGCAGCGAAGTCACCCGGGTCACCCTTCCGGACGGGACGCCGGTATGGGCCAGGATCTCGGGTGCCGAGCCGGTGTCCGTGCCCGAACAGCAGCCCCGTTCCGGGTACTCCGGCCCCGGCCAGCCGGGCGCCGGCTATGTCGACACCGGGTTCGCCCAGCGGGCCGCCGCCCAGATGGAGAGCCTGCGCGAGCTGATCGGCGGCGTCGCGGCCTCCGTCGCCGACGGCCTACGGGACGCGCGTCCCGACGAGGTCAGCGTCAGCTTCGGCATCGAGCTGACCGCCAAGGCGGGCAAGGTCGTCGGCCTGCTCGCCGAGGGCGAGGCCAAGGGCGCCATCACGGTCACCCTCACCTGGCAGGGCACGCCCCCGCCGCCGCGCGGCCGGGACGCCACATGACCCGCGGGGACGAGGGGGGCGCACGACCCGGCGACGAGAACCCCTTCGAACTCCTCGCGCCGCTCGTCACCGCCGCCCTGGTACGCATCCATCCCTCGCCGGCCGGGTATGCCGAGGGCGAGCCGGTGCCCCCTCCGTGGGGCAGCGGGTTCTTCGTCGCTCCCGAGTGGGTGCTCACCTGCGCTCATGTGGCGCTCTCGGGAGGTGGCGCCGAGGGAGGGAGGCGCGAGGTGGGGCTGACCTTCAGAGGTGTGGACCGCCCGGTGCCTGGCCGGGTGGAGTGGGCCAGGCCCGAGGGCCCGCCAGGCGACGGGGCCATGTGGCCGGGGCCCGACCTCGCCCTGGTGCGCCTGCTCGGGCCGCCCCCGCCGCCGCCCGAGGGGCCGGGCTGCGTCTGGCTGAGCGAGCGCACTGCCCGCCTGTTCACCCGCGAGGAGGTCGCGTTCTTCGGCGCCACCGAGATGTCCGGGGTGTTCGACGAGGTCAACGGCCGATGCACCATCCGGGGCGAGTACGGCTCCGAGGGCCTGCTGCGGCTGGGCAGCGAGGACGAGTTCCTGCACGGGGTCTCCGGCGGCCCGCTGGTCGACCTGGCGCGCGGCGAGGTGATCGGCGTGGTCAAGGCCCGCCGGGACGTGCGGGACGGCGGCCTGGCCACCTCCGTCATCCAGTTACGCCGGATGCCGGCGCCGAGCGGCCCGGTGCGGGCCCTCCCCGACGACCTCTACCAGGCGGTCATGCACGGCCACGACCGCTACCACGCCGAGCGCCACCGGGCCGCCCGTTCCGGCGAGTTGACCTGGACCGACGCCCAGAACGCGCTGGGTGTCTCCGGCCCCGGCGGGCTCACCCCCGGCCAACGGGTCAGGCTGCTGGGCATGTTGGCCGAGCTGCCCCCGCCGGTCTCGACGCGGCGGCTGGTGGACCTGGTCAGCGACCTGCGCGGCCGGCCGCACGAGGGCAACCTGCCCGCGCCCCGGTGCTGGCGGGAGGGCCTGGGGTTGCTCCACGAGCTGCGGACCGGCGGCACGGGTCTGGAGGCCGTGTTGCACTACTCGCTCCGCACGGCCACCGAGGAGCGCCCCTATCCCGCCTTCGACGGCGTCGAGGAGCGGCTCCGGGGGTGGGTGCACTCCGCCGCCGGGGAGTCCCCGACGCTGCCCCGCCGGGTCCGCAACGTGCTGGTGCGCGAGGACGAGGCGAGGCGCCAACGCACCGCCGTGGCCAGGGAGTCGGAGCTGCCGTTCGACCTGGAGCTGGAGCTGCGGGACGTGCCGTCCGGCGTGCCCGACGCGCACGCGCTGCTGGAGATCTTCCCGCGCGTCTGGGAGGGCGGCCGCTACGACTGGCGGGTCAGCTCCACCATCGGCGGCCGGTGCTCCGCGGTCGACGAGGACTTCCACGCCACGGATCTGGACAAGCCGCCGGAGCGGCTGCGCGCGGCGCTGGCCGAGGCGTTCCGGCGCGCCGACGAGCCGGGCAGCCCGGTCCCGCTCCATGTGGCCGTGCCCTACTCGCTGTTCGAGACGCCCTTCGAGCGGTGGTGGCTGACGCCCGACGGGCCCACGCTCGGCGAGCGGCGCCCGGTCGTGCTGCGCTGCACCGACCCGGTGCCGGGGGCCGGGGACTCGCCGGAGCTGCGGGCGCTGCGGCAGGCCCGTTGGGCCATGATCCATCTCGGCCGTCTGGTGGTCGACCCGCTGGACTGCCACGACGGCGAGGCCCGCGCCGTGCCCGAGGCGGCCGGGCTGGTCGGCCGGGACACCGCGACCGTGCCGGTGCTGTGCCGCACCCCCCGCAGCGGCGGCCAGCAGGACGCGCTGCCCCGGGTGATGGCCGGCGGGTACAACGTCGTCCTGTGGCGGCGCGAGCTGGAGTCGCGCGAGCCGTTCTGCGACGACTTCCACCACGGGGTGGTGGGCGCGGCGCGGGGCGCCGGTCACGCGGGCCGGCTGCCGACCGTGCTGTGGCGGCTGCGCGAGGCGGCGGCCAGGGGCGTGGCGCACGCCGCCTGGTCGTCCGACGTGGCGCTGCTCTACGCGGACCCCGAGGTCAAGGCGTTCGACGACGACTTCCTGGAGGCGCCATGACGGGCCGTCGGGCCGGGGTGACGCGATCCGGTCCCATCCCCTGCGCGCCGCCCTCCGCCCCGGTTACGGTCGGGAGCGTCGGGGGCCAGGCGATCATCCGGACGGCGGACAACGGACGAGGAGGACGCGGTGGCCATCTCTGAGACCAACGAGTCGGGGACCAACGGGCAGGAAGGGCCGGCCGGCGAGGAGCCGGCGGGCGGCGAGTGGCTGATCTACCGGGGCACCGGGGAGCGGCACGAGGGCATCCACGCCCTGCCCAAGCCGCCCCCCTGGCGGGACTTCGACGGCCACGGCCATCCGCTGGTCGCGCCTGGACCCGACACGGACAGCGCGTCGGCCCGGCGCCTCGGGGCGTTCCGGCACCTGGCCGAGATGCACCGGCCCAGCGCCGAGGAGCTGGAGATCATAAACGCGGCGCTCTATCTGCGCCGCCCCCTGCTGGTCACCGGAAGCCCGGGCACGGGCAAGAGCACCCTGGCGCACTCGGTCGCCTTCGAACTCGGCCTCGGCCGCGTGCTGCACTGGCCGATCGTCAGCCGCAGCCGGCTGGAGGACGGCCTCTACCACTACGACGCCATCGCCCGCCTCCAGGACGCCCAGATCGCGGCGAGCGGGCGGGCCGCCGGGCTGGCCTCGGCGGCGGTGCCCGGCGGCATCGGCAGCTATCTGCGGCTCGGCCCGCTCGGCACCGCGCTGCTGCCGACGGCCAAGCCCCGGGTGCTGCTCATCGACGAGCTGGACAAGAGCGACATCGACCTGCCCAACGACCTGTTGAACGTGCTGGAGGAGGGCGAGTTCACCATCCCCGAGTTGCAGCGGATCGCCGAGCGCGAGCCCGAGGTGGAGGTGCTGACCGACGACGGCACCAAGGTCACCGTCCGGGAGGGCCGGGTCCGCTGCCACGCCTTCCCGTTCGTCGTGCTGACCAGCAACGGCGAGCGTGACTTCCCCGCGCCGCTGCTGCGCCGCTGCATCCCGCTCCGGCTGGGCCGCCCCGACCACGAGCGGCTGGCCACCGTGGTGCGGGCGCATCTGGGGGATGAGTTGACGCGGGTCGGGGAGGATCTGATCGACCGTTTCCTGGAGCGTTCCCGCACCGAACAACTCGCCACCGACCAGCTGTTGAACGCGATCTACCTCACCCACCACGCCGAGCTGCCCACCCGCGACCGACTGGCCGACATGCTCATCCAGCGCCTCGATCAACCCAGGTAGGCACCCATGTCCCAAGCGGCCCGCCCCGACCGACTGGCGTCCGTGATCGCCGCCCTGCGCGGCGCCGGGTTCGACCCCTCGTGGACGGAGCTGTCCGACGCGCTCTGGCTGGCCCAGTACACGCGTGGCGCGCCCGAGGAGGGCGCGGCAGCGCCGGACGGTCGGGTGCCGCCGAGGGACGACGAGTCGGCGCACGAGGGGGCGCGTCCGGCGCCGGAGGAGCGCGCCGACGAGGAGGCGCGCCCCCGCCCGGTCGAGGAGGAACGGCCGGGCGGCGTCGGCCGGTTGCCCCGCCCCGACGACGCGTCGGTGCGGCTCTACGCGGACCCCGAGGGCCTGGGCGGCGCGGCCGGCGCCCGGCCGCCGGGCGAGGCGCTGCCCGTCGGGGTGCCGGAGGCCAGGGCGCTGCCGGGGCTGCTGGGCATGGAGCGCGCCCTGCGCCCGCTGCGCCGCTACACCCCGCCGACCGGCCCGCCGCGCCGCCCGCACCGGGGCCTGGTGCTCGACGAGCCGGCGACCGCCGAGCGCACGGCCCGCGCCGGCGGGCTGCTCACCCCCGTCTTCCGGGCCGAGCCGCGCGACCACACCGACCTCCAGCTGCTGATGGACGCGGCCCCCGCGATGCGCGTCTGGCAGCGGATGGTCAGCGAACTGGCAGAGGTCTTCGGCCGGTTGGGCGCCTTTCGCGACATCCAGGTGCACTATCTGCACCGCTCGCCGGACGGCAGCGCGGCCGTGAGCCGCCGGTTCGACACGGAGGGCGGCGCGCTGCGCCCGGCCAGGCAGCTGCGCGACCCGACCGGGCGGCGGCTGACCGTGGTGGTGAGCGACTGCACCGGCCCGCTCTGGCGCGAGGGGACGGCGCACCGGCTGCTGCACGCGCTGGGCCGGCACGCCCCCGTCGCCGTGATCCAGCCGCTGCCGCAGCGGCTGTGGCCCCGCACCCGACTGCCCGCCAGCCACGGCACGTTGCTGCGCGAGCCGGGCCCGGCCGGCTCGGTGCGGCTGCGGTTCGTCGCCGATGGCATGGCGGCGGCGCAGCCGCCGGCGCCGGGCGCCGTCCCGGTGCCGCTGCTGCCGCCGGCCGCCGCCGCGCTCGGCGCCTGGGCCGGGCTGCTGGCCGGCACGGGGCCCGGCGGGGTGCCGGCCGCGGTCGGCTGGGTTCGCGCCGACCAGCCGCCGGCCGGGCCGGCGCGCGCCAGGCCGGGCGGCGGGCGTTCGGGGGTCGAACTGCTGGCCAGGTTCCGCGCCTCGGCCTCGCCCAGCGCGGTCAGGCTCGCCGTCTATCTCGCGGCGGCGCCGCTCTCGCTGCCGGTGATGCAGCTGATCCAGCGCACCATGCTGCCGGACTCCGGCCCTGCCGAGCTGTCCGAGGTGTTGCTCAGCGGGCTGCTGCGGCGGCTGGACGGCCCACCGCCCGGCTCGCCGGTCGACGGGCTGTGGTTCGCCTTCGTCGACGGCGTGCACGAGGAACTCCTCGCCGAACTCGGCCAGGACGAGGCCGAGTTGGTGCTCAAGCACTGCTCCGGCTATGTGACCAGGCGGTTCGGCGGCGCCGGGCCGAACTTCCCCGCGCTCGCGCTGGCCCAGCTCTCCGGGGCCGAGGCGGTGGACGCCGAGGCCGGGCGCGCGTCGGCCGACGAGCACGCCCCGGCGCTGCCCCGCCCGTTCGCCGAGGTGGCGGCGAAGGTCCTCCGGCGCTTTCTGCCCGTCGCCCCGCTCTCGGCGCGGGAGACCGGCGACCGGGGCGCGACGCCGGCGCCGTCCCGCGCGGTCGGCCGGGCCAGGGCGCTGGCCGCCGCCTATGACGAGGACGGCCAGGTCCGCCATCTGCTGGCCGCCGTCGAGCTGTTGCGCCGGGCGACGGCCGAGCGGCCGGCGGCGGGGCAGCGGGCCGACCTGGAGCTGTGGAGCGAGCTGGCCGAGGGGCTGCTGCGGCTGTGGCGGGCGCAGCGGGACGGCGAGCTGCTGGTCGAGGCGCGGCAGGCGGCGCAGACGGCGGCGCACGCCGGCGCGCCCCGGGGGCGCACGGTGCTGGCGCGGGTGTTGCACGCGGCGGCGGGGGAGCGGCGGGCCGCCGGGGACACCCGGGGCGCGCTGGAGCTGTGGCGGCTGGCGGACCGGGAGTTCGCCGCCGTGCAGGCCACGCCGGGGCTGGACCGGGCGGCCGCGCTGGGCGTCACGCTGGACCGCGTCGAGGTGTTGACGGCGCAGTGGCGGCTGGGCGGGGACAGCGCCCTGTTGCAGGAGAGCGTCGGCATCGTGGAGGCGGTGGCGGACGCCTGGCCGACGGACGAGCCGCAGCCCAGCGGCCTGTGGCTGGCGCACGGCCGGGCGCTGCTGCTGCTCGCGGACGCCGCGCAGGATGCGGAGCGCGTCGAGGTGCACGCGGGGCAGGCCGCCGACTCGCTGCGGCAGGGCTGTTGGGCGCTGGAGAGCGAGGGCGCGCCGGCGCGGGTCCGGGTGCGCGCGCTGCTCGATCTGGTGGACGCGCTGCTGCGCACCGACCAGGAGTGGCGCCGGGCGGGCGAGGTGATCGAGTCGGCAAGCCGGCTGGCCGAGGAGCCGGCGGCGCGTTCGGCCTGCCTGAGCAGGGCGGGCCGGCTGGCGGTCCGGGCCTTCGAGGTGGACGGCGAGGTGGCGCGGCTGGACGCGGCGGCGGCCCGGTTCGAGGAGGCCAGCCGGCTGGTCTCCCGGGACCGGCCCGAGTACAGCGCGCTGATCGAGGAGTGGGGCGCCGCGCTGCTGCGCCGGGCGGACCGCGAGGACGGCGGGCCGTTCGTCTCCCGCGCGGTGCGGGTGTTGCGGGACTGCCGGATGGAGACGGCGGCCGGCGATCCCCGGCTGCCGGGGCGGCTGTTGCTGCTGGGGCAGGCGCTGACCGCGCGTTACCGGGACTCGGTGGACATGGTGGACCTGCGGGAGGCCGAGCACCTCTTCCAGCGGGCGGCCCGCACCGCCGAACAGCCGTTGACCAGGGCGCGGGCCTGTCTGGAGCTGGGCGACACCCACCGGCGGGTCTTCCGGCACACGCACGGCCTGGAGCGGCTCGACCAGGCGGCCGACGCGTACCGCAGGGCCGCGACCGCCGCCCGGGCCGCCGAGGCGGAGGCCGTGGACCCGGCGGAGGCGGTGCGGCTGGCGGCCACCGCGCACCACCAGCGGGGCGTGGCCTTCGAGGCCGCGCGCCGGCCGTTGGCGGCGGGGGACGCGTACCGCGCGGCGCTCCAGCAGTGGCGCCGGCTGCCGGACGAGGAGAAGGCGGGCGCGGAGACGGTCGCGCGCCTGGAGGTGCTGCTGCGCGACCGTTGACCCGGCGCGCGCTGCGGCGCGTGCGCGCGGGGCCGCGCCCCCCGGCGGTGCCCGTTCCCGGCGGCCGTCCGGCGTCCGGGTCCTGTTTCCCGGGCGGGGCGCGGGGGAATCTCCGATGAGGCGCCGAGTCGCTGCCCCGTGCGGGCCGCGGAAGCTGGCGCGGTCGCGGGAAGCGTGGCCGTGGGGAGCGTCGCGCGGAGACGAGCGCGGCGGCGGGCGCGGAACGGCGCCCGGGCTGGCGCCGAGCGAGCCCGGGGGAGCGGGCGCGGGGGACGGGGGCGGAGAAGGTCTTCGAGGAAGACGGCGAATCGGCCGCGGAGACGTCGCGGCGGTAGCCGCGGAGAAGCGCGAGGTGACGGCATGTCGACGGGTCCACGGGAGGCGGTGGCCTCGGGGCTTCTGCCCGAGTTGCCGGAGTTGCCCGACCTGCTGGCGTTGAGTCTGGCGGAGGTGCGGCGGATGGACCACCCGGTGTTGGAGGCGGTCCTCGCGGATCTGCGGGAACGGCTCGCCCGGCCCGGCGAGACGCGCTGGGACTTCGACGACGCCCCGGACTGAGCCGCCCACCGCCGCCCCCCGGGCGCCCGCCGGGACTCTTGGCGTCGCCGGGAGTGCAACTTCGCTCGCTTTCGGTCCACTTGGCGCGATGGCCCGACCGGAAACGACCGGTGGGGTTTTCGTTGTGACGTCCATCGGAAGGGTCCTCGTTCAGGGGGCGGGCGGCAGCCGGGACGGGGCGCGGCCCAGAGGGGACGGACGCGTGTGAAGACGACGAGGGGCTCCGGCCGGGCGGACACTGCACCGGAGCCGTTCCGCCAGTTCGTGGTCAAGGTGAACAGCCGCTGCAACCTCGCCTGCCGCTACTGCTACATGTACTTCGCCGCCGACGACGGCTGGCGCCGGCAGCCGGTCAGCGCGTCCCCCGAGACGTTCCGTTGGATCGCCCGCCGGATCGCCGAGCACGCCGCGACCCACCAACTCCCGGCTGTCTCCGTGGTGTTGCACGGCGGCGAGCCGCTGCTCACCGACCCCGAGGTGCTGGGCGGCTTCGTCGATCTGGTGCGGGCCGAGGCGCCGGCCGGCTGCCGGGTGCGCGCCACCGCGCAGACCAACGGCACCCGCCTGACGCCCGACCGGCTGCGGGCGCTGGCCGCCCACGGCATCGAGATCGGCCTCAGCCTGGACGGCGGGCACGCCCGACACAACCGGCTCCGCGTCGACCACGCCGGCCGCCCCGCCTGGCCCGCGATCCGCCGCGCCGCCCGGCTGCTGGCCGAACCTCGCCACCGGGACAGCTACGCCGGGGTGCTCTGCGTGATCGATCCCGAAAGCGATCCGGTCGAGGTCTACCAGTCCCTCCTGGAACTCGATCCGCCGGCCCTCGACCTCCGCCTGCCCCAGGGCAACTGGACGGCCCGGCCACCCGGCCTCGATGACGCCGGGCCCGAGGACGCCGGGCCCGGGGACACCGCGCCGGGCCGGGCCGGCCGCCCCACCCCCTACGCGGACTGGCTGATCGCCGTCTTCGACCGGTGGTGGGCCGCCGACCGCCGCCGGGTGCGGATCAGGATCTTCGAGGAGTGCCTCGCCGCCCTGCTCCACCAGCCCACCGCCGGCGGCCTGTTCGGGCTGCACCCGTTCAGCGCGGTGGTCGTCGAGACCGACGGCGCCATCGAACAGATCGACGCGCTCAAGACCGCCTACCCCGGCGCGGCCGCCACCGGGCTGCACGTCGCCGACCACGCCTTCGACGCGGCCCTCGACCACCCCGGCGTCGTCGCCCGGCAGGCCGGCGCCGCCGCCCTGGCCCCCGCCTGCCGCGCCTGCCCCCTGCTGGAGGTCTGCGGCGGCGGCAACTACGTGCACCGCTACCGCGCCGGCCACGGCTTCGCCAACCCGTCCGTCTACTGCGCCGACCTGGCCCGCCTGATCCACCATGTCGCCCGCGCCCTGCGCCGGACGGTGACCCCGTGACCGCCACCCCCGACCCCAGCGGCGGCGCCCCCCGCAGGACCCCCGGGGGCCTCAGCCGCGAACAACTCGCCCAGCTCGGCCGCACCGGGGGCGAGCCCGCCACCCTCGCCACCCTCGCCGCCGGCCAACACACCCACCGACTGCTGCTGTTGCGCGTGCTGCTCGACGCGCTCCCCGCCGCGCCCGCGCCCGCCGCCGCCCTCGCCAGGGAGCACGCCGCGCTGCTGGAGAGCGCCGAGCGCGCGGGACCCGAGGCCGCGCGCCGGGTGCTGTTCTATCCGCTGACCGGCACCTGGGCCGAGCGCTGTGCCCACCTGCTGGCCACCGGAGCCGGCCGGGACGCCGCCCGCGACCTCGCCCACCTCGGCGGCCTCGCCGCCGCCTCCGCGCTCCGCGCCGGCCTCGACTTCCGCGTCCGGGTCGCCGTCGCCGACGGCCGCCTGGCGTTGCCCACGCTCGGCGCGCTCAACACCCACGCCCCCGACGGCACCCCCGCCGAACTGGCCGCCCGCGACGGCCGGTTGACGGTGCGGCTGCCCGGCGACGCGCCGGTCACCCTCGGCCGCGACCCGGCCGGGCACTGGCGCTCGACCACGCCCCGCTGGCTGACCCTGCACACCCTGGACGGCGGCCCGAGGCCCGTTCTCCTCGACGACCTGGACCCCGGACGCCCCGCGCCCGGCCGCGCCACCCGCCCCGGCGACGGCCCGCCGCGCCACGCGCTGCGGCCCACCGAACGCGCCCACTGGTCGCGGCTGTGGCACGACGCGCTGCCGCTGCTCCGCCTCGGCGGCGCCGCGCGGGCCGCCGAACTCACCCTGCTCAACTGCATCGTTCCGCTGCTGCGCCCCACCGGCGGCCACGGCGGGCACACCAGCTCCACCAGCCCGGGCGCCTTCGGCGCCGTCCTCGCCAGCACCCCGCCCAGCGCCGCGCTGCTGGCCGCCGGCCTCACCCACGAGCTGCAACACGCCAAGCTCGCCGCCGTCGGCGCCCTCAACCCGCTGCACCAGCAGGGCCCGGCCGCCCGCTACTGGGCCCCCTGGCGCCCCGACCCGCGCCCGTTCGACGGGCTGCTGCACGGCGCCTACGCCCACCTCGCGCTCGCCGGCTTCTGGCAGCGCCTCGCGCTGGGCCTGGACGACCCGGGGGCGCGCGACCAGGCGTGGGCGGCGCACTGCCGTTGCCACACGCAGGTGGGCGCCGTGCTGCCCACGTTGCGCGCCGCCCGTCGACTCACCGACGACGGACGGGTGTTCGTCGAGGCGATGGCCGAACAGCACCGTGGGCTGGGCTCGCCCGCGCCGCCCGCGGGCCACCTGGTGCGCGCCCGGGCGTATGTGGAGACCGCGCGAGCCCTGTGGCTGCGGCGTCACGCCCGTGGCACGGTTACCTGACAGTCGCGCGGTGTATGTTTCCCAGGGGGAGCTGACGGGGCGTCGGGTGCCCCGGGGACGCCGGTGCGCTGGCCGCTCGCCCGCGGTCCGTCCGCCGGTTGGTCCGTCCCGCCGGTTGGTCCGTCCCGCTGGTTGGCTCAGTGGGCCGGTTGGTTCAGTGGGCCGGCTGGTTCGTCCGGCAGTTGGTTCGTTCGGAAGGCGAAGGGGGTCGGTCGGGTGACCGCCGAGGGAGGCTCCGTGCAAGGTTCGGCTCACACCACGGCCCCACCGGCTGAGGCCCGGCGCATCACCATCAGCTACGCGGGTTACAACCGCGCCTGGGCGGTGTGGATCGCCGACCGGCTGGAGCGGTACGGCTGGCAGGTCGCCTTCCAGCGGTTCGACCTCCCGGCCGGCGTCCAGCTCCACGAGGCGCTGACCGACCTGCTGTTGGTCAGGGGCCGCATCCTGGTGGTGCTCAGCGACTGGTACTTCAAGCTCGGCCCGCGCACCGACCAGGAGTGGAACGAGGCGCTGCGCGCCGTGGTCGCGCCCAACTCCGCCCGCTTCCACGCCGTCTCCGTCTCCACCGCGCCGATGCCCTCCGCCACCGCCGCGTTCGGCGGCACCACCGAGCTGTGGGGCCTGGGCGCCCGGGAGGCCGAGCGGCGGCTGATCCAGCTCGTCGGGGCCTTCGAGGAACGCGACCCGGCGCGGGACACCCTCGGCGGCTCACAGGGCCCGCGCTTCCCCATGGAACTGCCCCGCGTCTGGGGCGGCGTGCCCCGCCGCAACAGCCGCTTCACCGGCCGCGAACGCCTCCTCCAGAGCATCCACGACCAGGTGCAGAACGCCGAGCCCGGCACCGGCGTGGTTGCTCTGCTCGGGCTCTCCGGGGTCGGCAAGACCCAGGTCGCCGCCGAGTACGCCTGGCGCTTCTCCTCCTCCTACGACCTGGTCTGGTGGGTCCCCGCCGACCAACGCGGCACGCTGCGCCAGCGGTTGGCCGAGCTGGCCCCCTCGCTGAACCTCACCACGGGACCCGAGTACGGCGAGCGGCTGCGCGCCGTCGGCGACGCGCTCCGCCGGGGCCGGCCCTACGCCCGCTGGCTGGTGGTGCTGGACGGCGCCGACAGCCCCGAGACCATCGCCGACCTGGTGCCCACCGGGAACGGCCATGTGCTGATCACCTCGCAGAACGGCGCCTGGGGCGACTACAACAACACCCATCTGCTCCCCGTCCCCGTCTACGAGCGTGAGGAGTCGGTGGCGTTCGTCCGTCGCCGCGCGCCCAGGATCGGCCGGGACGACGCCGACCTGCTGGCCCGCACCCTGGGCGACCTGCCGCTGGCGCTCGACCAGACCGCCGGCTGGCTCAGCGACTCCACCATGACCGTCCGGGAGTACGTCGGCCTGCTCCGCGACGACGAGGACATCGAGGTCGGGCTGCGAGTCGCCGTCGACTTCGACACCTCGTACCCGACGGCGTTCTCCATACTGCTCAACCGACTGCGGGAGACCGTTCCCGAGGCCGTCGAACTGCTGCGGCTGTGCGCCTTCTTCGCGCCCGGCGCCATCCCCGTCCAACTGCTGCGCGAGATCCCCGCCGAGCACCTGCCCGAGCAGCTCGCCGGCCTGATGTCCGACCCGCTGCGCTGGAACACCGCGACCAACAAGCTCGTCCAGTACTCGGTGATCCAGTGGGACCCGCCGAACACGGACGAGGACCCGGAGGCCGCCGGCACCATCATGCTGCACGGCATGGTGCAGCGGACGGTCCGCTCCGGGATGTCCGAGGTGGACCGCGAGGTGTTCTCCCGCGCCGTGCGCCGGGGCCTGGCCAACGCCGACCCCGCCGTGCCCACCGACACCCGCCTCTGGCCCCGCTACGCCCGGATCGTTCCGCACCTGGACGCCTCAGGCGCGCTCTACAGCAGGCACGCGGACATGCACACGCTGATCCGCAACTGCCTGCGCTACCTGTATCTGGCGGGCGAGTACGTGGCCGGCATCCAGCTGACCGACCGCGTCGAACGCGCCTGGCGCGAGGTGTTCGGCGAGGGGCACCCGCTGCTGCGGGACCTGGCCTCCCAGCAGGCCATGCTGCTGCGCGCCACCGGCGAGTACGCCCGCACCGAGCGGATCAACCGGGGCCTGCTGAGGCGACTTGAGGAGGAGGGCAGGGGCGACGACTCGCTCGACGTGCTCCGCGTGCTGGAGGGCCTCGGCGCCGACCTGCGCGGCCTGGGCCGCTACGAGGAGGCGCTCGACACCAGCGAACGGGTGCTCGCCGGCCGCCGCCGCATGATCGGCGAGGAGGACTTCCGCACCCTCAACTCCCGCAACAACCTCGCCGTCACGCTGCGGCTCCTCGGCCGCTACCGGGACGCCCTCGTCGAGGACCGCCGCACCCTCCAGACCCGCCGCGAGGTGCTGCGCGCCCGCAACAGCTCGACGCTCTCCTCGGAGACCAACTACGCGATCGACCTGCGCCTGTTGGGCCGCTACGCGGAGGCCCAGTCCATCCAGGAGCCCAACGTCGAGGTCCAGCGGACCGTCATGGGCCACGACCATCCGCAGACCCTCAGCGCCGAACTCAACCTGGCGCTCTGCCTGTTGCGCTCCGGCGAGCGCACCGCCGCCCACGAGCGGCTGGCCGACCTGCTGGAACGCGCCGAACGCGCCCTCGGCGAGGCGTCCCCCGCCACCCAACGGATCGCCGCCTGCTACGCGTTCGTGCTGCGCTCCCACGGGCGGCTCGACCTGGCCCGGGAGATCGGGGAACGCACCACCCGCCGCTACCGCCAGGCGCTGGGCGCCGAGCACCCGTTCACGGTCGGCACGCTCGCCAACCACGCGCTGCTGCTGCGCGCGGCCGGCGAACGGGAGGAGGCGCTGGAGCTGAACGAGCAGTGCCTGATCCGGATGACCGACGCGCTGGGCCCGGACCACCCGTGGCGGCTGGGCCTCGCGCTCAACCTGAGCGCCGACCGCAACATCGCGGGCGACGTGGAGAGCGCGGCCGAGCTGAGCCGCGACACGGCGCGTCGGGCCGCCGAGCATCCGTCGCTGGGGCGGGAGCATCCGCTGACGCTCTCCTGCAAGGTGGCGCACGCGACGGACCTGCGGAACCTGCGGCAGCGGGCGGAGGCGGACAAGACGGAGGAGGAGGCGCTGACGGGGCTCATCTCCACGCTGGGCTCGCAGCACGTCCACACGGTGAGCGCCCGCGCGCGGGTTCGGCCGTTCTGGGACTTCGAGCCGCAGCTGACGTGACAGGGAGGCGGTTCCCGCCGGTCCCTCCGGGGGTTTTGGGGGGAGCCTCCGCCGCGCTGCGCGCGGCGGTCGGCGGCCCCGCCGGGGGCGCCGGGGAGAGTCTTCGCCGCGCTGCGCGCGGCGTTGGCGTGACGGGGGTCGAAGGACGGCTGTTGCCCGGGTGGGCTGTTCGCCGAACGCGGCGTTGACGCGCGGCCGATGTTGTCCTGGGGTGGCTGGTGAACGCGGCGCTGTGCGGGGTGGGTTGGCGGTCCTGCCGTGGGTGGGTTTCCGCTGCGCGGGGCCGGTGTCGCCCTACGGGCGGGTGCTTTCGCGGCGGCGGTGGTCTGGACGCGGGATGGTGGGCCGCTGGGACGACCGCCGATGGCCGGGCGGCGCGCGGGGCGGGGTGAGAGCCACTGCTCGGGCCGCGCTTGGTGAGGGAAGGCGTGAAGCAGGCACGGAACCTCTGCTGCGGCACGGCCCAACGGCTGTGCGGTGAGCCCGCGCTCTCGGCGGGGCGAGCTGCGAGCGGAGGATGTGGGCGGCCAGCCCGTGACGTAACTCTGCCGCCCCGCGCGGCGGATTGGCGCTGCGGTGGGGTGCCTGCCCCTGGGGGTGGCCGGTAACTCGCCACCTCGCGTGGCGGGTTGGCGTTGCCACCGCCGGCGGGTTGTGGCATGCCACGGGGTCACGACCCGGGCCGTGCCTGATTCTGCCGGGGCCCGATGGACCCTCCGCCCCGCACGTTGCGGGCCATCGCCGGGCCCGTACGCCCGGCGCCCCAGTTTTCCACCGGCCGCCGGCCGAGCGTCACAGCCCCGGCCCGGCCGCGCGCAGCACGGGCGGCAACCGCTCAGACGCGCCCCGCGCGCAGCGCGGCCGGCGGCCCAAACGGCGAACGCCCGCGCGGGGCGCGGGCGTTCGCCGGGGCGGACCGGGGTGTCAGAGGTCGAAGACCTCTGACACCAGCGTCTGCTGCTCCGCCTGGTGGCGCTTGGCCGAGCCGACCGCCGGGGAGGAGGAGGCGGGGCGGGTCACCGGGATCAGGCGGCCCGGGAGGTCCACCCGTTCCGGCAGGTTGAGCGCGACAAACGGCCACGCGCCCTGGTTGGCCGGCTCCTCCTGGGCCCACACCACGCGCTCCAGGCGCGGGAAGCGGGCCAGTTCGGCGCGGAGTTCGTCGCTGGGCAGCGGGTAGAGCCGCTCCAGCCTGACCAGCGCGACATCGTCGGCCCCGTCGCCGGTTCGCTTCTCCCGCTCGGCCGCCAGGTCGTAGTGGACCTTGCCGGCGGACAGCACCACCTTGGTGACGCGCTGCGGGTCGGCCGTCTCGTCGCCGATCAGCGGCCGGAAGCCGCCGCTGGTGAACTCCTCGGCGCGGGAGGCCGCCGCCTTCAGCCGCAGCATGGACTTCGGGGTGAAGACCACCAGCGGCTTGTGGTGCGGGTTGTGCACCTGCCAGCGCAGCAGGTGGAAGTAGTTCGACGGCAGGGTGGGCGCCGCCACCGTCATGTTGTTCTGCGCGCACAGCTGGAGGAAGCGCTCGATCCGGGCCGAGGAGTGGTCCGGGCCCTGGCCCTCGTAGCCGTGCGGCAGCAGCAGCGTGACGCCGGAGGTCTGGCCCCACTTCTGCTCGGCCGACGAGATGAACTCGTCGATCACCGTGGACGCCCCGTTGGCGAAGTCGCCGAACTGGGCCTCCCACATCACCAGCGCCTCGGGCCTGGCCAGCGAGTAGCCGTACTCGAAGCCCATCGCCGCGTACTCGCTCAGCAGCGAGTCGTAGACGTTGAACCGGGCCTGGTCGGGCGCCAGGTAGAGCAGCGGGGTGTAGTCCTCGCCGGTCTTCCGGTCGATCAGCACCGCGTGCCGCTGGCCGAAGGTGCCACGGCGGGAGTCCTGGCCGGCGAGCCGGACCGGGGTGCCCTCCATCAACAGGGAGCCGACGGCGAGCAGTTCGCCCATCGCCCAGTCGATGGTGCCCTCCTCGACCATCGCCGCGCGCCGTTGCAGCTGCGGCAGCAGCCGGGGGTGGACCGTGATCCGCTCCGGGATGTTGACCTGCGACTCGGCGATCCGCTTGACCACCTCGGCGGAGACGCCGGTCTCCACCGTCACCGGGAACTCCGGCATCGGCACCGGCACCTCGGCCGGGGCCGGGGTGTCCGTGGCGTCCCTGACCTCCTTGAAGACCTTCTCCAGCTGGCCCTGGAAGTCCTGGAGCGCCTGCTCGGCCTCCTCCAGCGTGATGTCGCCCCGCCCGATCAGCGACTCGGTGTAGAGCTTGCGCACCGAGCGCTTCTTGTCGATCAGGTCGTACATCAGCGGCTGGGTGAACGACGGGTTGTCCGTCTCGTTGTGGCCGCGCCGGCGGTAGCACACCAGGTCGATCACGACGTCCTTGTTGAACGCCTGCCGGTACTCGAACGCCAGCCGCGCCACCCGGCACACGGCCTCCGGGTCGTCGCCGTTGACGTGGAAGATCGGCGCCTCGATCATCCGCGCCACGTCGGTGCAGTAGGTGGAGGACCGGGCGGCGGCGGCCGTCGCGGTGTACCCCACCTGGTTGTTGATCACGATGTGGATGGTGCCGCCGGTGCGGTAGCCGCGCAGCTGCGACATGTTGAGCGTCTCGGCGACCACGCCCTGGCCGGCGAACGCCGCGTCGCCGTGGAGCAGGATCGGCAGCACGGTGAAGTCCTTGCCGCCCCGCCCGATGATGTCCTGCTTGGCCCGGGCCACGCCCTCGACCACCGGGTCGACGGCCTCCAGGTGCGAGGGGTTGGCGGTCAGCGAGACCTTGATCTGCTCGCCGGACAGCCCGGTGAACGTGCCCTCGGTGCCCAGGTGGTACTTCACGTCGCCCGAGCCGTGCATCGACTTGGGGTCGAGGTTCCCCTCGAACTCGCGGAAGATCTGGGCGTAGGACTTGCCGACCACGTTGGCCAGCACGTTCAGCCGGCCCCGGTGGGCCATGCCGATGACGGCCTCGTCCAGCTTGTCCGCCGCGGCCTCGTCGAGCACCGTGTCGAGCAGCGGGATGACCGTTTCGCCGCCCTCCAGCGAGAAGCGCTTCTGGCCCACGTACTTGGTCTGGAGGAACGTCTCGAACGCCTCGGAGGCGTTGAGCCGGCGCAGGATGCGCAGCTGCTCCTCGCGCTCCGGCGGGGTGTGCTGGCGCTCCACGCGGTCCTGAATCCAGGTCCGCTCCCTCGGGTCCTGGATGTGCATGTACTCGATGCCGGTGGTGCGGCAGTACGAGTCCCGCAGCACGCCCAGGATGTCCCGCAGGGTGAGCACCGACTTGCCGGCGAAGCCGCCGACCGCGAACTCCCGCTCCAGGTCCCACAGGGTGAGCCCGTGCTCGGTGATGTCCAGGTCGGGGTGGCGGCGCTGCTTGTACTCCAACGGGTCGGTGTCGGCCATCAGATGGCCCCGCACCCGGTAGGAGTGGATCAGGTCGAAGACCCGGGCGGCCTTGGTGACCTCGTCGTCGTGGTTGACGTCGATGTCGCGGTTCCACCGGATCGGCTCGTACGGAATCCGCAGGGCCTCGAAGATGTTGTCGTAGAAGTCGTGCTCGCCCAGCAGCAGTTGGCTGATCTGGCGGAGGAACTCGCCGGAGGCCGCGCCCTGGATGACCCGGTGGTCGTAGGTGCTGGTGAGCGTCATGACCTTGGAGATGCCCAGCCGGTTGAGCGTCTCCTGGGAGCTGCCCTGGAACTCGGCCGGGTACTCCATGGCGCCCACACCGAGGATCACGCTCTGGCCCGGCATCAGCCGGGGCACGGAGTGGACGGTGCCGATGCCGCCGGGGTTGGTCAGCGAGGCGGTGACCCCGGAGAAGTCCTTCATGGTGAGCTTGCCCGTGCGGGCGCGGCGGACGATGTCCTCGTACGCCTGCCAGAACTCGAAGAAGGTGAGCGTCTCGGCCTTCTCGATGCCGGCGACGACCAGCTGGCGGTCGCCGCTCTTGCTCACCAGGTCGATGGCCAGGCCCAGCTTGACGTGCTCGGGCTTGACCAGGGTCGGCTTGCCGTCCTTCTCCGTGAAGGAGTGGTTCATGGCCGGCATCGCCTTGAGGGCCTGCACCATCGCGTAGCCGATGAGGTGGGTGAAGGAGACCTTCCCGCCCCGGGCGCGCTTGAGGTGGTTGTTGATGACGATGCGGTTGTCGAAGAGCAGCTTCACCGGGACGGCGCGGACCGAGGTGGCCGTCGGCACGTCGCGGGAGGCGTTCATGTTCTTGGCGACGGCGGCGGCGGGACCGCGCAGCGTCACCAGCTCGGGGCCCGCGGGCTCCTCCGCCTGCTCGGCGGGCTTCTTCGCGGGGGCGGGGGCCGGCTTGGCGGCCGGCCGGCTCTCCTGGGCCGGCTTCGCCGCCGGCCTGGCGGCGGCCGGCTGCTCCGCCGGGGGCTTCGGCTGGGTCGCCGTGGTCCGCTGCTCGGGCGTGGCCCCCTGCCGCTCGGCCCCGGTCGTCGTGGGCTTCGCCTCGGGCCGGGCCCGCTCGGCGGTGGCCGAGCCGTCGCCGGCCGACGGCGCCGAGGCGGAGTCGCCTCCCGGCTGGTAGTCGGCGAAGAAGTCCCACCAGGCCCGGTCAACGGAGTTCGGGTCCTGGAGGTACTGCTGGTAGATCTCGTCAACGAGCCATTCGTTGGCTCCGAAGCCGGCGGCAGAGTTCTTCTGCGCTTCTCGGTCGGCGTCAACGCTTGAGGTGTTCGGGGACTGTGGCGACACGGCGGCAACCGCCCTCTTCCGCTTCGCAAGGTCATGGACAGCGGAAATCAAGGCTACGCCTCCCCACGCCCATGGCGCAGTCCGCACCCGCCAGACGTGGCCTACACCACACGGAATCCCGGGTTTCGCGTCAAGAAAGCACGGGAATCGCATCAGGTTTGGTGTGAACAGGCAACAAAATGGCAACGACCCTGGCTCGGTCGAACAGGAACGCGAGGACTCCCGCGCTCAACTGCGGCGATGCGACTCCGCACCGCCGTGCGCCGGGCGGCGCACGCCGAGCAGGCCCGGCGGCGCCCGAGGTCGACGGGCGCCCCGAGGGGCGTTGCCCGCGACCCTACGTCAATTATTTGCCTGCGCGTTACCCGGCAGGGTGAGACGAATGCGGCAGCCCCTGCGGGACTCAGCCACCCCGATCGTTCCGCCGTGCAGATCGACCGCCCAGCGGGCGATGGCCAGCCCGAGCCCGGTGCCCCCGTCGTGGGCCTGGACGCCGTCGATGGTGCCCCGGCCGAAGCGTTCGAAGACCAGGTCCCGCTGGGCCTGCGGGATGCCGGGGCCCTCGTCCCGCACCTCAAGCACCAGCCCGCCGGGCGCGGCGCCCGGCCGGGCCACCACGGTGACCTGGCCGTTGCGCGGGCTGTGCTTGACGGCGTTGTCCACCAGGTTGGTGACCACCTGGTCCAGACGCTCCGGATCGGCCCTGGCCCGCAGCCCGCCGGGCACCACGTCGAGCCGCAGCTTGACGTCGGTCCGCGCGTGGCCACGGCCCAGCGCCATCCGGGCGTCGGCGAGCACGGTGGTCAGATAGGGCTCGACCCGGAAGTCCCTGGCCTGGAGCGGCACCACCCCGTTCTCCAGCCGGGAGAGGTCGAGCAGCTGCTCGACCAGCCGGCCCAGCCGCTCGGTCTGCCGCAGGGCGGTGGTCATGGTCTCCGGGTCGGCCTCGGAGACCCCGTCGACGACGTTCTCCAGCACCGCCCGCAGGCCGGCGATCGGGGTGCGCAGCTCGTGCGAGACGTTGGCCACCAGCTCCTTGCGCTGCCGGTCGGCGGCCTGGAGGTCGGCCGCCATCCGGTTGAAGGCGTGCGCCAGGTCGCCCAGCTCGTCCCTGCGGGTCACCCGCACCCGGCGCTCGTACTGGCCGCGCGCCATCGCCCGGGCCGCCGAGGTCATCTCCAGCACCGGGGACGCCAGGCCCTGGGCCACGAACTGGGTGACCAGCAGCGAGGCGATGATCGCGATGATCGCGATCACCTGGAGCCCGATGTCCGAGCGGTAGGCCAGCAGCAACAACACGGTCGTGATCCCGACCGAGATGATCACCAGGCCGCCCAGGGCGGCCTTCACCGAACGAAAAGGGTCGAGGGGGCGCAGCACCCGCCACAGCAGATGGCCGTAGCGCCGCGCGGTCGACTCCCGCTGCACGCTCAGGTCAGCCCTCCGCGGCGGCCTGGCCGCGCGGGCCGGCCTCGCCGGCGAACCCGGGCGGCGTCTCCAGGGCGTAGCCCACGCCGTGCACGGTCCTGATCCGCTCGGCGCCGATCTTCCGGCGCAGCGCCTTCACATGGCTGTCCACGGTGCGGGTGCCGGAGGCGTCGGCCCAGTCCCAGACCTCGGCCAGCAGCTGCTCCCTGGTGAGCACCGCGCGGGGGGAGCGCGCCAGGCACATCAGCAGGTCGAACTCGGTCGGCGTCAGGTGGATGTCCTTGCCGGCGGCCCGCACCCGCCGCTGGGTGCGGTCGATCTCCAGGTCGCCGAGGCGCACGCTGCCGGGCCTCGGGGTGGTGGCGGCGACGGCCGCCCGCTCGATCCTGCGGAGCAGCACATGGGACCTGGCGACCAGCTCCCGCATGGAGAACGGCTTGGTCATGTAGTCGTCGGCGCCCACGCCGAGCCCGACCAGCATGTCCGTCTCGTCGTCCCTCGCGGTCAACATCAGGACCGGCACGGGGCGTTGGGCCTGGACCCGGCGGCACACCTCAAGGCCGTCGAAGCCGGGCAGCATCACGTCGAGGATCAGCAGGTCGGGATGCCACGCGCTGGCGGTCTCCACGGCGGCCGGGCCGTCGGCGGCCGTCTGCACCAGGAAGCCCTCGGCTCGCAGTCGGGCGGCGATGGCCTCGACGATGGTGGGGTCGTCCTCGACGACCAGAACGCGCCGCTGGGCTCCGGGGGTTGCCACGGTCGCACTGTGGTGACCGGCCCGCTCCGCCGTCTCCGGCTCGGTGGGACCGCCCACGGGCGGCGGCTTCTCCTGGTGCTCTCGGTCCATCGGCGCAGTCCTGGTTTCTGTTGGAGTCATCTGTCCCGCCCCCGGGAAACTCGTGATGCCAGACGGCTGGTGCTGGCGGACAGTTGGCGGATGGTGCCCTGCCTGGGGCACCGAACAGCAGCGTAAAGCGGAAACTCAAGGCCCGGCTACGCGGACCGGCTGGCGAAATGATGGCTGGCGAGAAACAGCACGTCGGGAACACCCCGGGCAACGGGCACCTCTTCGGTCCTTACCCGATCGAATCCGGCGTTTCGCAACCTGTCCGGAAATGTGGCCGACGCTTGTGCGGACCACACAACGAGGACCCCGCCGTCGCGCAACGCGGCGCGGCACGCGGCGAGTCCGGCCGGCGCGTAGAGGCCGTCGTTGTCCTCGGTCACCGTCCAGTCGGGCCCGTTGTCGATGTCCAGGCAGAGCGCGTCATAGCGGCCCGGGCTGCTGTGCAGTTGGGCCAGCAGGTCGTTCTCGACCAGGGTCACCCTGGGGTCGTCCAGGGCGTCGCCCGAGAGGGCGGACAGCGGGCCCGAGCGGTGCCAGTCGATCACCGCCGGCTCGCGCTCGACCACGTCGACGGCGCCCCAGCGCGGCTCGGCCGCCGCCTCGGCCAGCGAGAAGCCCACGCCCAGGCCGCCGATCAGCAGCCGGGGCGCGGCCGGCGGCCGTCCCGGCCCCGCCGGGTCCGTCAACGCGGCCATCGCGGCCCGCACCAGCAGCCGTTCGGAGCGGCCGTCCGAGGTGTCCATCAGGAAGCAGCCGTTGGCGATGATCTGGAACAGCCCGCCGTGGCGGCGCAGCACCACCTCGCCGTGTGGGCCGGTGCGCCGGTCCAGCACGACGGGCCGCTCGTCGGGCCCGGGGCCGCGCGAACTCGGGGTGGGGTCGGGGGAGGGTGCCATGCGGCGATTTTCCCGCACGGGTCCGCACGGCACCCCCGGGGGCCGGCGGCCGGTCAGCCGTTGGCCAGCGCCTGGAGCCGGTCCATGGCGCCGTTGAACAGGTTGTGGTCACCCACCGTCGGCCCGGTCGAGGTGTACTGCCAGAACGTCCAGAAGCCCCAACCGGCCGGCAGCGTGCCGGGTGTTGACGCGTAGCGGGCGATCCACAGCGGGTTGGTCGCGCCGAAGCTCGCGTTGTTGCCGGTGCACTGGGTCCACCAGTCCGTGGTGGTGTAGATCACCACGTCCCGCCCGGTGTGGGCGCGGTAGGTGTCGCTGAACTCCCTGATCCAGTCGACCATCGCGGACTGGCTCAGCCCGTAGCACGTCGAGCCGTACGGGTTGTACTCGATGTCCAGCACGCCGGGGAGCGTCTTCCCGTCCGCCGACCAGCCACCGCCGTTGGTCGCGAAGTAGGTCGCCTGGGCCGCCCCGCTGGAGGCGTTGGGCAGGGCGAAGTGGTACGCGCCCCGGATCATCCCGATGTCGTAGGAGCCGTTGTACTGCTGCGTGAAGTAGGGGTTGCGGTAGCCGGTGCCCTCGGTCGCCTTCACATAGGCGAAGCGGACGCCGCTGTTCCAGAGCGTGGACCAGGCCACGTTGCCCTGGTGGCTGGAGACGTCCACGCCTTCGACGGTGGCCGTCGGGTCCACGTCCGGCGGGACGTAGGTCCGGTTGCCACCCTCGTGTTCGAGGACGGTGGAGCCCATGAACGCTGAGCCGAAGTCGGGGTGCGCCTGCGGGTCGTCGTCGTCGGCCGAGGCCGGGCCAGGGGCGGCCAGCAGCAGGGCCAGCGCGGCGGCGAGCGCGCCGACCAGAGTGCGGAGTGTGCGGGGGGAGCGGCGGCGGGGGAACCCGCCGCGCGCCCCCGGGTCGGAGAGGGGCATGGATGTGCCTTCCGAGAACCGTGGTGTGGGGGGACAGTTGGGCCGCATGGGACGCCTGCTGTGGCCATGCCAACGGCCCAACTCGACGGTAACGCGGGTAGAACGGCCGAGGGAACGGGGCGAGCGACCCCGGGCCCGCACAGCCCGCTGAACGGCGTGAAACCCGGTGCCCGATGCCCGCACCGGGTCAACTTGCCGCCCGTGAGCCCCTCCTGACGGCGCGCACTCCGCGCGGACGGCGCCGCAGGGCCGTCCCGAGTGGCCGTCAGAGCGTGACCAGCACCGCCGTCGCGTCGTCGTGCGTCTTGCCCCGGGGATAGAGCGCGCCCTCCGGATCGGCCGACTCCGCCGCGCGCACCTCGGCGATCACCCCCGCCGGCCCCTGCTCCGCCAGGGCCCCCAACAGCGCGGGCCAGTCCCCGAGTCCGAAGGTCTCGGCCCACCGCCCCACCCCGTCGGTGAACGCGGCCAGCGTCCGCACCTCGTCCCTCGGCAGCTCCCCGACCACGGCGCGCCCGGCCACCGACGGGTCGGCCGCCGCCGTGTAGAACCCGTCGGGCGCGTTGCGCAGCCCCTCGACGAACGCGGCCCGCCGGTCGCGCGGCAACTGACGGGTCAGCGGACGCAGCCGGTCCAAGCGTCGGTCAAGAACCGGCCGCACCAGGCCCGTTGGGCCCTCGACCAGCAACACCGAGTCAGAGAGCACCAGATACTCGACCCGAATCGCGTCCCAGCGGGCACACACCACCGTGGCCTGCGGAGTGCGTCGGTGAGAAAGGTCACAGGTGGCCCGATGCGCGTCGGCGGTGCGGGAGATCGCGTGCGCCAGACTGTCGTCCAGCGGCCGCACCGGACCCTCGGCGAGGGCGCGCAGCAGCGTCCCGCCGAGCCGCGCCGAGAACCACGCGACCCCGTGTGCACAGCCGAAATCACCGCTGGGTGCGGTCACTCCGTCCAGCACCACCAGCGCGCCCTCGCCCGTTTCGGTCGGCGTGGCCACGGCGGCGAAGTCCTCGTTGGGCTGGCCCGGGGTGCCCGGCTCGGTGGCCGACTGGATGCGCATGATCAACAGTCTGCCGTAGGCTGGCACTTGCTTGCGTTTGATGGGGGTTTGCCAGAGAAAGGCACGATAGGTGCCGGGCGGGCGCTGATCTTGCCAGGAGCACGGTCGGAATTCCAGCGAAAACCAGCCGAACTCATGGTGGGGGTGCCCCGACCAGGTGACGTGAGCTTGTCCGCCAACTCCGGGGTGTTGTTCACTCCTTCGGGTGGCGGGGCCGGCCGGGCCGCCTCCCGCCCCGGTCGGCGCTGGCAGGGTCGGAGCCGAAGTGACGAGAATGCGAGCACAGGTGCGGAAGACGACATCGCGGGACGAGGGTGGTTCTGCCCCTTCCACACTTCCGGCTACGGCCGGTTCGGCCGCCGCCGGCCTGCGGTCCCACGCCGCCCGCCGACGCGGCGCCAGGGTGCGCACTCGCCTGCTGATCGCCCTGCTGCTCACCGGGGCCGCCGTGCTGGTCGCCGGCGTCCCGGCGCTCGTCGAGCGGGCCGGCGCCCTGAGCGACAGCCAGGAGCTGGCCGACGCCTCGGCGTTGGGGGAGCGCGCGCTGTCCCTCTCCCACATCCTGGCCGACGAGCGCGACGCCCTCGTCGTCGCGGCCGCCGGCGAAGGGGCCGACCGCGAGGGCGCGTTGAGCGACGACGCCGAGGCGCGCGCCGACCGACGGGTGGCCGAACTGCGCGAGGCCGTCGACCCGACCCTCGGCGAGCGCCTGGCCGCGCTCCCCGAGGCGCGCGAGCGGGCACTCGCCGGCGAGTCCACGGCGGTCGAGGTGCACCAGACCTACACCGCGGCGATCGAGGGCCTCGACGGGCTGTTGCGCTCCGTCAGCCGCTCCGCGCCCGCCGACGCGGTCAGCCCCACCAGCGACGCGCTGCCCGACCTCGCCCGCGCCGTGCACGCCGCCTCAGCGACCAGGGGCCTGCTGCTCGCCGCCCTCGCCGGCGACGGCGAACAGGGCGAACTCACCGCGCTCGCCCAGCGGGAGCACGTCTCCGAGGCCGCCGCCCTGACCGACTTCCTCGCCATCGCCGACGCGCCGGGCCGCGACACCTACCGGGACACCGTGACCGGCGGCGACGTCGAGGCCGCCGAGGCGTTCCTGGCCGAACTGACCGACGGCGCCACGCTGGACGAGGCCGATCACGCGCTGGACGCGGTCGAGGTGGACGAGGCGCTCCAGGCCCGCGTCGGCCTCCAGCGCGGGGTGCTGGCCTCGCTGGTCGGCGAGCACACCGAGGCCGTCGAGGCGCTGCGCGACGACGAGTTGACCGGGCTGCTGGTCACGGTCGGCGTGATCCTGCTCGCCCTGGCCCTGGCCCTGGGCGTCAGCGTCGGGACCGCCCGCTCGTTGACCAGGCCGCTGGCCGCCGTGCGGCTGGGCACCCGGCGGGTCGCCGCCGACCCGGTGCACCAGGAGCCGGTCAGGTACATCGGCCGCAACGACGAGTTCGCCGAGGTCGTCGCCTCGGTCAACGCGCTGCGGGCGCGCGCCGAGGAGCTTCAGCGGCAGGCGGCCGAGGCCGAGCAGAGCAGCGGCGGGCTGCGCGCCGAACGCGACCGGCTCCTCGCCGAACAGCGCGAACTGACCGCCAGGCTGGCCGCGTTGCACGGCGCCGTGCACGGCATGTTCGCGCACCACGCGCAGCGGCTGCTGGACCTGGTCGAGGAACAGCTGTCCGTGATCGAGGGGTTGGAGGAGCATGAGACCGACCCCGACCAGCTGGCCGTCCTCTTCTCCGTGGACCACCTCGCCGCCCGGATGCGGCGGCACAGCGAGAACGTGCTGCTGCTCGCCGGCGCCGAGCCGGTCCGCTCGCTGGCCTCGCCGATGCCGTTGATCGACGTGGCCAGGGCGGCGGTCAGCGAGATAGAGCGCTACGACCTGGTGGAGACCGTTCCGCCGCCGCCGACGCGGGTCGTCGCGCACGCGGCCAGGGACATCAGCCATCTGCTGGCCGAGCTGCTGGACAACGCCGCCGTCGCCACGCCGCCCGGCACCCGGGTGCGGCTGACCGGCCACTGGCGGGGCGAGGAGCTGCTGCTCAGCGTCGAGGACGAGGGGCGCGGCCTGGCCGAGGTCCGGCTGGCCGAGCTGAACGCCCGGCTCGCCGACCCGGTGACCCCGCCGCCCGGCGCCGACGGCGGGAACGGGCAGCACATCGGCATGGGCCTCTACACCGTGGCCCGGCTCGCGGCCCGGCACGGGCTGCGCTGCCGGCTGGTCGCCCGCCCCGCCGGCGGCACCACGGCCGAGGTGCTGGTCCCCGGGGCGCTGGTCCACCCGGGCGCGGCCGAGCCGGCCGGCTTCCCGGCGGACGGCCTGGCCGGGCCGGCCAGCGGCGCGCACCCGACGGTGCCGGCCGCGAGGACCGGTGCGACTCCCGTGGTCGCGCCGGGAGTCGCGCCCGGCGGCCACGAGGGCCTGGCCGGGCCGGCCGGCGGGGCGCACCCGAGCGTGCCGGAGGCCCGCGCGGGCATAGGGCCGACCACCAGGACCACGGGCCGCCACGCCCTCGGCGCCGAACGCCCGGCGCATCCGGCCGAGGCTCCGACGGCGGACGGCGGCCCCGCGCCGGCGGCCTACGGCGGGCAGGCCGGCGGGTACGGGGACCAGGGCGCGCACGGGGGCCAGACCGGGTACGGCGACCAGGGGGCGTACGGGGAGCAGGCCGGCCGTGCCCATCAGGCCGGCTACGGCGACGCCGCCGGAACGGGCTACCCGGACCGGACCGGCTACGGGGAGCGGGACGCCGGTGGCCCGGCCAGCGGGCCGCTGCCGGTGCGCGACCTCGCCTCGCGCGGCCCCGAACACGCCCGCGCCCCGGACAGCGCGCCCGTGGTGACCGGCAGCGGCCTGCCGCTCCGCACCCGGGTCGCCTCCGCCGGCGGCGGGGCCACGGACACCGGGCACAACCGCACGGTCGACCCGGAGGAGCTGCGCCGCCGGCTCGGCGGATTCCAGCGAGGGGCCAGGGAAGGACACCGGGACGCCGCCAGCCTGGCGGCCTCCGGGGAGTTCGGAGCCACCGGGGAGTTCGGCGCCCCGGGCGAGTTCGGCGGGGAGGCCCCCGCCCACCCGGTCGCCCGCCCCGAGCGGGGACCGGGCCGAGGGGTAGGGGAAGGACCCGGCGAGAGACCCGGGCGCTATGGAGAGGAACAGCCGTCATGACCTCCGGGACCGGAACGCGGCAGCAGGACACCGCCAGCCGTGGCGGGCGCGATCTGCGGTGGCTGCTGGGCAGGTTGGTGGACGAGGTGCCGGGTGTGCGTTCCGTCGCCGTCGTCTCCACCGACGGGCTGCCGCTGCTCTCCTCGGAGTCGGGCCCCGACGGCGGCCCCGCGCCGGTCGGGCTCACCGGCCCGCCGACCCCGCGCTGGCCCGGCGGCACGCCGAGCGGCGCGGCGGCCGACCTGGCCACCGTGGTCTCCGGCCTCGGCTCCCTCACCGGCGGCGCGGCCGAGCTGATGGACGGCGGCCAGGTCAAGCAGACGCTGGTCGCCATGGAGACCGGCAACCTGCTGGTGATGGCCATCTCCGACGGCTCCCTGCTGGGCGTCTACACCGAGCCGACCGCCGACATCAGCGTGGTCACCTACCAGATGGCGCTCCTGGTCGGCCGCGCGGGCCACCTGCTGACCCCCGAACTCCGCGCGGAACTCCGCCAGGCGACCACCACGCCCCCCCGCTAGCCCGCCGGCCGCACCCTCCGGAAACGGCCGCGCCGGCGCGCCGGCAGCCGACCCGTCGTCGGGTCCCGCCCCCCGACGGGACCCGACGACGGGTGTCTCAAGGGGCGGGCCGCTCAGGGGCGGGCGCCGGCCTCGTCCACCACCGAGCGGTCGATGACGGCCGTCGCGTACGTCGTCTCGCCGGCCCGGATCGGGGCGGCGTCCTCGTAGACGATGTCCCGCACGGCGACGGTGCGCCGCCCGAGGAGTTCGAACGACTCCGCGTCGAAGACCAACTCCTCGCTCTGGTCCGGGTTGTAGGCGTCGACCCGGCCGACCCCGACGCCCGGGCGGCCCGTCGCGTCCACCGCGTCGGGCACCAGGGTCACCCCGGGGATCAGCGCGGCGGCGCCGTAGAGCGCGGCCGCCACGTCCGGCGGCACCATCGACTCGCCGACCAGGTCGCCGATGAGGACGAACGCGTCCTGGTCCGCGTCGTGGTCCTCGTCGCCCGCCTCCTGCTGCGCGTAGAGCCACGCCAGCATCGCCTCGGGATCGGTCGGCAGCGTCTCCAGGAAGCGGTAGCAGGACGACGTTCCCTCGCTGCCGGGCGCGGGCACCGGGTCGGGTTCGAGCGGGATGTCCTCCGGCTCGCCGCCCAGGCGCAGCAGCCCTTCCCTGCTGCCGTCCACCGCGTGCCAGACCTCGCGCTCCTGCGGCGCCTCGCCCGGGTAGCTGACCACGCTGGAGACGTACACATACTGGTCGTCGCGGATGTCCGCCGGGGCCTCGGCGGCGGCCCGGGCGGCCGCCTGGTCCAGCAACTGGACGGCGGTCCCCGGGGTTTCGCCGGTGCCCGCCGTGGGGCCGGCCTCGGTCTCCGTGCCGCGCTCGGGGTCGTCGGAGGTGCCGGGGGAGCCGCCCACCAGCACGACGAGGGCCAGCGTGCCGGCCACCGCCGGCAGGCCGACGGCCGGCAGCAGCCACCTCCGCCCGCCGGCCCGGAAGCCGCCCGGTTCCGGGGTCTGTCGGATCTCGCGCATCAGGTGCTCCTTGAGCTGTTGGTGACGACCCGGCGGGAGGTCCCGCTCGGGAAGCGACGGCATGTCGTTCACGGGGTGTCCTTCCGCTGTCCGGGCCAGGCCGCCGCTCGGCGGCCATCTCTCACCTGTCCTCGGCGCGGCGGCGGTTCCGCACCGTCGGCCGCCGGTGGTGCCGCGCCGCGCGCCTCGGCCGTCGCGGCGAGCTTGCGCCGCGCGCGGGACAGCCGGGAGCGCACGGTGCCGACGGGGATGCCGAGCACCTCGGCGGCCGTCGCGTAGTCGTGGCCCGACCACACGCACAGCGCCAACACCTCGCGCTCGGGCCGCCGCAGCGTGGCGACCGCGAGGCGCACGGCCGCCAGCGAAGCGGCGTCGTCGATCCGCCCGGCCACCTCGTCGGCGAAGTCGCGGACGACCTCCGGCCGGGGGAGCCGCGACAGCGCCGCCGCGTGCCGGCGCGCGGCGCGCCGGGAGTTGCGCACGACATTGGTCGCGATCCCGAGCAGCCAGGGCCGCAACGAGCCGCCCTCGACGTCCAACCGCCCGCGCAGCCGCCAGGCTTCGAGGAACGTCAACGACACGGCGTCCTCGGCGGCCCCCCAGTCCCCGGTGAGCCGGAACGCGTGGTTGTAGACGGAGCGCGCATACGCGTCGAACAGCTCGGCGAAGGCGTCCTCGTCACCGTCCCGGATGCGGGGCCGCAGTTCTGTCGTCATGCACCCTGTCTGTCCGCCCGCCGCCCCGCGTTCCCCGCCCGTCCCGTGACCCACGTCACTCCCGCGCCGGCGCGCGGCTCCGCTCAGGGGGTCACCGGGGGCGGACCGCGCCCTTGACGGGGGCGTGGGCGAGCGGGGTGACGGCCACGGCCCTGCCGGGGGCGGGCGGGTGGACGACCGTGCCGTCGCCGGCGTAGAGCGCGGTGTGGCTGGTGTCCTCGTGGTAGATCACCAGGTCGCCGGGGCGCAGTTCGTCCAGCGGGACCCGGGGCAGCAGCTCCCAGCTGCGGGCGCTGGTGCGCGGCACGGTGACCCCGACGTGTTCCCAGGCGCGCAGCGCCAGCCCCGCCGGGTCGAACGCGTCCGGGCCCTCGGCGCCCGCCTCGTAGGGCTTGCCGCGCTGGGCCAGCGCCCAGCGCAGGGCGCGCTCGCCCGGGGAGCCCTCGGCGTCGGCCGGCTCGTCGGCGGGCTGCTCGGCCGGCTCCTCGGCGGGCTCGTGCGCGGCGAGGAACTCCGCCTGCCGCTCGGCGGTTTCGCGGTCCTCCAGCGCGGTCACCCCGGTCAGCTGCTCCTCGGTCAGCCCGGCGAGCAGCCCGGCCACCTCGTTCATCCGGTCGTGGGCGTCGTCGCGGCGCTCGCGTTCCTCCTCGACCAGTTGGCGTTCCTCCTCCCACGCCCGCTCCGCCTCGCCGGCGAGGGTGCTGGCGGTCCGCTCGGCCTCGGCCAGCCGGCGGACCTCGGCCAGTTGGCCGGCGGCGGCCCGGCGGGCCACGGTGGTGTGGTGCAGGGCGCGGGCCGGTTCCTCGTCGGTCAGCAACAGCCGCAGCACGGGCGGGAGTTCGGGTGCGCCGCCGTGCCGGTACTCGGCGGCGGCCAGCCGCCCGGCGGTTCTGCGGGCGCCGGCCAGCGCGCCCCTGGTGTCGGCGAGGCGGGCGGTGAGGCGTTCCACCTCGGCGCGCTGCTCGGCGAGGCGTTCGCCCGCCTCGTTGTACGCCTCGGTGGCGGCGCCGGCCTCCCGGTACAGCTCGCGCAGCTCGGTCAGCAGGGCGGTGGGGTCGGCGGGTTGTCCCGGCGGCTGGTCGGCGGCGGAGGCCGGCCCGGCCGTGAGCGCGGTCGCGGTGAGCAGGAGTGCGGCCAGGGCGGTGGACTGACGGGACATCAGGCGGCTCCTCGGGATCGACGGAGCGATGGTGTGCACAGCCGCGCGCCCGGCGCACGCCGGGAGGCGCGACCGGGTGATCGCGCGCCGCCCCGGCGTCGTCAGCGCGCGCCGCCTCGCCGACTACTCCTCGGGCTCGCCCTCGTTCCTCAGCCGCCGGCGGTAGGTGCGGGAGGGCACGGCGTCGGGGGCGTGGACATAGCGCCAGCCCCTGGGCAGCCGCAGCCGCCGGGTGTGGCCGGCCGGCTCCAGTTGGTAGACGTGCACGGCCGACAGGCCGCCCGCCTCGTCCGGCACCGGCACCTCGTAGACCTTGGGCGGCCGGCCGGTGGCGCCCACCAGCACCGGCAGGGACTCGCCGTCCAGCGGCCCGCCGACGAAGGGCGTCTCCACAGCTCGCATCGGTGCAGTGTAAGAGGTGTCCGTCACGGGGCCGGGGTCAGGAGCCGGCCGGTTGGGGGGCCACCGCGCGCAGCGCCCGGTCCAGCAGGCCGGCCACCCGACCGTCCGGCGGCTCCAACTCGGCGGCGGCCCGCAGCATCCGCGCGGTCTGCCGATCGTGGGTGGCGGTGACCATCAGCTGCCCCACGAACAGGTCGACCAGATAGTCCCGCAGCTCGGTCAGCCCCAACTCGCCCTCGTCCAGGGAGATCAGCGACATCGCCTCGACCGTGCTGATCCAGGAGCGCACGGCGGTGCGCAGCCAGGGCCCGGGGCTGGCCACGGCCATGTGGCTCAGCACCGCGCGCGCCGCCGAGCGCCGCACGCCGTCGACGATGGCCGTGGTGCGCGCCGTCTCGACGACGCTGCCGCCGCGCAGCAGCGCGGTGAAGCCCTCGCCGTGCTCGCGGACGAACGCCAGATAGCGGTCCAGGCCGTAGCCGAGCCGCTCGCTCAGCGCGCCCTCGGCCGGCACCTCGAAGCAGGCGGCCAGGCGGTCGGCCGCGTGTTGCAGCGCGGCCTCGTACAACTGCTGCTTGCCGCCGGGGAAGTAGCGGTAGACCAGCGGCCGGGAGACCTCGGCCAGCCGGGCCACGTCGTCCAACGACACGTCCTCCGGGGTGTTCCGCGCGAAGAGGCGCAGCGCGGTGGCGATCAGCTGGGCGCGGCGCTCGTCCACGCTCAGACGGCGGTAGGCCGGCGCGCGTGGTTCGGGGTGGCCGCTCATGTTCCGCAGCGTAGCCGCACGGCCCCGGCCGGCGCGGCAACGCCCTTCGCCGCGCCGCCGGTTCGGGCCGGCCGGTCCGGGGCCGGTCAGGCCAGCAGGCCGGAGCCGCGCCACATGCGGCGGGCCGTGCCGCGCAGCACGCCGATGTCGTCGAGGAAGTCCGTCAGCCGCCGCGCGCCCTCGCGCATCACCTCGCGCCGGTGTGCGCTCTCCCGCACCTGGGCGACGGCCTCGCGCCGGTCGAGACCGATGTTCGTGTACACCTGGGGGTTCACGAACGCGACGGAGAAGATCCGGGCGAACTCGCCGCTGGTGAGCCGGGTCAACTCCCGTTCCCAGCGCGGCGCCGAGACCATCTGCCGGCGCAGCTCCTCCCTGGCGTAGCGGACATGGCGCGCCTCCTCCACCACGTGGATGCGGGTGACGCCCCTGATCAGCGGCTGCACCCGCTCGTCGGGGAAGGTCAGGCGCTGCATCCAGTCCAGCACCTCCTCGCCGAGCAGGGTCGCCACGAAGGAACCCGGCGTGGTGGAGACCGTCTTGAAGACCCGCGCGATGTTGTGGTGCGCCCGGGCGGGCGGGTAGTGGGGCGTCTCGCCCCGGGTGATCACGCGTGCGAACATCATCGAGTGCCGGCACTCGTCGGCGATCTCGGTGAGGGCGTAGCGCACATGGGCGCTGGTCGCCGGCTTGTCGTAGATGTGCCGGACCAGCAGCTGCATCAGGATCAGCTCGAACCAGATGCCCAACGAGGCGAGCGCCGCCGCCTCGTGGCGGGAGAGCGTGATCCGCTGCTCCTCGGACATCCGGTACCAGAGCGGGGTGTCGTAGAGGGAGACCAGCTCGGGCGGCCAGTACCAGAGGCCGTCCTGCCAGGGCTGGTCCCAGTCGAGGTCACGGTCGGGGTCGAAGGAGTGTCGTGCCGACGCCGCGAGCAACCGTTCGGCGACCTGCTCACGGTCCTTGAGCGCGCCGAGCGCGTCGTGCGGCGTCGGAACATCGGCCGGATCGGCGGCCACGTTTCCGGAGAGAGCCATGGTCTTATGAGACTCGCTGTCAACAAGGCCGTCAATGCCCCGCGCGGAAGACGTTACGCGCGGGTAGCGTCGCGCGGTGCGGGCGCCGGCGCACGGGGCGGGGCAGCGCGCCCCCGGGCAGCGCGCCCCCGGGCACCGCGCGCCGGGGGCGCCGGAGCCACGGGGGCGCGCCGGCTGACGGGGGCAACGCCGCGCCGGATCAGCCCTGTTCGGCCGGCCGCGCCTCCCGCTCGCGCAGGGATGCGCCGCCCGTGCCCAGGTCGACGGGCACGCAGTCGTTCTCGGGAAGGCAATCCGTGATCTCCGGCATCCCGGTCAGCAGCACGGTCCGGTTGACCTCGTCATAGGTGGAGATCATGGTGCACGGGGAGTCGGAGACCGCGTGCGCGTCGTCGGCCTCGACCGCCCGCGTGGTCCAGCCGTCCAGGTGGTGCTCGTCGAAGAGCCGGTCGGCCAGCGCCGCGACCTCCTCGCGGGAGCGGCAGTCGTCCGGGTTCTGGTGCAGTTCCTCCCGCAGTTCGGCCAGCCGCAACTGCTCCTCGGAGAGCCCGGTGTAGGGCTCGATGCCCAACTCCTCGCAGGTGCCGGCGCCGCCGGGGTAGACCCGCAGCGGGTCGTCCTTGGCGTTGTCCACGCAGGCGGTCAACTCGGCCGGCGGCGGCGAGACCTCCGGGCGGGCGACCCAGCTGTCCGCCCAGTAGTCGCCGCAGGTGAGGACCGGGTCCTGCTCGGCGGGGGAGGGGCCGATCTCGATCTCGATCCCGTCGACCACGCACGTGACGCTCCACGAGCTGTGCGGCTGCCCGGGGTCGGTGGTCCAGGCGTAGGCGCCGGCGGTGGCCCCGGCGACGGCGAGCGCCGTGGCCGGCACCAGCACGGCGCGGCGCAGCCGGTGGTGCCGGGCGCGGCCCCTGGCCCTGGTCAACACCCGCAGTCCCAGCGGGCCTTCGGGGTCGTCGGCGAGGGCGCGGTCGCGCAGCGGGTCGGCGGCGCGCAGGGCCGTCTCCAGGCGCTCGGTGTCGTCAGCGTCGTGCATGAAGCTTCTCCTCGGTGCGGGGCGCGGTGCCGGGCGCGGTGCGGTGGTCGGTTGTGCGGGTGCCGTGGACGTTCGGGCGGGCGGCGGTGGGTGGTGGCGGGTCGGCGCCGGCCGCCAGGTGCGGGCGGAGCCGTTCCCTGGCCCGGTAGAGCCGGGTGGCGACGGCGCCCGTGGAGATGCCCAGCACCGTGGCGATGTCCTGGTGCGACAGGTCGTCCCAGTAGGCGAGCCGCAGCAACTCCCGGTCGTCGGGCGGCAGCGCGGCCAGCGCCTCGGCCAGGTCGTCGCTCGGTGCCAGAGCCGGCGGGGCCGGCGCCTCGGCGACCCGGCGCTGTAGCCGCAGCCAACGGCGTTGGCCGCGCTCCTGGTTGGCCAACACCCGACGCGCCACGCCGAAGAGCCACAGCTGGGCCTCGTGCGGGTCGTGGGGCACGCGCCCGCGCCGCCGCCAGGCGGTGGCATAGACCTCGGAGACCGCGTCGTGCGCCGACGCCTCGGAGGTCCGCCGCAGGCAGTAGGCGAGCAGCCGGCGGAAGGTCGCCCGGAACAGCCGGTCGAACTCCTCGTTCCGGTCCTCGGCCCTGTGAACCTTTCTCATGCCCCCTCATGTCCGGCACCCCCGTGGCGCCTCACCGCTCCCCGCGAGGGAGCTGGTCACGATCGCATCACGGGCGGCGGGCGGGGGGTGTGCCGGGGGGCCAACGGCGGCCCGGCGCCGCGTTTATGCTGGTCCGCGCAGTCGAGCAGTTCGGAGTCGCATGAGTGAGCACGCCTGGGCCACCAGGGCCGAGACCGCGTCGGACGTGCCGGCGGTGCGCCGGATCAACCTGGCGGCGTTCCCCACCGCCGAGGAGGCCGACCTGGTCGACGCGCTCCGCGCGGACCCGGCCGCCTGGCTGCCCGGCCTCTCGCTGCTCGCCGAGCCGGCGGCCGGCGCGGCCGTCGGCGCTCCGGCCGGCACCCCCGTCGCCCATGCGCTGCTCACCCGCTGCCGGGTGGGCGGCGCGCCGGCGCTGGCGCTGGCGCCGGTCGCGGTGCTGCCCGAGCACCAGCGGACCGGCGCCGGCTCGGCCGCCGTACGGGCCGCCCTGGCGACGGCCGGGGAGCGCGGCGAGAACCTGGTCGTGGTCCTGGGCCACCCGGCGTACTACCCGCGCTTCGGCTTCCGGCCGGCGTCCGAGCTGGGCGTCAGGGCCGCCTTCGACGTGCCGGACGAGGCGCTGATGGCGCTGGCCCTGCGGCCCGAACTCCCCGCCCCCGCCGGCACGATCGCCTACCCGGCCGCGTTCGGCGTGCCCTGACCGAGCGTGCCCTGACCGGCCCCGACCTCGCCCACGGCCGGTTCACCGCCGGCCGGTTCGCCGCCCGCGACCGGCGTCGAGCGCCGGGCCGGCCCCGGCAGCAGCGGAATGGTCAGCAGGATCACCAGCAGCACGCCGCTCGCCAGCCAGAACGAACGGTGCACCCCGTCGATCACGTTGTCCGAGGTCTGGACGACCAGGGTGACGACGGCGACGCCGAGCGCGGCGCCCAGCTGGTTGAGCATGTACAGCACCGAACTGCCCTGCGCCACCCGCTCCGCCGGCAGCGTCCGGTAGAGCGAGCCCATGGTCGGCGCCGCCATGAAGCCCAGGCTCACGCCGAGTAGCAGTCCGCCCGCCGCCGGCCAGAGTTCGGCCGTTCCCGCGTCGACCCGGGTCAGCGCCAGGGTGCACAGCGCGGCGGCCGCGGCGCCGCCGGCGGCGAGGCCGCGTGAGCCGAGCCGGTCGGAGAGCCGGCCGGCCACCGGCATGGCCAGGGAGCCGCCGACCCCGACCGGCGCCATCAGCAGCCCGGCCGCCAACACCCCGTGCCCGTGCACCTGTTGGTAGTACAGCGGCAGGGCGAAGAACGCGGCGAAGTTGACCAGCCCGCTCAGGCCCATGATGGTGACGCTCGCGCTGAACCCCCGACTGCGGAAGAGCCCGAGGTCGATCAGCGGCGGCCGCGCCGGCCCGGTGCGGCCCAGCCGCGCCGCGTGCGCTCCATAGCCGAGCAGCAGCACCGCGCCGGCGAGCAGCGGCAGCCACGCGTGCCAGGTCAGGGCGGTGCCCTGCTCGGCCGTCTGGGAGAGCGCCAGCACCAGCCCGGCGAAGCCGGGGGCGAGCAGCGCCAGGCCCAGCACGTCCAGCCGCACGCCCCCGCCGGCGTCCGCCGTGGGCGGGTCGGCGGGCAGCGTCCGCCGGGCCAGCACCAGGGCGATCAGCCCGACCGGCACGCTCAGCAGGAACATCCAGCGCCAGGAGAGCGCCTCCGTCACCGCGCCGCCGCTGACCGGCCCGAGGGCCGGGCCCAGCGCGAGCACCACGCCCATCAGCCCCATCACCCGCCCGGCCCGCGCCGGCCCGGCCGCCCGGGCGAGCAGGATCAACACCAGCGGGTCCAACAGGCCGGCCCCCACGCCCTGGAGCGCGCGGAAGGCGATCAGGCTGCCCACGTTCCACGCCAGCCCGGAGGCCAGCGAGCCCGCCACGAAGATCGCCAGCCCGATCAGCCACAGCCGTCTCCCGCCGAACCGGTCGACGGCCCAGGTGGTGAACGGGATGGTCGCCGTGACCGCGAGCAGGAAGCCGGTGGAGGCCCAACCCACCGTGCTCAGCGAGGCGTTGAGCGAGTCGGCCAGCGTCGGCGTGGCGACGGCGGCCATGGTGCTGTTGAGGATGCCCAGCAGTCCGCCGAGCAGCACGACGGCGATCAGCCTGAGCAGAGGGGCGCCAAGCCGCCCCGAGGACTCCGTATCTGAACTAATGGATTCAACGTAGTGATCTGGCTGGTTCTAACGCAACCCGTGAGGCCGCGCCGTTGAACCCGCCGGTCTACCATCGGCCCCATGGCAGCGACTCCCTCAACGGCGCCTCCCCCGGGGGGTGCGCCGACTCCCGCGCGCGGGCGCATCGACAAGCGGGCCGCGATCCTGGCCGGCGCCTTCGCCGTCTTCGCGCGCAAGGGCTACGCCGACGCCGGCGTCGCGGACATCGCCGCCGAGGCCGGCGTCGCCAAGCCGACCGTCTACAACCACCTCACCGACAAGGCGACGCTCTTCCGCAGCGCGCTGGAGGCCACGGCCAGGGCCAAGCTGGAGGAACGGATCGCCGCCGTCGAGCCGCTCTACGCGCCGGGCGACGACCTCGCCGCGACCCTGGAGGGCGTCGGCCACCGCCTCGTCCAGCTGCACAGCGACGCCACCTCCTGCGCCCTGCGCCGGCTGCTCTACGCCGAAGTCACCCGGTTCCCCGAGGCGTTGGAGCTGGTCAGTGCCTTCGGTCCGCACCGGGTGGTGCACGCCCTGGCCGACCCGCTCGGCCGGCTCACCCTCGCAGGGCGGCTGGCCGCCAACGAACCGGTGCTGGCCGCCGAGCAGTTGATGGCCCTGCTGATCGGCCCGCTGGAGGCGCGCTCCCGGATGGGCGTCCGGCCCGTCCCCGACGAGGAACTGCGCGAGGTCGCCGCCGCCGCCACGGCCACCTTCCTGCGCGCCTACGCGGCCTGAGCGCCGGCCCCGGCCGGGGTCGGCCGGGGTCGACGGTTCAGCACACTATGAATTCAGGGCATCGTGTACTAACGTGCTCCCTATGCTGACCGTCGCCCCCGACATCGAGGTGCTCGCGCGGTTCGGCCGCGCGCTGGCCGATCCGATCCGCTGCCGGCTGCTGCTCGCGCTGCGCGAGGCGCCGGCCCATCCGTCCGACCTGGCCGACCGGTTGGGCATCTCCCGCACCCGGCTGTCCAACCACCTGGCCTGCCTGCGCGACTGCGGACTGGTCGTCGCCGTGCCCGTCGGCCGCCGCACCCGCTACGAGCTGGCCGACCCGCGCCTCGGCCACGCGCTGGACGACCTGCGGGCCGCCGTCGTCGCCGTCGCCGCCGACCGCAGCTGCGCCGAAGCGGCGGAGAAGGGCTGCTGCTGATGGCCCAACTCTCCGTTCCCCAGGGGGTGTCGGGCCCGAACGCCCCCGACCTCGCGCGGCGCGAGACGCTGGCCCGCCGGGTGCGATGGCTGGTCGCGGCGACCATCGCCTACAACCTGGTCGAGGCGGCCGTCGCGCTCGCCGCCGGCGCGGCCGCCTCCTCCGCCGCGCTCATCGGCTTCGGGCTGGACTCGCTGGTCGAGGTCTCCTCGGCCGCCGCCGTCGCCTGGCAGTTCTCCGCCGCCGACCCGGCGGTGCGGCAGGCGCGCGAGGCCCGCGCGCTGCGGGTGATCGCCTGCTCCTTCTTCGCGCTGGCCGTCTATGTCGCCCTCGACGCGGGGCGGGCCCTGGCGGGCGGCCACGAGCCGGACGGTTCGCCGACCGGGATCGCGCTGGCCGCGCTGTCGTTGGCGATCATGCCTTTCCTGTCGGCCGCGCAGCGGCGGGCCGGGCGCGAACTCGGCTCCGCCTCGGCGGTGGCGGACTCGCGGCAGACGCTGCTGTGCACCTACCTCTCCGCCGTGCTGCTGGCCGGCCTGCTGGCCAACGCCGCCCTCGGCTGGGCCTGGGCCGACCCGCTGGCGGCGCTGGCCATCGCCGGGTTGGCGGTCCGGGAGGGGCGCGACGCCTGGCGCGGCGAGGCGTGCTGCCCGGTCCCCGAAACGGTCGCTGAGCGCGCGGGCGGCGGGCCGTAGTCGACTGCGCGTCGGGGTTGCCCGTTGTCCGTTGTCGTCTGCGGCCCGTCCCGAGTGCTTCGCGCAGTTCCCCCGCGCCCCTGGGCCGTCGGGGGCGCGGGCAACCGTCGCCGGTGCCGCAGTCGACTACGCGCCCTGGCCACCCGCTCACCATCGTCGTCTGCACCCCGTCCCGAGTGCTTCGCGCAGTTCCCCGCGCCCCTGACCCGTCGGGGGCGCGGGCATCCGTCGACGGTGCCGCAGACGACCACGCGCCCGCACCACCCCCTCCCGCCGTCGCCCACGGCGTGGAACGTTTCCAACGATGTGCGCACCCACCGGCCCCCAACCCCCCACCCGCGCCCGCCCAACGGGCGGGCGCGGAGCGTGGCGGACACCCGAACTCGCCCCCGAGGCAGTGACGTTGCGGCGCCAACATGCAACACGCAGCGACAAGTTACTCGGTTAAGTGTCGTCCGAAAAGCGAACTCACCACCCGCCCAGGCGTTTTATTCCGCCGTCGAATCCATTCGACGGCGTCCCGCTCCTTGACATGGTGGTGTCACGGTGGCCTGATGGGTGGGCGAGGCATGGGAGCGCTCCCAATCTCTTCTCTCGCCGTGTTCGCGCACTCGTCAACCCCCACCCCAACGGGGTCCCGGGACGGACCCCCCTTGAGGAGACGACCATGAACAGCAGAAAACGACTCGGAGTTGTGGCAGCCGCCGGCGTCGCCGGGGCGCTGGCGGTGGCCCTCGCGGTGCAGCCGGCCACGGCGGGTGAGCCGGAGGCGGAGGCCGTCGGCCTGCACATCGAGGACGGCCGGCTGGTGGAGAGCACCGGCAACGACTTCGTGATGCGCGGCGCCAACCACGCCCACGCCTGGTACACCAGCCAGCTCGGCTCGCTGGCCGACATCAAGGCGCTGGGCGCCAACACCGTGCGCGTGGTGCTCAGCAGCGGGCACCAGTGGGAGCAGACCACGCCCGACCAGGTCGCCCAGATCGTCTCGGAGTGCAAGGCGAACCGGCTGATCTGCGTGCTGGAGGTGCACGACACCACCGGGTACGGCGAGCAGTCCGCCGCCGTCTCGCTGGACGCGGCCGCCGACTACTGGGTGAGCGTCCTCGACCAACTCCGGGGCGAGGAAGACCACATCATCGTCAACATCGGCAACGAGCCGTTCGGCAACACCGGCTACGAGGCGTGGTCCGCCGACACCCAGGCCGCGATCGGCAAGCTCAGGAGCGCCGGCTTCGAGCACACCATCATGGTGGACGCCCCCAACTGGGGCCAGGACTGGAGCGGGACCATGCGGGCGGACGCCCAGGAGGTCTACGACTCCGACCCGACCGGCAACACGATCTTCTCCATCCACATGTACGGCGTCTACAACACCGCCGCCGCCGTGCAGGACTACCTCGGCTCCTTCGTGGACGCCGGACTGCCCATCCTGGTCGGCGAGTTCGGGCACAACCACTCGGACGGCGACCCGGACGAGGACGCCATCATGGCGACCGCCGAGGAGCTGGACCTGGGCTATCTGGGCTGGTCGTGGAGCGGGAACAGCAGCGACGTCGGGTACCTGGACATGTCGGTCAACTTCGACCCCAACCAGCTGACCGAGTGGGGCGAGCGCTTCTTCAACGGGCCCAACGGCGTCGCGGAGACCTCCGAGGAGGCCACGATCTACAACTGACGCCGGCCCGCCGCCCGTTGACTCCCAACAGCGTGCGGCGCGAGGCGGGGGTGTGTGCGGCGGGGCCGCCCGGGGATGACGCCGGGCGGCCCCGTCTCCCCTGTCCCCCCGTCGCTCCCGTCGCTCCCGTCGCTCAGCGACCGTTGCCGGTGGTGGTGGGCGCGCCCGGCGGGTGGTCGGTCAGCCGGCGGATGGTGCGGTTGATGTCCGACGGCGAGACGATGCCCAGCAGCCGCTCCCGCCCGTCCCGCGCCGCACCGTCCCGTTCGCCGTCCCGCCCGTCCCCGTCCCGCCCGTCCCCGTCCCGTTCGCCGTCGCGTTCGATGACCAACACCCGGTGCTCGGGGCCGGGTTCGAGGCGGGGCAGCAGCTCGGCGAGATCCTGCTCGGGGGCGCTGGTGCGCACCCGGTCCAGGGGCACCATGATCTCGGCGACGGTCAGCGCCCGGTGCTTCTCGACGGGCACCTCCCGCAGCCGCTCCCTGGTGACCAGGCCGATCGGCGCGCCGTTCGCCGCGACCACGGGCAGCGCGGGGTGGTCGAGGCCGGGGCTGGTCTCGCTGAGCAGGCCGCCGACGGTCTCGTCGGCCGGCACGGTCGCGGGCCGGGGCGTCATGGTCTCCCGCACCGGGACGCCGGCCAACAGCTGCCGCACCCGGGCCTGTTGGCCCTCCAACGAGGCGGCGCCCGCCACGAACCAGCCGACCAGCGCCAGCCAGAGCGCGCCGAACGCGCCCGTCCACAGGAACGCCACCAGCCCGGCGCCCACCAGCAGCCAGCCGAAGACCTGACCGGCCGCACTGGACTGCGCGGTGGCCCGGGGCCGGTCGCCGGAACGGCGCCACAGCGCGGCCCGCAGCAGCCGGCCGCCGTCGAGCGGGGCGGCGGGGAAGGCGTTGAAGAGCGCCAACAGGAAGTTGATCACCGCGAACCAGGCGACGACCTCGACGATCGGGCCCGCGTCCACCGCGACCAGCAGCCAGGTGACCAGGGTGAAGAACACGCCGAGCGCCAGGCTGGTCGCCGGGCCGGCGCCGGCGATCCGGAACTCGGAGCCCGGGTCGGGCGCCTCGGCCCTGGTCCGGGTGGCGCCGCCCAGCAGCCACAGCACGATGTCGTGCACCGGCACCCCGTCGCGGCGGGCCACCACCGCGTGCGCCATCTCGTGCGCCAGCAGCGAGGCCAGGAAGAGCACCCCGGCCAGCAGCGCCAGCAGCGTGTAGCTGAGGGCGCTGCGGTCGGGGTAGGCGGCGGGCAGCCGTTCCGCTCCCAGGCCGATCGCGATCACCGCGAAGATCACGGCGACGCTCCAGTGCACCCCGATCCTGACGCCGGCGATCCGGCCCAGCCTGAAGGTGGCCCGCACCTCGCTCACCTGCCTCGTTCCGTCCGTCTGGTCGGCGCGGCGAGTACCCCGGTGGCGCCCGCCCATGCCCCGGGCCTCCGGTCGGTCCGCTCGCCGCGCGGGACGGGCGTCGTCTCGCCGCGCGGGACGGGCGCCGGCTTCCTAGACTGGCGGTTATGGCCCGGCCGAACGACGAGGTCGAGGCGCTGCTCCGGGAGTACGCCGACCTCATCGCCATCACCGGCAAGGGCGCGTTCAAGCAACGCGCCTACGAGCGGGCTGCCCGCGCGATCGGCGGGCACCCGGCCGACGTCGCCACGCTGGACTCCAAGAGCCTGCGGGAGATTCCCGGCGTCGGCTCGTCGATCGCCGACAAGGTCGAGGAGTATCTGCGCACCGGGCGGGTCGCGGCCGTCGAGGAGACCAGGGCGTCGATCCCGCCCGGCGTCCGGGCGCTGCTGGACGTGCCGACGCTCGGACCCAAGAAGGCGATGACCCTCTACCGCGAGCTGGGCGTCTCCTCCGTCGACGAACTGGCGGCCGCGCTGCGCGAGGACCGGCTCGCTGAGCTGAAGGGCTTCGGCCCCAAGGCGCGCGAGAACATCGAGCACGGCCTGGCCGTGCTGCGGCAGTCCGGCGGCCGGATCGGCCTTGACACCGCGCTGGGCGTGGCCGAGGAGACGGTCGCGCGGCTGGGCGAGGCGGCCGGCTGCGTGCGCTGCGCCTACGCGGGGTCGGTGCGGCGGATGAAGGAGACCATCGGCGACATCGACGTGCTCGCGGCGGCCGACGACCCGGAGCCGGTGATGGCCGCGTTCTGCGCACTGCCGCTGGTGGCGGAGGTGGTGCTGCGCGGGAGGAAGAAGACCACGGTGCGGACGGTCGACGGGCTCCAGATGGACCTGCGGGTGCTCGCCGAGGACTCCTGGGGCGCTGGGATGATCTACTTCACCGGCTCCAAGGCGCACAACATCCGCATCCGGGAGATCGCGGTCCGCAAGAAGCTCAAACTCTCCGAGTACGGACTCTTCGACGCCAAGACCGGTCGGAAACGGGCGGCCCGCACCGAGGAGGAGGTCTATCGCCGGCTCGGGCTGCCCTGGATTCCGCCGACGCTCCGCGAGGACCGGGGCGAGGTGGCCGCCGCCCAACGGGACGCGCTGCCCCGGCTGGTCACCGTCGACGACCTGCGGGGCGACCTGCACAGCCACACCGACCTGACCGACGGCATCGCCCCGTTGACCGAGATGGTCGCCGCCGCCGCGCGGCGCGGCTACCACTACTACGCCGTCACGGACCACGCGCCCGAGCTGCGGATGCAGCGCATGACCCTGGACAAGGCCCGCGCCCAGCGCGAACAGCTGCGCCAACTGGCCGGCGAACACGGTCGGTTGAAGCTGCTGCACGGCACCGAGCTGAACATCGACCCGGAGGGGAACGTGGACTGGCCGGCGGAGGTGCTGGCCGAGTTCGAGCTGTGCGTGGCGTCCATCCACTCCCACTTCGAGCTGGACCGCGACGCCCAGACCCGCCGGCTCATCAGGGCCTGCGAGAACCCGCACGTCAACATCATCGGCCACCCCACCACCCGCAAGTTCGGCCGCCGCAACGGGATCGACGCCGACCTGGACGCGGTCTTCGCGGCCTGCGCCCGCACCGGCACCGCCCTGGAGATCAACAGCCACCCCAACCGGCTGGACCTCAACGACGAACACATCCTGCGCGCCCGCGAGCACGGCGTGCGCTTCTCCATCGACTCCGACGCGCACGCGCCCACCCATCTGGGGCATGTGCGGTTCGGCGTCGCGCAGGCCCAGCGCGGGTGGCTCGGCCCGGACGACGTGATCAACACGTGGCCGCTGACGCGTCTGCGCCGCTTCCTGCGGAAGACGGGAGCCCGCTGAGCGGGCGTCACGCGCCGGGGGCGCGTGACGGCCCGCTCAGCGGGCGGGTGGTTCGGGTGGTCTTCCGGCCTGCGGCCGGTGGGGCGTTGCTGTCGCGCGAACGGCCTCCGGCCGGGTTGGGGGTCGCGCGTGGTGTGTCGGCGGGTGTCGTTCCTTCGGGCGCCGCTGCCCGTGCCTTCCTGGCCCGGCCCGCGGTTGCCCGTCGCGGGTTCGGACTGCCGCCGCAGGGTGGTCAACGGCCGTGGGTGGGGGCGGTGTTCGGACGCGGCGGCCCACGGAACGCCGGGGGTGCGGGCTCTCGCCGCGCGGGCGGCAGCGGGCCCGGGAGGTGCCTGGCCGAGCCGGCCCCTCCCGCCGAAGGCGAAGCGTCCGCCGGATCGGCGCCCACCAACGCGCCGCCCAACGACCCCCGTTGTCCCGCCCGTTCATCGCCCTCCGCTTCCCCGGTTCACGAGCACGCCCCACCCCGCCGGCCCCTCAGGGTCCCACCCCGCTGGCTCGTCCGCGTCCCGCCCCTCACCGTGCCCCGCCCACCGCGCGTCGGCCGGCCCACCGCCCCCTCGACGCGTCGGCGTGCCACCTCGTCCCCGCCCGGCCGGCCCGTTCGCCTCACCGGTTGGCTGTTCGTCCCTGCCCCGGGCGGCCGGTTGCCTCCGCCCAGTCGGCCCGATGGTTCCCGCCCGGTAAGCCCGTTCGCCTCCGGGCGAGTGGCCGGTTCGTCCCAGGGCGCTCGGCTGTTCGTCCCTGCCTGGTCGGCCGGTTCGTCCCAGGGCGCTCGGCTGCTCGTCCCGCCCGGGCGGCCGTTGGTTCCCGCCCGACCGGCCGGTTTCGTCCCCCGGCGGCCGGCCGGTTCGTCCCGTGCCGGTGGGCCTGTTCGCCCCTGCCGGGTCGGCCCGTTCGTTGCCCGGCGGCCGGCCGGCTCGGCCGGCCGACGCCTCCCAGTCGCCCCCACCCACCAACCTCCCGTCCCGCCGGACCGCCAGCGGTCCTTCGGCCCGAGGCCCGTCAGGGCCTCGGGCCCAGGTGGGTGAGGAACCAGTCCCTGGCCAGGGCCGTCACCTCGGAGAGCGCGCCCGGTTCGGGGAAGAGGTGGGTCGCGCCGGGGATCACCGTCAGCTCGTGCGGGCCCTGGAGGGACTGTTCGGCCGCGCGGTTGAGTTCCAGGACGCGTTCGTCGTTGCCGCCCACGATCAGCAGCGTCGGGCAGCGGACCTCGGACAGCCGGCGGTCCGCGAGGTCGGGGCGGCCGCCCCGGGAGACCACCGCGCCGACCGGCGAGGCCGGGTCGGCCGCCGCCCAGAGCGCGGCCGCCGCGCCCGTGCTGGCGCCGAAGTAGCCGATCCGCAGCCCGTCGTGCGGCGCGCCGTGCTCCCGCACCCAGTCGGTGGCGTGGCCGAGCCGCTCGGCGAGCAGGCCGATGTCGAAGACGTTGGCCCGGTCGGCCGCCTCGCCCTCGGTCAGCAGGTCGAACAGCAGCGTGCCCAGGCCCGCCTGGGCGAGCGCCTCGGCGACGAAGGTGTTGCGCGGACTGTGCCGCCCGCTGCCGCTGCCGTGCGCGAAGAGCACCACGCCGGTCGCCTCCGCCGGCAGCGTCAACTCACCGGGCAGGGTGACCCCGCCCGCCGGGATCTCCACCGCCCGCGCGCTGCCGCGCCGCAGCAGCTCGACCACCTCCTCGTCGGTGGTCTGCGCGAAGTCCGCGTAGAACTGGCCAACGGCCAGGAAGTCGTCCACCACCTCGGGGCAGACCAGCTCGTCGGCCTCGCCGCCGATCCGCCGCTCCCAGTCGGTCGGCGCGACCGGCACCGCCAGCACCACCCGGGCCGCGCCCCTGGTGCGCGCCGAGCGGCACGCGGCCCTGGCCGTCGCGCCGGTGGCGATCCCGTCGTCGACCACCACCACGGTGCGGTCCACGACGGAGACCCGGGGCCGCTCGCCCCGGTAGGCGAGTGAGCGGCGGTCCAACTCGGCGCGTTCCCTGGCCTCCACCCCGTCCAGCGCGTCCTCGTTGACCCGGGCACCGCCCACCACCTGGTCGTTGAGGACCCGGGCGCCGTCCTCGGCGATGGCGCCCATCGCCAGCTCGGGCTGGGCCGGCAGGCCCAGCTTCCGCACCACCGCCACGTCGAGCGGGGCGCCCAGCGCGGTCGCCACCTCGGCGGCCACCGGGACGCCGCCCCGGGGCAGCCCGAGCACCACCACGTTCCGGCCGCGCAGCGGCGCCAGCTCGCGGGCCAGCCGCCGCCCGGCCTCCCGCCGATCAGCGAAGCGCATCGTCTCGGCCACCTCCTCGGTTCGCCGGGCGCGGGCGCCCGTTCGTCCCATCGAACCGCGTGACCGTCCCCGGCGCCCGTCAAACGCCGTCGCCCGGGCGAGGCCGGGCGACCCCGGAGAACACCCGCGCGCGGGCGGCCCGGCCCGAGAAACGACGAACTCCCCGCCGGCGACGGGGAGTTCGCGAGCGGGAAGGGCTACGGCGCGGGGGAGGCCAGCACGGCGGTCACCCGGTCGGCCAGCTCGGCGACCGGCACCTCGTGCTGCTCCCGGGTGGCGAGGTCCTTGACCAGCACCGCGTCCCTGCGCCACTCGTCCTCGGCCACCACCACGGCGACCCTGGCGCCCAGCTGGTCGGCCACCGACAGCTCCTTGCTGAGCTTGCGCGGCTCCAGCGGGGTGCTGGTGCGGACGCCGGCCCGGCGCAGCACGCCCGCCATCCGCCGGGTCTCGGCCAGCAGCGCCTCGCCCAGCGGGATGACCACGGCGTCGGCCTGCGGCCTGGGCTTCGGCAGCAGCCCGTGGGTCTCCAGGAAGTCCTGGAGGGTGACGTCGCCCATGCCGAAGCCGATGCCCGGGATGCGCTGCTTGGTGAAGAGCCCCGCGAGGTCGGCGTACCGGCCGCCGCCGAAGAGCGACCTGCGGTTCTCCGGGTGCAGGTCGAACACCTCGAAGACGGTGCCCGTGTAGTACTGGAGGCCGCGCACGATGAACGGGTCGAACGTGACCAGCTCGCGCGCCTCGCTGTTGAGCAGCCTCACCACCTGGGACCGCTCGGCCACCTCGTCGGGCACCGCGCGCAGCACCTCGGCGCCGCTGGCGAGGGTCTCCTCCAGGAGGTCGAACTGGGCCGGGGTGAGCGACAACTTCTCGGCGTCCTCGGCGAGCTTCTCGCGCGGGTACTTCGCCCACCGGTCGACGAGCGAGGCCACCTCCTGCCGCCGGTCCTCGGGCACCTTGACGATGTCCCGCAGGATGCTCTCCAGCAGCACCCGGTCGCCGACCCGCAGCGCCCACATCTCCCGGGTCGCGCCGAGCGAGCCCATCATGTCGTGGATCAGCTCGAACAGCTCGATCTCGCAGTTGACGCTGTCGGAGCCGAAGATGTCGACGTTGATCTGCCAGTGCTCGCGCAGCCGGCCCCGCTGGGGGCGCTCGTAGCGGTGGCAGATGACATGGCTGTACCAGCGGGCCGGGAGGTGGAGGCTGCCGAGGTTCCGCGCGATCATCCGCGCCACGGAGGGCGTCATCTCCGGCCGCAGCGCCAGCCGCCGCCCGCCCCGGTCGGTCAACGAGTAGAGCTGCTGGTTGGCGATCTCCTCGCCGGACTTCGCCTCGTAGATCTCGACCGGCTCCAGAATGGGGCCGTCATAGCGGCCGAAGCCATAACTCTCGATAACCTCGAAGAGCGGATGGAAGAACTGCTGCCTGACCGACATCTCCTGCGGCAGGAGATCTCTGGTACCGCGATAGGGGGTGGTCGGGAGCAGGTCAGTCACCGCGTGATCCTTCCAGGGTGAGTTGAGAGATGCACGGTAGCAGACCGCGCGGGCGGCCACGAAGTCGCTGCACGGTCGTCCGGCGACGGCCGGACGGCGGGCCCCGGGACCCATCTCACCCCGTGGACACCACCGGTGGCGCCGGCCGCCGCGCATTTCCCGCGCGCTTTTCGCGTCGTCAAGCGAACGCGTTACTCGGGAGGCGTTGTCCCGTATCGCCCCCCGGAATTCGGGAGGCGTTTTCCGTCGCTTTCCTGGCTCACTCGCGCAAGAAGAAAAGGGAACGGATTCGGGGAAACCGTTCGCCGTGACCGGTCAGGCCCCGCCGGCGCTCGGGGCCGTCCTCAGCAGGCCGTGGTCGCGGAGGAACGCCGTGACCGCGCCGGCCAGCGCGACGGGGGCGTCGTCGTGCACCCAGTGGCCGGCGCCCGGGAAGTCCACCCGCTCGGTGCCCGGGCGCTCGGCCACCATCCGGTCGGCCAGCGCGGCCGGCAGCAGCGTGGACTCCTCGCCGCGCAGCAGCAGCGCCGGGCAGGACGAGCCGCGCCAGTCCGCCGACCAGTCGCCGACCCCGCCCCGCTGCACCTCCATCATCACGTCCCAGTCGAGCAGCATCCGCCAGCCGTCCTCGTCCGGCACCGCGCTCCGGAGGAAATAGGAGGGGTCCGGCACGCCCCGCCGCTCGATCAGCTCGCTCAGCTCGGCCCGGGTGCCCGCCCTGCGCGGCCAGCCCCGCACGTCCAGCGTGGGATGCGGCACCTCGGGCCGCCGCATCACCGGGCCCACGTCCTCGACGATCAGCGCAGACACCAACTCCGGGTGGCGCGCCGCCACCTGATAGGCGGTGATGCCGCCCAGCGAGTGCCCGTAGAGCACCACGGGGCCGGTCCCCAACGCCCGGATCAGCGCGGCGGCGTCCGCCACGAACGCCTCGCGGCCGTAGCCGTCGGAGACCGGTTCGCTCCAGCCGTGACCCCGCTGGTCGGGGGCGATCACCCGCACCAGCCCGGAGAGGTCACGCGCCAGCCGCTTGAAGACCGCGCCGCGCCCGAACGTGCCGTGCAGCGCCACCATCACCGGGACCCTGGCCCCGCCCCCGGAGTCCATGACCGGCACCCGCCGACCCTCGACCAGTACCGTTCCCATCTCGGCCAGCAGGTCCATCTTCCCCACCCCGCCCATGTCCCGTTCCCCACGCCTTCTCCACGCTAGCCGGCGGGATCGGCTTTTGCATCCGCCAACGCGTGGCGGGAGGTTGATGGCGCGCGAACGCCAAAGACGCGGGTGGTGGGGGGACACGGGGACGAACGGGGGCCTTGTCGCCCCCTGTTGGCTACCCTTTGCTCCGACCGCCCAACGCCCCAGGCCCAACCACCCCAGGACCACCATCCCGGCCCGCCGCCCCAGCCCGTCTCACCGTCCCCCGGAGCCCCGGAGTTCCCGTGCCCCTCTTCCCCGTCGCTCCCCGCCGCCGCGCCCCCGTGGGGCGGCGAGGTGGCGGGCAACGGGGCGGGCCGGTCGAGGTGTTGGGCGTGGTGCGCAACCTCACCTCGGCGACCAGACTGCTCGACGTGCTGCCGCTGCTGCGCGCCGAGGACGGCATCACCGTCTCCTTCACGGTCAACCCCGGCTCCACCTTCGACGGCGGGCTCGCCGACTATCTGGCGCACCAGCGCGGCACGGTGCTCCCCTGGCGGGAGGCCACCCGACGCCGCTTCGACCTCGTGGTGGCCTGCGCCGTCAACCGCTCCATGCGCCGCCTCAGCCGACCGCTGGTGGTGCTGCCGCACGGCGTCGGCTACAACCGGCTGACCCGCCGCTCCACCGGCGACGCCACCTCGTCGGCCGGCCTCTCGCCCCGCGAACTGCTCCACCGGGGGCGGGTGGTGCCCGACGTCATCGGCCTCTCCCACGAGGAGCAGCTCGACCGGCTGGCCGTCAGCTGCCCGCCGGCCCTGCCGCACGCCCGGGTCGTCGGCGACCCCTGCTTCGACCGGATGCGCGCCAACCTGGACTGGCGCGACCACTTCAGGGAGCCGTTCGGCGCGACCGGCGGCCGGCGGCTGGTGGTGCTCAACTCCACCTGGGGTCCGCACTCGTTGATCCGCCGCCACCCCGAACTCCCGGAGCGCCTGGTCCGCGCGCTGCCCGTGGACGAGTACGTGGTGGCGCTCGTGCTGCACCCCAACATCTGGTCCGACGACACCCCCTTCGGCGTGGACCGGCGGCTGCGCCACGCCCTGGACGCCGGGCTGCGGCTGGTCAGTCCGGAGCGCGGCTGGCAGGCCGCGCTGATCGCCGCCGACGTGGTGGTCGGCGACACCGGCTCCGTCACCTTCTACGGCGCCGGCCTGGAGCGCGCCACCCTGCTGGCCGCCAGCGGCGAGGCGGAGCTGGACCCGCGTTCCCCGATGCACGCCTTCGGCACGTCGGCGCCCCGGCTGGACCCCGGGGGCGACCTGCTCGACCAGCTCCGCGCCGCCGAACGCGCCCACCAGGCCGAGGTGTTGCGCCCGGTGACCGGGCAGGCGCTGGGGCTGACCGACCGTTCGGCGGCCGTGCTGCAACGCCTCTTCTACGAACTTCTCGGCGAACGCGTCCGCCCGCCCGCCGACGATCCGCGCCCCGCCCGCTACCCCGACCCGACGCCGGCGACCGGCGCCGGCCCGACGGCCTTCGACGTCGTGGGGCGCGCCGAGGGCGAGACCGTCGGGCTGACCCGCCATCCGGTGGACCCCGCGCGGGCCGGCGCGCGCGGCTTCTTCGCGGTGACGGCGGAGGAGGGCACGCGGTCGGCGGTGGCCCAGACGGCGGAGGTGGCGGCCCGCCGCCAGCCGCGCGGCGAACTGCCGCCGGAACGCTGGCTGGAGCGCCGTTTCGCCCAGCAGCCGTGGCTCTCGGTCGCGGTCGCCGCGCTGGGGGAGAGCCGCCATCTGCTGCGGCTGCGCGACGGAACCGTCGCCGAGGCCCACGCCCCGCGCGGCTGGGGCGCGCCCGAGCCCGTCCTCGACCCGGTGCTGTTGGGCGCGGCCGTCCACCTGGCCCTGGAGACGGGCGACCTCCCCGAACGCCTGACCATCCGCACGGGCACGACGGAGACCCGGGTGCGGGTTCTCCCTCCGGGGGTTGACCGGTAGCGGCCGAGCGGCCCGGGGGGCCGCCGGCGCGCGGGGCCTGACGAGCTGGCCGTCGGTCGTCCTGACGGGCTGGGCGCCACGCCCGTGGCGTCGTCCGCTCAGCTCGGCGTCGCCCCGCCCGCCGGCCGTGAACGCCCGGGCCGCGTGCCGGTCGAGGGCCGGCACGACGGTGTCGCCCACGCGGGGCTACTGCCCCCGCTCCCCGCCCGGGGACGGCTCTCGTCCCGCCGCGCGGCCGTCGGCGCGGCCGCCGGCGCCGCGCCGTCCGCTAGAGAACACCCGCCCGGCGGAGGATCGCCGCGCGGCGGTCCTCCACCCGCGCCCGCGCCGCCGGATCGGTGACCCACTCGCTCAGCGTCTTCAGCGCCCCCTCCGCCTTGGCCCACAGGCCAAGCCGCTCCGCGAGCCCGGCGGCGGCGTCCAGGGCAGCGACCGCCTCCTCGCGGCGGCCCAGGTCGCGCAGCGCCTCGCCCCTGACGATGCCGATCCGCGCGTGCAGCGCCGCGTGGCGCGCGTCCGGCACCCGGGCCTGGGCCCGGTCCAACTCGGCCAGCGCCGCCTCCGGTTGGCCGAGGTCGAGGAGCGCGCCGGCGAGCTGGTAGCCCTGGAGGGCCATGCCCCGCTCGTCGCCGGCGTTGGCCTCCAGGGCCGCGCGGAAGTGGTCCGCCGCCTCGGCCGGCTGGTGGGTGGCGCGGGCCAGGACGCCCCTGGTCTCGTGGATGGTGCCGCGCAGCTGCGGGTTCTCCACCGTCGTCAGCAGCGCCTCCACCGGCTCCAGCGCCTCGCGCGCCGCCGGGTGGTCCCCCAGCTCGACATAGGCACGGGCCAGCTGGTTGACCATGCGGAGTTCCGCGTCGGGCCTGGCCGCCCAGCGGGCCGCCTCGATGCCCAGCAGGTGCGCCTCGATCCAGGCCGCGTACGGCTTGCGGCTGTGGAAGTACGCCCACAGCGCCTGGCACATCAGCCACACCGGTTCGTGGCGGCCGCGCTCGGCCGCCGCCCGCAGCAGGGCGAGCAGGGTCGCGAGTTCGCGTTCCGTCCAGTCCAACGCGGCGCCGGGGGAGCGGAGTTCGGGAAGGATGGGGATCTCGGGCCGTCGTTCGGTGCCCGCCAGGCGGAGCCGTTCACCCAGCACCGTCCAGTCCGTCAGCTCGCAGGCGGCGACCGCGAAGTCGATGCCGAAGCGCAGCGCCTCCTCCCGTTCGCTCTGGTCGGCGAGCGTGGCCGCGTGCCGGTGGATCGCGTCCGGGAACGCCCAGTGCCCCGGGGCGAGTTGCCGCACCAGCCGGGCGCCGGCCAGCTCGGCAAGGCCGGCGCTGGCCGCCGAGCGGTCCTGGCCGCCCAGGCCGAGCGCCAGCTCGTGCGGGAAGGTCGGCCCGGGCAGCGCGCCCAGCAGCCGGTAGAGCCGGCGGGTGGCCGGCGGGAAGCTCCGGTAGACCCGGGTGTACGCGTCCGACATCGTGGTGTCCCCTCCGTCGCTGGCCCGGGCCAGGCGCCGCTGCTCGGCCGCGTCGGCGGTCAGTTCGGCGACCACCCGCTGGACGCTGGCGCCCGAGCCGTCCAGCAGCCGTTCCCCCACGGCGCGCAGCGTCAAAGGACGCCCGCCGCACACCCGTACCAGCGCGCTCAGCGTCGCGTCGCTGACCTCGCTCTCGTCCAGCCAGGACCGGACCAGCGCGCGGCAGGCGGCGGTGTCGAGCCCGTCGAGCACCAGGGAGCGGGCGCCGTCGAACCGCAGCCTGGCCAGCGGCCGGCGGCTGGTGACGATCACCATCCCGTGGCGCGGCAGCAGGGCGCGCACCTCGGCCTCGTGCTCGGCGTTGTCGATCACCAGCAGGAGCCGGCGCCCGAAGGTGGCGGAGCGGTAGGCGGCGACCCGCCCGGCGGCGTCGGGCGGGATGAAGTCGGCGCTGACGCCGAGGCGTCGGGCGAGACCGGCGGCCACCTCGCCCAGGTCGACGGCCCCGCCCGGCTGGCGCACGGCGGCGAGGTCCACATACAGCTGGCCGTCCGGGAAGTGCGCGCTGTTGCGGTCGGCCCACTCCAGGGCCAGCTGCGTCTTGCCCAGGCCGTCGGGGCCGACGAGCACCAGCGACGCGGGGCGTTGGGCCTCCTCGGCCGTCCAGCGGCGCAACGCCTCGTCGAGCACGGCCAGTTCGGCGGCGCGGTTGACGAACCCCGGGTCGGGGGCCGGGAGCTCCCGGGGAACGGGCGGCGCTTCGGACGGATGCCGGACGGTCAGCGACTGAATCGTCCCGGCCTGGATCAGCCCGCCGTGCACCACGCCCGTCGCCTGGTTGCGCACGTCGGGCGCACCGGGCGCACCGGGCGTACCGGGCACGCCGTCGCGCGCGCCCTCGTTCACGCCGTCGTGCCCGTCCCCACCGCTCATCGCTCTCCCCGCTCCTCCGCGTGTCTCCCCGGGCGCGCCGCCGGGCCCCGCCCGACGAGCCTTCCCTCGTTCCAGGGTGTCAGTCGCCGGAGGGGCGGCGCGCCCGGGGCGTCAGTCGCCGGGGACCTCGGTCGCCGGGTCCACCTGGATCGAGAGGTCGTTGTCGAGCGTGAAGTAGGGCCAGTAGGTGAAGCCCCGCACCGTCGAGGTCGGGTAGACGAAGACGTTCTTGCGGTCGGCGACATCGTCGAGCAGCCGGCCCACCCGGACCGGCCCGGCGTCGGTGGCGGGGCGCACGAACACGTTCCACACCGCCGCCGCGCCCGGCTCGGTGGGCAGTTCGCGGTAGTCGGCGGTGAACGTGAACGCGCCGTTCTCGCCGGCCGTCAGCGCGGTCTCGCGCTCCGGCCCCTCCTTGCCCCTGCGGCGCAGGATCGCCGCCGCGCCCGGCCCGAACTCCGGCCCCAGCAGCCGCCCGTGCACGGTCACCGCGTGCTGGCCCGGCTCCAGCCGGTCGACCTCGGCGTGCCCGGCGCGCTGCCAGGCGCGGACCGAGAGGAAGCCGTCCTTGGTGGTGTAGGGGAGGCGCACCCGCAACACGCCCTCGTCCAGCGCGGGTTCGACGGAGGTGGTCGGCGCCAGCATCCGCAGGTCGCGCAGCCCGGGCAGCGCCCGCAGCCGGGGGCGGTCGGTTTCCGGCAGCAGATAGGCGTCCCAACGGCCCTCGCCCAGGCGCGGGTTGGCGCCCAGCTCGGCGCGCCAGCGGCCCGGCGTCCCGGGCACCGCGACCAGCTCGACGGCGTGCCCCGTCGTCTCCTCCTGTCCCTTCTTGGGCCGCAGCCGCAGCAGCAGTTGGGGCGCGCGGGCCTCGGGGAGGTTCAGCTCGAAGGTGATCCGCCCCTCCCGGTCGACGCGACAGTCGACGCGCGGCGCTTCCTCGACGGTGGCCTGGCTCAACGGTTACCCCTTCGCATGGTGCGCATGGTGGACACGGCGGCGGCGAACGCGGCGTCCCGGACCAGATGGCCCCGGTTGACCAGCCGCGCGCCGACCCTGACCCGCAGCGGCGGCTTCGCCCTGCGGCCGCTCGCCTTGGCCTCGTGCAACTCGGTGAAGAGCGCCTCGGCCTGTTCGATGATCGGCACCGGGTCGAAGCGCCGGGAGTTGGCGAGCGCGGCCTCGCTCATCGTGCGGCGCAGCTCGTCGTTCTGGATCAGGTCCAACAGCGCCTCGCTGAGGGCGTGTTGGTCGCCGACCGGGACCAGCCGGCCGTCCTTGCCCGGGGTGATGATCTCGCCGGGCCCGTGCGGGCAGTCGGTGCTGACCACGGGCAGCCCGCAGCGCATGGCCTCCACCAGCGTCATCCCGAACGGCTCGAAGCTGGAGGTGGAGGCGCCGATGGAGCCCTTGACCCACTCGGCCTCCATGGCGGGCGCCGGGCCCATCAGGAACACGTTGTTGTAGAGGCCGAGTTCGTTGATCAGGGCGCGCAGCTTCTCGCGCTCCTCGCCCCGGCCGTAGATCCGCAGCTGCCAGTCGGGGCGCTCGGCGGCGACCCTGGCGAAGGAGCGGATCAGCAGGTCGTAGCGCTTGACGCGGACCAGCCGGCCGGCGGCGACGACGATCTTCGCCGAGGAGTCGGCGGGCGGCAGCGCGGGCGGCGGAACGCTGTTGGGCAGCGCCTCGACGCGCACCCCGGGCAGCCGCATCTTGCGCCGGTAGGCGTCGGCGTCGGCGTGGGTGACGGTGGTCAACGCGTCCAGCCGCGGGTAGACCCGGCGCAGTTCGTTGCGCAGCCCGGGCGGGTGGTTGTCGAGCGTGAGGTGCTCCTGCCCGACCAGCACCGCGTGGCGCGGGCCCTGGAGCGCGAGGTGCACGTTGAGCCCGGGGCGGGTGCCGATGACCACGTCGGAGTCCAGGCCGGCCAGGCAGTTGGCGATCCGCTCGTCGGTGAGGGCGCTGTACTGGTCGAAGCGGTACTCGGCGGCCGGGAAGACCTTGGGCGGCCTGCGGTGGCGCGGGTCGTCGCGCTCGGTGCGCAGGTCGACGAGGGCGCGCACCCGCACCCGGGGGTCGAGCGAGAAGTTGGGCTCCTCGCGGTGGCGGAGGATGGAGATGATCTCCACCTCGTGGCGTTCGGCGAGGGCCTGGGCCAGGTTGAACGTCGTCCTGATCGTGCCCCCGATCCCGAACGCGTTGTGCAGCAGGAACGAGATCCTCATGCTGGTGTGACCTCCTGGGGAGCCGCTTGGTTTGCCGTTGGCGGGGTGACGCTGGTCACGGGCCCCGGGGCGGGGGGTTCGCCCCGGGGGCGCTCCGGCGAAGTCATCAACGAGCGCCCCAGCGGGAGGATGCGCCCGACGTTGACGAACCGTGCTCGAACGGTGACGCAACGTCAGTGGCGTCGGATCGGGGCGGCGGGCCGGCCGACGGCTGGTGCCCGCTCAGGCCAGGGCGCCCCAGCGCCAGTCGGCGACCTCGGGCAGGTCGGTGCCGTGCTCGGTGACCCAACGGCCGTGCCGGTAGCGGGTCTCGGCCATCCGCTGGCGGACCCGGGCGGCCCGCACCGCGAGCCCGGGCACCCGGTCGATCACGTCCATCACCAGCCGGTAGCGGTCCAGGTCGTTGCGGACCACCATGTCGAACGGCGTCGTCGTCGAACCCTCCTCCAGATAGCCCCGCACATGGAGCTGCGGGTGGTTGTCGCGGTGGTAGGTGAGCCGGTGGATCAGCCACGGATAGCCGTGGTACGCGAAGATCACCGGCCGGTCGCGGGTGAACAGCGCGTGGTAGTCGCGGTCCGACATCCCGTGCGGATGGTCCTCGGGCGCCATCAGCCGCGCGATGTCCACCACGTTGACCACCCGGACGGCGAGTTCGGGCAGGTGACGGCGGAGCAGGTCGGCGGCGGCCAGCACCTCCTGGGTCGGCACGTCGCCGGCGCAGGCCAGCACCACGTCGGGCTCGGGCGGGGCGCCGCCGGCGCCGCCCTCGGAGCCGGCCCACTCCCAGATCCCGGCGCCGGCCGCGCAGTGCGCCCGGGCCGCGTCCAGGTCGAGCCAGTCGAAGCAGGGCTGCTTGCCGGCGACCACCACGTTCACGTAGTCCCGGCTGCGCAGCACGTGTTCGGCCACGGCCAGCAGCGTGTTGGTGTCCGGCGGCAGATAGACCCGCACCACCTCGGGCGCCTTGTTGAGCACCTGGTCGACGAAGCCCGGGTCCTGGTGCGAGAACCCGTTGTGGTCCTGCCGCCAGACGTGCGAGGTCAACAGGTAGTTCAGCGACGCGATGGGCCGCCGCCACGGCAGCCGGCGGGACGTGCGCAGCCACTTGATGTGCTGGTTGGCCATCGAGCCGACGATGTGCGCGAACGCCTCGTAGCTGGAGAACAGCCCGTGCCGGCCGGTCAGCAGATAGCCCTCCAGCCAGCCCTGGCAGAGGTGTTCGGAGAGCACCTCCATCACCCGGCCGTCGTGACCCAGGTGTTCGTCCACCGGCAGGATCGCCGTCTGCCACACCTTGTCGGTGGCCCGGTAGACGTCCTGGAGCCGGTTGGAGGCCGTCTCGTCCGGGCCGACCAGCCGGAAGTCGCGGCGTTCGGCGGTGGCCGCCATCACCCGGGCCAGCATCCCGCCGAGCGCCCGGGTCGGCGCGTGGCTCTCGGCGCCCGGCGTCGGCACCTCCACCGCGCACTCCTCCAGCGGCGGCAGGGGCAGCTCGCGCAGCAGCAGCCCGCCGTTGACATGCGGGTTGGCGCCCAACCTGCGGTCGCCGACCGGCAGTCGCTCCAGCACCCCGGCGGTGGGCCGGCCGTCCGCGTCGAACAGCTCCTCGGGCCGGTAGGAACGCAGCCACTCCTCCAGCTGCCGCAGATGCGCCGGATTGCCCCTCGGGTCCGAGAGCGGGATCTGGTGCGCGCGCCAGGTGCCGGTCACCGGCAGCCCGTCCACCTCGGCGGGGCCGGTCAGGCCCTTCGGGGTGCGCAGCACGATCATCGGCCAGCGCGGGCGGGCCCGCACGCCCTGCTCCCGCGCCGCCCAGCGCAGATCGGCGATCCGATCCAGCGCGGTGTTCAGCGCCGCCGCCAACTCCCGGTGCAGCTGCGCCGGTTGCTCGCCGGCCACATAGAGCGGGTCGTGGCCCAGGCCGCGCAGCAGCTGGTCAAGCTCCGGCTCGGGAATCCGGGCCAGCAGCGTCGGGTTGGCGATCTTGTAGCCGTTGAGATGGAGGATCGGCAGCACCGCGCCGTCGTGCACCGGGTCGAGGAACTTGTTGGCGTGCCAGGACGCGGCCAGCGGCCCGGTCTCCGCCTCCCCGTCGCCGATCACGCAGGCCACCAGCAGATCGGGGTTGTCGCAGGCGGCGCCGTAGGCGTGAGCGAGGGAGTAGCCCAGCTCGCCGCCCTCGTGGATGGAGCCGGGCGTCTGCGGCGCCACATGGCTGGGCACCCCGCCCGGGAACGAGAACTGCTTGAACAGTCGCCCCATCCCCGCCGCGTCCCTGGTCACGTCCGGATAGGCCGCGGTGTAGGAGCCGTCCAGCCAGGAGTTGGCCAACGGCGCCGGCCCGCCGTGTCCTGGACCCCAGATCGCGATGGTGTCCAGGTCCCGTTCCACGATCGCCCGGTTGAGGTGGGCGTGCACGAGGTTGAGCCCGGGCGTGGTGCCCCAGTGGCCGAGCAGCCGGGGCTTGATGTGCTCGGGGCGCAGCGGCTCGGCCAGCAGCGGGTTGGCCATCAGGTAGATCTGGCCCACGGACAGGTAGTTGGCGGCCCGCCACTGGGCGTCGAGCGCGGCGAGCGTGGCCTCGTCCGGCACGGCGACGGGGGCGTGGCCGGCGTCGGGGGTGGCGGGTGCGCCGGGTGTGGCGCCGGCGCGTGTCCTGGTCGTGCGCCCGGCGTGCGCGGCGGCCGCACGCTCGGCGCGCTCCCCGGTGGTCAACGGGACCTTGCGCGCCGGGTCGCGCGCCGGTTGGCGGCCTTGACCGCGTCCAGCAGCTCGCCCCGGTTCATCCCGGAGCGGCCCGGCACGTCCAGCCGCTTGGCCATCTCGTACAGGTGCGCCTTGGTGTCCCGCTCGTCCACGCCCTGCGCGCTGCGCCCGCCGAACTGGCGGGGCCGCGCCGAACGCGGATCGGACGGCGCCTTCCGGCCGCGCTCCTTGCGCTCCCAGTGGTCGCCGACCTTCTCGTGGGTGTGCTTGAGCGCGGCGTAGGCCACCCGGTGGGCGCGCTGGCCCTCGCCGTACTCCGTGACCGCGTTGTCGTGCGCGGCGATCCAGGTGCGCTGGGCCCCGGCGGGGGAGCGTTCCAGCGTCGCGGGAAGTTCCTTCCGTCCCGGCATGATCACTTCACCTCCTGCGATCCCGCGGCCTTTGGGCGGGCGACGGGTTGTGCTAGCCGCACGGGCCGGCCCCGAGTACCCGCCTCCCGGCGCCGGAAACCGCAGGGGCCGGGCGGAGCCGGTCGCGCGGGGGCGCCGCCGAGGGGCCCGCCGAGACCGGCGGGGCCCGCCGCCCGCCCGGCCGGCGGGCCCCGACCCGGACCGCCCGGGGCCGGGGCGCCGCCCTCCGGGACCAACTGCGCGCGGCACGCGCCGGCGCCTGAGCCACGCGCGCGGCGCGTGCCGGCCGGAGCGTGCCGTCAGGTCGGCCGCCCCGGCGTCCCCACCGGGCGCCGGCGCGCGGCGCCCCGGCGCGCCTCCGCCACCAGGTCCACGACGCTGAACGCGTCGAGCCGCACGACCAGTTGGCTGGCCCGGACCCACCGCAGCCGGGCGTCCCCGTAGGGAACGCCGGCCGGGCCCGCCCCGACGGGCAGCGGGAACCCGGGCCGGTACAGCGCACCCCACACCCCGGCCGGGCGGAAGTCCCGCACGCGCAGGGCGACATAACCCCGGGCGAGGTGCGGGCAGAGCCGGACCGCCGACGCGGCGCAGGGCAGACACAGCGGCGGGTGGGTGGTCTCCAGGCCCGGCAGCCAGTTGTCCTGGTTGTCTGAGTTTTCTGGGTTGTCCGGGTTCTCGCCCAGAAGCCAGAGCACCCCATCCGCGTTCTCGTCGGCCGCGCCGCCGCAGACCTGACACAGCAGCCGGCGCATCGCGCGGCGCTGCCGCAACCCGTGGACCTTCCCGAACTCCGGCCGCCCCCGACCGGGCCGCGAGGCGATCCGCGACCACAACACCCCGTCCGCGTCCCGGTCCTGAAGCACCTCGTCCGCGTAGGCGATACCCCCGGCCCGCCCCACCACAACGGTCCGCTCCTCCCGCTCCTCACTCCACTGAGCGATATAGGGAACGACATCGGGCCGGGGCAGCGCCCCCAACGGCGGGCGTTCCTGGTGGGGGGTGAGCATCACGCCGCCCTCCGCGACGTTCGGACGCCCGGCATGGGCGGCTCGGTGGCATCGGGGCAGGGAATCAAGGGGCGCGACAGCCGTTCGACAATCCACGCGATCGAGTTCCGCACGTCGATCTCCCATCTTTCTCGGGGAGATGCGAGTGTTGCCGGACCACGGGTGCATATGAACCGGTCCGATGGGGATACCCATCGTGGGTAGACTCGGCGGCCGTGACTCGTGATACCTCTTGATCAGCTCTCTGCGGGGGATGTGAGATGACCTACCGCTCTCCGGCAGCACTGCCGCCCAGCGTGCTGGAACGGTCCGATGTTCGTGATGCGTTGTCCCGTCACGACTTCGGGAAGGTCTTCGCCCTCGCTCGCAAGTGGGGCGGTATCAGCTTCCTGAAGATCGCTGATGCCTGCGATATCAGCCCGGAACGGGTGGGAAAGCTGGCCAAGGGAACGGGGACGATCACCAGCTATAGGAAGATCGCAGTCATCGCGGACGCTCTGCGTATCCCAGGTTCCCTGATCGGGCTGGCGCCGCGACCCTGGGAAGGCGGACGTCTCGATTCGGCGCCCAGTTCATGTTCCAATGACGCAGGGGAAGCGGAGGATGAGGCAGTGCGACGCAGGAAGTTCATCGCGGCGTCAGTGGTCGCGGCGGGAATACCGGCGACGTTTCCCTTCTCGGCAGGCGGGCGCATCGGTGCGACCACCGTGGAGCGGCTGAGGGAGCGGACGGCGAGGCTGCGCCGCCTCGATGATTTCCTTGGGGGCGCTGACACCTATCCCATCTACCTCGGTGAGTTCGAGGCAACTACGAGTCTCCTGAAGAAGAGTAGCTACAACGAGGTGGTCGGCCGGGCCCTGTTGAGCCTGAGCGCCGAGCAGGCGCAACAGGCAGGCTGGGCAGCGTTTGATGCCGGCCGCCATCCAGAGGCGGAACGTCTTTATCGCACCGCCCACCACATGGCCATCCAGGCAGAGGACCAAGCGCTGATGTGTAACTCGTTGGCCTTTCTGGCCTATCAGCAGGTCAGCACGGAAAGGTCGGGTGTGGAGCTGGCCTCGGCATCCTGCGAGCGCATGGGGAGGGAAGTGCCGGCCACAGTCCGTGCTCTGCTTCTCGAACGCCGGGCCTGGGCACACGCGCGAGCCGGAGAGACGAAGGAGACGGAACGCGCCCTCGCGGAAGGCGAGGCGGAACTCATCCGATCCTCGGAGACAGGAGCGGCTCCACACTGGGCCTCGTGGGTCGATATGCGGGAGCACCAGATCATGACGGGGCGCTGCTGGACGGAACTCGGTCGTCCGTTGCGTGCGGTACCTGCACTGGAATCGGCTCTCCGGACTTTCTCGGACACCCACGCCCGTGACAAATCCCTCTACCTGACCTGGCTCGCCCATGCCTACTTCGATGCTGGGGAGATCGAGCAGGCCGCAGTGATCACGGGCCGATCTTTGCAACTGGCCAACGGAGTTGGTTCGGTGAGGCCCCGGGAGCGGGTGCAAACGCTGGTGCACCGACTGGAGCCGCATCGCGCGCTGCCCGAGGTAGCCACGGTTCTTGAAGAGGCAGTGGCGTAAATCACCCTCCGGAGCTTGAGCCCCTGCCGTTCCCGGTCACGGTCCGGCGAATCCAGTCGAGGTAGTCGGCGGTACCGGCGGTGATGGGGACGGCGACGACTTCCGGGTTGTCCCAGGGGTGATGGGCCACCAGATGCGTTTCGAGCGCCGGATACCGGTCGGCCGTGGTGCGCAGGAGGAGCTGCCACTCCTCGCCCGTGCCCATCTCACCAAGGTGCCAGAACACGGAGGTCACCGGACCGACGATCTGAGTGCCGGCGGCGAGCCGCGCCGCGACCGCGCTCCGGGCCAGGGTCTCGGCCGCTTCCCGGCTCTCGACGGCGGTGGACACCTGCACGCAGTCAGTCATGCCGTCGAGGCTACTGATGCTGATACCCGGCCGGGTAAGCCTTACGGAACGTCGGCTACGAAACCGAGAGGACGCCGCTGCGGCGTTGGGAGTTGAGGCGGAGATGCTGTGGCCCAGGGTCGTGAGGAACAACGTCAGGACGGGGACGGACCGGGAGATCGTTCGCGGCTATCCCTACCGTTCGGCCTGTCCCTCCTCCGTCTGGGGGGAGTTGACCGAGGCGGCCACCGAGGACATCACTCTGGCCGGGTACACCAACTACTTCCTGTGGCTGGACCAGCCCGCCTATGTGGACACCCTGCGGCGCAAGGCCGAGGCGGGGTGCCGCGTGCGGTTCCTGATCGGCGACCCCGAGGGGGAGGTGACGCGGCAACGGGAGGCCGTCGAGGACGTGGCGCTGTCGGTGTCCACTCGCATCAGGATCACGCTGGAGCACCTGGCGAAACTGGGCGAAGTCCCGGGCGTCGAGGCCCGTTTCTCCGCCGCCTCGGACGCGACGAACCACGTGTCACTCTCCGTCTTCCGGTTCGACCGCGACGCGTTGGTCACCCCGCACCTGGCCCGGGGCGTCGGCCACGACTCCCCGATGCTGCACCTGCGGCGACAGGAGGAACGCGGCCTGTTCGACCGGTTCGCCGACCACGTCGAGGAACTGTGGGAACGAGGCCGGAGGGTCTGAGGGGCTGGCAGTCGAGCCTGCTCAGGAGGTGTGCCCTGATGCGTCTGGTGGCATCGGCTGTTGTGCGGGCCATGCTCGAAGCGGGCGGCGGCGAGCGCGATACGAGCGTGCACCTGGGTCGTGCCGGCTAGCCGGCACGACCCAGGTGGGTCACCGGGTCACACCGTCCAGGTGTACGTCGCGACCGCCCCAGCCGGGAGGCTCGCGTTGAGGGACGCTCCGTCCTCCGTGATCGAGAAGTCCCGCTGCTGACCTGACGCGTTGACCACATAGGCCACCCGCGTCCCGTCCGGGTTCTCGAAGACGACGTTCTGGAGCCCGCCCGGCCCCTCGCTGGAGGACTCCAGCCGCACGGCGCCCGGGTCGAGGAACTTGGTCAGGTGGCCCAGCACATAGAACTCGGCGTTCCGCGTCACCTGGTCGCCGGCGATCTCCACGACGCCGTTGCACCGGTTGTCGCAGTGGCCCTGGTGCGGGCCGCCGTTCGCGTCGAGGGCGAGGTTCCAGGTGATGACGGTCTCGCCGCCGTGCCGCATGTTCCGCACCACCAGGTTCTCGGCCTGCCAGCGCAGCGTGTCCGCGAAGGTCTGGGACCCGTTCTCGCTGTCGGTGCCCGAGCACTCGGTGAAGAACACCCGCTCGCCGGCCGCCACCAACTCGCCCTGCGCCTCCGGCTGTCCGCCGTAGCAGTGGAACGCGGCGCCCGCGACCCGGTCGATGTCGGAGGTGGCGCCCAGCACTTCGAGCGGATAGCCCGGCTGGTCCCAGTTGTGGTCGTAGGCGAACAGGTTGGTCGGCAGCCCGGCCTCGGTCAGCGCCGCGTCCAACACCCGGAAGAACTCGGCCTGTTCGGCGGCGCTCATCGAGGTGGACGGGTAGCTGGTCGCGAAGAGCGGCTCGTTCTGCGCGGTCAGGTCGGTCAGCTCGATGCCGGCGTCGGCGTACGCCCGCACCGCGTTGACCAGGTAGTCGGCGTAGTCCTCGTAGTGCTCGGGCAGCAGGCTGCCGCCGTTGAGGGAGTTGCCGGACTTCATCCAGGCCGGCGGTGACCAGGGGCTGCCCATCAGCCGGATGTCGGGGTTGCGGTCGAGGGCGTCGCTGAGCACCGGGATGATCTGCTCCCGGTCCCGGTCGATGCTGAACTGACCGGGGGTGTCCTCGTAGGTGTAGAAGTCGCCGGAGTTGAAGTCGGTGCTGCCCAGCGGCTGGCGCAGGTAGCTCAGCCCGATGCCGTCGCCGTCGCGGGAGAAGAGCGCGTCCAGCAGCGCGTCGCGCTCGCCGCCTGGCAGGCCCTGGATCAGGCTGGCGGACGCCTCGGTCACGGAGGCGCCGGCGCCGCTGAACTGCTGGTGCCGCTGGCCGGCGTTGACCTCGATGTTGGTGCCGGCCGGCTGGCCGTCGAAGGACAGCTCGCCCTGGTCGGCGAGCCGGTTCTGGCCGTCGGACGTGGTCAGCCAGGCCCGGGCCGTGGTCGGCGCGGCCTGCGCCGAGCCGCTGGCGACCACGCCGAGCCCGCCGGCGACCAGCGCGGCGGCGCTCAGGCCCAACAGGCCGACGCGCAGCGGCGAACGGTGCCGCGTGGGGCGTCGCGCCGGGTGGTGGGCCGGGTGTGATGCGGGATGTGGTGCGGGCTGTGCTGTCATCTGCGGCTCCCTGAAGGGTGTGGGGGGTGGGGGTTTCCGGGATGTGCGAATGCTGCGGATGCCTCGTCGCGTTGCGGGACGGCGAGGGAGACAGCGAGGATGTAAGCAGACTGACTGACCACTTAGTAAGGGCCGGGACCGATATCGCGGTGGTTCCGGAACCCGGGGGGCCGGTTCCGGAACCTGGGGACCCGGCTGACCCGGCCGTAGACTGCGAAGTCCCCCGCAAAACCGAAGGTAGGAGCGGTTCATGCCCAAAGCACCCCCACGCCCCATGGGTGCCCAGCGGCGGGACGACATCCTGCGCATCGCCATGGAGACCTTCGCGACCCGTGGCTACCACAACGCCTCGCTGGCCGAGATAGCCGAGCGCTCCGGGCTCACCCAGGCCGGCGTCCTGCACCACTTCCGCACCAAGGCCGGCCTGCTGACCGGGGTGTTGGAGCTGCGCGACAAGTCGGACATCGAGGCGCTGGGCGACGGCCGACCCCGGGGCCTGGGCCTGCTACGGCACCTGGTGAACACCGCGCGCCTCAACGCCGAACGCGAGGGCATCGTGCGGCTCTACGCGGTGCTCTCCGCCGAGAGCGTCACCGAGGGCCATCCGGCGCAGGGCTACTTCCGCAGCCGCTACGCGGGGCTGCGGGAGTTGGTGGTCGCCGCGCTCCGGGAGGCGGTGGAGGCGGGGGAGTTGGCGCCCGCGCTGCCCGTGGCGAGCGTGGCCAACGGGATCATCGCCGTGATGGACGGCCTTCAGGTGCAGTGGCTGCTGGAGCCGGCGGCCGTGGACATGGTGGAGACCACCGAGCAGGTGATCACCGCGTTGATCGGGGTCCCGCTGCCGCCCGAGGAGTGACCGAGGGGCGAACCGGCCTCGCCCGCACGGAAGATACCGGACGTAGGCCGCCAAACCGGGGCGGCGTGCGTAGTCCAACGCGCCTACTTTGTCCGGCAGGTGGATGAAGTCGGTCCAGCTTGTTTCAAAGGGGTTTCCAGCCAGGGAGAAAGTCGTTACCGTCCCTGTGGTGTACCGGTCAATACCGAACAGCGCGGTCGCCCCCCTCACCTGACGGCCGCACCGTTCACCCTGGCGCGACGGCGCGCGCCTGTGCGACAGCTTCACCCCCACCCCCGTGCGCTCTAACGGAGGAACGCTCGTGCACAGGAGAATCAAAGCCGTACTCGCGACCGTGGCGGGCATGACGCTCGCCTCCGCGGGTGTGGTGATCAGCCAACAGTCGGCGACGGCGGCACCGCCGCCGCTGGAGGAGTTCCAACAGGTCGAACTCGCCAAGGGCGAGGCCGAGATGGGCGAGCCGATGTCGCTCGCCGTGCTGCCCGACACCTCGGTGCTCCACACCTCCAGGGACGGCACCCTGAGGATCACCGACGCCAACGGCTCCACCAAGGTCGCCGGTCAGGTCCCCGTCTACAGCCACGACGAGGAGGGCCTCCAGGGCGTCGGGGTCGACCCCGACTTCGAGCAGAACCGCTTCGTCTATCTCTACTACGCCCCGCCGTTGGACACCCCTGGCGGCGACTCGCCGGGCGACGGCACCCCGGAGGACTTCGCCCCCTACGACGGGGTCAACCGGCTCTCCCGCTTCGTCCTCAACGAGGACGGCACGCTCGACAACAGCAGCGAGGTCGAGATCCTCGACGTGGCCGCCAGCCGGGGCCAGTGCTGCCATGTCGGCGGTGACATCGACTTCGACGCCGAGGGGAACCTCTACCTCTCCACCGGCGACGACACCAACCCGTTCGCCTCGGACGGCTACAGCCCGATCGACGAACGGGACGGCCGCAACCCGGCGTTCGACGCCCAGCGTTCCTCAGGCAACACCAACGACCTCCGGGGCAAGGTGCTGCGCATCCACGTCGAGGACGACGGCAGCTACACCATCCCCGAGGGCAACCTCTTCGCCGAGGGCACCGAGGGCACCCGCCCCGAGATCTACGCCATGGGCTTCCGCAACCCGTTCCGGATGAGCGTCGACAAGGCGACCGGCACGGTCTACGTCGGCGACTACGGCCCGGACGCCGGCGCCGCCGACCCGAACCGTGGCCCGGCCGGGCAGGTCGAGTTCAACCGGATCACCGAGCCGGGCAACTTCGGCTGGCCCTACTGCACGGGCGCCAACGACGCCTATGTGGACTTCGACTTCGGCAGCGGCGCGTCCAACGGCGCTTTCAACTGCGACGCCCCGGTCAACAACTCGCCCAACAACACGGGCCTGACCGAGCTGCCGCCCGCGCAGCCGGCGTGGATTCCCTACGACGGGAACTCCGTCCCCGAGTTCGGCGGCGGCTCCGAGTCGCCGATGGCGGGCCCGGTCTACAACTACGACCCGGACCTCGAGTCGAACGTCAAGTTCCCCGAGTCGATGGACGGCACCTTCTTCGCCACCGAGTTCGGCCGCCAGTGGATCAAGGCCGTGGAGCAGGACGACAGCGGCAACGTCTCCGGCATCTACGACTTCCTCTGGGAAGGCACCCAGGTGATGGACAGCGCCTTCGGCCCCGACGGCGCGCTCTATGTCCTCGACTACGGCCTGGGCTGGTTCTCCGGCGACGAGAACAGCGCGCTGTACCGCATCGAGTACACCGCCGGCACCCAGTCGCCGGTGGCCAGGGCCTCGGCCGACGTCACCTCGGGCCCGGCCCCGCTGGAGGTCAACTTCAGCTCCGAGGGCTCGACCGACCCGGGCGGCGCCGAGCTGAGCTACGCCTGGGACTTCGGTGACGGCGGCACCTCGGAGGACGCCAACCCGACCCACGTCTTCGAGCAGGCGGGCACCTACAGCGTCGAGTTGACGGTGACCAACCCGTCCGGCGCCTCCGGCAACGCCTCCGTGCAGGTCGCGGTCGGCAACAGCGCGCCCGAGGTCAACATCGTCCTGCCGGGCGACGGAGCGCTGGTCGACTTCGGCGACGCGGTGCCGTTCGAGGTGGAGGTCACCGACGCCGAGGACGAGGAGATCAACTGCGACAACGTGACCGTCACGTTCATCCTCGGCCACGACTCGCACGGCCACCCGCAGACCTCGGCCACCGGCTGCTCCGGCACGCTCCAGACGCTGGCCGACGGCGAACACGACCCCAACGCCAACATCTTCGGGGTCTGGAACGCCGAGTACACCGACTCGGGCGCCGGCGACGCGCCGCCGCTGACCGGCAGCGACGAGGTCGTCAGCCAGACCAAGCAGCGGCAGGCCGAGCACTTCGGCGAGGGCGAGGGCCCGACGGCGATCGACCTGGGCGGCGCCAACGGCGGCCGCGCGGTTGAGGTCACCGACGGCGGCTGGATCTCGTTCGACCCGTACCTGCTGAGCAACGCGACGGACTTCACCGCGCGGGTCTCCTCGGCGGGCGGCAGCGGCGCCATCGAGGTGCGCGCCGGCGCCCCCGACGGCGAGGTCCTCGGCACGGTCGAGGTCGGTGACACCGGCGGAGCCGAGACCTACCAGGACGTCAGCACCGCGCTGGCGAACCAGCCCGCCGAATCCACCACGCTCTACCTGGTGTTCACGGGGGGCACGTTCAACCTGGACGACTTCACCTTCAGCACCGGAAGTGAGGAGTGAGCGTCATGCCCGACACGACCCGCACCACCCGCACCACCCGGTTGAGACGAGCCGGCTACCTGCTGGTCGGGGGCGCCCTGTGCGCCACCGCGCTGCCCGCGATGGCGGCGGGGGCCTCCGAGACCTCGGAGCGCTCCGACCAGGAGGTCGCCGCCGACCCGTTTGACGTCCTGGTCTTCTCCAAGACCGCCGGATTCCGCCACGACTCGATCGAGGCCGGCATCCAGACGATCACGGAGCTGGGCGCGGCCAACGACTTCACGGTGACCGCGACCGAGGACTCGGCCCAGTTCACCGAGGAGAACCTGGCCCAGTACGAGGCCGTGATCTTCCTCTCCACCACGGGCGACGTCCTGGACGAGGCCCAACAGACCGCGTTCGAGGGCTACATCGGCAACGGCGGCGGCTATGTCGGCATCCACGCCGCCGCCGACACCGAGTACGACTGGGCCTGGTACGACGGCCTGGCCGGCGCCCTCTTCGACAGTCACCCGCACATCCAGCAGGCCACGATCAACGTCGAGGACCACGACCACCCGGCGACCGCCCACCTGGGCGACACCTGGGAGCGGACCGACGAGTGGTACAACTACCGCACCAACCCCAGGGAAACCGCCCGCGTGCTGGCCTCGCTCGACGAGTCCTCCTACGAGGGCGGCAACATGGAGGGCGACCACCCGATCGCCTGGTGCAAGGAGTACGAGGGCGGCCTCGCCTTCTACACCGGCGGTGGCCACACCATCGAGTCGTTCGCCGAGCCGGAGTTCCAGCAGCACCTGCTGGGCGGCATCCAGTACGCGGCCGGCCAGACCGACGCCGACTGCTCGGTCGACGGCGGCGAGGACCCCGACCCCGGCTACACCCAGATCTTCGACGGCACCTCAACGGAGGGCTGGACCCAGGCCGGTCCCGGTGAGTTCGCGCTGGACACCGAGGAAGGGACGCTGACGAGCGTCGGCGGCATGGGGCTGTTCTACTACGAGGCGGCGGAGTACGAGAACTTCTCGCTGGTGCTGGACTGGCGCCAGGAGGGTGACTCCAACTCCGGGATCTTCGTGGGCGCCCCGGTCAGCGACGACCCGATGGACGCGGTCAACCAGGGCTACGAGATCCAGATCGACGACACCGACGAGCCCGACCGCACCACCGGCTCGGTCTACGGCTTCCAGTCGGCGGACATCGAGGCCAGGGACGCCGCGCTCAACCCCAACGGGGAGTGGAACACCTACGAGTTGGTGGTCGAGGGCGACAACCTGAAGATCTACCTCAACGACGTCCTCATCAACGACTTCACCAACACCGACCCGGCCCGCAGCCTCGCCGGCCACATCGGCATCCAGAACCACGGCGACGCCGACACGGTGCAGTTCCGCGACATCCGCGTCCAGGAGCTGACCCCGGCGAACGAGTACACCTCGCTCTTCGACGGGACCTCCACCGAGGGCTGGACCCAGGCCGGTCCCGGTGAGTTCGCGCTGGACACCGAGGAGGGCACGCTGACGAGTGTCGGCGGCATGGGGCTGTTCTACTACGAGGCGGCGGAGTACGAGAACTTCTCGCTGGTGCTGGACTGGCGCCAGGAGGGTGACTCCAACTCCGGGATCTTCCTCGGCGCCCCGGTCAGCGACGACCCCTGGGACGCCGTGAACCAGGGCTACGAGATCCAGATCGACGACACCGACGACCCGGACAAGACGACCGGCGCCGTCTACACGTTCCAGTCGGCCGACATCGAGGCGAGGGACGCCGCGCTCAACCCCAACGGGGAGTGGAACACCTACGAGTTGGTGGTCGAGGGCGACAACCTGAAGATCTACCTCAACGACGTCCTGATCAACGACTTCACCTCGACCGAGGAGGGCCGTAGCCTGGCGGGACACATCGGGCTCCAGAACCACGGTGACGCCGACACCGTGCAGTTCAGGGACGTCCGGATCGCCGAACTCGCCCCCACGACCGACTGATCCGACCACGGAAACCGACCCCCACCGATCTACGACGACGGACCGGTAACCAAGGCACAGCGCAACGCACCACCGCACGACCACCGAACTCCGTCCACCGCCGCGAGGGGCGGCGGGGACGGAGGCCGGCCCCTCACCGGGCCGGAGGGTGACGGCAGGGCGGAGACGCCGAACCCGCCCTGTCGCCCGCCCCGCGCGGTGCCCGGCCATGCCGCACACGTGGCCGGGCACCGCGCCCTCGCCCCTTCCGCAGCTGCACAGAAAGCCGCGTCATGACAACAGAACCCCCAGAACGCGTCGGAGTCTGGCTGATCGGCGCCCGTGGCTCGGTGGCCACCACCACCGTCGCCGGCCGTGCCGCCCTCGCCGCAGGACTGCACCCACCCACCGGACTGGTCACCGCAGGGCCCGCGTTCGCGGGGGCCGGCCTGCCCCCGCTGGAACAGCTGGTGTTCGGGGGCCATGACACCCACCCCACCCCGCTGCCCAAGCGCGCCGAACAGCTCGCCGAGGCCGGGGTGTTGCCACACGGCCTGCCGCTGGCCGTCGCCGACGACCTGGCGCGCGCCGACGCCGAGATACGCCCCGGCGGGCCGCAGCCCGACGACCCGCGCACGGACGAGGAGCTGGTCGCCGCGTTCGCCGCCGACCTCACCGCGTTCGCCGCCCACAACGATCTCGCCCGCACCGTGGTCGTCCACCTCGCCTCCACCGAGCCGGTGCCCGCCGCCGACGACCCCAGGGCGCCGGCCAGCGCGCTGTACGCCGCCGCCGCCATCGAGGCCGGCTGTGCCTACGTCAACTTCACGCCCGCCACCGGGATGCACGCCCCGGGACTCGCCGAGCGCGCCGCCCGCGCCGGTCTGCCGCACGCGGGACGGGACGGCAAGACCGGGCAGACCCTGCTGCGGGCCGCGCTCGCGCCGATGTTCGCGCAGCGCGAGCTGGCCGTCCGCGCCTGGTCGGGAACGAACCTGCTGGGCGGCGGCGACGGCGCCACCCTCGCCGACCCCAGGGCCGCCGCCGCCAAGAACGCGGGCAAGGCCAGGGCGCTCGCCGACAACCTGGGCGACGCGCCCGAGGGCGAGACCCACATCGACCACGTCCCCGCGCTCGGCGACTGGAAGACCGCCTGGGACCACGTCGCGTTCGACGGCTTCCTCGGCACCCGGATGGTGCTCCAGACCATCTGGCAGGGCTGCGACTCCGCGCTCGCCGCGCCGCTCGTCCTGGACCTGGTCCGACTCCTGGCCCGCGCCCACGCGTTGGGCCTGTCCGGGCCCGTGCCCGGGCTCGGCTTCTTCTTCAAGGACCCGGACCTGCCGCCGCCCGGCCTCGCCGAGCAGCACCGCGAGCTGCTGGCGCTCGCCGACCGGCTGGCTGGCCGCTCGTGACGGGCGGCAGGGCCCGCGCCTGGCTGGAGCTGGTGCGCGGGCCGGCCGCGCTGACCGTGCCGGGCGACGCCCTCGCCGGCGCGGCCGCCGGCCGGGCCCCGGCCCGCAACACCGCCCTCGCCATGGCCAGTTCCGTCTGCCTCTACTGGTCGGGCATGGCCCTCAACGACTGGGCCGACCGCGCCGAGGACGCCCGCGACCGGCCGCACCGCCCGCTGCCGTCCGGCCGCATCGCCCCGGCCGCCGCGCTCGGCGCCGCCGCCGGCCTCACCGCCGCCGGGCTGGCACTGGCGGCCCGCGGCAACCGCGCCCAACTCGCCACCGCCACCGCCCTGGCGGCCACCGTCTGGGCCTACGACCTGAAGCTGAAACACACCGCCGCAGGACCCGCAGCCATGGGCGCCGCCCGGGGCCTTGACCTGCTGCTCGGCGCGGCGGGCGCCGGCCGCGTCGCGCCAGCGGCGCTGCCGCCGGCCGCGCTGCTCGCCGCCCACACCGCCGCCGTCACCCACGTCTCCCGGCAAGAGGTGGACGGCGGCAACCGGGCCGCTCCGCTGGCCGCGTTGGCCACCGCCGCCGGCGTCGCCGCCGCCGTCGCCCGCCCGGGCCCCGAGGCCGGCACCGCGCGCGGCTGCGCCGCCAGCTACCTGCTCACCGCCGCGCCCGCCCTCACCCGCGCCGCCGGGGAGCCCACCGGCGAGCGCACCAAGGCCGGCGTGGTTGCCGGCCTCCAGGCGCTCGTGCCGCTCCAGGCCGGGCTCGCCGCCAGGGCCGGCGCCCGCGCCCCCGTCCCCGTGCTGCTGACGCTGCTGGGCGCGGCGCGGCGTCTGTCGAGAAAGGTCAGCCCCACGTGACCCAGGAGACCCGCGAGCCCCACGTGACCCACGAGCCGCACGGCTTCCGCCTCGCCTACGGCACCAACGGCCTCACCGACCTGCGCCTCGACGACGCCCTCGCCCTGCTCGCCGACCTCGGCTACCGGGGCGTCGCGCTCACCCTCGACCACATGCACCTCGACCCGCTCGCGCCCGACCTCGCCCGCCGCACGGCGGCCGTCGCCGCCAGGATCGACCAACTCGGCCTGGCCGTCGCCGTGGAGACCGGCGCCCGCTATGTGCTGGACCCGCGCCGCAAGCACGGCCCCAGCCTCCTGGACCCCGACCCCGACGCCAGGGCCCGCCGGATCGGGATGCTCACCGACGCCGTCACCGTCGCCGCCGACCTCGGCGCCACCGCCCTGCACTGCTTCAGCGGCCACCAACCCGCCGGCACGCCCGAGGAGACCGCCTGGAGCCGGCTCGCCGACTCGTTCACCCCGCTTGTCAACGCCGCCACCGCCGCCGGCGTGCCGCTCGCCGTCGAGCCCGAGCCCGGGCACCTCCTCGCCGACCTCGCCGGCTTCCACCGGCTGCGCCGGCTCCTCGGCTCGCCCGAGGCGCTGCGCCTGACCCTCGACATCGGCCACTGCCGCTGCCTGGAGCCGGGGCCCGTGCCCGACTGCGTCACCGCGGCCGGGCCCTGGCTGGCGCACGTCCAGATCGAGGACATGCGGCGCGGCGTCCACGAGCACCTCCCGTTCGGCGCCGGCGAGATCGACTTCCCGCCGGTGCTGGCCGCGCTCGCCACCACCGGCTACGCCGGCCTGCTCTCCGTCGAGCTGCCGCGCCACTCCCACGCCGGCCCCCAACTGGCGGCCGAGTCCCACGCGTTCCTGACCGCCGCGCTCGCCGACGCCCGGGCGAGCCGCCCCTCGGAGGTCCCCCGATGAACTCACCCACCCTGCCCGAGGCGCTGGCCGCGCTCCACGCCGAACTGGTGGAGGCGCTGCCCGAACAGGCCGCCGAGTGGCTGGCGGCGACCCTCCGCTGGGCCGCCGACGCCGACTGGGAGTCGTCGTTCGCCGTCGCCACCCGCCGCGTCGGCCGCGCCGCGCTGCCCCGCGCCGGGATGCCGGCGACCGACGCCGCCCGCGTCCTGCTGCTGCACGCCGTCGACGCCGACCTCGCCACCGTCACCCGCCTCTACCAGCAGGGCGACGCCGCCGAACGCCGCGCCGTGCTCCAGGCGTTGCCCTGGCTGCGCCTGGGCCCCGAGGCGATCGGCCTGGTCGAGGACGCGCTGCGCACCAACGACACCCGGCTGATCGTCGCCGCCGTCGGCGACTACGCCGCCGCCCACCTCGACCAGCACCAGTGGCGGCACGCCGTCCTCAAGTGCGTCTTCACCGGCGTCCCGCTGTCCGCCGTCTCCGGACTCGCCCCGCGCACCGACGCCGAACTGCTCCGGATGCTCGCCGACTACGCCGCCGAACGCGAGGCGGCCGGCCGCCCCGTGCCCGACGACGTGCGCGACGTCCTCGCCCAGACGCCGCACCCCCAGGAGTCCTGATGCGCATCTTCGACCCGCACATCCACATGACCTCCCGCACCACCGACGACTACCGCGCCATGCGGGACGCCGGCGTGCAGGCCCTGGTCGAGCCCTCGTTCTGGCTGGGCCAGCCCCGCACCAACGTGGGCAGCTTCCTCGACTACTTCGACGCGCTCCTCGGCTGGGAGCCGTTCCGCGCCTCCCAGTACGACATCGCCCACCACTGCGCGCTGGCCCTCAACCCCAAGGAGGCCAACGACCCGCGCTGCACGCCGGTGCTCGCCGAACTCGACCGCTACCTGCGCAAGGACAGCGTGGTCGCCGTCGGCGAGATCGGCTACGACTCGCTGACCCCCGCCGAGGACGAGGCGCTGGCCGCCCAGCTCCAGCTCGCCGTCGACCACGGGCTGCCCGCGCTGGTCCACACCCCGCACCGCGACAAGGCCGCCGGCGTCGCCCGCACCGTCGACGTCGTCAACGAGTCGAACCTGTCCACCGAGCGCGTCCTGCTGGACCACCTCAACGAGACCACCGTCAAGGCCGCCAAGGACAGCGGCTGTTGGCTCGGCTTCTCCGTCTACCCGGACACCAAGATGGACGAGGCGCGGATGGTGCGGCTGCTCCACGAGTACGGCACCGAGAAGGTGCTGGTCAACTCGGCCGCCGACTGGGGCAACAGCGACCCGCTCAAGACGCGGAAGGTCGGCGAGGCCATGCTCGCTGACGGCTTCACCGAGGACGAGGTGGACCTGGTGCTCTGGCGCAACCCGGTGGCGTTCTACTCTCTCAGCGGCCGCCTCGACCTCGGCGAGCGGCCGACACGCGACGACTACGCCGGCAATGTGCTGCGGCGCGGGGCGCCCGCCGACAGCTGAGAGGGACTGTGACACCGTGCGTTTCCGACACCCCAGCGGCGGGCTGATACACCTGGCCTACTGCACCAACGTCCACCCCGCCGAGACCCTCGACGGGGTGATGGCGCAGCTCACCGACCACTGCGCCCCGGTCCGTCACCGCCTGGGCAGGGAGCGCCTCGGCATCGGCCTGTGGCTGTCCGCCGACGTGGTCAGCACCCTGATGACCCACTCCAGGGCGCGCGCCGCCCTCGCCGAGACCCTGCGCCGCGAGGGCCTGGAGGTGGTCACCCTCAACGGCTTCCCCTACCGGGGCTTCGGCTCGGCGAAGGTCAAGCACCGGGTCTACCACCCGGACTGGACCACCGACGCCCGCCACGACCACACCCTCAGGCTCGCCACCCTGCTCGCCTGGCTGCTGCCCGACGACGTGACCGAGGGCACCATCTCCACCCTGCCGCTGGCCTGGCGCACCCCCTACGACGCGGCAGCCGAGTCCGCCGCGTTGAAGCAACTCCACCGGCTCTCCCGCGAGTTGGACCTGCTGGCCAGCGGCACCCGCCGGCAGATCCGGATCGCCGTCGAGCCCGAGCCCGGCTGCGTCATCGAGACCACCGACCAGGCCACCCGCATGTTCACCGGGCCCGACGCGCCGCCCACCGACCGGATCGGGCTCTGCCTGGACACCTGCCACCTGGCCACCGCCTTCGAGGACCCCGACGAGGCCGTCGACCGCCTCACCCGCAAGGAGATCCCCGTCTACAAGGCGCAGCTGTCGGCCGCGCTGCACGCCGAGCACCCCGAGCGGCCCGAGGTGCGGGCCGCGCTCGCCGAGTTCGTCGAGGACCGCTTCCTCCACCAGACCAGGGAACGCGCCCTCGACGGCACGGTCACCGCCCGCGACGACCTCGACGAGGCCCTCGAAGGCGACGCGCCGCTCAGCGGCTCCGGGCCGTGGCGCGTCCACCACCACATCCCGCTGCACGCCACCCCGCCCGAGCCGCTGTCCACCACGCTGCCGGTGCTGCGCCGCACCCTGGCCCGGCTGGTCGGCGGGCGCCGCCCGCTCACCCGCCACCTGGAGGTGGAGACCTACACCTGGCAGGTCCTCCCACCCGAGCTGCGCCCCAGCGACGCCGACCAGCTCGCCGACGGCATCGCCGCCGAACTCTCCCTGGCCCGCGACCTGTTGACCGACCTGGGCCTCAAGGAGGTGGCCTGAGGCCACCCGCCCCAGGTTCCCCCGGCCCCCCAGCGAAAGGAACGCGCCATGAGCCGCCGACTGGTGGTCATCGACGTCGTGGGACTCACGCCCGACCTGCTCGACCACATGCCCACGCTCAAGGCGGTCGCCACCGCCGGTTCCCAGGCCCCCCTCGGCACCGTGCTGCCGGCCGTCACCTGCTCCGCCCAGGCCACGTTCCTCACCGGCGAACTCCCCTCGGGGCACGGCATCGTCGGCAACGGCTGGTACTTCCGCGAGCTGGGCGACGTGCTGCTGTGGCGCCAGCACAACGCGCTGGTCGGCGGCGAGAAGGTGTGGGACGCCGCCCGGCGCGTCGACCCCGACTACACGGTGGCCAACGTCTGCTGGTGGTACGCCATGGGCGCCGACACCGACTACACCGTCACGCCCCGGCCGATCTACCACGCCGACGGCCGCAAGGACCCCGACTGCTACACCAGGCCGCCCGAGCTGCACGACGAACTCACCTCGCGCTTCGGCGCGTTCCCGCTCTTCACCTACTGGGGCCCGACCGCCGCCATCGACTCATCGCGGTGGATCGCCCACGCCGCCCGCCGCATCCTCTCCACCCGCAAGCCCGACCTCACCCTGGTCTACCTGCCGCACCTGGACTACGACCTGCAACGCTTCGGGCCCGACTCGCCCCAGGCCCGCGCCGCCGCCGCCGAACTCGACGGCGAACTCGCCCCGCTGTTGGACGCCGCCCGCGCCCACGATGCCACCGTCGTCGCGCTGTCCGAGTACGGCATCACCCCGGTCAGCCGGCAGATCCACATCAACCGCAGGCTCCGCGAGGCCGGGCTGCTGGAGGTCCACACCCAGGCCGGGATGGAGTACCTGGACCCGTGGGTCTCCCGCGCGTTCGCCGTCGCCGACCACCAGGTCGCGCACGTCTACGTCCGCCGGCCCGAGGACCTCGCGCCCGCCCGCGAGGCCCTGGCCGACCTGCCGGGCATCGCCCAACTCCTCGACGCCGAGGGCAAGGCCGAACACGGCCTCGACCACCCGCGCGCCGGCGACCTGGTGGCCGTCGCCGACGAGGACTCCTGGTTCACCTACTACTACTGGCTCGACGACGCCAACGCGCCCGACTTCGCGCCCACCGTCGAGATCCACCGCAAGCCCGGCTACGACCCGGCGGAGCTGTTCCTCAACCCCGAGGACCGCCTGGTCAAGGCCCGCGCCGGCGCGGCGCTGCTCCGCAAGAAGATCGGGATGCGCTACCGCCTCAACGTCGTCCCCCTCGACGGCGCCCAGGTGCGCGGCAGCCACGGCCGGCTGCCCACCGACCCGCGCCAACAGCCGGTGCTGATCTGCTCCGACCCCGAAGCCCTCACCGGCGACGAGGTCGCCGCCACCGAGGTCAAGTCCCTGCTGCTGCGCCTCGCCGGGCTGGCGAAGGAGTAGCCGCACCCGGCGCGAACGCCGGGAGCCTCACCGGCCCACGTCCCTGGCGCCCAGGTCGGCGAGGGTCTCCCGGCGCACCAGCAGGCGCGCCGTTCCCCCGGCGACGGCCACCACCGGGGGGCGGCCGACCAGGTTGTAGGTCGAGGCCATCGACAGGTGGTAGGCGCCGGCGACCGGCAGCGCCAGCAGGTCGCCCGGGCGCACGTCGGCCGGCAGCGTGACGCCTTCGGCCAGCACGTCGCCCGCCTCGCAGTGCCGCCCGACGACCGTCACCGGCCGGGGCTCGGCCGTCGAGTGGCGCCCCACCAGCCGGGGCGCGTAGCGGACGCCGTACAGCGCGGGGCGCGGGTTGTCGCTCATCCCGCCGTCCAGCGCGACAAACGTCCGGCCCCCGGTGTGCTTGACCGCCAACACCCGGTACACCGCGACCCCGGCCGGGCCGACGATCGCCCGCCCCGGCTCGATCAGCAGCCGGGGCACGGGCAGCCGGGCCGAGGCGCAGGCGGCGATGAGCGCGCCCCGCACCCGGCGGGCGAACGCCGGCAGGTCCAGCGCGGGATCGCCGGGCCGATAGGCGACCCCGTGGCCGCCGCCCAGGTCAAGCTCCGGCAGCAGCACGCCGTGGGTGTCCCGCACCCGCGCCATCAGGCCCACCAGCCGGCGCACCGCCACCAGGTAGGGGCGGGCGTCGGTGATGCCCGAGCCCAGATGGCAGTGCAGCCCGGTCAGTTCGAGGTTCGGCTGGCGCAGCACGCGGGCCACCGCGTGCTGCGCGTGCCCGTCGCCGATCGACAGCCCGAAGTGCTGGTCGTCGGTGGCCGTCCGCACCTTGGGGTGCGCGCCGGCGCCGATGCCGGGGGTCACCCGGATCAGCACGCGCTGCCGCCCGGTCGGCCCGACGGCCGCCGCGATCCGGCCGATCTCGGCGGCGCCGTCGATCACCACCCGGCCCACCCCATGCTCGATCCCGGCCCGCAGGTCGGCCGGCGACTTGGCGCTGCCGTGCAGCACCATCCGCTCCGGCGGCAGGCCGGCCGCGACCGCGAGCCCCAACTCCCCGGCCGAGCAGACGTCCAGGCCCAGGCCCTCCTCCCCGACCCAGCGCACCAGCGCCCGGCAGAGGAACGCCTTGGCCGCGTAGAGGACCGTGGCCTCGGGGAACGCGTCCCGGTAGGCCCGGCACCGCGCGCGGACCTCCGCCTCGTCCAGTACATAGAGCGGCGTGCCGTGCTCCCCGGCGAGCGCGGCCAGCGCGACCCCGCCGACCGTCACCCGCCCCGCCGCCGGTTCGGCCGTGCCGGCCGGCCAGACGGACAGCCACTGCGGGTCCCCGCCGCCCACCACCCCGGCGGCGGCCGCGTCACGCGCGGCGAACGTCATCCCGATCAACTCCCTTTCCACGCCCGACTCCGCTGCCGCGCTCAGCGGGACGCGCCGGCCAACGGCCGCACGCGGGGCGCGCGTTCCGCCACGGGCGCGGGCGCGCTCGCCGTGAGCGCCGGGTCCACGCACAGCGCCTCGACACCCAACGGCGCCACCAGGGCCCGCAGCGCGGGCTCCCCGAGCGTCACCCAGCCGTGCCCGGCGCCGAGGGCGGCCACCAGCCGCTCCGGGCCGGTGAACGCGACGGCCGTCCGTTCCCCCAGCGGGGTGCGGAAGAGCCGCACCACCGCCCCGCCGCCGGCCGCCGTGCGCACCGGCACCCACAGGCGCCCTCGCCGGGTCGGCGCCCCGGGCTCGGGTTCGTCGTCCCGCTCCGTCGTCCGCGTCATGGTCTCCGCCTCCCGCACCGGACCGGCCCCCTCGCGGGGCCGAGCCACCAGGTTCCGCTTCACCCGACGCTAGGGCCGCCCCGAACCGGCCTGACCCGACCCTGACGCGCCCCTGGCGCGGCAGCCCCCCGATCCCTACGGCCCGTTGACACGGCCGCCGCCCTCCGACCCACCGGCGAGCCGCGCCCGCAGCGCGACGGCCCGGGCATCGTCGAACACGGTCCGCACCGCCTCCGCCTCCTCCTCGTCCCCGGAGCTGAGCGCGTCCCACAGCGCGGACCCGTCGCGCAGCTCGGCGATCAACTCCTCCAGCCGCATGTGGGGGTGGCTCGCTGCCCGTTCGGCCGCGATCCGCAGGGCCAGGGGCAGCCGTGCGCACAGCCGCGACAGTTCCGCGAGCGCCCGCTCGTCGTCCCTCGGCCGGAACCCGGTCGTCACCGCCCGGAGCAGCGCCACCGCCTCGCCCTCCGGCAGGGTGCCCAGCGTCAGGCGGTGCGCGCCGTCCCTTATGGCCAGCCCCGACAGCCGGTTGCGGCTGGTCACGATGGTCAGGCAACGGCCGCTTCCCGGCAGGAGCGGACGCACCTGGCTGGTCGTGGCGGCGTTGTCCAGAACGATCAGAACCCAACGGTCCGCCAGCTGCGACCGGTACAGGGCGGCCGCCGCGTCGACATCGGTCGGCACGGCGTCGGGGGGAACTCCCAGCGCATATAGGCACTCAGCGGCTCCTCCACGACCCGGACCCGCGAGAACGGGGCGCCGCGCGCCGCGTCCTGGCGCGCGATGGCGAGCCAGCGGTCCCGCTCCACGTCCAGCAGCCGCAGGGCCTCGTCCCAGTGGCCCCGGCGAAGGGCCTCCCGACTGGGGTCGCCCCGCTCGTCGAAGTGCTGGCGCCGCTCGCACTTCCAGGAGGCGTGATCCCGCACGGCCCCATCGCGCTCCGCGAAGTCCCGCCGGTAGGCCTCCAACGCGAGGCGCGTCCCGCACGCGGGGTCGAGGCGGAGCCCGCGCGCCTCAGGCATCGGGGACGTCCGGACAGCCGTTCTTGTCCTCGGAATCCCCCGACTCCCGCGCCGACCTGCCAAACCGTCGCGCCGGCGCGCGCCCCCCGCCGGGCGGACGTGAGTTCGGTCGGTCACCGGCGTGGGCCCCGGCGGGCCCCACGCCGGTGGGTGGGGCGGTGGGTCAGGGCCTCGGGCCTGTCCACTCGCCGTGGCGCTTCGCGACGAGCACCGCCGTCGCGACGTCCTGCGCGGCGAGGCCCAGGGAGAGGTAGACGATCCGTTCCCGTTCGTCGCCCCGCCCGGGGACCTCGCCCGCGAGGACCGCGCCGAGTTCGCCGCGCGGGTGGTCCGGGCCGATCAGGCCCTCCCGCCGTGGCACCAGCAGTTCGGACGCCTCCTGCGCCGCCGCCTCCGCGCTGTCGAGGACCACGGTGGTCCCGGCGACCAGCCGGGAGGAGAGTTCCCTGGCGCCCGGCTGGCTGGCGCCGACCGCGCACACCGTCGCGCCGGGCGCGACATCCGCGTCGTCGAGGATGGGCTCCCGCGCCGCGGTGGTCGTGCAGATCACCCCGGCGCCCGAGGCCGCCTCGGCCGGCGTGCCGAACACCTCGGCGTCCAGGCCGTGTTCGGCCCGCACCCACTCCGCCAGCTTCGTCGCGCTCTCCCGCCGCCGGCTCCACAGCCGCACCCGCAGGACCGGCCGGACGGCCGCCACCGCCGCCACATGCGCCCTGGCCTGGGCGCCGGCGCCGGCGATCGCCAGCGTCGTCGGCCCTGGCAGGGCCAGCGCGTCGACGGCGACGGCCGACACGGCGGCCGTGCGCAGCTCGGTCACGGTGTCGGCGGGCAGCACCGCCACCGGCAGGCCGGTGTCCGGCGCGAACACCGTCACCGTGCCGACATGGGTGGGCAGGCCCCGCGCCGGATTGTCCTCGCGGACCACTACGGACTTGATGCCGAACCACCGTTCGCCGTCGAACGGCACATGCGCCGGCATCGACCCGAACAGGCCGGGGTGCGCGCCCCCGCGCGCCGGCGGGCGCAGCACGGTGCGCACCGGCTGGGTCACCTCGCCCGTGGAGAACGCGCGCATCACCTCGCGCATGGCGGCGATCGCCGTGGAGACGGGCAGGAGTTCCCTGACCTCGGCGTCGCTGACGAAGACCGGTCCCGCGCCGCTCACCACGCCAGGCTCCGGGCGGTGGCGGCCGGGCGGCGCGGCGCCGGGCGTTCCTCGTCGAGCAGGTCGGCGCGGGTGAACACCGACCACACCATGCGAATGGGGCGGGTCCGCGACAGGAACTCCAGGCCGTGCAGCCGCGCGGCGAGCGCGGTGGTGAGGGCCAGCGGCACCTCGCCGCGCTCCACGGCCTCGGCCGCCGCGCTGGTGGAGGTCGCGAAGACGACCTCGGCGAGGTCGAACCGCTCGGGCAGTAACTCGCCGACGAGCGCGCGGGGCGCGGGATGGGTGATGACGCGGGTCTTCTGTTCGAGTTCGGCGCCGGCGACGGAGGCGATGCCGTAGTGCGGGGTGTCCTTCACGAACACCGCCGCCAGCCGCAGCGACGGGTCCATGTAGAAGCGGTCGATGCCGGAGTAGGCGTTGGCGACCACCACCAACTCGCAGTCGCCGGCGAGCAGTCGGTCCCCGGCCTCCTCGTAGCGGTCGCACAGCTCGATGGGCACGCGCTCGTGGCCGCGCCGCAGCAGATGGCCCTGGAGCGCGCGGGCGGCCTGTTCGCTGCTGGTCCCGGCGGGGCCGAGCGAGGTGATCCGGAGCGGCCCGGTGGCGGGCAGCCGGAGCAGCGCGACATCGGTCATCTCCTGGCCGTCGGACGTGTCGGGTCGGGAACGGATGGTCATGGTTTCCCCCTCAGGAAGGCACGGGACGCGCGGAGCGCGAACGGTCGGGCGCGGCCAACGGGCCGGGCCGATGAGGCACGGGCACGGGAGAGGAACGGGGCGGGACTTGAGGAACGGGCGCGCCGGCGCGCGGACGGCTTCCGCGCGCCTGAGCGCGGACGGTTCAGCCCGCGCCGGGGCGCGCAGCCGCCGGCCCGCGCCGGGGCGCGGACGGTTCGGCCGGGCGCCGGCCTAGGCGGAGGCGCCCGTCGGAGCGGTCGCGGCGGCGGCGTCGGCGTCGGCGGCTTCGGCGACGCCGACCGGCGTGTTCCAGCGCCGGTAGCGCGGTTCGGCCCCGCGCGTCGCGCGCCGGTACGCCTCGCGCACCCGCGTGGTGACAGGACCGGGACAGCCCTCGCCGATCGGGCGGCCGTCGATCTCGACCACGGGAACGATTCCGCAGCCGGTGCCGGTCAGGAACACCTCGTCGGCGGTCAGGAGTTCGGAGCGCAGCACGTCGCGCTCGACGACCGCGACGCCCGCCTCGTCGGCGAGGAGGCGCGTGACGGCGGCGCGGGTGAGCCCGGGCAGGATGTCGGAGTCGGGTCCCGGCGTGGCGACCTGCCCGGCGTGGACGACGAACACGTTGGCCGTGCTGGCCTCCGCGACCGTGCCGCGCTGGTTGAGCAGGATCGCGTCGTCGTAGCCGGCGGCCGTGGCCTCGTCCACGGCCAGCGCGTTGTTGGCATAGCCGCCGGTGATCTTCGCCCGGGCCGGCAGGGCGGAGTCCGGCACCCGGCGCCAGGAGCTGACGCCGCACCGGATGCCGTCCGGGTTGGCGTAGTCGCCCATCGGCAGCGCCAGCACGGTCACCGCCGTGGACACCCCGCGCAGCCTGACCCCGAACGGGGTGCCGGGCTCCAGGGCCAGCTTGTGCACCACGGGCCGCAGGTAGGAGTCGCCGAACAGGTCGTTGCGGCGGAGCAACTCCCGCGCGATGTCGACCAGTTCGTCAACCCCATGCGGCAGGTCGAGTCGGAGCAGCCGGCAGGAGGCGCGCAGCCGCTCGAAGTGCTCCCGCGCCTGGAAGATCAGCGCCTCGCCGCCGCCGGCCGCCGAGGCGAAGGAGCGGATGCCCTCGAAGACGCCCGTTCCGTAGTGGAGTCCCTGGGTGCCGGGGCCGAGCGCCACCTCCCCGGCGCGCACGAACGCGCCCTGGTGGAACACCCAACGGTCGCGCGGCGCGGCGCCCGCCGGTGCGGCGTTCACCTGGCCTCCCGCTGGCCGGCCATGGCGAGCGCCACCTGCCGCTCGGCGTCCGGCGCCCGGCGCCGGTCGTGGACCCGGGCGGCCTTCCAACTGACCATCGCGCCCGTGGTGGTGACCCCGCCCAGCCGGCCGTAGGCGACGGTCAACGGGCAGCCCCAGGCGTCCCGCGCGGCCCGCACCAGGTCCGTCACGTGGTCGGGCGGCAGCGGCCGGCCCTCCCTGGTCTCGACCTCGACGGTCAGCGTGTCCGTCCCGTCCTCCCGGTCGATGACCAGCTGGTAGTCCATGGCGCCGGCGAGCCGGTCCAGGATGGTGGACTCCAGCTCGTAGGCGGTCACCCCGTGCCCGTTGAGGTCGATCAGGTCCCGGACCCGGCCGAGCGGGAGCAGTACCTCGGACGGGTAGCCGCCGTCGGCCGTGGCGGCGGCCGGGGTCAGCCGCACCAGGTCGCCGGTGCGGTAGCGGACCAGGGGCTTGCTGCCCTGGTAGAGGTGGGTGACGACAAGTTCGCCCTGGCGCGGCCCCTCGCCCCGGGGAACGGGCCGGCCGGTCTCCGGGTCGATCAGCTCGTAGTACACGTTGAGCGGCACGGTGCGGAGCCGGCCGTCGCCGTGCACCGCGCCCAGGATGGACGCCTCCTGGGAGGCGTAGAGGCAGTTGTAGGCGGTGGCGCCCCACAGCTCGCCGATGTTCCGCAGCAGCCCCGGCGTCGCCAGCTCGCCGGTGAACATGAGGAAGCGGATGCCGAGTTCGCGCGGCTCCAGGCCGGCGCGCAGCGCCTCCTTGGCCATCGACATGGCGACATTCGGCGTGCAGAACACGCCCGTCACCGCTATCTCCCGGATGACCTCCAGCGCGCGCGGGAAGCCGACGACGGGCGAGTGCGGCCACATCTTGGCGTGCGCTGCGCCCAGGTTGCGGCAGACGTCGCCGAACGTGTCGCCCGTCGAGTGGAGTTCGTTCGGCCCCATCACGGCGATCACATGCTGGTCGCCGTGCGCCTCGAAGACGTGCCGGTAACAGACGGACAGCGCCGTGTTGTTGACGAGGGAGTCGACGTTGTCCCGGGGGCAGGGGGTGGCGCGTCCTGTGGTGCCGGTCGTCTCGTAGAAGATCCACCCCTCGTGCACCGGCCGGGACAGCATGTCCAGCAGCCGGCCGCGCAGGTCGTCCTTGGTGGTGAACGGCAGCTCGGCGAAGGAGTCGAAGGTCAGGTCGGCGATGGCGGACTCGTCGAGGTGGCCGAGGAGTTCGCCGTAGAAGGGGGAACGGGCGGCGACATAGCGGAGGGTCTCGCGCAGCGCACCCAGCTGGTGCGCCTCGATCTCCTCCGGTCGCCACGCGCCCGCGTCGAAGCGGCGGTGGTCGTCGAGGGTGCGACGCGCGAAGGCGTCAAGACGGTCGTCGAATATAGTGAACACGGTCCCAGCCTGTGAGTTCAACGGTGGCTACGGGGCTTGGGTGCCTGCGGGGTAGGAGCCGCGGGCACCCGCTTCTGTTCGGCTAGTTTGGCTAGTTCGGCTTGTAGGAGTCGGTTTCCGGGTGGTCGCTCGGGTGGTCGCTCGGGGTCGGTCAGCGCAGCAGGGCCAGGCTGCCGGTCCACTTGTTGAGTTGCTTGCGCGGCCCGAAGAGGCCGACCGAGGAGTAGGCCAGCTCCGCCGGCTGGGCGCCTGTCATCCGTTCGATGTACTCCTCGTAGGTGCGGCAGGACTGCGCCAGGTCGCTGAAGCCGACCACGGTGACCTCGGGGTCGACGGTGGCCAGTTGGTGGATCTCCGCGATCCGCTCGGCGGTCGACTTGAGGATCGGCACCGGGATCAGCGTGATGCCCAGGTGCACGCCGCCCTCGGCGTCCTTGACGTCCTCGCCGATCAGCTCGGGGACGCTGCGCCCGAGCGTCAGCGACACCACGGAGGCCGCGTTCACCGTCAGGCCAAGCGGCAGCTCGCCGTTGACGACGATCACACACTTGCTGTTCTTGATGTCGTGGCTCATTTCGTTTCCAACTCGGGGTTCTTCGCGGTCAGATGGTCGGGGTCCCGCCGGCCTTCGGCGGGGCCGGCGGCCTCGGCCGCCCGGCGTGCGGGGCGTGACCGGCCGCCGGCGCCGAGCACGACGCCGGCGATGACGACCAGGCAGCCGACGGCCTCGGTCAGCCCGACGCTCTCCCCGGTGACCACCACGGCGGAGACCAGGCCGAACACCGGGACGAGGTTGAGGATGTTGACGGCGGTGCTCGACGTGACGTCCCGCAGGCCGTAGTTGTAGAGGACGAATGCGGCGATGGAGCAGGCGCCGGCGAGGAAGGCGAGCATTCCCCAGTCGGCCGGGTCCGGCGCGCTCCACTCGCCGACCTCGACGGTGCTGAGCAGCACGAAGCCCAGGGCTCCGGCCACCGTCTGGTAGTAAGTGACGGTCAGCGGCGAGTGCCCGCCGCTGGTGCGGCGGGCGACCACGTTGTAGGCGGCCCAGGCCACGCCGGCGACCAGCAGCAGGATGTCGCCGAGCAGCCGGTTGGTGCCGCCCTCGCTCGCGCTCTGCTGGACGATCAGCCAGACCCCGGCCATCGCCAGCACCATGCCGGCGACCCGGGGGAGCGTGGGCCACTCGCGGTTGACGGCGACCTCCAGGATCACGGTGATCATCGGGAACGCGGCCACGATGACCGCCGCGTCGGCGGCCGTGGCCAGGTCGACGCCGATGTTCTCCAGCCCGAAGTAGGCGGTGATGCCCAGCAGCCCGGCGCCGCCCATGGTCAACGCGGCCCTGCGGTCGACCGGTTGCCAACCCTTCTGCAAACGAACAAGAAACGCCAGAATCAATGCCGCCGCAGTAAATCGAATGGCGCCGATGGTCATCGGAGGAACATTCTCCAGAACGACCTTGGTCACGGCGAAAGAAGTGCTCCAGATCAGCGCCGCCGCGACAATGGCGAGGAACGCGGCCCACGGCGTACCGGACCGGGAGGTGGATCTCGCTGATAACACCGCACTTCTGCCCATGGACGAATCTCCCGTCAACCTCTTCGGACGTCAGGCCACGCTGGCACGACAGCGTGCGTTCGGCAAATTCCGGATCACCCGTCCGCACCCGGCCGTTCGTCTCGGACCGGATCGTTCACCTCGAAGTCCACCACCGACCAGTCGGCGATGGCCCGCCACAGGGCGACGCCCCGCAGGTGGTCCGGGTGCACGAGGTAACGGGCGACGGCCTCGCGGTCCGCGAAGTCGCCCACGAGCGCGAAATCATGCGCGATGGACCGCTCCGTCACGTTCCTGCCGCACTGCCAGTCGACTATCTCGGGGATATGACGAGGATGCTCCCGCGTGGCGGCCTCGGCTTCCTTCGCTCTGGGGTCCGACCAGTCGACGCCGTCCCGGAATTTGAACAACACAACGTGGCGAATACCCATGCGCAACCCCCCCGGATGCGTGGCCAACAAAGGCGCGAAGCTGGCGACTCGTCATCCAAGCATCCGGACCCCGAGGCGTTCAACCTCGTCCACTATCTGAGATCTGGAACAGGGCCCGGATATGGCCGAGATGACCCTTGTGGGCCGGGGTGTGTGACGGTATTTCTGGCGGCATGATCAGGTTAACGTGATCATGCCTCCGAAGCCCGGTGTCCCCGGGCCGAACCGGCGGAATGAGGGCGCCGGCCGGGGCCGGTCGGGAGCATCCTTTCCCCGCGACGCGGTTCGGCCGATAACGACCCGGCTCCCGCCATTTCCCGCGCGCCCCGGTCCGCGCGCTGGCGCCGGACGGGAAGCAGAATGGGGGCGTGTGCGTGGTGCGTTGTCAGCTGAGGGAGCGCGGGACCCGCGCGGTGCTCGTCGAGGCCCGCGCGGTCGACGGCCTCTTCGTGCCGGCCAGGGCCTCGGGCGGACCCCGGGAGATCCTGCTGCGCGACGTTCGGGCCCCGCTCGTTCCGCCGGGCGGCCGGCTCCCCGACGTCGAGGACGCCGAACTCGCGCTGCTCGACGACCGGGGCACCGTGCTGGGCGCCTATCCGCTCCGCGCGGCGGCGGCCGCCGGCCGGGTCAACGGCCGTGATCTGCGGCTGCGTTGCGCGTTCCACCGCTACCCGCACCCGGCGGCCGGCGCGGTGTGGGAGGCGTGGGCCCGCGCGTTCCCGCCCCCGGCGCGCGCCTGGGCGGCGGGCGGGCCCGAACACCGCGCCGCCTGGCTGGAGGCGGCCCGGCTGCACGCCGCCGCCGCGCCCCGGGGGCGCCCGGCCGAGCGCACCGGCGGCGCTTACGACCTCGACGGCCGCGCCCTCACCGACCCGCCGGCGCTGTACTGCGCGTTGGGCGAGGCGCTCAACGGGCCGGCGGGCTACTACGGCGCGAACCTCGACGCCCTGCACGACTGCCTGGCCGGCGGCTTCGGCCCGCGCCCACCGTTTCGCCTGCGCTGGCACCATGCGGCCGTCGCCCGCGCCCACCTGGGGCCACGCCCGACCCCGGGCGACCCGCAACGGGGCTTCTTGGACACCGTGTTGACGTTGCTCGGCGAGGCGGGCGTGGCCGTGACGGAGGAGTAGGGGTGGTGCGGGTGGTTGCGGGTGGCGGGTGGGTGCGGGGTTTGTCTGCGGTCCGGTGGCCGGTGCGGGGCAGCCCGACTGGTCGCCGTCCCTCGACGAGACGCACCCACAGGGGTGGAGGCTCTGGCGCGGACCACGACGCCGGGCCTAGATGCAATACCGGTGTTTTAGGTTGGTTTGCGTGGTGTGGGTGTGGTTCTGGTTGGGGTGGTGAGGACGGGGGTGGGGTGGGGTGGTGGGGGTGGGTTGTGGTGGTGGGGGTGTTTGAGTTTCCAGCTGGTCATCTTGCGTTTGATGACGCGGGGGTTGGCGCGTGGGCGTCGTGGTGGGAGGAGTCGTTGGAGGATCTCGGTGATGGCGTCATGAAGGCGGCGGGTGAGGCGTGAGGGGGGAAAACGCCGCCTGGCCGGTGACGTGGCGGCGGACGACGCGCAGGGTGCGGGTGAAGGAGATCCGGTCCGGATCGTGCCGGCCGTGTTGGGCGGCCTGGTGGATCAGGTCGCGTAGCGCGTGGTGGACCAGGAGGAAGGCGAAGACTTCCTGTTCCACTCCGATGGGGTGGCGGGAGCGTAGGACGAGGCCGGGACCGCCTTGGTGGGTCTTGATCTCGTCCAGGGTGGTCTCGATCTCCCAGCGCTGGGCGTAGAGGGCTGCCAGCTTTCGTGGCGGGTGCTGTTCGGGGGTCGAGAAGGCTGGTGATCAGCCGGTAGACGACGGCGTCTTCGCCTGGTTGGAGGGTGTACTCGATCACGCGGACCGGTTGAAGGTCGGCGCGGCGGTGGTAGTCCCGTGCGGCGACGGTGTGGGAGAGATAGGAGCCGTCATCCATCTCCCGTACCACCGGCAACACGACGTCACTGGTCACCCGCCACAACAGGTCCGCGCCGCTGGCGCGGGCGGCCCGCCACAGATCGACACCGCGAAACCCGCGGTCGGCCAGCAACAGCATCCCCGGCGTCAACGCGGGGAACAGCCGCCGAGCCAGTGCGGTCTCCCCCACCGAGAGCGGTGCGGTGTCAGCGGCGAAGACAGCGTGTGTGCCGCACTCGACCAACGCCGCTACCCGCACCTGCGGATACGCGCCCTGGCCCTGTCCACGTCCCGTCCCAGGACGGCCGAAGAATCCCACGTTGGCCTGCGTGTCCGGCACATCGAACGTCGTGCCGTCCACCGCCACCACCCGCCAGGACCGATACCACGCTCCCACCGTGTCCCGACCAGCCACCGGCCGGCACACCCGCCCGAACAACACACGCAACGGCTCCACCCCCAACCGCAACCTCGCCCGTCCGATCGCCGGGGACGACGGCACCCGCCACCCCCGTTTCCACCGCCCCTCACGCTCCAACCCCTGCGTGAGCAAACGCGCGACCTCCTCATAGCCCTGCCCGAAAAACAAACACATCGCCAACACGAGATACATCACCACCCGCGCCGGCAACAACCGATGACGCTGCTCCACCCGCCCACACTCCGCCACCACCTCATCCACCAACTCCGGCGGAAACGCACGCGTCAACACACCCAACGCAATCCGATCCGAAAACCGACCACCAGACACCCGCTGCTTCAACTGACCAGGACGAGGCACACCCCACCCAACGACCAACCCACCCCAAAGACACCGGTATTGGGCCTAGATGGCGCACGACCGGCCGGGTGCGGGCGTAACGAATACCGGCAGGAGGCTGGCTGGGAAGGGGGGGCGCGGCTTCCGGGAGGTGGAGTTCGTTGCCGAACGGGGGTCAGCTCTGGCGGTGCGTGCCCTCCGGGCGCGGGGACCGCGCCTTGTTCGGGGGTCGGCCGGCGGCTGGGGGCGTGCGTGGCGCGCACCGGCTTCGCCGGCCTGCCCCGGCATGTCGCCCGTCTCGGATGTGACCGATCGTCGGGCGACTGAAGGGGGGCGGCCCTCTCCGCTCCACTCCGCCGGCAGGACGGGGCGCCGGTTAACGACTACGCTGCCGCGCGAACATCGCCTGCCGGTGGGGTAGTCCGCGCCTTGTCGGCTTCCGGGCAGGGGGGTGGGGGTCTCTTTCTGTAGGTGCCCGTCTAGAGTTGAACGATCTGTTCACTTCTAAACGGGCACCTAGAAAAAAGGTCCCCCACCCCCCGGCGCGCCCGCCTTCGGGAGTCGGCGGCGCGCGGACTACCAAGACGGCAGGCGATGTTCGCGCGGCAGCGTGGTCGTTGACCGAACTCGACGAAGCGCCGCACTTCGAAACGACGACCGGTACGGGCCTCTTGAGTCGCCCGATGATCGGTCATGTCCGAGACGGGCGACATGCCGGGGCAGGCCGGCGAAGCCGGTGCGCGCTACGCACGCCCCCAGCCGCCGGCCGGCCCCCGAACTCGGCGCGGTCCCCGCGCCCGGAGGGCACGCACCGCCAGAGCTGACCCCCGTTCGGCAACGAACTCCACCTCCCGGAAGCCGCGCCCCCCCTCCCAGCCAGCCCCTTGCCGGCATTCGTTACGCCCGCACCCGGCCGATCGTGAGCCATCTAGGCCCGGCGTAGTAGCCCGCGCCAGAACCTTCCACCCCCGCAACGAGTCTCGTCGACCAACAAACGACCAGTCGGGCTGCCCCGCACCGGCCACCGGCCCGCACCCGAAGGCCCCGGCGCTCGGGGCCCCCAGGGCCCCGGCGCCGCACGCGCCCCGCAGCGCGCACGCCGCCGCGACCCTCAGACCACCCGCGCGGCGGGCCGGTGCCTCGCTTCCACCGTCCCGACGGTATGCCGCGCTCGAGACGTCGCTCAAGTAAGGCCGGGCGGCTGCGGGTTGGGGCGGCGTCACCGACCCGGCGGCCCCTCCGCGCTCCCGGCATGGTGGCATCCTTGCGCCGTGGCCGGGTGGTCCGGCCGAGGGGCGGGTCGAATGCGGGACCAACTGCTGGCGGCGCTCGACGCGCGGCTGTCGCGGATCGCGGGCGAGGACTTCACCCCGGTGCTGGAGCCCGAGGCGGTGGCGGAGGCGCGCCGACTGGCCGACGTGCTGGACGCGGACGACGGGCTCGGCCATTTCGTCCTCGGCTGGTTCCACTGGGCCCGCACCCTGGCGCTGCCCAGCGAGCAGGCGCCGCCCGAGGCCGAGGCCGCGCTGGCCGCGTTCGCGACCTACTTCCGGTACGTCGAGGGGGAGCCGGACGCCGCGAACGGGACCTATGGGATGCCGGCGGAGCTGGTCGCCGCCGTGGTGGACGCCGCCGCTCCCCGGGCCGTCCGCCTCGCCGAGGAGTTGGCGGCCGAGCCCGAGCCCGTCCTGGCGCACGCCGCCGTCGCGCTCTGGCTGCGCGTCATCGCGGCCACCCCGCCCGAGCACCCCGCCCGCGCCGCCCGCCTCTCCACCCTGGCCGCCGTGCTGCGGGAACGCTTCCAACTCCTCGGCGACTGGCCCGACATCGAGGCCGCCGTCGAACTCGGCCGCGACGCCGTGGCCGACACGCCCCGGGACGCGCCCCACCGGTCGGCGGTCCTGAGCACCCTGGGCGCCGCCCTGCTCGACCGCAGCGGGCACTTCGGCGCGGCCGACGATCTCTCCGAGGCCGTCACGCTCCTCTCCGAGGCGGCCGGGGCCGACGCCGACGCCCGTCAGACGGCGGCGACCCTGGCCAACCTCGGCGGCGCGCTCCGCCGCCGCTTCCTGGCGGCGGGCGACCCGGCCGACCTCGACGCGGCCGTCGACGCCTGGGCCGAGGCGGCCGCGCTCGGCGGGGAACGCCAGCCCGCCCGGCTGGTCGGGCTGGCCAACGCGCTGCTGACCCGCCACGGCCACCGGGGCGACCCGGCCGATCTCGACGCCGCCATCGGCTGGTTGGCGGGCGCGGTCGAACGGGCCGGCGACGACCGGGCGTTCGCCCACGCGTTCGCCACGCTCGGCATCGCCCGGCACACCCGCTTCGAGGAACGGGGCGACCCCGCCGACCTGGATGACGCGATCGACGCCGGCCGCGCGGCGCTGGCCGCCACCCCGGAGCCAGGGCCGGCCCGCGCGAGCCACCTGCTGCACCACGGCCTCGCGCTGCGCGCCCGCCACCGGCTCGGCGGGCCGGACGAGGCCCGCGCGGCGGCCGACGCGGCCGAGGGCGCGAGCGCGTGGCAGGAGGCGCACGCCATGGCGAGCGCGCCCGCCGGGCTGCGCGTCGAGGCCGCCGCGCGCCTCTCCCACCTCCACGAGGAGGAAGGGGAGATCGGGCGGGCCGCCGACGCGGCGGAGGCGGCCGTGTCGCTGCTGCCCCTGGTCAGCCCGCGCCGGCTGCGCCCGGCCGAGCAGCGGAGCGCGCTCGGCCGCTACCCGGGCCTGGCCAGCCGCGCCGCCGAGCTGGCGCTCGCCGACCCGCGCCACGCCCCGCCCGCCCGCGCCGAACGGGCGCTGCGCCTGCTGGAGGCCGGTCGGGCCGTGCTGCTCGGCCAGGCCCTGGAGACCCGCGACGACCTCGCCGAACTACGAGTTCACCACCCGGAGTTGGCGGAGCGGTTCGTCACCTGGCGCGACTGGCTGGACCGGGCCGACACCGACGCGGCCGACACCGACGCGCTGCCGGCGGGCGCCGACCGGGCGCGGCCGGCGCGCGAGGTGGCGCGGGTGCTGGCCGAGATCCGCGCCCGGCCCGGCTTCGAGGCGTTCGGACGGCCGCCCACCGTCGAGGAGTTGCGCGGGCAGGCCCACGAGGGGCCCATCGTCGTCCTGACCTGCGGGGAACGTGCCGGGCACGCGCTGCTGCTCACCCCCGAAGGGGTGCGCGCGCTGGAACTCCCCGCGCTGACCGCCCCGTTGACCGCGCGCCGGGTGGACGCGCTGCGCCACGCGCTGCGGCTGGCCCGTTCCGGCCGGCTGCGCGCCCAGCGGCTGCGGGGGCAGGCGACGGTCAACGCCGTCCTGGAGTGGCTGTGGGACGCGGCGGCCGGGCCCGTGCTCGACGCCCTCGGGATCGCCGGGCCCGGGGCCGACGGCTCCTGGCCGCGCGTGTGGTGGGTGCCGGGCGGGCTGGTGGGCCTGCTGCCGCTGCACGCCGCCGGGCACCACAGCGACCCCGCCGAAGCGCCGAACCGGCGCACCGTCATGGACCGCGCGATCCCCTCCACCGTTCCGTCCGTGCGGGCGCTGCGCCGCGCCCGCGAACACCTGGCGCGGCTGGCCGAACGGCCGGCCGAACCCGCCCGCGGCCTGGTCATCGCCATGCCCACCACGCCGGGCCTGCCCGGCGGCGGCCGCCTCCGCCACGCGGCGGCCGAGGCCGACCTCGTGGCCCAACAGGCCGCCGAAACCGTGTTGTTGACCACCCAGGACGGGCACCCGAACGCGGCCGGGGCCCCGACCGCCGACCGCGTCCTCGCCGCACTCGCCGACCGCTCCCTCGCCCACTTCGCCTGCCACGCCGAGGGCCAGGACACCGACCCGGCGCGCGGCCGGCTGCTGCTCGCCGACCACGCCGAGCGCCCGTTCACCGTCGGAACCCTCGCGACCGCCCGGCTGGAACGCGCGGAACTCGCCTACCTCTCGGCCTGCCACACCGCCGCCGGCGCGACCAACGGGCTGGCCGACGAGTCGCTGCACCTCACCTCGGCGTTCCAACTCGCCGGCTTTCCCCGCGTCATCGGCACCCTCTGGGAGGTCGACGACCGCATCGCCCTCGACATCGCCGAGTCGTTCTACGCCCGCCTCGCCACCACCCCGGCCCACGCCCCCGCCGCCCTGCACGCCACGATCCGCACCCTGCGGGACGCCTACCCCAACCTCCCCACCCTCTGGGCCGCCCACCTCCACGCCGGAGCGTGACCCCGTTCCGCGCGGAGCCCTCCCACGCGGTTTCCAGTAACGGAAACGGGATGGACTTGCTCCGCAGGGTGAGCAACGGCAGGATCGGATCTGGCAACGTACAAGGGAAAGGGTGGGGGCGTGAAGCTGACCCGCTTGGTGGGGGAGTGCACAAAGGGAGACTGTCCGACGATCTACGCGACGGATCGCGGGACGTTGGTCGTGCAGGGCCGCAGGGTGGAGGGACACCGGCTGCGCGTTCCCGGACATGAAACCCTGGTGGAGATTCCGGCGGACCTCATTCGAAAGGCAGTTCGTGACAACCTCGTCTAAGTCACTCGGGGAATGGTTCGACGACTTCGAGCGGGAGGCGTTCCGGCTGGAGACCCTGGACGAATACGGCAAGTCCGGTGACTCGGCGGCCTACCAGGCGTTTCTTGCGGGTAAGCCGCAGCCAGAGTCGTTTCGGGACGCCGATTGGACGCGGACGATCGGAGGCGCCGTCCAGGCGGGAAAGCGCATGTACCGCGTCCACATCCTCTCTCGCCCCCTGACCGACTACCTGCGGTTCGAACTCGGTTGGGGCTATCTGCGCAACATGAGGGCGGGGGAGGAGTTCTTCATCCTCGACACCACCGACCAGGAGAATCCGATCCCGGATGCCCCGGACTTCTGGCTCTTCGACGAGCGCGTCGTCGGGGCCATGCGGTACGACGACGAGGGCGCGTTCCTCGGCGCCGAGTTCCCCGCCGAGGACCAGCTTCCCCGCTTCCTCGCCTACCGGGACGAGGCGTTGGCGCGGGCCGTGCCGTTCGCCGAATGGTGGGCCCAGTACGGCGCGTGAACAGAACGGGACTCGGGGCGGCGCTGCGGGAACTGCGGGAGACCTCCGGCCTGGAGGCCAAGGCGGTCGCCCGCAGCGCCGTCATGTCGCGCTCCAAGCTGTCCAAGATCGAGAACGGGCACACGGCTCCGAGCGTCACGGATGTTGACTGCATCCTCACGGCCCTGGGCGTGTCCGCCGAGGTCAAGGCCGAGTACATGGCGGCCGCCCGGGAGGCCGCGACGGAGGTGACGGCCTGGCGCCTTGTCGGCCGACTCGGCTACAGCCGTAAGCAGCAGCAGATCCAGGCGCTTGAGTCGAGCATGAGTCTGCTGCGTCTGTTCCAGCCCTCGGTGATTCCCGGCCTCCTCCAGACCCCCGAATATGTACGGGCGATCTTCGCTGGAACGCCTCTGTCCCAGGAGCAGTTGGAACGCACCATCGGCGCTCGGCTGACGCGGCAGCGTGTCCTCTATGCCGAGGGCAAGCGGTTTCGCTTTCTCATCACCGAGTCCGTTCTTCGCTGGCGGATCGTTTCTCCTCTGATGATGGTCGGGCAGTTGGACCGTCTGGTGTCCCTCTCCAGGCTGCCCAACGTCGATATCGGTGTGGTCCCCTTCAGCGCGCGACAGAACGACTTCCCTGGGCACTCCTTCGTCCTCAAGGACGACCGCATGGTCACCGTCGAGACCGAGCACGCGGAGCTCGTGGTGACGGACCCCCGGGACATCGCCCTGTATGTGGACAAGTTCGACCGGTTCAGCGAGGTCGCCGTGCACGGTGACGAGATGCGGACGCTTGTCACCGGCATCAGGGACGCGTATTTGCGCGAACAGGAAACCGGCTAGGAGACGGGTACTCACGGGGTCATCATGGTCTCGCGTTGTTCGGACCAGAAAGGCGCGGACATGACTGATCTCTATGAAATCCCCATCGGGGAACCGGAATTCGCGAGGGCGTGCGGTGGCAACACGCATCCCGACGGGGAGGCGTGCGTGACCCTGGCGAGGATCGGGCCGGACGCGTGGGCCCTGGGTGACAGCAAGCGCCCGGACGCTGAGCCGTTGCGGTTCACCACCGGGGAGTTGAACGCGGCCGGCATCGACCCGGCGCGGTTCGACCTGCTCGCCTGATCGCGGGCGTCAGCCCTGCGGGCGGTCCCGCCCGGTGCCGGGCAGGACCGCCCCTTCTACCGTCCAACCGACCCCTCGCATCGGAGAGCTGTGCACCACCACGGGTATCTGTGGCTCGGAGAGAAGAGGACCTTCGACCGGGAGAGCGTTCGGCGGCCCGCGCCGCAGGCGCCGGCGGCCGGGTGCGACGCGGAGGTGCGGGAGCGGCATCGGGAGGCCGTCGCGGCGTACCCGACGTCGGAGGTGCCGCCGCTCCAGACCTCGCACTGGCTGCTGAAGCCGCCGGCGCTGGTGCGCGGCACCTGGGCGCAACCCCGGGACGCCGGCCGGTGGTTGGGGGAACGCCTGGCGGAGGTCGCGCCGCGTTTCGCGGGCGAGGCGGACCGGTCGGCGGGCCGGCTGGCCGGCCTGGTGGACGCGGCGGTCGAGCGGCTGGCGCGGGGCGGGGACGTGTCCCTCGGGCACTATCTGCGGGGCACCCTCTTCCACTCCGTCGCCCTGGTCACCTGCGCCCCCAACCGCGCCGCGCCCGAACTGCCCTGCCCCACCGGCGGTCACGGTGGCGGCGGCGACGGCGCGCCGCCGCCCCGTGGGCCGGTCAGTTGACGAGCGCGCGCCAGGTGACCGGGCCGGCCACGCCGTCCGCGACGAGGCGGTTGACGCTCTGGAAGCCGCGCACTGCGGTGTCCGTCACCGCGCCGAAGTCGCCGTCCACGACCAGGCCGGCGCTGCGCTTGTTGAGCGCGGTCTGGAGGCCGCGCACGGCGTGGCCGCCGGCGCCGCGCCGCAGCGAGGGGGCCAGCACGGGCCAGGTCGCGGGACCCACCTGCCCGTCGGCGACCAGCCCGGCGGAGGACTGGAAGGAACGCACGGCGGCCGCCGTGACGGAGCCGAACGCGCCGTCCACGACGAGGCCGGCGCCGCGCTGGTTGAGCAGGTGCTGGATGGCGCGCACCCGTTGGCCGGCGGCGCCGGGGTTGATCCGGGACCAGCCGCCCCTGAGGTCGCTGCCCCTGGCGTTCAGGAACGGCACCGGGTCGACGGCAGCGCCCAGGCTGCCGGAGTGGGTCTCGAAGTGCAGGTGTGGGCCGGTGACATTGCCGGTGGCGCCCATGTCGCCGATGCGTTGGCCGGCGGAGACGCTCTGGTTGAGGGAGACCCGGAACGCGTTGAGGTGGCCGTAGTAGGTGAACAGGCCGCCGGAGTGCTGGAGCACGATGCCGTTGCCGGTGCGGCCGGGCAGCACGGCGGAGCCCCGGCGGATGACGGTGCCGGCGGCCGCCGCGTAGACGGCGGTGCCGACGGGGTTCGAGATGTCCTGGCCGGCGTGCCGGGCGCTGCCGCGCGGGGCGCCGAAGTGGCCGCCGGAGGGGAACGAGCCCTGGGCGGGAACGCACCAGGCGCCGTTGAGCGCGGCGGGCGCCGGGCCGTTGGCGGTGCCGGCGGTGCCATCGGCGGCGCGGGCCGTGCCGTGCAGCCCGGCGAGGGCGAGGCCGAGGCCGGCCCCGAGCAGGAGTCGCCTGCGGGACGGGCGGCCTTCGGCCGGTTCGGTGGCGGGGTGGGGTTCGGGCGCCGAGCAGCTGACGCACATGGCGGTGTCTCCTTCGCGGCGTCACGGGCGGAGCCGGCTACGGGTGGGCGCCGGCCCGGTTGGTTCCCGCACTCTCCCCGCGTAGACATGCTCGCGTCAACACCCCGTTCCCCGTCAACTGCCCCCGTGCGAGGGGGACTTGAGCGCGAGGGGGGGCCGCCCGGCCCCAACCCCCTCCCGCCGCGCGCCGCGCACGCGGCGCGCGGCTATGCGCCGAGGTAGCGCAGCACCGCGAGGACGCGGCGGCTGTGGGTGGTGGCGGCCAGGGCCGTCAGGTCCAGCTTGGTGAAGATCGCGTTGACATGCTTCTCGACCGCGCTGCGCGAGATGAACAGGCGGGTGGCGATGGCCGCGTTGGTGTGGCCCTGGGCCATCTCCGTCAGCACCTCCCGCTCGCGCGCGGTCAGCGCGTCCAGGGCCCGTTCGTGGCCGCCCCGGGCGAGGAGCTGGCGGACGACCTCGGGGTCGAACGCGGTGCGGCCGGCGGCCACCCGCTCCAGCGCGTCGAGGAACTCCTCGATCTCCACCACCCGGTCCTTCAGCAGATAGCCGACGCCCTCCGGCGAGCCGGTCAACAGCTCGGTGGCGTAACGGCGTTCGACGTACTGGGAGAGGACCAGCACGCCGACCGCCGGCCAGCGTTCGCGGATGGTGAGCGCGGCGCGCAGGCCCTCGTCGCGGTGGTGGGGCGGCATCCGCACGTCGATCACGGCGACGTCCGGGGGTTCGTCGGCGACGGCGGCCAGCAGGGCCTCGGCGTCGCCGACGGCGGCCAGCACCCGGTGGCCCTCGTCCGCGAGGAGCCGGGCGAGGCCCTCGCGCAGCAGGGTCGAGTCGTCGGCGAGGATCAGGCGCATGGCAGCTCCGCTGTGATGACGGTGGGCCCGCCGGGCGGGCTGTGGACGGCGAGGTGCCCGTCGAGGGCGGCGACCCGGCGGGCCAGGCCCAACAGCCCGCCGCCGGCCGGGTCGGCGCCGCCGCGCCCGTCGTCGGCGACCCGCAGCGCCAGGGCCGGCCCGGGGCGGCCGGTGACGGTGACGGCGATCTCCCGGGCGTCGGCGTGCTTGACCGCGTTGGTGACCGCCTCGCACACCACGAAGTACGCGGCGGTCGCCACCGGCCTGGGCGGCTCGTCCGCCAGCTCGGCGCGCAGCAGGACCGGCAGCGGGCAGCGCTCGGCGAGGGTCTCCAACGCGGCGGCCAGGCCGGCCTCGTCGAGCACCGTCGGGTAGATCCGCCAGGCGACCTCGCGCAGCTCGGTCAGCGCGAGGGCGGCCTCCCGCCGCGCCTGGCCGAGGAGTTCGCCGGCGCGCTCGGGGGAGCGCTGGGCGCGGCTGATGGACAGGCCGAGGGCGACGAGCCGCTGCTGCACCCCGTCGTGGAGGTCGCGTTCGATGCGGCGCCGCTCCTCGGTGATGGCCTCGACGACGCCCGCGCGGCTGTCGGCGAGTTCGGCGATCCGGCGGCGCAGGGTCTCCCGTTCGCTGGGCCCGAGGAAGTGGTGGGCCAGCCGGGCCTCCAGGGTGATCAGCCCGGACATGCCCTGGACGGTGAGGAAGAGCAGGAACGCGCCGCCGATGCCGGAGGGCACGGTCACGGTCGGCGAGAACACCAGCCACGCCCACACGAGCAGCGAGCCGTAGACGACGCTGACCAGCAGCGAGGCCAGCACCAGCGCGCCGAGCGCGGCCAGCGCGAGGCGGCAGGTGAGATAGGGCAGCGCGCGGTGCGCCGGCCAGGTCTCGGCGATCTCGACGCCCAGGAAGCGGATCAGCCGGGCGCGTTCGAGCCGGGTGGCGCGCGCGACGAGCGGCGCGAACGGCGGCCCGTCCGCCCGGCGCACACGGCCCAACGCGCGCTCCGCGCCGCCGAAGGCGCCCCCCGCGACATCGATCGCGCGCCCCGCCCAGCCGAGCAGGACGACGGGCAGCAGCAGAAGCCCGGTGCCGGCCCCGGCGGTGATGCCGGTCAGCTCACGGAGCCGTCGGCGCAGCTGTTCTCGCACATCGGTGAACGGTAGGCGACGCGTGGGGCGGCCGGTACTGCGGTCGACCACAGGGCGGGGTGGGGTCGGCCGGACGGCGTGCCCGGGGGCGGACCGCGTGGCGGCGGGGCCCCGGCGACTTGTAGCGTCTGCCGTGTGATCGTATCCTCCGCAACGCACCAACTCGCTTCCTCGGCCGAGGACCCGGGCGGCATCGCCGGGTGGGCCACCGACCTGATGGAGGCGATGGGGGCCCCGGGCGCCGGGCTGGCCATCGCCCTGGAGAACCTGTTCCCGCCGCTGCCCAGCGAGATCATCCTGCCGCTCGCCGGCTTCACCGCCAGCCGGGGCGAGATGAACCTGTGGGCCGCGCTGGTGTGGACGACGATCGGCTCGGTGGTCGGCGCGCTGGCGCTCTACTGGGTGGGCTCGGCCCTGGGGCGGGAGCGGCTGATCGCGATCGCGGAGAAGCTGCCGCTGGTGAAGATCGCCGACATCGAGAAGACCGAGGCGTGGTTCGCCAAGCACGGCAACAAGGCGGTCTTCTTCGGCCGGATGATCCCCATCTTCCGAAGTCTGATCTCGATCCCGGCCGGCGTGGAGAAGATGCCGGTCCGCACCTTCCTGCTGCTGACCACGGTGGGCAGCGCCATCTGGAACAGCATTTTCGTGGTGGCCGGCTACCACTTGGGCGAGAACTGGGAGGAGGTGACCGACTTCGTCAGCGTCTACTCCAAGGTGGTGCTCGTGGTGGTGGTGCTGGCGCTGGTCGGCTTCATCGTCTACCGGGCGACCCGCCCGGGCGGGGGCAAGCGGCGCGCCTCCTCCAGCCGGGGCTCCGACGGCTGACCGACGCCCGGCCGGTTGCACGAGGGACCGGCCGCACGAAGGGCCGGCCGCACGCGACGCGCGGCCCCGTTCCCGCCGGTTCGCCCGGCCGGGGACGGGGCCGCGTTCCGGTCTTCGGACCTCAGTAGGCCACCGGCCAACCGCTGCTCCAGTCCAGGAGGTTGACGCCCAGCTTGGGCGCGCCGTTGTCCTCGCCGTCGTAGTAGTGGTAGACGAGCAGGTCGCCGTCCACGTCGCTCAGGACGCTCTGCCCGCCGGGGCCGATCCAGCGGCCGTGGCTCTCCAGCACGAACGTGCCGCCGCCGTTCCGCAGGTCCACGCCGTTCGCGTCGAGGAACGGACCGGTGGGGCTGCTGGCCCGGCCGACCCGGATGCGGTAGGTCGAGTCGGTGCCGGCGCAGCAGGTGCCGTACGAGTTGAAGAGGTAGTAGAAGCCGTCGTGCTTGACCAGGGCCGGGCCCTCGATGCCGCCGTCGGCGGAGGCCACCGGGTGCAGCGCGGTGTCGCCCGGGAACTGCTTGCCGGTGGCCGGGTCGATCTCGACGACCTTGATCCCGGTCCACCAGGAGCCGAACGAGAGCCACCAGCGGCCGTCGTCGTCCACCAGCAGGCTGGGGTCGATCGCGTTGTAGTCGTTGGCGGCGGTGGTGCGGTGGACCATGCCCTGGTCGGTCCAGCTGCCGGGCAGGCCCGTGTCGCTGGTGGCAAGGCCGATGGCGGAGTTGTTCTGGCCGAAGTTGGAGACCGCGTAGTAGAGGTAGTACCGGCCGTTGTGGAAGGAGACGTCCGGCGCCCACGGGTTGCGGTCCGGGGAGATCTCGCCCCACCAGTCCAGCGGCCCGGTGAACGCCGAGCCGGCGTCGGTGAACGCGGTCCGGTCGGGGGAGATCCGCGCCTCCAGCAGGTCGTTGGAGCCGTAGACCACGTAGCCCTGGTCGGTGCGCACCATCGAGGGGTCGTGGATGCCGATGTCGCCGGTGACCAGCCCGGGCGGCGGATAGGCGGCGGAGGCCGTGGGCTGCCACAGCAGCAGGGCGCAGGCCAGGCCGAGGAGGCTGGCCAGCGCGGCGCGCGTCAGATGTCGGGAACGCCGGGCTCGCCCGCGCGCCGGTGGGGGGAAACGCACAGAACTCTCCTTGTTCAGACAGGATTTGGCGTGGGAATGGTCGCTTCTCCGTGCGAAAAGGTTGCCGGGCCGCCCATGTGATCGGCGTCACATCGGCGCGGGTGTGGGCGGCGATGATCAACGAGCGCGCCCGGCCCGTTCCAGCGAGGGTGAAGGGGTGGAGAACCATCGCACGGACGTCGGGCGCAGGATCGCGCTGCGCCGCGAGCAGTTGGGCCTGGACCGGGGCGCGGTCGCCGAGAAGGCCGGGGTCGCCCCCGAGTACCTGCGCTACCTGGAGGAACGGCCGGCCTCGCCGAGCTACGCCTCGCTGACCCGGGTCGCCCGCGCCCTGGACACCACCGTCGCCGAGCTGAGCGGCGGCCCGCCGCCCAGCGGCACCGCCCCGCCCGAGGTCAGCCACCGCGAGGGGCTGCGGACGCTGGACGAGGACACCTGCTGGGAGCTGCTCGCCGAGCACAGCGTCGGCCGGGTCGCGGTGGCCACCGACGGCGGCCCGGCGATCGTGCCGGTGAACTACGCGCTGGACGACCGCGCGCCGCACCGCCGCGCGCTGGTCTACCGCACCGCGCCCGACGCCGCCCCCGCCCACGCGGTCGACGCCGACGAGCTGGCCTTCGAGGTCGACCACCTCGACGAGGCGCAGCGCGTCGGCTGGAGCGTGCTGCTGGTCGGCCCGGCCCGGCCGGTCACCGACCTCGACGAGATCCAGTCGCTCACCGAGCGGCTGACCGGACCCGAGGGCGAGCCCGACGCCAGCGAGCCGTGGGCCGGCGGCGAACGCGACCTGTGGGTGCGCCTCACGCCGCACCGGGTCACGGGCCGGCGGGTCACCCTCGCCTGAGCCCTGAGCCCTGAGCCCTGAGCCCTGAGCCCTGAGCCCTGAGCCCTGAGCCCTGAGCCCTGAGCCCTGAGCCCTGAGCCCTGAGCCCTGAGCCGGCGCGGCCCGGCGGGATGTGCCCGTTCGGGTGGGTTTGCGGGGCGGGCGGCGGCGGGTTCCCATGGAAGGAACGCCACGGCCGGTCCGTGGCCGACCAGGGAGGCGGTGGTGCCCGGTGACTGCGACCGTGCCGGACCTGTGGGAGTGCCACGCGGTGATCTTCGACACCGACGGGGTGATCACCGACTCGGCCTCGGTGCACGCCTCGGCCTGGAAGGAGGCGTTCGACGAGGTCCCCGGCGTGGACCCGCCGTTCGACGCCGACGAGGACTACCGCCGCCACGTGGACGGCAAGTCCCGGCTGGACGGCGCCGCCGCGTTCCTCGCCGCCCGGGGCATCGACCTGCCGGTCGGCGACGTCGAGGACACCCCGGGCACCGAGACCGTCTGCCAGGTCGCGGCCCGCAAGGAGGAGGCGTTCATGCGCCGCCTCTCCGAGCGCGGCGTCGACGTCTTCGCCGGCACCGTCCGGCTGTTGAACAAGCTGCACGAGGCCGGCGTGCCCTGCGCCGCCGTCTCCTCCTCCCGGCACGCCAGGGACCTGCTGGCCAGGGCCGGTGTCCGCTCCCTGCTGGGCACCGTCGTCGACGGCAACGACATGGCCAGGCTCGATCTGCCGGGCAAGCCCGACCCGGCGCTGTTCCTCGAGGGCGTGCGCCGGCTCGGCTGCGAGCCGTCCACGGCGGCCGTCGTCGAGGACGCGCTCGCCGGCGTCGAGGCCGGGTCGCGCGGCGGCTTCGGCCTGGTCGTCGGCGTCAACCGCGCCGAGACCGAGGACGCCGCCCACGACCTGAGCGAACACGGCGCCGACCTGGTCGTGGACGACCTCGCCCGCCTCGTGCGGAGGTGACCGACATGACCGGCACGACCAGCGGAACCCCGGGCGCGACGACGGAGTGGACCCCCGCCGAGCCGATGGAACGGTGGGACGCCTGGGCCGAGGGGGAGCGGCAGATCGACGGCTGGGAGTGGACCTACGAGGGCTACGACCCGCGCGAGGAACGCCTCCGCGAGGCCCTGTGCACGCTCAGCAACGGCTACTTCGCGACCCGGGGCGCCGCGCCCGAGACCGAGGCCAGCCCCGCCCACTACCCCGGCACCTACGCCGCCGGCCTCTACAACCGGCTGACCTCCTCGCTCGCCGGCCGCCGGCTGCCGCACGAGGAGATCGTCAACCTGCCCAACTGGCTGCCGCTGCGCTTCCGCATCCACCCCGACGAGGGCGCCACCGGCGAGTGGTTCACCCCCGACCTGCACCCCGAGGGGCTGCTCCGCTACCACCAGGAACTGGACCTCAGGCGCGGCGTCCTCAACCGCGAGGTGCGCTTCCGCGACCCCCACGGCCGGCACCTCAACATCCGCCAGTCCCGGCTCGTCTCCATGGCCGACCCCCATCTCGCGGCGCTGCGCACCGAGTTCACCGCCGAGGACTGGTCGGGCTCCATCGAGGTCGAGTCCGCCATCGACGGCCTGGTCGGCAACACCGGCGTCGCCCGCTACCGCGACCTCGCCAGCCACCACCTCACCCGCATGGGCACCGGCGTCGAGGAGCCCGACGTGGTGTGGCTGCGCTGCCGCACCAGCACCTCCGACGTGCGGATCGTGCTCGCCGCCCGCACCCGCGCCACCCCGCAGGGCCCGCCCGAGGCCACCCACGACCGGCTGACCGACTTCCGCGCCGCCCAGCGAATGATCCTCCCCCTCACCCCCGAGGAGCCGCTGGCCGTCGAGAAGGTCGTCGCCCTGCACACCTCGCGCGACCAGGCGATCGTCGGCCCGCTGCCCGCCGCGCTGGAACGGGTGCGCGCCGCGCCGGACTTCGAGGGCGTGCTGGCCGACCACGCCGCCGCCTGGGCGCGGCTGTGGCGGCGCGCCGACCTTCAGGTGCCGGGCGAGCCGGGGCATGTGCTGCGGGTGCACATGTTCCACCTGTTGCAGACGCTCTCCCCGCACAGCGCCGACCTGGACGTCGGCGTGCCCGCGCGCGGGCTGCACGGCGAGGCGTACCGGGGGCATGTCTTCTGGGACGAGCTGTTCGTGCTGCCCTACCTCAACCTGCACTTCCCCGAGCTGTCCCGGGCGTTGATGGGCTACCGCCACCGCCGGCTGCCCGCCGCGCTGCGGGCGGCGGCCGAGGCCGGCCGGGAGGGCGCCATGTACCCGTGGCAGTCCGGCTCGGACGGCGGCGAGGAGACCCCCGAGGTCCACCTCAACCCGCGCTCAGGGCGCTGGCTGCCCGACAACTCCCGCCTCCAGCACCACGTGGGCTCGGCCGTCGCCTACAACGTGTGGCGCTATGGACAGGCCACCGGCGACACCGAGTTCACCCACACCAGGGGCGCCGAGATGCTCACCCAGATCGCCCGCTTCTGGGCGGCGATCTCCGAGTTCGACCGGAACGAGGGCCGCTACCGCATCCGGGGCGTCGTCGGGCCCGACGAATACCACGAGGCGTACCCGGACGCCGAGCGCGCCGGACTCGACGACAACGCGTACACCAACGTGATGGCGTCCTGGACCCTGGCCCGCGCCGCCGAGCTGGTGCGCACCATGCCGGTCTCCCGCCGCGCCGAACTCGTCGACCGCGTCGGCCTGTCGGAGGGCGAGCCGGAGCGCTGGGACGAGGTCTCCCGCCTGCTGCGGGTCCCGTTCCACCAGGGCGTGGTCAGCCAGTTCGACGGTTACGGCGAACTCGCCGAACTCGACTGGGACGGCTACCGCCGCCGCTACGGCGACATCCGCCGGCTCGACCGGCTGCTGGAGTCAGAGGGCGACTCGGTCAACCGCTACCAGGCGTCCAAGCAGGCCGACGTGCTGATGCTCGGCTATCTGCTGACGCCGGGCGAACTCACCGAGCAGTTCGCCCGGATGGGATACGAACTCACCGAGGAGCAGTGGCGCTGCACCGTCGACTACTACCTCCGGCGCACCAGCCACGGGTCCACGCTCAGCGGCGTGGTCCACGCGTGGGTGCTCGCGCGGGCCCGGCACGCGGACGCCTGGTCGTTCGTCAAGGAGGCGCTGGCCAGCGACGTCGCGGACATCCAGGGCGGGACGACGGCCGAGGGCATCCACCTGGGCGCGATGGCCGGCACCCTCGACCTGGTGCAACGCGGGCTGACCGGGCTCCGCTCCGAGGAGGGCGCGCTCTGGCTCGACCCGTCGCCGCTGCCGCAACTCCAGGAATTCGGCTTCTCGTTGCGCCACCGGGGCGTCGGCCTGCGGCTGCGGATGCGGCCCGGCCAACTGTGGATCGGCGTCCCGCCGTGGGAGACCTCCCCGGTCCGCGTGGTCCTGGCGGACCGCACGGTGGAGGTCGCCCCGGGGGAGGACACGGCGCTGCGGCTCTCCGAGGGGTAGCCGAACCGGGGCGGAGTGGTGGTGGGTGCGGGTGGTGGTGGTTGGGTGCGGGGTTTGTCTGCGGGCCGGTGGCCGGTGCGGGGCAGCCCGACTGGTCGCCGTCCCTCGACGAGACTCGCTGTGAGGGGTTGGGGCTCTGGCGCGGACCACGACGCCGGGCCTAGATGGCGCACGATCGGCCGGGTGCGGGCGTAACGAATACCGGCAGGAGGCTGGCTGGGAAGGGGGGCGGGGCTTCCGGGAGGTGGGGTTCGTTGCCGCCAGGGGTGGTGGGTGATGGCGACCGTGCCCCACGGGCGCAAGGACTGCGGCTTGTTCGAGGGTCGGCCGGCGGCTGGGGGCGTGCGTAGCGCGCACCGGCTTCGCCGGCCTGCCCCGGCATGTCGCCCGTCTCGGATGTGGCGGATCGTCGGGCGACTGAAGGGGGACGGCCCGCCGCCTCACCCCTGCTGGCAGGACGGGGCGTTCGGTCAACGACCACGCTGCCGCGCGAACATCGCCTGCCGGTGAGGTAGTCCGCGCCTTGTCGGCTTCCGGGCAGGGGGGTGGGGGTCTCTTTCTGTAGGTGCCCGTCTAGAGTTGAACGATCTGTTCACTTCTAAACGGGCACCTATAAAAAAGGTCCCCCCACCCCCCGCGCGCCCGCCTTCGGGAGTCGCCGGCGCGCGGACTACCAAGACGACAGGCGATGTTCGCGCGGCAGCGTGGTCATTAAGCGAACACCCCACCCACCGCCCGCCCAACACAGAACCAGCACCAGCCTGCGAGTCGTCCGACGATCGGTCACGTTCGAGACGGGCGACATGCCGGGGCAGGCCGGCGAAGCCGGTGCGCGCTACGCACGCCCCCAGCCGCCGGCCGACCCTCGAACTCGGCGCGGTCCCCGCGCCCGGAGGGCACGGTCGCCATCACCCACCACCCCTGGCGGCAACGAACTCCACCTCCCGGAAGCCGCGCCCCCCTTCCCAGCCAGCCTCCTGCCGGTATTCGTTACGCCCGCACCCGGCTGGTCGTGTGCCATCTAGGCCAGGCGTCGTGGTCCGCGCCAGAGCCTTCCGCCCCCACAACAGCCTCGTCGACCGACAAACGATCAGTCGGGCTGCCCCGCACCGGCCACCGGCCCGCAGACAAACCCCGCACCCGACCACCACCACCCGCACCCACCCACCCACCCACCACCGATCCGCGACGACCCACAAGAGAGACCCCGGGAGGCGTCATTCGCCTCCCGGGGCGGGAACCCGCCGTTCGCCCCCAGGGCGAACGGCGGTCCGGTCAGATCCCGCAGCTCGGCGCCGACCAGCGGCGCGTGCTCTGGCCCGCCAGATGCGCGTGGTCGTTGTGGCCGGGGAAGCCCGGGCCCAGGATGTGGTTGAAGCCGTGGTAGCGCGCCTGCTTCACGATCGTGCAGAAGCTGGGCGAGCCGGTCAGGTCGATCGCCGTGCCGTAGAGGTGGTTGCTGCCGGCGGCCCCGCCGGCCGCGTTGTTGCAGGCGTGCGAGCGGAAGCCGCTGCTGGTGGTGAGGGGCCGGTCGCCGAGCGCGTGGCGCAGCGCCTCCAGCTTCCACATCGCCCGCAGGGCGTTCTGTTTGGCGGTCGCCGCGCTGACCGCCCCGCCCGACCAACTGCTGTTGCAGCGGTTCATCTCGGCGTAGGTGAAGTGGATCGGGGTGCAGTCGTTGTCCTGGAGCGCGTAGATCTTGCTGTAGGTGTTCGGGCCGGCGACGCCGTCGGCCGACAGGCCGTACGCCTGCTGGAAGCGCTTGACGGCGGCCTTGGTGGCCGGGCCGAACTTGCCGTCGATCGCCAACTGGGCGCCGTAGCCCGGGTAGCCGGCGACCCGGATCTGGAGCTGGGTCACGTCGTTGCCGCTGTGGCCCTCCTTGAGGGTGCGGTTCCAGGTGTAGCACCCGTCGGCCTGCGCGGTGCCGGCGGTGGCCACCGTACCCACTAAGGCTGCTGATGCGATCATGACAAACGTGAGGAACATGCGAAGGAGACGACTCAAGGTGGCACCTCCGTGAGGGGAGTGGGAACACGAGCGTGCCCGAGGGAGTCAACGCGCGTCAACCACGCGTGCGACGCGCGTAGTTGAGGATCTTTCGGGCGCGGCGGAGGCGCGGCACCCGGGCCCGGGCACCCGACGCGCGGTGCCCCGAGTCCGGCTCAGTCGCCGTGCGGGACGACGGCGACCGGCGTGCGGGCGTGGTGGAGCGCGGCGTGGGTGACGGGCCCGGCGCGCATGGCCAGCAGCGGGCGGCGCGTTCGGCGTCCCGTGACCACCAGTGCGGCGTGCACGGACGCCGCGTCCAGCAGCACCTCGGCGGCGTTCCCGTACCGCAGGTGTTCGATCACCGGGACGCCCGGGTAGCGCTGGCGCCAGGGCGCCAACACCCGGACCAGCTCCTCGCCCTGGCGGGCCTGGAGGTCCAGGTGCTCGTCGTTGTTCTCCAGGTTCTCCGGGGGCGTGGAGCCAAAGAGCGAGGGCGTGCCCCAGGCGCGCACCGCGCGCACGGCCGCGCCGCGCGCCGAGGCCGTGGTGAAGGCGAACTCCAGCAGCGTGGCCGCCGGTTCGCCCATGTCCTTGAGGCCCACCACGATCTCGTCGCCCTCGGTCGCCTCCCCTGGCGCCCGGTCGGTCGGCTCCCCGTACGGGCCGGAGCGGACGAGGACCACGGGCCGCGTGCTGTGGGTGATCACCGGCAGGCCCACCGAGCCCAGCAGGAAGCCGGCGATCGGGCCGTGGCCCCGGGAGCCCATCACCAGCAGCTCGGACTTCGCGGCCTGCTCCACCAGCCCGGCCGTGGCCATCTCGGCCAGCAGCTCGGTGCTGATGGTCAGCCCCGGGTGGCGGTCGGCGACCTCGTCGTGGTGGTCCTGGAGCAGCTGCCGGGACGCCGGCTCGTCCGGCACCGGCGGCGCGTACAGCGGCTCGTTGATCCAGGCGTGCACCAGGTGCAGGGGCAGTCCGCGACGCGCCGCCTCGCGGGCCGCCCACTCGGCGGCGGCCCGGCTCTGCGGGGAGCCGTCCACGCCGACGGTGATGGGGCGGGTCATGGCGTACCTCGTTCCGGCCTTGTTCTCGGCGACGGCGGTGGTCCCACGCCGTGGAACACACCCTCGCCCCCACCATCCCGGGTCTCCCGCCGGGCGGCGAGTCAGGGGCGCCCGCCCGGGGCACGCCCCCGCGCCTCCCCGGCGTGGCGGATCGGCGTCAGCGCGTCCGGACCGGGTAGACCGGCAGCGCCAGCGACGGGTCGTCGGGGGCGTCCAGGCAGGCACCCGTCACCAGGTCGAAGCGCTGCTTGAGCAGCGGTGAGGCGACAAACGGGCGGTCCTCGTTGCCCGTTGAGCCCAGCAGGCCACGGGAGAGCACCCAGGCGCCGGTGAACGGGTCCTGGTTGCCCACCGCGTAGGCGCGGCCGTGCCGGTCGACGAAGACGGCGGCCTGCCGCCCGTCCGGCAGCAGCACGGCCGCGCCGCGCCCCGGCACCAGCTCGGCGAGCCGGCAGACGGGGACCCACGCCCCCTCGTGGGCGATCTCCAGCACGGTGGTCTCGGGGGCGGTGGTCCCGGGGGCGACGGTTCCCGGGCGGGCGAGCGTGGCGGTCGAGGTGGTCATGAGGGGTTGCTCCCTTCCAGGGTGCGGACGGGCAGCGTGGGCCCGGCCAGCACGGTCAGATCCGGCTTGTGCTGGTCCCGTTCCTCGACGAACCGGACCGAGGGGTCGGGGGTGCCGGGCGCGTTGACGAAGGAGACGAAGCGCGCCAGCTTCTCCGGGTCGTCGAGCGTCTCGGCCCACTCGTCCCGGTAGTTGGCCACATGGGCCGCCATCTGGGCCTCCAGCTCGTCGCAGATGCCCAGCGAGTCGTGCACCACCACGTCCCGCACGTGGTCGAGGCCGCCGCCGATCCGCTCCAGCCAGACCGAGGTGCGCTCCAGCCGGTCGGCGGTGCGGATGTAGAACATCAGGAACCGGTCGATCAGCCGGACCAGCTCCGCGTCCGACAGGTCCTGCGCCAGCAGGTCGGCGTGGCGCGGGGTGGCGCCGCCGTTGCCGCCGACGTGCAGGTTCCAGCCGTTGGCCGTCGCGATGATCCCGAAGTCCTTGCTCATCGCCTCGGCGCACTCGCGGGCGCAGCCGGAGACGGCGGACTTCAGCTTGTGCGGGGAACGCAGCCCCCGGTAGCGCAGCTCCAGGTCGATCGCCATCCGCACGCTGTCCTGCACCCCGTAGCGGCACCAGGTGGAGCCGACGCAGCTCTTCACGGTGCGCAGCGCCTTGCCGTAGGCGTGCCCGGACTCGAAGCCGGCCTCCACCAACCGGGCCCAGATGAGCGGCAGTTGGTCGACGCGGGCGCCGAACATGTCGATCCGCTGGCCGCCGGTGATCTTGGTGTAGAGGTTGAAGTCGCGGGCCACCTCGCCGATCACGATCAGCTTCTCCGGCGAGATCTCCCCGCCGGGGATGCGGGGCACGATCGAGTAGGAGCCGTTCTTCTGGAGGTTGGCGAGGAAGTGGTCGTTGGTGTCCTGCAACGCGGCCTGCTCGCCGGCCAGCACATGGTTGTCGGCGCCGATGCTGGGCGCCAGCGAGGCGATGATCGAGCCGACCGCCGGCTTGCACACCTCGCAGCCGTCGCCGCCGCGCGCCTCGGCCCGGCCGTGCCCGTCCAGCAGCTCCCGGTAGGAGGTGATCCGCAGGCTGGCCACGATCTCGAACAGCTCCTGCCGGGTGTGCGCGAAGCAGCCGCACAGCCCGTTGTCCACGGCGATCCCGCCGGCCTCCAGCGCGGCGTTGACCAGCTGGCCCAGCACCTTGACGCAGGAGCCGCAGCCGGTGCCGGCCCGGGTGCACTTCTTCACCTCGGGCACCGAGGTGCGGCCGTCCTCGGTGACGGCCGCCACGATGGCGCCCTTCGTCACGTTGTGGCAGCTGCACACGACCGCCGCGTCCGGCAGCGAGGCCGGGCCCAGCGCGGCCGCCGGCGCCAACCCGGCCGGCAGCACCAGCTGTTCGGGCGCGGCCGGCGGCACCGAGCCGGTCAGCGGGCGCAGCAGCCCGTAGGAGTCGGCGTCGCCGACCAGCACCCCGCCCAGCAGCGTGCCGTCCTGGCCGATCACCAGCTTCTTGTAGACGCCGGCGCGGGAGTCGGCGTAGACGACGTCGAGGCAGTTCTCGGTGCGGCCGTGCGCGTCGCCGAAGCTGGCGACGTCCACGCCCAGCAGCTTGAGCTTGGTGGAGGTGTCGGCCCCGGTGAACGGCGTGGCCGCCCGGCCGGCCACCACGTCGGCCGCGGTGGCCGCCATCTCGTAGCCGGGCGCGACCAGGCCGTAGACCGTTCCGTCGCTGGCCAGCGCGCACTCGCCGACGGCCAGCACGTTCGGGTCGGAGGTAACGCACCGCTCGTCCACGGCGATCCCGCCGCGCTCGCCGACCCGCAGCCCGGCCGCCCTGGCCAGCTCGTCGCGGGGGCGGATGCCGGCGGAGAAGATCACCAGGTCGGTGGCGACGGTCGAACCGTCCGACAGCACCATCCCGTTGACCGCGCCCCGCCCGTCGGTGGTGATCTCCTGGCCGCCGACGCCGGTGTGCACCAGCAGGCCCAGCTCCTCGACGGTGCGGCGCAGCGCGTTGCCGCCGCCCTCGTCGACCTGGAGGGCCATCAGCCGGGGGTGGAACTCGACGATGTGGGTGGTCAGGCCCAGGTCGCGCAGAGCGCCGGCCGCCTCAAGGCCCAACAGGCCGCCGCCGACGACCAGTCCGGTGCGGACCCGGCCCGCGTGGTCGCGTATCGCCTCCAGGTCCTCGATGGTGCGGTAGACGAAGCAGCCGTCGGCCTCGCGGCCCGGCATCGGCGGGACGAACGGCGACGAGCCGGTGGCCAGCACCAGCGTCGTGTAGGGGACGACGCGGCCGGAGCGGGTGGTGACGGTGCGGGCCGCCCGGTCCAGGGCGACGGCCGGGTCGCCCAGCGACAGCTCGATGCCGTGCCGCTCCAGGAACCCGTCGGGGACCAGGGAGAGTTCCTCGGCGCCGGTGCCGGAGAACCAGGAGGTCAGATGGACCCGGTCGTAGGCGGGGCGGGGCTCCTCGGCGAGCACCACCACCCGGGCGCGGGCGGTGACGCCGCGCTGGGCCAACTCCTCCAGGAGGCGCTGGCCGACCATCCCGTGGCCGACCACCACCACCGTCTCCTCCGTCTCCTCGGGCGGGACGGGACTCGGCGACCGCTCGGTCATCTTGACAACCCTCCGTCGTCGGTCAGCAGATGGAGCAGGGGCGCGTCGGGCAGCGGCTCGTCGCCCTCCCAGGCGCGGGCCAGGGTGCCCACGCCGCCGAGGTCGCCGACGAGCACGCCGCCGCGCAGCCGGTCCTCCCGGACCACGAGCCTGCGGTAGGCGCCCCGGGTGGCGTCGGCCAGCCGGATCTCCTCGTCGCCGGGGCCGGCCTCGGGCACGCCGAACGCGGCCAGGTCCCACGGCTCGTCGGCCGTCGCGCCCAGCGTGAGCCGGGTCAACGATCTGGTGCCCCGGTAGCGTTGGTCGCCGCCGGTGAGCACCGAGGCGAGCACGTCCGCCTGGTCCTGGGCCGGAACGGCCAGGCCGTAGAGGCGGCCGGCGTGTTCGGCGCAGTCGCCCAGCGCGTGGACGGCCGGGTCGCTGGTGCGCAGCGCGTCGTCCACGGCGATCCCGCCGTGCGCGCCGAGCGCCAGCCCGGCCGCGCGGGCCAGCGCGACGCGGGGGCGGACCCCACGGGCCACCACCACCAGCGCCGCCTCGTGCGCGGTGCCGTCGTCCAGGACGACGCCGGTGACATTCCCGGCGTCGGCGCGCAGCGCGCGCACCGCGCGCCCGGTGCGCACCGCGACGCCGGCGTCCGTCAGCCGGGCGCGGAGCAACGCGGCTGCGTTCGCGTCGAGTTGGCCGGCCATCAGCCGCTCGGCCGCCTCGACCAGCAGCACCCGGCAGCCGCGTTCGGCGAGCGCGGCGGCGGCCGAGGCGCCCAGCGGGCCGCCGCCCACCACCACGGCCGGCACGCCGGGCCCGGCGGCCCCGGCGACCGCGTGCGCGTCGTCCAGGGTGCGCAACGCGTGGACGCCGGCGGGCGGTTGGCCGCCCGTTCCGCCCTCGGGCTCGGTGGGCGGGGCTGGAACCGGCTCGCTGCCGGTCGCCAACACCAGGACGTCGTAGGGGATTTCGGCGCCGGCCGCGTGACCGCCTTCGGCGCAGCGCACCAGCCGCCGTTCCCGGTCGAGAACGGTGGCGGTCAGGCCGCCGCGCCAGGTGACGGCCGGCCCGGCCGACGGCAGGGTGATCACCTCGGCCGGGTAGCGGCCGGCGACGACCTCGGCGAGCAGCACCCGGTTGTATGCCGGGTGCGGCTCCTGCGCCACCACCGTCACGGCGAGTGCCGGGGCCGCGCCCAGCGTGCGGGCCAGCCGCGCGCCGGCCATCCCGCCGCCGACGATCACCACCCGGGTTGTCTCACTCATGTCTCTCAGTATCGGGGCGGCTGTTACCCGACCGCATCGCCTCCGTTTCCCCGGCGCAACGCTGATCTCAGCGGGCGCCGGGGCGCGGTGTGAGAGAGCGGGCCGGGGCGCGGGGGCGGCCGTGAGGAGGGGGCGCGCGGCGGGGGCGGGCGCCGTGTTCCCGGGCGCGAAGGCGCCCTTCACCCGGCCCGTCCGTTGATCCACAATGGCTCCACCGGGCACACCGGCCCCACCACACACAGCCGGAACCCGACCCGACACGGCGCCGCCACCGCGCCGGCCCGGCCGCCGGGGAGCACGCCCGCCCCCGGCGACCTGCCGCGATGCCGGTGGTGGCTGCGAGGATGGCACACATGACCGAGCTGCGGATCGCCCACACGGCCGACCTGGACTCCGGCACGCTGGCCGCCGCCAGAGCCCTGCTCGACACGGTCTTCGGCGGCGACATGACCGACCAGGACTGGGAGCACGCGCTGGGCGGGGTGCACGCGCTGGTCTGGGAGGGCGCGGAGCTGATCGGTCACGCATCGGTGGTGCAACGGCGCGTGCTGCACGGCGGTCGCGCCCTTCGCACCGGCTATGTGGAGGGCGTGGTGGTCCGCGCCGACCGCAGGGGCCGGGGCCATGGCGCGGCGATGATGGCCGAGTTGGAGCGGGTGATCAGGGGCGGCTACGAGTTGGGCGCCCTGTCCGCCACCGAGGAGGCCCTCGACTTCTACGCGGCCAGGGGCTGGCGCCGCTGGCAGGGCCTGACCTGGGCGCTCACCCCGCTGGGCATCGCCCGCACCGAGGAGGACGACGACGGCGTCTTCGTGCTGCCGCTGCCCCGGGTCGCGATCGACCTGACCGCCGAGTTGGTGTGCGACTGGCGGGACGGCGATGTCTGGTGACGCGGCGACGTCCGGTGAGGCGGCCGGGACCGCCGGCACGCTCTTTCTCACGTGCGGCCGCCAGGCCGCCGGCAAGACCACGCTGGCCCGCCGGCTGGAGCGCGAGCGCCCCGCGCTGCGCCTGACGGCGGACGACTGGCTGCACGACCTCCAACCCGGCGTGCCGGGCGCCGCGTTGGATGTGCGACGGGAGGACGTGGAGGCGCTCCAGTGGCAGGTGGCGACCCGGGTGCTGCGGCTGGGCGCGGACGTGGTGCTCGACTGGGGCCTGTGGTCCCGCGAGGAGCGCGACCGGTACCGGAACGAGGCGCGGGCGCTCGGCGCGGGGGTGGTGCTGTGCGTGCTGGACCCGCCGCTGCCCGAGCTGCGCCGCCGGCTCGCGGCGCGCAACGCGGCGCCCGACCGGCACACCTTCGTCATTCCGCCGGCGGAGTTCGAGTACTGGGCGACGCGGTTCGAGGCGCCGACGCCCGAGGAGCTGGCGCTCTTCGACGCGCCGCCGGTGCCGGTGCCTTCGCCGTCGTCGTCGCCGTGAGCCCGGCCCGTTCCGCGCGCCCGTTCACCCGGGCTGCCGGCGGCCGGCCAGCTCGCGGAGTTCGACGCCCGCCTCCTCGTCGGGGATCTCGTGGCCCCGGTCGAAGCTCCGCAGCGTCGCCGGGCCGCCCGCGCGGGGGGCCCGCTGGGCGTAGCAGATCTCGGGCGCCTGACATCGCGGGCAGAACGGCCGGGCGACGAACGGCGCCAGGGACACCGGCCCCTGCCCGGTGAGGAGTTGGAAGGTGTGGTCGCCGACCGGCCGCGCCCAGGTGAACCGCTCCCGCTCGAAGTCCGGATGGCTGCCGGCGATCGCGAACGCCGTGACATGGAAGACCCGCTCGCGCGGCGAGTAGGAGGTGGACTCCACGTAGAGCCACGGCAGTTGGGCCAGCGGCCGGCTGGCGGCCAACGCCTCCACCAGCGTCGGCAGCAGGTCGGCCACCCGGGCGGCGGCCTCGCCCTCGGCGCGCGGCCGGCCGCCGTGCGCCCAGTCGTTCCGCTCCCGCCTGAGCCGGTGCAGCGCGGCGAGCGGCGCGCCGTGTCGCAGTGTCTCGGGCAACGCGGCCAGCCCGGGCGGCGGTTCGCCGGGCCCGGCGTTCGCGTCGCGGGCCAGCCGTTCGAGGAAGTGGGTCCAGCCGCCGAAGGTGAGGCCGCCGCCGCGCAGGCAGGCGGCGCTCAGCGCGGCGAGCGGGCCGGGCGGCGTGGCGTCGTCCTCGGCCCGGGCGCGCAGCAGCCCGGCGGCGGTGACGCCCAGCACGACGGCCAGCGCCTCGGCCGTGTCCAGCAGCGCCTCGTGGCGCTCCCGGGCGCCGTGCGCCAGTTGCAGCCGGCGCGCGAAGCGGGCCACCGGGTGCGGGAACGTGGCCGCCGCCTCGGCGAGCGGGTCGTCGGCGCGGGCCGGCGCGGGCGGCGGCGGGGCCGACGGCGCGAGCCCGGGGCCGGCGGCCGCCGGGGCGCGCCGCGCGGGGGCGGCCGGCTCCGGCCGCAGGGGCTGGTGCGGCTGCGGGTGCGGCTGCGGGTGGGGCGGGCGCGGGCCACGGGGCGGGGCCGCGGGCCCGGGCCCGGCGGGCGCCGGCCGCCGCCCGGTCGGCCGAACGCCCGTGCGCGTCCGGCGGGTTGGGCCGTGTGGCGGGTGCGGGGCCGCCGCACGGGCGCGCGGCTCGCCCGGCGCCGGCCACGCCGGCAGCGAGCGCTGCCGACGCCGCCACCGCCAGCGGCGCAGCGTCAACCGGAGCCAGGCCGGCAACAGCCCGAGGAGCGCCATCGCGAACGCCGTGGCCAGCACGGTGTCGAGCCAGACCGGGAGCGCCCCGGGCTCCTCGGCCGGCTCGCTCGTCGCCAGGGACAGCGCCATCAGGGCGCCCCAGCCGACGGTCGACCAGAAGCACCAGTCGCGGTGGAGCGGGGCGTCGAAGAGGCGCAGGACCGCGTTGCGGCGCGAGGGCGCGGGGGCCGGCGGCGGGGCGGCCTGCGGCGGGTGAGGAGAGGCGGTGCTCGTCATCGGGAACCTCCTTCCCGGCCCGCCCGTCCTCGGGCGGGGGTGAGGAGATGACCCGCGAGACGCCCAAAAGGTTGCCCGCCGCCCGGAGTTGACCGGCCCCGCCGCCCGCGCGCTCAGGCCGGCGGCCAGGCGCCGGCCGCCGCCGCGCGCCGCGCGTAGCCGGCGAAGTCCCGGGCCTGGCGGCCCAGCACCTCGGGGACGTCGGCCGTGACGGGCGTGTTGCGGCCGTCGAAGACCTCGGTGAACAGCTGCGTCAACAGCTCCGCCTCGTCCTCCGGCAGCCCCAGCGCGACCAGCCCGTCCCGGTAGGCGGCGGGCCCCACGGACCGGAACGCCACCCGCCGGCCGATCGCCGACCCCAGCGCCTCGGCGGTCTCCGCCATGGTCAGCGCGCGCGGCCCGGTCAGCTCCAGGACCCGCCCGGCGAGCCCGGGACCGGTCAGCGCGGCGACCGCCACCTCGGCCAGGTCGTCGAGGTCCACGAACGGCTCGGCCGCCGTGGCCGGCACCGGCAGCGTGAACGAGCCCCGGCGCACCTCATCAACCAGAAACTCCTCGCTGAAGTTCTGCGCGAACCAACTCCCGCGCAGCACCGTCCACTCCAGGCCCGAACGGGTGACCGCCGCCTCGGAGTCGGCGGCCCACGGCATCCCGCGCCCGGAAAGCAGCACCAGCCGGCGCACGCCGCTGCGGGCCGCCAGCGCGGCGAAGTCCGCCAGGTCATCGGCGGCGCCGGGGGCGGCGATGTCGGACGGATAGCTGAGGTAGACGGCCAGGGCGTCGCCCAACGCGGCCGGCCAGGTGGCGGGTTGCCGCCAGTCGAAGGGCGGGCTGCCGGCCCGGGAGGCGACCCGGGCGCCGGGCAACAGCGCCGCGACCCGCCGCCCGCTCTTGCCGGTGCCGCCGACGACCAACACCTGCCCGGCGTCGATGCGTTCGCCCTGTCCGGCGCGGTCACGGCGTTCGGCGTGGTCACGGTGCCCGGCGTGCCCGGTGTGCCCGGTGCCGCTCGGGTCGGGGAAGGTGCGGGGCGCGTTGAACGTGTGCTCTGTCATGGCTCCAGTTCAGCGCCCGACGAGCGCGGGCGACATGGCTGGCCGGCTCGCGGCCATAAGCGAACGTCTAGGCTGTCCGGCATGGACCCGTTGGCCAGCCTCCTCGAAGGCCCCAGGGCGCGCGACCCGTTCCTGCTGCGCGCGCTGCTGGGCCCGCCGTGGGCCGTGCTGGTGCGGGACCAGGCGCCCCTCACGGTGCTGTGCGTGGTGCGCGGCACCGCCTGGCTGATCCCCGAGGAGCCCGGCGGGCCACGGCAGTTGACGGCCGGCTCGGTCGCGGTGCTGCGCGGCCCCGCGCCCTACCGGGTCGCCGACGACCCGGCCAGCCCGCTCCAGGCCGAGATCCTGCCCGGCGGATGCGGCGTCGCCCCGGACGGCACCGACCTGTGCGAGACGCTCGACCTGGGCACCCGTACCTGGGGCACCGGAACCGACGCTCCCAACGAGCTGCTGATCGGCACCTATCCGCTCTCCAGCGAGGTGACCGGCTCCCTGCTGCGTGCCCTGCCACCGGTGCTCTCGCTGGGGCCCCGGGAGTGGGACTGCGCGCTGCTGCCGATGCTGACCACCGAGATCACCCGGGAGGCGCCCGCGCAGAACGTGGTGCTGGGCCGGGTCCTCGACCTGCTGCTGATCTCGGTGCTGCGCGCCTGGTTCGAACGGCCCAGCAGCGAGCCGCCCGCCTGGTACCGGGCGCACGGCGACCCGGTGGTCGGCCCCGCGCTGCGGCTGCTCCGCGAACACCCCGCGCACCCCTGGACGGTGGCCGCGCTGGCCGCCAAGGTCGGCGTCTCGCGGGCGGCCCTGGCCCGCCGCTTCACCGAACTGGTCGGCCGGCCGCCGATGGCCCATCTCACCGACCGCCGCCTGGACCTGGCCGCCGAGCTGCTGCTCGACCCGGACCTGACGGTGGAGGCGGTGGCCCGGCGCGTCGGCTACGGCAGCGCCTTCGCGCTGAGCACCGCGTTCAAGCGGGAACGCGGCATCACCCCGAGCGACCACCGGGACGCGGCCGCGGCGGCCGCCGCCACGGCCGCCGCGACGGTGGACGCCTGAGAAGCCCGGGCCGCGCGCCCCGTTCGGGGGGAGCCGGCTGCGCCGCCCGTGGGAACCGGCGCCGCCCCGGCGCATCCCGCTTGACCAGGCCCCCACCGCCTGTTGATCTTCTCGGGTCCCCGGGGTGCGCCGAGCCCCGGCCCATCCCGTGAGGAGCCGTCGATGACCGACACCAGCCCGCCCGTGACCCTGCGCCCCGCCACCGAGCGGGACGCCGACTTCCTGGCCGACATCCTGCTGGAGGCGTTCAACTGGACGGGGGAGGCCAGGTTCACCCGCGAGCAGCTGCTGGCCGACCCCAAGTCGGCCCAGTATGTGGCCGACTGGCCCGGGCCCGACGACTTCGGCGTCATCGCCGAGGACCCGACGACGGGGGAGCGGATCGGCGCCTGCTGGGCCAGGCCGCTGCCCCCCGAGACCCCCGGCTACGGCTATGTGGCGCCCGACGTACCGGAGTTGACGCTGGGCGTGCTGCCGGCCCACCGGCGGCGCGGGGTGGGGAAGGCGCTGCTGGACGCCGTGGTGGCGGCCGCCGGCGAGCGCGGCCTCGCGCGGCTGAGCCTCAGCGTCGAGGACGGCAACGGGGTCGCCGCCCTCTACCGTTCCCGTGGCTTCGTCCCCGTCGGAAGGGACGGCGACGCCGACACCATGGTCCTCGACCTGAAGCCCTGACCGCCCGCCGCGCCGCCGTGGCTCAGGCGCGGCGGTAGACGGTCAGCGGCGCCGGGTGCTTGTCGATCAGCAGGTCGCTCGGCGCCGGCCCGGCCTCGCCGTCGTAGGCGAGGGACGCGTCGCCCGGCAGCCCGGAGAGCCGCAGCCGGGGCAGCCGGGCTGCCGCGTAGACCCCCGAGTTGCCCAGCGTTCCGGTGAGCGCCGCGACCACCACCCGGGTGCGGGCCAGCCGCCGGTCGGCGCGCACCGTCCGCACGTCCAACAGCCCGTCGTCGAGCTGGGTGCGGTGCGCGGGCGCGAACCCCTCAGGCGAGTACAGGCCGTTCCCCGCGAAGAGCAGCCACAGCCGCTGGCGGTGGCCGTTGATCTCCACCTCGATCGGCTGCCCCGTGCGCATCAGCCGCGCCATCGACACCACCGCCGACGGCCACTTGCCGATCCGGTCCTCCAACCGCTCGCGCGCCCGCACCAGTTCGGGATACAGGCCCAGGCTGAACGTGTTGACGAAGTGGGTGGTGGGCCCCTTCGCCCGGCCGACCGGCCGCACCCGCGCCAGGTCCACCGCGATCGCCCGGCCCTCCGCCAGCGCGGCCGCCGTGTCCTCGAAGGCGTGTATCCCCATGTCCAGCGCGAAGTGGTTCAACGTCCCGCCGGGGAAGACCGCCAGCGGCAGCCGCCGCTCCACGGCCCTGGCCGCCGCCGCGTTGACGCTGCCGTCGCCGCCGCAGATGCCCAGCGCCCCGCCCCGCTCGGCCGCCCGGTCGGCGGCGGCGTCCAGCACCGTCAACAGGTCCTCGTCCTCGGCGCGTTGCACCACCTCCGCCTGCGGCAGCAGCTCCCGCAGCCGGTCGGCGTCCGAACCGGCCTGCCCCGCGCTCTCGTTGACGACCACCACCAGGCCGGCGCCCTCCGGCAGGGCCGGCGCGTGCGCGGCGTGGTGCGGCAACGTGGTGTCGGCGGGGCGGCGCGGCCACCAACGGTGGGTGACCAGCGCCGCGCCCACGCCCAGCGCGCACCCGGCCAGCACGTCCGCCGGATAGTGCACCCCGACATAGACCCGGGAGACCGCGACGGCCGCCGCGACCGGCGCCACGGCGGCGCCGAGGCCGCCGGACTCCAGGGCGACGCCGGTGGCGAACGCGGCCGCCGAGGCGGCGTGCCCCGAAGGGAACGAACTGGTGCGCGGCGACCGCGCCAGCCGCCGAGCCAACGGCACCCCGTCGATCAACGGACGCTCCCGGTGGGCGGCGTACTTCACGAAGACGTTGGTGGTCAACGAGGCGAGCGCCAGCGCCGCGACGCCCCGGGCCGCAGCGCGCCGGCCGGGGCGCCCGCCGAGGGCCGCCAGGCCGGCGGCCGAGGCCAGCCAGAGCCGGCTGTGGTTGGCCGCCTTGCTCAGCCGGGGCAGCACCGCCTGCACCCCGGGCGGCTCGGCCGCCGCCACCCGCGCGAAGATCAGCCGATCCCACCGTCCCAACGTGGACATGTCCGGCCACGCTCCTTTCCGATCGATCGACGTCACCGCGAGTGAACGTACCCGACCGCCCCCGATCAACTCCGCCGCTCGCCGTCCGGCGGGGCGGACCGGAGGCGAGGCCCCTGGGGGCCTCGCCGGACCTCCGCCGCCGGGCGGCGCGAGGCCCGTGCCGGGCGGCCGGCCAACGGGTCCTGCCGGTACGGACGTTGGCGGATTGTGGGCGATGCGCGGTGGCACGGTCGGTGTGGAGTTGCGCGGCGGGACGTGTCGGGTTCTGGGCCGACGGGTCGCGTGGTGCGGTGCCCGGGCTTTTCCGTGGCTGTGGTGAGCGGTGCCGGTCCGGGCTGTGGCGGGTGGTGGCCCCCGGCCGGGGCCCGTTCCGGGCGACGAAGTGCGGCGACTCCGTGCCGCGTCGTGACCGGCGCGCAGCGCGGCAACGGGGCTTGGCCGGACGGGCGTTGCAACAGGTCTTCCCCATCGCTTCCCTGGCGCGTGGGCCCGGCTCCCGCCGTGGGCCGGCCGGTTCGGCGCGCCGTCCCCGTTGGCCCGCCGTCTCGCGGCTGGTCCGGGCAGGGGCTGCCCGCCCGTCCGCCCCCGGGGGACCGAACCAGCGCGGCACCCCACACACCGGCGCCCCGGTCCCGCGACCGGCACCCCTCAGGCTGAACCGGTGCACCCCACCCGTTCCGGCCACTCAAGTCCCCGCCCGGCAGCGGCGCTTGCTCGGGTGGCGAGGAGCCGCGCCGGGCGCTGGGCTGGCCGCCGGCCGGGCCTGGTCGTCGGGCCCTGCGACCTGTTGCCTACTCGTCCCGGTCGGTCAAGTCCCGGCCCGGCAGCGGCTCTTGCTCGGGTGCCGAGGAGCTGCGCCCGGCGTCGGGTCGACCCGCCGGCCGGGCATGGTCGCCGGTCCGCCGACCGCGTCGACCCGCCGGTCGGCGGCTCGGTGCGGAGCCTGGGGGTCCGTGGCCTTCGGCCCGGGCGGTGGCCGGCGAGGTGCCCGGCGGGTTCCGGTGTCGTGCCGTGACGGCGTGTGAGACGCGGAACGGGTCCGTCGGGGTTGGGCCCCGGCTCACCGGTGCCCCACGGCGAAGCACGGACCGCCCCGAGCGGGTGGCGCCTGGCTGGGCACCGGGCCTTCGGCGTCGCCGCCTTGGTGCGTTGTCCGAGTTCTCGCCGTGGGCCCACCACCAGGCGGCCGGAGCAACGCACCGTACCCACCGGCCGGTTGGCCCCCACGCGCGAACGGCGCTTCCTAGGCCGGACCCGTGCGGTGCGCCCTTCCGACCGGCCAGGTCCCCGCCCGGCAGCGGCCCTTGCCCGGCGCCGGGGAGGCGCCCCGGAGCCGATCCGGCCGTCGGCCGGGCACGGTCGCGGGTCCGCCGGCTCGTCGCCCGCCCGTTTGGGCCGGTCAAGTCCCGGCCTGGCAGCGGCCGTTGCCCATGTCCCCAGGACGCGCGCCGGCGGCGGGCCGGCCGCCGGCCGGGCACGGTCGCCGGGCCCGGCGACCCGTCCCCGAAGCCCCGCCGGCAGGCGGCAGGCGCCCGGCGGCCGGCCCCGGCCACCGCACGCCGGCGAGGCCCCCGGGCCTCGCCGGCTCCGGCTCCGGCTCCGGCTCAGGTGAGCAGATCCAGCTCGCGGCGCCGCGTGTACCCCCTGCTGACCGAGAACAGCGTCGTCACCAGCAGCGTCGTCGCGCCGATGGCGCCGAACCAGGCGGGGATCACCAGGGTCGGCTCCTCGCGGGCGGGCGGCACCCGGTCGAGCGGGTCGTAGAAGAGGTCCAGGCGGTCGCCGGGCTCGAACGACCGGCAGTTGCCGAGCCGTTGGGACAGCTCCCGGCCCGCCCCGGCCGCCGCGCCCTCGGTGTCGACCAGCCGCACCTCGCACGTGGTGCTGCCGCGCGCCGGGCTCCGCTTGCTGACGATCTCCGCCGTGGCCCACTCGCCGCGCTCCCGCAGCGTCAGGTCCTGGTGGCCCTGCCAGGACATGACGACCAGCGCCACCCCCGCCAGGACGTAGACCACCAGGTAGCCGGGGCGGGTGCCGTAGTGCGTGATCTCCATGAGCAGCAGCACCAGATAGCCGATCAGCACCACCAGCAGCGGCCATATCAGCCAGTCGTCCACCTGCCACGGCACCACGGCGGCCAGCAGGGCCAGCCCACAACCCACCAGCGTCAACGCCCCGGTCAACGCCAGCACCCCACCCCGGGAGAGGCTGGTTATCCAGCGGCTGAGCCGCTCGCTGAGCCGGCTCACCGCGAACGGCTCCGCCGCGCCCCGATAGCTCGCGTAGAGGCGCCGGGTGCGCCCCTCGTGACTGTCCGGCGGCGGCGCCGGTATGCCCAGTGGCGCCCAGCCGGCCGGCGGGATCGCCGGCATCGGCGGCCGGCGCGGGGCGCGGTGCCCGAAGGCCCGCACCAGCCCGGGCACCGACCAGAGCAGCGCCACCGCCGTCCAGGAGAACAGCCCCAACGCCTTGTACGGGTCGGGTGGTTCCCCGTCCGACCCGGACACGACCTCCGTGATGCCGGCGGCCCCGCACGCCAGGCAGGCCAGCAGCCCCAGGCCCGAGGCCAGGCCCCACAGGGCCCGGCGTCCCGGCATCGGCGGCACCGCCTGCGGCACCTGGCGCAGCAGCGCGTTCAGTTCGACGACGGCCCGGTGCCCGGAGCGGAGCAGCAGGACCAGCAGCAGGGTGGCGACGGCGAGCATCGGCAGGCCGACGGCGAGGCCGGTCTGGGCGTTGATGTCGTCGCCGTCCGCGCTGGACTCGCTGGCGACGACGAAGATCATCGCGATCAGGGCGAAGAACGCGGCCAGTGTCATATGCCCCAGGAGTCGCAGCGGCGAGAGCACCCGCCGCAGCAGCCGGGCCGCCGCCTCGCCGGCCTCGGGCGGCACCCCGGGCGGATAGCGCGGGTCGGCGAACTCGGCGGGCAACGCGGGTGGCCACGGCGGCAGTCGCTCCTGCCCCGGCTGACGCGCCTGCTCCTCCATCTGCCCCATCCCCCCGCGATTCCCCCGCTGTGACCTCGGGTGTTCCCGAGCCGTTGCTCACCGTCACCCTAGCGGCCGCCTATGACACCGGCCCATCCCCCTTGACAGCCGGGCCAGGACCGGGACAGCACGGCTGGGAGCCGACGGCGCCGGCCACGACGTCGCCCGGCGCCGCCAAGCACGCACGGCCCCCGCCGACCGCCAACGGCCGGCGCCGCCCGCCAACGCCCGGCGCCGCCCCACCCGTTCGGCCGCCCGGGCCGCCCGGGCCGACCGGGCCGGTCCGCCGCCGGCACCACCGCCCGGCGCGGCCAGCGCGGCCAGCGCGCCGGACTGCCCGCCGCGCCGGCGGCTAGCGGCGCGTGTCCGTGACGACCACCGGCTCCCCGGTGGCCGTCACCGAGGTCAGCAGCACCACCGCGTCGCTCACCGCCGTCAGGTCGTGCCGCTCCTGCGGCACCCGCGCCAGCTGCCCCGCGCGCAGCGCGAGATCCTCCTCGCCGCAGCGCATCCGCACCTCGCCGCGCAGCACCTGGAGGCTGGCCGCCGGCGGCGCCTCGTGCTCCTCCAGCCGCGCCCCGCCGGCCAGCGCGATCACGCTCTGCCGCAACGGGCCGTCCCGCAGGAAGAGATGGGCGCTGCGGCCGTGTTCGGCTCGCAGCGCCTGGGCCAGATGCTCGTCGGCGAGCCGGGTGAGGTCGTTCATGCCCTCCATGCTGCCCGCCCCACCGCCCGCCGCAACCGGACCGGCGGCACCGTCACCCCCGCCCGTCGCCCGTCGCCCGCCGCAACCGGACCGGCGGCACCGTCACCCTCGCCCGTCGCCCGTCGCCCGCGCCGCACCCGGACCGCGCCCGCACCCGTCACGCCTCGTCGGCGCGTTCCACCCGCACCGCGCAGACCTTGAACTCCGGCATCCGCGACGTCGGGTCCAGCGCCGGGTTCGTCAGCGAGTTGGCCCGCCCCTCACCCGGCCAGTGGAACGGCATGAAGACGGTGTCGGGCCGGATGTCCGCGCTGATCCTGGCCGGCGCCACCGCCCGGCCGCGCCGCGAGACCACCGCCAGTCGCTCACCCTCCGTCACCCCCAGCCGGTCGGCCAGCCTCGGGTGCAGCTGCACGAACGGCCCGGGTGCCGCCGCGTTCTGCCGCGCGACCCGCCGGGTCTGCGCCCCCGACTGGTACTGCGCCAGCACCCGCCCCGTGGTCAGCAGCAGCGGGTACTCCGCGTCCGGCTCCTCGGCCGCCGGCCGGTGCAGCACCGGCGCGAACCTGGCCCGGCCGTCGGGCGTGGCGAACCGGTCGAGGAAGAGCCGGGGCGTGCCCGGGTGCGGCGGCCCCTCCGCGCGTTCGGGGCAGGGCCAGAAGACCCCGTCCTCCTCGGCTATCCGCCGGTAGGTGATCCCCGAGTAGTCCGCCTTGCCGCCGGCCGAGGCGCGCCGCAGCTCGTCGAACACCTCGGCCGGGTCGGTCGGGAAGCCCTTCTCCCAACCCAGCCGCGCCGCCAGCGCGTTGAGCACCTCCAGGTCGCCGCGGCAGCCGGGCGGCGGGGCGAGTGCGCGCTGCCGCAGGATCACCCGGCCCTCCAGGTTGGTCATCGTCCCGGTCTCCTCGGCCCACTGGGTCACGGGCAGCACCACGTCCGCCAGCCGCGCGCTCTCCGAGAGGACCACGTCGCAGACCGCCAGGAAGTCCAGCGCCCTCATGCGCTCCTCGACATGCGCCGCCCTGGGCGCGGAGACCACCGGGTTGGAGGCCATCAGCAGCAGCGCCCGCACCCCGTCGGGGGTGTCGCGGCCCAGCGCGTCGAGCAGTTCGTAGGCGCTGCGCCCGGGGCCCGGCAGGGTGTCGGGATCGACGCCCCACACGCCGGCGACGTGTTCCCTGGCGGCCTGGTCGGCGAGCATCCGGTAGCCGGGCAGCTGGTCCGCCTTCTGCCCGTGTTCCCGCCCGCCCTGCCCGTTGCCCTGCCCGGTGAGGCAGCCGTAGCCGGACAGCGGCCGGCCGGCGCGGCCGGTGGCCAGGCACAGGTTGATCCAGGCGCCCACCGTGTCGGTGCCCTTGGAGTGCTGCTCGGGCCCCCTGGCCGTCAGCACCATCGCGGCCTCCGGCGCGCAGAACATCCGCACCGCCTCGCGCAGCCGGGGAACGGGCACCCCCGTGACCCGTTCCACCAGCTCGGGCCAGTGCGCCATCGCCGCCGCCCTGGCCTCCTCCCAGCCCGAGGTGCGCTCGGCGACGAACGCCTCGTCGACCCGGCCCTCGGCGACCACCAGGTGCAGCATCCCCAGGGCCAGCGCCAGGTCGGTGCCGGGACGCGGGGCGAGGTGGAGGTCGGCCTGCTCGGCGGTGCGGGTGCGGCGCGGGTCGATGACGATCAGGGTGCCGCCGTTCTCCCTCAGCTCGGTGAAGTAGCGCAGCGCCGGCGGCATGGTGTCGGCGAGGTTGGAGCCGACGAGGATCACGCAGCCGGTGCGCGGGATGTCGGCGAGGGGGAACGGCAGCCCCCGGTCCACGCCGAACGCCCGGTTCCCGGCGGCGGCCGCCGACGACATGCAGAACCTGCCGTTGTAGTCGATCTGCGACGAGCCCAGCACCAGCCGCGTGAACTTGCCCAGCGCGTACGCCTTCTCGTTGGTGAGACCGCCGCCGCCGAAGACCCCGACCGCGTCGGTGCCGTGCCGCTCGCGGACGCCGGACAGGCCGGCGGCCACCCGGTCGAGTGCGGTCTCCCAGTCGGTCGGCACCAGCGCCCCGCTGCCCGGGTCCCGCACCAGCGGCTGGGTCAGCCGCAGCCCCCGCGCCAGCACCTCGGGCGCGGTGCGGCCCTTGCCGCACAGGGCGCCCCGGTTGACGGGGAACGCGTCGCGCTCCACCACCTCGACCCCGCCGGCCGTCGCCGGCGCGGGCGCCAGCCGCATTCCGCACTGGAGCGCGCAGTACGGACAGTGCGTGTCGACGGCCGCGTCAACGGCCGCGTCGACGGCTGGGGCAGCGGCCGCGTCGACGGCTGCGTCTGCCGAGAGGGAGCCGGGTTCCGAACGGGCCTCGGGGGTCGTGGGGCGCGTCATGCCGCCATCGTCTGTCGGGCGTGTTACGGAAGGCAACGCCCTGGGTTACGGAGCACGGCCCCGGGCGTTACCCGTCGGCGGCGTTCCCCTCAGCTCGCGGGCGCGCGAGGGGTGAGGAACGGGGCCGGCGGTCGTGACGACTCGGCAACACGGCGGCAATCTCGCGGGCGCAGGCTGGTGCCCATGACCGACCGCAGCCAGCCCACCCTCCTCGCCGTGGCCCACGGCTCGCCCGACCCCAGGGCCGAGCCGGTCGTCCGCGCGCTGGTGCGGCTGGTCCGCGCCCTGCGGCCGTCCGTCCGCGTGGAGCTGGGGCACCTGGAGAGCGACCGGCCGCTGCTGGGCGAGACGCTGAACCGGCTGCACGGCTCGGCCGTTCTGGTGCCGCTCCTCTTCAGCCGGGGCTACCACGTCAAGCACGACATCCCGGGCACGCTGGCGACGGTGGCCGACCGGCTGCGGGCCACCGTAGCCGGCTCGCTCGGCCCGCACCCGCTGCTCGCCGAGGCGCTGCACAGCCGGCTGGTCGAGGCCGGCTACCGGCCGGGCAGCGCCGTGGTGTTGGCCGCCGCCGGCTCCCGCGACCCGGAGTCGGCCGCCGGCACCCGCTACACGGCGGCGATGCTCGCCACCCGGCTCGGCGGCGTGCCGGTCGTGCCGGCGTACGCCTCCGCCAGCGCGCCGACCGTGCCGCAGGCGGTCGCCGCGCTGCGCGCGCGGGGGCACCGGGAGGTCGCGGTGGCGTCCTGCTTCGTGGCGCCGGGCCGGTTCGCCGAGCGCTGCGCCGAGGCGGCGCCCGGCGTGGTGGCCGCCCCGCTGGGCAGCCACCCGGCGCTCGCCCGGCTGCTGCTGCACCGCTACGACCAGGCGCGCGCCGCCTGGCGCGCGCCCGCGCTGGCGGCCACCACCGGCTGAGAGCCGTCCCGCCCGGCGCGCTACGGTCGGGGCATGGGCAAGGGCGCGGGAACAGTCGAGGACGCGGTGAGCGGCGCGGGTGGCGGCTACGACCCGCACGCCGCCGAGCGGTTCGATCCCGAGCCGGACAAGCGGCCGGGACGCACCGCGTTCCAGCGGGACCGGGCCCGGGTGCAGCACTCCTCAGCGCTGCGCAGGCTCGCCGGCAAGACGCAGGTGGTGACGCTCGACGAGGCCGCCACCCGCCAGGACTGGGACGCCGCGCCCCGCACCCGGCTGACCCACTCGCTGGAGTGCGCCCAGATCGGCCGCGACCTCGGCGCCGCCCTCGGCTGCGACATGGACGTCGTGGAGGCCGCCTGCCTGGCACACGACCTGGGGCACCCGCCGTTCGGCCACAACGGGGAGCGGGTCCTGGACCGGGTGGCCGCCGACTGCGGCGGCTTCGAGGGCAACGCGCAGTCGCTGCGGCTGCTGACCCGCCTCGAACCCAAGCGGCTCACCGACACCGGCGACGGCGCCGGCCTACGCTCCTTCGGGCTCAACCTGACGCGCGCCACCCTGGACGCGGCCACCAAGTACCCCTGGCCGCGCGGCGGTCAGCCCGGGAACCCGTCCTCGCCCAAGTACGGGGTGTACGACGACGACCTGCCGGTCTTCGGCTGGCTGCGGCTCGGCGCGCCCGAGGGCCGGCGCTGCTTCGAGGCGCAGGTGATGGACTGGGCCGACGACGTGGCGTACTCGGTGCACGACGTGGAGGACGGCCTGCACGCCGGCCATCTCGACCCGGCGGCGCTGCTCGCCGACCCGGAGCGGGAGGCGGTCTTCGAGGTCGCCGCGAAGCGCTACGCGCCGTCCGGGGTGGCCGAGGCCGAGCTGGCCGAGGCGCTGGACCGGCTGTTGGCGCAGGAGTGGTGGCCGCACGGCTACGACGGGGGCGCGCTGGCGCAGGCCCGGCTGAAGGACGCGACCAGCCAGCTGATCGGCCGGTTCTGCCTGGCCGCCGAGCGGGCCACCCGGGAGCGGTTCGGCCCGGGGCCGCTGCGCCGCTACGGGGCCGACGTGGTGGTGCCGCGCGGGACGCGGCTGGAGTGCGCGGTGCTCAAGGCGGTGGCGGACGTTCATGTGATGCAGCGTCCGGAGCACGCGCGGGCGCGCGGCGAACAGCGCGCGCTGCTGGAGGAGTTGTGCGAGGCGCTGCGCCACCGTGCGCCCGAAGGTCTCGACCCGCAGTACCGGGCGCTGTTCGCGGCGGCCGGCGACGACCGGGCGCGGCTGCGGGTGCTGGTCGACCAGGTCGCGGCGCTGACCGACTCGGCCGCCCGCGCCCGGCACGCGCGCCTGACAGGCTGACATCCCCCTTCCGGTGTCGCCCGAGGTGGGGCAGGCTCCTTGGGGGTGGACAAGGCCGCTGGGAGGAATGCGCGTGGACGGGACACGGACGTTCGTGATCATCGGCGGAGGGCTGGCGGGCGCCAAGGCGGCCGAGACCCTCCGCGCCGAGGGCTTCGGCGGGCGGGTCATACTCCTGGGCGACGAACACGAACAGCCCTACGAGCGGCCGCCGTTGTCCAAGGACTACCTGGCCGGGCGGGCCGACCGGCAGAGCGTCTTCGTGCACCCGGCGGGTTGGTACGCGGCGCACCGCGTCGAGCTGCACCTGGGGCAGCCGGCGGTGGCGATCGACCGCGAGCGGCGCGAGGTGCGGCTGGGCGACGGCACCCGGCTGCCCTACGACCGGCTGCTGCTGGCGACCGGCGCCGAGCCGCGCCGGCTGGGCATCCCCGGCACCGAGCTGGCGGGCGTCCACCATCTGCGGCGGCTGGCGCACGCCGACCATCTGCGCGGGGCGCTGACCGGGCCAGGCCGGGACGAGGACCCGCTGGTGATCGCGGGCGCCGGCTGGATCGGCCTGGAAGTGGCGGCGGCCGCCCGGGAGTTGGGCGTTCCGGTGGTGGTGGTCGAGCCGGAGCCCGGGCCGCTGCACCGGGTGCTGGGGCCCGAGCTGGGCGAGGTGCTGGCGGGGCTGCACGCCGAGCACGGGGTGACGTTCCGCTTCGGCGACCGGCTGGCCGCGATCGAGGGCCGGGACGGGATCGTCGCCGGGGTGCGCACCGAGGGCGGCGAGCGGCTGCCGGCCCGCGCGGTGCTCGCCGCGATCGGCGCAAGGCCGCGCACCGCGCTGGCCGCCTCGGCCGGCCTGGAGCTGGCGGACGAGGGCGTCGGCGGCATCGCCGTGGACGCCTCGCTGCGCACCAGCGACCCCGCGATCTTCGCGGCCGGCGACGTCGCCGCCCAGGAGCTGGGCAGCGGCCCCGACCGGCGGCGCGTCGAGCACTGGGCCAACGCGCTGCACGCCGGCCCGGCCGCCGCCCGCGCGATGCTGGGCCGCGAGGTGGTCTTCGACCGGGTGCCGTACTTCTTCTCCGACCAGTACGACATGGGCCTGGAGTACTCGGGCTGGGCGCCGGCCGGCGACTACGACCGGGTGGTGTGGCGCGGCGACCGGGAGCGGCGCACCTTTGTCGCGTTCTGGCTGCGCGGCCGGCGGGTGCTGGCCGGCCTCTCGATGAACGTGTGGGACGTCACCGACGCCGTGCAGCGGCTGGTGCGCTCCGGCCGCGAGGTGGACCCGGAGGTGCTGGCCGACCCGGACGTCCCGCTGGCCGGGCTGCTCGGCGAGGAGCCCGCCGGGCAGGCGAGATCCGGCCAGGGGGGTTAGAAAGGGGACGAGGCCCAACCGGCCTCGACGACGTTCCCCTCCGGGAGGTGCGGTGGCCACCGAGAGTCCCTCGCAGCGGACCGTCTCCCGGCTGGTCGAGGCCGCGACGGCGGCCCCCTCGCTGCACAACGCGCAGCCCTGGCGGTTCCACTATCTGGCCGAGAGCGGGCGGCTGGAGCTGCGGGCCGCGATGGACCGCTGCCTGCCGCACTCCGACCCGCACGGCCGGGCGCTGCACATGGGCTGCGGCGCGGCCCTGCTGAACCTGCGGGTCGCCGCCGCCGACGCCGGCTGGTGCGCGGCGTTCCGGGTGCTGCCCGACCCCTACGACCCGAGGCTGCTGGCCTCCGTGCGGCTGCGCCGCGTCGACGACGCCGCCGACGACAGCACCGTGCGGGAGCGGGAGCTGGCGGCGCTGGCCGCGCTCGCCGAGCAGATCCCGCGCCGCCACACCAGCCGCCAGCCCTACGCCGACGACCGGGTGCCCGACCCGGTGCGGAACGAGCTGCGGGTGGCGGCCGAACGGGAGGGCGCCCGGCTGCTGTTCGCCTCGCCCTGGCACGCGCCGGCGGTGCTGGAGCTGGCCAGGGACGCGGAGGGCCGGGACTTCGCCGACCCGGGGCGGCTGGCCGAGCTGGCCGAGTGGACCGAGGTGGAGGTCGAGCGCGAGTCGCCGCCCGGCGACCAGGCTCACCAGCCGTCCCCGGTGCGGGACTTCGCCGGCCGCAGGGCACCCGCCGAGCGGCTGCCCGCCGGAGAGGAGGGCCCGCCGCCGCAGCTGGCGCTGCTGTCCACGGTGGAGGACCGCCCGGGGGACTGGGTGCGGGCCGGACAGGCGTTGGAACGGGCGCTGCTGGTGGCCACGGGCCACGCGCTGTCGGCGGCGGTCAGCTCCGAGTCGCTGGCCTGGACGGAGCTGGGCTGGACGGCCCGCGACCCGCTGTTGCCCGCCGGCCAGGTGCACGCCGTGCTGCGGCTCGGCTACGGCGGGCCGGCCTCGCCCACCCCGCGCCGCCCGCTCCACCAGGTGCTGGACATCCACTGAGGCGGCCCCCGAGAACGGTCCGGCCGAAAGTCAGGGCCGGGGCACGTTGCGGAGGTTGGAGCGGGCCAGCTGCGCCATCCGGCCGACGCCGCCGTCGAGGACCATCTTCCCGGCGGACAGCGCGAAGCCGGTGACCATCTCGGCCTTGATCTTGGGCGGGATGGAGAGCGCGTTGGGGTCGGTGACGATGTCGACCAGCGCGGGCCCCTTGTGCTTCAGCGCGTCCCGCAGCGCCTTCCGCAGCTCCTTGGGCTTCTCCACCCGGCTGGCGTGCACCCCGACCGCCTCCGCCATCGCCGCGAAGTCCGGGTTGCGGTAGCCGGTGCCGAACGCGGGCAGTCCGCCGACCATCATCTCCAACTCGACCATGCCCAGCGAGGAGTTGTTGAAGAGGATCACCTTCACCGGCAGGTCGTACTGGACCAGCGTCAGGAAGTCGCCCATCAGCATGGTGAAGCCGCCGTCGCCCGACATCGAGATCACCTGGCGCCTCCGGTCCAGGAACTGGGCGCCGATGGCCTGCGGCAGCGCGTTGGCCATCGAGCCGTGCCGGAACGAGCCGATCACCCGCCGCCTCCCGTTGGGCGTCAGATAGCGCGCGGCCCACACGTTGCACATCCCGGTGTCCACGGTGAAGACGGCGTCCTCGGACGCCTCCTCGTCCAGCACGAACGCCGCGTACTCCGGGTGGATCGGGGTGTGCCGCTCCACCTTGCGGGTGTAGGCGTGGACCTTGCCCTCCAGCGCGTCCACGTGCTTCTTCAGCATCCGGTCCAGGAACCGGCGGCTGCTCTTCTCCTTCACCCGGGGCGTCAGGCAGCGCAGCGTCTCCCGCACGTCGCCCCACACCCCGAGGTCCAGCTTGGAGCGCCGGCCCAGGTGCTCGGGCCGCACGTCGACCTGGACGATCCGCACGTCGTCGGGGAGGAACGCGTTGTAGGGGAAGTCGGTGCCCAGCAGCATCAGCAGGTCGCACTCGTGGGTCGCCTCGTAGGCCGCGCCATAGCCCAACAGGCCGCTCATCCCCACGTCGTACGGGTTGTCGTACTGGATGTACTCCTTGCCGCGCAGCGCGTGCCCGACCGGGGACTTGACCTTCTCGGCGAACGCCATCACCTCCTCGTGCGCGCCGGCCACCCCGTGGCCGCAGAAGAGGGTGACGCGCCGGGCCTGGTCCACCATCTCCACGAGCCGGTCGATCTGCTCGTCGGAGGGGCGGACCGTCGGCCTGGCGGTGACCAGCGCGTGCTCCTCGGCCTGCTCGGGGACCTGCTGGGCCGCGATGTCGCCGGGCAGCGCCACCACGCTGACCCCGCCCCTGCCGATGGCGTGCTGGATCGCGGTCTGGAGCACCCGGGGCATCTGCTGGCGGTTGGAGATCAGCTCGCAGTAGTGGCTGCACTCCACGAACAGCCGCTCCGGGTGGGTCTCCTGGAAGTAGCTGGTGCCGATCTCGGCGCTGGGGATGTGCGAGGCCAGCGCCAGCACCGGGGCCATCGAACGGTGCGCGTCGTACAGGCCGTTGATCAGGTGCAGGTTGCCCGGGCCGCAGGAGCCGGCGCAGGCGGCCAGCACGCCGGTGAGCTGGGCCTCGGCGCCGGCCGCGAACGCGGCGGTCTCCTCGTGGCGCACCTGGACCCAGTCGATGTTCTTCGTCCTGCGCACCGCGTCGACCACCGGGTTGAGGCTGTCGCCGACCACCCCGTACAGCCGTCTCACCCCGGAGCGCACCAGCGTGTCCACCAGCTGCTCCGCCACCGTCTGCTTGGCCATGGCCATCGACCACCTCTCGGACGTTCCTCCCGACCAGTGGGCAATTTATCCCGGATGACGCGAATTACCTGGATTATCCGTATTACCCGGAAAGGTGGGTTCTCCGGGCGAAGACCAGATGCGGCCCCACGCCCTCGATCATGAACTCCTCGCCCACCACCGCGAACTTCTGCCGCTCGTAGAAGCCGCGCGCCTCGGTGCGCCCGTTGCACCACAGCAGCCCGGCCCCGCGTTCGGCCGCCACCTCGCTCGCGGCGTCCAGCACGGCCGCCCCGTAGCCGCGCCCGCGCACCGAGGGGTCGCTGGCCATGCCCCGGAACCGCCAGGCCCGACCGGGTTCCCCGGGCGCCTCGGCGGCGAACGGTTCGGGGAACGGGTCGGGGAAGAGCGTGATGCACGCCAACACCCCCGCCGTCTCGGGTCCGTAGGCCGCCAGGTGCACCGTGTCCGGCCGCCCGTCCTCGGCGAACTCGGCGCTCTCGACCGGCAGTCCGGGCCGCAGCACCGACCAGCGCAGCGGAAGGATCTCGGCGACATCCACGACGGAGGTTCTGATCTTCATACGCGTCAACCTAACGCGGCCCCGAGAAGGCCCCTGCGGCGGTGTCGGTGCCCCGCCGTAGACTGCGAACGTGGCGGGCAGGATCAACGACGAGGACGTGCGGGCGGTCAGGGACGCGGTCCCGATCGACGCCGTGGTCTCGGAGTACCTCCAGCTGCGGCCCGGCGGCGGGGGGAACCTCAAGGGCCTGTGCCCCTTCCACGACGAGAAGTCCCCCTCGTTCCACGTCTCCCCGAGCAAGGGCCTCTTCCACTGCTTCGGCTGCCAGGAGGGCGGGGACACCCTCGCCTTCGTGATGAAGATGGAGCACCTCTCCTTCTCCGAGGCCGTCGAGCGGCTCGCCGCCCAGGCCGGCATCACGCTGCGGTACGAGCAGGGCGGGTACAGCCCGAACCGGCAGGCCGGGGAGCGCACCCGGCTGCTGGAGGCGCACCGCGCCGCCGCCCGGTTCTACGCCGAGAAGCTGGCCTCGCCCGAGGCCGAGATCGGCCGGGTCTTCCTCGCCGAGCGCGGCTTCGACCAGGCCGCCGCCGAGCACTTCGGCGTCGGCTACGCGCCCGCCGGCTGGGATCACCTGACGCGCTATCTGCGCGGCGCCGGCTTCAGCGACACCGAGCTGCTGCTCGCCGGCCTCGCCCAGGACGGCAAACGCGGCCCGATCGACCGCTTCCGGGGCCGGCTGATGTGGCCGATCCGCGACATCACCGGCGAGGTCGTCGGCTTCGGCGCCCGCCGGCTGCGCGAGGACGACAACGGCCCCAAGTACCTCAACACCCCCGAGACCCCGATCTACCGCAAGTCCCAGCTGCTGTACGGCATCGACCTGGCCAAGCGGGACATCGCCAACAGCAACCGGGCCGTCGTCGTCGAGGGCTACACCGACGTGATGGCCTGCCACCTGGCCGGCGTCACCAACGCCATCGCCACCTGCGGCACCGCCTTCGGCGGCGAGCACGTCAAGATCCTCCGCCGGCTGCTGATGGACAGCTCCGACTCGCACCGCGCCGGCGAGGTGGTCTTCACCTTCGACGGCGACGCCGCCGGCCAGAAGGCCGCGCTACGCGCCTTCGAGGACGACCAGAAGTTCGCCGCCTACACCTTCATCGCCGTCTCGCCCGGCGGGATGGACCCGTGCGAGCTGCGCATCGCCCAGGGCGACGAGGCGGTCAAGGGCCTGGTCGACACCCGCACCCCGCTCTTCGAGTTCGCCATCCGCTCCGTGGTCAACCGGCACAACCTGGACACCGCCGAGGGCCGCTCGACCGCCCTGGAGTACGCGGCGCCGCTCGTCGCCCAGATCAAGGACACCGCCATCCGGCACGAGTACGCGGTCCGGCTGGCCGGGCTGGTCGGCATCCCCGACGAGCGCTTCGTGGTGCGCAGGGTCGGGCAGTTGGCGCAGTGGAGCCGGCAGCGCCAGCAGCAGCGCGGCGGCCGGGGCGCCCCGCCGGCGCCCGTCGCCGCCGGCCCCGTTCCCGCCCAGGCCCCGGCGCCCGGCGGACCAGCGCTCACCCTGCGAAACCCGGCGCACCTCGGGGAGCGCGAGCTGCTGAAGGTCGCCCTCCAGTTCCCCGAGCTGGTCTCGCCCGCGTTCGACGCCTACGGCGAGGACGAGTTCACCGCCGCGCCCTACGCCATGGTGCGCCGCGTCATCATGGACGCCGGCGGCGTCGCCTCGGCCGACGACAGCTATCTGGACCGGGTGCGGGAGGCCGCGCCCGACGACGCGGTGCGGGTGCTGGTCAACGAGCTGGCCGTCGAGCCGCTCCAGGTCGGCCGGCGGCGGCAGCGCGAGATGGACGCCTACGCGGGCTCCCGGCTCGTCCAGGTGCGGCTCGCCGCTGTCAACCGCCGCCTGTCGCAGCTGGAGTCCGACGCCCGCCGCGCCGAGGCCCAGTCGGGGAACACCACGGCCGCCGAGGTGCGGCAGGAGCTGTGGACGCTCCAGCAGTACGCGACGGCCCTGCGGGAGCGCGGCGTCGAGGCGCTGTACGCGGTCTGAGCGCCGGGCGGCCTCCGGGTTCCGCGACGCCACGGAACAGACCGGAACCGAACGCGAACCGAACCGGAACAACATAAAATAGTGGCCGCACGCATCTCGTGGCCGGAGTCAGGTGTACCTCACACTGGGGAACGGTGCCGCTCCGCTCCCGCCGCGACCCTCCTGGAGGTCGTCCACGTGCAGACCCCGACACTCAAGCGCGCGGCTCCCGCCGCCCCCCTTCCGCCGGAGCGGGAGGAGACCTCGGAGCGGCCGACCGCGACCGCCAGAGCCGAGACGGGCGGCGGCTCGGCCAACGACCTGTTCCGCCAGTACCTGCGGGAGATCGGCCGGATACCGCTGCTCACGGCGGCCGACGAGGTCGAGCTGGCCAAGCGGGTGGAGGCCGGCCTGTTCGCCGAGGAACGGCTGAGCAGCGGCGCCGAACTCGACGAGCGACTGGCCCTGGACCTCGACCGGCTGGTGGTCAGGGGCCGGATGGCCAAGCGCCGGCTGATCGAGGCCAACCTGCGCCTGGTGGTCTCCGTCGCCAAGCGCTACGTGGGGCGCGGCCTGACCATGCTGGACCTGGTCCAGGAGGGAAACCTCGGGCTGATCAGGGCCGTTGAGAAGTTCGACTACACCAGGGGCTTCAAGTTCTCGACCTATGCCACCTGGTGGATTCGGCAGGCGATGTCCCGCGCCATCGCCGACCAGGCCCGCACCATCCGGGTGCCGGTGCACGTGGTGGAGCAGATCAACCGCGTGATCCGGGTCCAGCGGCGGGTCCTCCAGGAGCGCGGCTACGAGCCGCAACCGGAGGAGGTGGCGGCCCTGTTGGGGCTCACCCCGGCCCGGGTCGGCGAGATCCTGCGGTTGGCCCAGGACCCGGTCTCGCTCCAGACGCCGATCGGCGACGAGGACGACGTGGCGCTCGGCGACCTGATCGAGGACGTCGACATTCCCTCGCCCGCCGAGTCGGCCGCGTTCCTGCTGCTGCGCGAGCAGTTGGAGGCGGTGCTCTCCACGCTGGGCGACCGGGAGCGGCGGGTGGTCGAGCTGCGCTACGGCCTGCTCGACGGCAGGCCCCGCACGCTGGAGGAGATCGGCGGCCTCTTCGGCGTCACCAGGGAACGCATCCGCCAGATCGAACACAAGACGCTGGGCAAGCTCCGCGACCACACGTACGCGGAGCAACTGCGGGGCTATCTGGAGTAGTCGAGGCGCCGGCCGGCCGGCCGAGGCGAGGACGGCGCGGCCGGCGCGGCCGGCGCCGGCCGGCACCGACCCCGACGGACGGAGATTCCCCCACGTCCGACAGCGTCACGCAGCTCACGGACGACTCGTTCGCCGGCAGTGTCACCGGGGTCGAGGGGCCGGTGTTGGTGCACTTCTGGGCCGAGTGGGCGGGCCCCTGCAAGATCGTGCGGCCGCATCTGCGCGAGATCGCCACCGAGTACGCCGGGCGGCTCGTGGTCTTCGAGCACAACATCGACCACGGCCCCGCCACGCCCCCCAGGTACGACCTGGAGGCCGTCCCGACCCTCCTGCTGTTCGGACACGGCGCGGTGATCGGCACCAGGATCGGCGCACAGTCGAAGACGCAGCTCACGGAGTTCCTCGACGCTCACCTGTGAACGGGCCCGGGACAGCGGCCGGGGCAGGGCCCGTCCTGGACCCCCGACGGCGAACGGGCAGCCCCTCCGGCGGGCGGATGCTCGACACCCGGGTGCGCCCGGGCGGCGTCCCGGCCGAAGCCCCGTCACAACCGCCCGGCGCCAGGGCACCGTTCACCGTTCCCGCCCCGCAGGGCCCTGCGGGCTGAGCGGCCCCCGGCCGCTCAGCCCAGCGCTCCGGGGTGGATCTCCTCGCGGACCGCCGCGTACTGCTGGCGGACCGCCGAGCCCACCGCCGACTCCTCCTCGTCCGGCTCGAACCGCTCGCCCCTGGCCGCCGCCCAGGCCGGCGGCTCGTCGGCGGTGAGCCGGCCCGCGTCGACGCCCTGCGCCCAGGCCGCCTGGCGCGCCGCGCCGATCGCCGTGTAGTCGGCCGGTTCGGGAACGACGACCTCCGCGCCGAGCAGCGCCGGCGCCAGCGTCTTGACCGCCGGCAGGGTGGCCGCCTGGCCCAGCAGGAACACCCGGTTGATCGCCACGCCCCGGCGGCGCAACACCTCGGCCGCGTCGGCCAGTCCGCAGAGCATCCCCTCGAAGGCCGCCCTGGCCAGGTGCTCGGCCTTCATCGACTCCCGGCGCAGCCCGGACAGGGTGCCGGCGGTGTGCGGCAGGTCGGGGGTGCGCTCGCCGGCCAGATAGGGCAGCAGCACCAGGCCGTGCGCGCCGGGCGTCGAGGTCAGGGCCAGCTCGGACAGCTCGGGCAGGTCCCGGCCGAGCAGTTCGGCGGTGCCGCGCAGCACCCGCGTCGCGTTGAGGGTGCGGACCATGGGCAGGTGGTGGCCGGTGGCATCGGCGAAGCCGGTGATGGTGCCGCTCGGGTCGGTGAGCGCCTCGTGGTGCACCGCGCACACCGAACCCGAGGCGCCCAGCGCGACCACCGCGTCGCCCCTGCCGACGCCCAGGCCGAGCGCGGCGGCCATGGTCTCGCCGGTGCCGGCGGAGATCAACAGGCCCTCGGGGGTGCGCCCGGCGGCCTCCGCCGGGCCCAACAGCTCGGGCAGGCTGACGGGATGGCCGATGGCCAGCTCGGCCAGCTCGTGGCGCCAGGCCCCTGAGACCGCCGACCAGTAGCCGGTGCCGGAGGCGCCGCCCCGGTCCGTCGTCCAGCGGTTCGGCCGGCCCAGCAGCTGCCACACCAGCCAGTCCTGCGGCTGGAGCACATGGGTGGTGCGCCGCGCCGCCTCCGGCTCCTGGCCGGCCAGCCACCGCAGTTGGGCCACCGGGTGCGTGGCCTGCGGCACCGCGCCGACCGCCTCGGCCCAGGCGGCCTTGCCGCCGAGCGCGTCGACCAGGGCGAACGCCGCCGAGCGGGCCCGGTCGTCGGCGCCGGCCAGCGCCGGGCGCACCGGCCGGCCGTCGGCGTCCAGCGGGACCACGCTGTGGGGTTGGGCGGACACCCCGATCGCGGAGACGTCCTCCAGCATCCCGCCGTCGGCCGCCTCGCCGAGCGACAACAGCCAGGACTCCGGGGGGGCTTCGCCGTCGGGGTGCTGGGCGTGGCCCTGGCGGATGACCTCTCCGGTCTCCGCGTCACAGACGACGATGCGGGTGTAGGCGGACGAGCAGTCGAGGCCGGCGACGATTCCCATGAGTCCGAATGATGCCTCATCCGTTCGGGGGCCCGGGACACCCGGTCAGCTCGCGCACCGGGCCTGTGGCGCCCCGGCGGCCGAACGGCTGGCGCCGCTGCGGGCGTTGGTGCGTTCCGCCGGGGAGGGGGCGCACTTCGAGCCCACGTTCCGCTGCGAGTTCGGCTCCCACATCACGGCCCCCGGGGGCCGCCGGGTCCCGCGCGCTCCCCGGTGCGCGGGACCCGGCGTCTCCCCTCACGGGGCCGAACGCCCGTTACGAGCCGGCCTCGGTCGCCGGCCTGACCTCGCTCATCACCGCGGACTCCGCCTGCTTGGCGGCGCGGCGTTCCATCAGGTTCCGGGCGACCGGCTCGGTCCACCGGGCGGCCAACGGGCCCAGGATCACCAGGATCAGCACATAGGCGGTGGCGACCGGGGCGATCCGTGGCTCGGTCGCCGCCGCGAGCCCGGCGATCACGATGGAGAACTCCCCGCGCGCCACCAGAGCGCCGCCGGCCCGCAGCCTGCCGCGCGGGCCGATGCCCGCACGGCGGGCCGCGTACCAGCCCGTCGCGATCTTGGTGAACACCGTGACCACGGCGAGCAGCAGCGCCGGAACGAGCACCGGCGGTATGTCACTCGGCGTGGTGGACAGCCCGAAGAACACGAAGAACACCGCGGCGAACAGGTCACGCAGCGGCATGAACAGCCGACGGGTGGTGTGCGCCACCTCGCCGGAGAGCGCGATGCCGACCAGGAACGCGCCGACGGCCGCGGAGACCTGGAGCTTCTGCGCGATCCCGGCGACCAGCAGGGTCAGGCCCAGGACCACCAGCAGCAGCATCTCCGGGTTGTCCGAGGAGACCGCCTTGCTGATCCACCGGCCGTGGCGGAGCGCGACGAAGAGCGCGATGCTGGCGGTGCCCAGCGCGATGGCCAGGGTTACGCTGCCGCTGACCAGCCCGACGCCCGCCAACACCGTGGAGAGCACCGGGAGATAGACGGCCATGGTGAGATCCTCGATCACCAGGATGCCCAGGATCACCGGGGTCTCCCGGTTGCCCAGCCGGTTGAGGTCCGTGAGGACCTTGGCGATCACCCCGGACGAGGAGATGTAGGTCACGCCGGCCAGCGCCAGCGCGCCCACCGGGCCCCAGCCCAGCAGGAAACCGGCGAGCGCCCCCGGGGTCGCGTTCAGCAACAGGTCGACGAGGCCCGACGGGTACTGCGTCTTGAGGCTGTCCACCAGCTCCGGCGCCGTGTACTCCAGGCCGAGCATCAGCAGCAGCAGGATGACGCCGATCTCGGCGCCCACCTCGATGAAGCCCTCGGTGGTGTTCAGCGGGAGCAGCCCGCCGTGCCCGAAGGCGAGTCCGGCCAACAGGTAGAGGGGAATGGGGGAGAGACCGAGCCGGCCGGCCAGTCGCCCGACCAGGCCGAGGCCCAGGACGACCGCCCCCAGTTCGATCAGCATGATGGTGGTGTCGTGCAAGAGTCACCGCACCTTTCAGTTCGCCCTGCCGCGCCGGGCGCCGCGTGTCGTCGGTGGTCGCTGACCCGGCGGACGGCGTCCCGCGCGGGGGCGCGCGAACGCCGGGTTCCAGCGCTTGGCGGTCCCGGATCGCCGGACCGCGTTGATCAGGCGCCGGCGATGATGTCGGACAGGTCGTCCACGCCCTCGCGGGTGCCGACGACCAGCAGCGTGTCCCCCGCCTCCAGGCGGTAGTCGGGGCTGGGGGAGGGGTGCGTACTCGTCCTGCGCAGCACGGCGACGATGGACGCCCCGGTCCGGGTGCGGGCCCGCGTGTCGCCCAACGGGCGCCCCCGGTAGGGGGAGTCGGGCCCGATGGGGATGCGCTCCGTCACCAGGTCGAGACCGAGTTCGCCGCCGGGCAGGGCGTGGTCCGCGCGGTCCGGCGCGATGATCGAGGCCAGTCGGGCGGCCTCCTGCGCGTCCAGCGGCACCGTGCCCTGGCAGGCGTCCGGATCGTCCGGTGAGTAGAAGGCGATGAACCGCCGTCCGTCGTCGTGGGCCACCACCGAGATGTGTCGACCGTCCCGGGTGGCGAGGTCGTACTGGGTGCCGACGCCCGGCAGTGGCGTGCGCCGAGTCACCATGAAATTGCCCTCCTCAGGCGGGGGTTCGCGCTGTGCATAACGTCAAGAGGAAACCAGCCTGTTTCCGCAGTCAAGAAAAGTCCTGGCAAAGCGAGGCATGGGAAAGGTAAAGCGGGCCGGTCAGCGAACCGCCAACAACCCTTTGCAAAGAAGTGTTGGCGGTTCTAGGGTGGGGCGTCATGACCGATGACCCGCGTGACGCCCACGCCTCCGGGGGACGCCCCCGCCCGTCCGAGGCCCCCGTCTCCCGCGTCGAGTTGGACGCGCGGGGGCTGCGCGCCCTGGCCCACCCGGTCCGGGTGCGGCTGCTCGGGCTGCTCCGCACCCACGGCCCGGCCACCGCCACCCGTCTGGCCCAGCGCATGGAGCTGACGAGCGGCGCCACCAGCTACCACCTGCGCCAGCTGGCCGCCGCCGGCTTCGTCGCCGAGGACACCGAACGGGGCAACGGGCGGGAGCGATGGTGGCGCGCCGTGCACCAGTCCACGTCCTTCACCGACCGGGAGCTGGCCTTCCGGGAGTTGGACGCCGCGCTCGGCTATCTCCGCTCGGTCGTCGCCGCCCACACCCTGCTCGCCCAGCGGGCGCTCAACGAGTTGGAGACCCTGCCGGAGCCCTGGCGGGAGGCGGTCAGCCTCAACGACGCCCAGCTGTGCCTCACCCCGGAGGAGGCCGTCGCGCTGCGCCGGGAGCTGACCGAGGTGGTGGGCCGCTACCGGCCGCACGACCCGACCGCGCGCGAGGCGGCGCCCGAGAACGCGGAGCGGGTCGCGGTCGTCTTCCATGTCCTGCCCGGCCTCGACGGCGACGACGGCCTCGACGACAACGGGGCGGGCGGCGCCGAGGCGACGGGCACCGCGCCATGAGCGGGGCCGCCGTCGGGGAGGGGCGACTCCGGCCGCTGGTCGGCGTGTTGACGGCGATGGGCATCGCCTACACCGGCAGCCGGATCGCGGCGATCGCGCTGCCCTGGTTCGTGCTGACCTCCACCGGGAGCGCGGCGCGGACCGGGCTGGTCGCGTTCTGCGAGATGGCGCCCTATGTCCTGGTGAAGGCGGCGAGCGGCCCGGTCGTCGACCGGCTCGGACCTCGGGTGATCTCCTGGACCACCGACCTGGTCAGCGCGTTCGCCATCTGCCTGGTGCCGCTGCTGCACGCCGCCGGCGCGCTGCCGCTGGGCGCGCTGCTGCCGCTGGTCGCCCTGGTCGGGGCCGCCCGGGGGCCAGGCGACCTGGCCAAGGAGGTGATGATCCCGGAGGCCGCCGAGCGCGGCGCGCTGCCGCTGGAGCGCGCGACCGGCTCCGCCGGCGTGATCGAACGGCTGGCCACCACCGTGGGGCCGCTGGCCGGCGGCGGACTCATCGCCCTGATCGGCCCGCTGGCCGGGCTCTATGTCAACGCGGGCTGCTTCGTGGCGGGTTCGCTGGTGATCGCGCTCACCCTGCCCGCCGGGATGGGCCGGCCGGTGCGGGCCGAGGCCGCCGCCGACGGCGAGGCGGACGAGACCGACGACGCCGACGACGGGTACTGGCGGCGGATGGCGGAGGGCTTCCGCTTTCTGCGCGGCACGCCGCTGCTGTTCGCCCTGATGCTCACCGTCGCGGTCACCAACCTGCTGGACGCCGCGTTCAGCGCGGTGCTGCTCCCGGTCTGGGCCGAGCGCACCGACGTCGGCCCCTCCGGCATGGGCCTGCTGGTGGCGACGTTCAGCGTGGGCGCCGTGGCCGGCAGCGTGATCGCCACCGCGCTCGGCCACCGGCTGCCCCGCCGGCCGGTGCTGCTGATCGGCTACACCGCCTGCGGCCTGCCGCGCTATCTGGTCATGGCCATCGCGCTGAACTCGGACGGTCAACTGCCGCTGGTCGCCGTCGTCTTCGTGCTGGGCGGGCTGGGCGCCGGCTTCCTCAACCCGATCATGGGCGCGGTGATGTTCGAGCTGATACCCCGCCACCTCCTCGGCCGCACCAAGGCCCTCACCACCTCGCTGGCCTGGTCCGGCATCCCGCTGGGTGGCCTGTTCGGCGGCCTCGCGGTCACGGCGGCCGGACTCGGGCCGGTGCTCCTGGTGACCGGCGGCCTCTATCTGCTGACCACCACCGTCGCCGGACTGCGGCCCGAGTGGCGGGAGATGGACCGCGCCCGCCGCCGTCAGCCCGCCGCCGGGGCCGAGCCGGCCGCCGGGGCCGAGCCGGCCGCCGGGGCCGAGCCGGCCGCCGGGGCCGAGCCGGCCGCCGGCGCCGGTGCCGGCGGCGAGTCCGGCACGGCCTCCCAGACGGTGGGGGAGGCGGCCGAGGGCGGTGAGGACGACGGACGGGGCCGCCTGGCCACATAGACCAGGGCCGGCGGCAGGTTCCGCCACACCGTCCTGGTGACCAGCACCTCCTCGAACGCCGCCCGCAGCTGCGCCCGTTGCCGCCGCGCGGGCGGCGTCCAAGCGGTCCACGGATAGCTGAACTGCGTCAGCACCCCGCCCGGCGCCAACACCTCCGCCAGGATCGGCGCCAGCGGGCGCGGCCCGTCGAAGTACACCGTCCAGGGCAGCCCGCTGACCAGCGCGTCCACCGGGCCGATCCCGCGCTCGGCCAGCAGCTGGGGCAGCTCGGCGGCCGCCCCGGTGATCACCTCGACGCCCGGGTGGCGCGGGCGGAGCGCCCCGGCCAGCCGCTCGTTGACCTCGACCGCCAGCTGACGGCCCCGCCCGCCCAGCCGCTGGGCGATGGCGGCGGTGAAGACGCCGGTGCCCGGCCCGAGTTCGACCACCACCGGATCGCCGGTGGCCGGCAGCCCCGCCACCATCCGCGCGGTCAACGCCGCCGAGCTGGGCACCAGCGAGGCGGTGCGCAGCGGGCTCCGCAGGAACTCCCGCGCGAACAGGGCCCGTTCCGCGCGCGCCTCGGGCGAGGACGGGGACGGCTGCGGCCGGACGGGGGCGACGGGGGCGGTCATGGCGTTCCTCGGGTTCGTGCTCGTGGGGGTGCGCTGGCCGCTCCTGGGGGTGCGGCGCGGTACTCCGCCCAGCCTCGGTGTCGGGGGCGCCGTCCGCATCGGGCGGTCGGCCGGGTCGCCCGGCCGAAGGGAGGAGCCCCGGGTCCTTCCCCGGGATGACCCGTCCGCCCGAGGAGCCGACTACCGTCGGGGGCGTGCGGATGACCTGGCTCACCGAGGCCGTGAGCGACCGGAGGGGGCCGGTGCGGCTGCTGCCGCTGCTGGTCGGCACCGGCTATCTGCTGCTGCTCCACGCCGGCCAACCCACCCCGGCCGACTGGGCGTTCGCGCTGGCCTCCGCCCTGCTCTTCGTGCCCGGCGGGTACGCGCCGCTGTCGATGCTGGTCGCCCAGTCCGCGCTGCTGGTCGCCGCCGAGGCGCTGGGCGACGCCACCCCGGTCGTCGTCAAGGTGACCGCCGCCCTCGCCCTCGTCGAGCTGGCGGCCCGGCGCGCCCCGAGGGTGGCGCTGCTCGGCGGCCTGGCGCCGGTCGCCGCGCACGTGGTGGTGCGCGTCGGGTGCGTCGAGTGCGGGGACGCGGTGGGCCTGGGCTATGTGCTGGTGGTGCTGGTCGCGGCGCCGCTGCTGCTGGGCTGCTGGCTGCGCGCCGCCTGCCAGAACCTGGCCCAGGCCGAGGCCAGGGCGCAGGAGGCGGAGGAGCGCAGGGAGTTGGCCGCGGTCGGCGCCCGCCTCGCCGAGCGCGCCGAGCTGGCCCGCGAGGTCCACGACCTGGTGGCCCACCATGTCGCCTCCATGGCGCTGCGCGCCGGCGTGGCCAGGGAGGTGCTGCCGGACCTCGACCCGAGGGTGCGCACGGTCCTCGACGACGTGCACGGCTCGGCGACCACCGCGCTGGTCGACCTGCGCCGGCTGGTCGCCGTGCTCCGCGACCCCGCGTCCGTCACCGACCCCACCCGTTCCCTGCTGGTCGAGCCGGCCGAACTGCCCGCCGCCATCGCGTCCGTGGTGGAGCGCTCGGGCCGCCACGGGCTGGTGCTGACCAGCCGCGTCGACCCGGGCGTCGCCGCGCTGGACGCGCTGCGCGGGCTCGCGGTGCTGCGCGTCGTCCAGGAGGGGCTGACCAACGTGGCCAAGCACGCCGGGGTCGGCACCAGGACCCGGGTCTCGGTGGCGCTGGCCGACGGCGCCGCCGACGTCGAGATCCACGACGGGGGAGACGGAGTACCGGCGCCCGACCGGCTGTTGGTGGACTCCGGCTACGGCATCGAGGGGCTGCGGGAACGCGTCGCGCTGCTCGGCGGCACGGTCACCGCAGGGCCCGAGGGCCGGGGCTGGCGGCTGCGCGCCACGGTGCCCGCCGGCGAGGGGCCGGGCGGCGGCGGGGCGCCGAGGAACGAGGAGGGACCGTGACGATTCGGGTGCTGCTCGTGGACGACCAGCAACTCGTCCGCGCCGGGCTGCGGATGCTCTGCGAGTCGACCGAGGACATCGCCGTGGTCGGCGAGGCCGCCGGCGGCGCCGACGCCGTGCGGCTGGTCCACTCGGCCGGCCCCGACGTGGTGTTGATGGACCTGCGGATGCCCGGCATGGACGGCACCGCCGCCACCGCCCGCATCCTCGCCGACCGGCCGGCGACCCGGGTCGTGGTGCTGACGACCTTCGACGACGACGACCACCTCTACCCGGCGCTGGCGGCCGGCGCCTGCGGCTTCCTGGCCAAGGACGCCACGCCGGGCGAACTGCTCGACGCCGTGCGCCAGGCGGCCGCCGGCGGCAGCCCGTTCAGCGGGCCGGTGCTGCGGCGGCTGGTCGGGCAGGCGACGACGGCCTGGCGCGCCGAGCGGCCGGCCGCCGTTCCGCCGGCGTTGACCCAGCGCGAACGGGAGGTGCTGGCCTGGGTGGGCGCCGGGCTGAGCAACGCGGAGATCGCCGCGCGGATGCACGTCGGGCTGACCACCGTGAAGACCCATGTCGGCAGCCTGATGCGGAAGACGGAGAGCCCCAGCCGGGTCAGGCTGGCCGTCTTCGCCGTCCAACACGGCCTGGCCGCCGACCGACCCTGACCGACCGTTGGCCATGTCCCTTTCGGGGAGGGTCAGATGAGGCCCCGGCGGGCCGCCAGCCAGGCCAGCTGCATCCGGGTCGCCGCGCCCGTCGCCGTCATCAGGTCCCGCACCCGCCGCTGCACGGTCCGCTGGCTCAGCCGCAGCTGACTGGCGATGGCCTTGTCCGTGACCCCGGCCACCAGCAGCGACAGCAGATGCCGGTCGCTGGCGGAGAGTTCCGCGCCCGGGCCCTCGCCCGAGGCGCCGGTCACCGCGCCCGAGGCGTCGACCCGCAGCGGCACGCCGTGCTCCCAGTAGCTCTCGAAGAGCGCCAGCAGCGCCTCCAGCAGGCTGCTGCCGCGCACCACGGCGGCCGTCGGCCGCTCCGGGCTGCCCTGCGGCCCGCCCGGCACCAGCGGGCAGATCGCCAACTCCCGGTCCGCGATGGCCATCCGCAGCGGCAGCGTCGGCACCGAGCGGGCCACCTCGCCCGCCCGCACCCCGGCGACCAGGCTGTCCACCGCCCCCGGCCCCTCCAGATAGGCCCGCTCGTACAGCACCCGGTAGCGCACCCCGCGCGCCAGGGCCGCGAACTCCTCCGTGTTGCTCTCCGAGGACATCGCCACATACTCCGCCTTGCAGAACCACATCATCTCGTGGCGGGCGTTCCCCTGCACCTGCTGGATGCGGCGGCGCAGCGCCTCGGCGCCCGTCACCACCTCGATCAGCTGGCCGGCGTCGTGGCGCCGCAGCGTTCCCCGGTAGACGTCCAGCAGATCGGTGACGGCGGCCCTGGCCCGGTCCAACGCCACGGCGTTCCGCTGGAGTTCGGGCAGCAGCGCCACATCGGGCGCGCTGGCGGCGAACGCGCCGCCGTCCTCGTCGTCGACCCGGTGCGCCAGCCCCTTGCGCTCCAGCCGGACCAGCAGCCCGACGGCCTCGCCCAGGGCGCGCCCGGTGCGGCGCGCGACCTCCTCTGCGGTGGCCGAGCGCACCGTGACCAACAGCCGGTAGACGGCCTCCTCGTCCGCCGTGACCCCCGCCGCCTCCAGCATCAGCTGCCTCCCGCCGGCGGCATCCGGCCACCGTGCCCGGGCGCCCGCCGGTGCCCACATCCTCGCACTCCCGCCCGGCGGCGGACCCGGCCGGCCGCCCCGGCGTGCGCACTGTCGCTTCGCTGACATGTCGCCACTGCGCCAGCGCCAGCCGGTGACACGGGCCCGGCGGGCATCGGATTCTGGTGCCGAGCGCGCGAGTTCCGGGGGTGGACACCGCACAGGAAGGCACCACGCCGATGAGACGATCCGTCCGCCGCGTCGCGGCGGCAGCCATGGGAGCACTGCTGACGGCGGGCCTCGCCGGCCCGGCCGCCGCCGAACCGGGGCCCGGCGCCCCGCCGGCCGAACCGGCGCCCGCCGAGGGCCACACGGTGCGGCTGGTGACCGGCGACGCGGTCACCGTGCTGACCGTGGGCGAGGGGCGCCAGGTCGCCCAGGTCAGCCCCGCGCCCGACCGGGAGGACGTCCTCTTCCACTCCCTGGAGGTCGACGGCGAGTTGACCGTGCTGCCCGCCGACGCCTGGCCGCTGGTGGCCGCCGGCGTGCTGGACCGGCGGCTGTTCAACGTCAGCGCGCTGATCGAGCAGGGCTACGACACGGGGTCGACCGACGCGCTGCCGCTGCTGGTCGGCCGCGCGCCCGGCGTCTCGGCCGCCGCCGTCGACGAACTGACCGCGCTGCACGAGGCGTCCGCGCCCAGCCACGCGCTGGACAGCCTCGACGCGCGCTCGGTGCGGATACCCGAGGACCGACTGGACGCGTTCTGGGCCGAGTTGGCGCCCCGGGGAGGCGCGGACGTCGGCCTCGCCGAGGCCGCGCGGCGCCCGCGCGTGCTGCTGGACGCCCGGGTCACCGCCGACCTGGACCGCAGCACCGCCCAGATCAACGCGCCCGCCGCCTGGGAGGCCGGCCTGGACGGCGCGGGCGTGCGGGTCGCGGTGCTGGACACCGGCGCCGACGCCGACCACCCGGACCTGGCCGGCCGGATCGCGGCCGCCGAGGACTTCTCCAACAGCGGCGGCGCCCATGACGCGCACGGCCACGGCACCCATGTGGCGGCGACCGTCGGCGGCTCCGGCGCCGGCTCGGACGGCGCCCGCCGCGGCGTGGCGCCAGGGGCCGAGCTGCTGGTCGGGAAGGTGCTGGGCGACAACGGCAGCGGCTCGGAGTCGCAGGTGATCGCCGGCATGGAGTGGGCCGCCGAACAGGGCGCCGACGTCGTCAACATGAGCCTGGGCTCGGACGCGGCCACCGACGGCACCGACCCGATGAGCCAGGCACTCAACGCGCTCAGCGCCGAGACCGACACCCTCTTCGTCGTCGCGGCCGGCAACAACGGGCAGTCGGGGCCGCGCACCGTCGGCTCGCCCGGCGCGGCCGACGCGGCGCTGACCGTGGGCGCGGTGGACCGCGACGACGTGCTGGCCCCGTTCTCCAGCCGGGGCCCGCGCCCCGGCGACGGCGCCGTCAAGCCGGATGTGACGGCGCCCGGCGTGGACATCGTCGCGGCCCGCGCCGAGGGCACCGCCCTGGGCAGCCCGGTGGACGACTCCTACACGGCGGCCTCCGGCACCTCGATGGCCACGCCCCATGTGGCGGGCGCCGCCGCGCTGTTGGCGCAGCAGCGGCCCGACTGGGACGCGACCGCGCTCAAGGACGCGCTGATCAGCACATCGCTGCCGGCCGAAGGCGCGGCCGTCACCGAGCAGGGCGGCGGTCGGATCGACCTGGCGACCGCGACCGGCGGCCTGACCGCGACCGGCACGGTCGCGCTGGGCCCGTTCACCACCGAGCAGCGGGCGGCGGCGGCCGAGCCGGCGCCGGTGCGCTACCGCAACACCACCGAGGCGCCGGTCACCCTCGACCTGGACCTCAGGCTCGCCACCAGCGGCGGCCGGGAACTGCCGGCCGACGCGGTGGCGTTGAGCGCCGAAGCGGTGACCGTCGCGCCGGGGGAGAGCGCCGAGGTCACCCTCGCCGCCGACCCGGCGGCGGCGCCGCGCGGCGACTACTACGGGCGGCTGACCGCCCGTTCGGCCGACGGCGCGGTCACCCTGCGGACCACCGTCAGCCTGGTGGTCAACGGCCCCACCCACACCCTCACGCCCACGGTGATCACGCCCGAGGGCGAGCCCAGCCAGCGGTACTGGCCGCTGATCTGGAGCCCCGACGGCTTCGTGGTGCCCGACGCCACCGGCCCGGCGCGCGCCGAGGTCGAGGAGGGCACCTACATGTTCACGCAGATCAGCTCCTCGGGTCACGATCCCGAGGACGGGCTGCCCCAACTCCGGGCCGTCTACCGGCCGGAGGTGGAGATCACCGAGGACACCGAGGTCACCCTCGACCTGCGGGAGGTCACCGAGGTGGACATCCGCACGCCCCGGCCGGCCGAGCAGCGGAACTGGTCCAACTACCAGAGCTACCGCGAGTTCGACGGGCACAGCTGGACCCACTCGGTGACCTATCCGGTCGGGCAGGCCCATCTGCTGGTCTCGCCGACCGAGCCGGTGACCGAGGGCAGCTTCGAGTTCGCCTCCCGCTGGCAGCTGGTCGCGCCGCTGCTCACGGCCGACGTGCCGGGCAGCCGGCTGGCGTTGACGCCCTGGTACCTGCCGTCCTCGTCGCTCTTCGACGAACGGGAGCGGCTGCGCGTCGCGGACGCCGGGTCGGCCGACGACCCGGACTTCTCGGGGGTGCGCGGCCGGCTGGCGCTGGTCACGGGCGACCCGGGCGACTACCTGGGCTTCACACGGCGGGCCGAGGAGGCGGGCGCGCGCGGCGTGCTGATGGTCGCCGACGAGGGCCAGCCGGCCTGGTCGCGCTACCGGCCCAACGGCAGCACCAGGACCGCCGTGCCGCTGATCAGGGTCGGTCACGAGGAGGGCAACGCGCTGCGCGAACGGGCCACTTCGCGACGCACCGAGGTCACCTTCCGCACCCAGGCGGCCAGTCCCTATCTCTATGACGTGATGCAGGTGTCGCCGGGGTACATTCCGGAGCGCGTTGTCCACACCGTCAACGAGCGGGCGTCCGCGCGGATCGACACCCGTTACACCGACACCGGCGAGCCCGACTGGGCCTCGGCGCAGCGCATCAGCTGGCGCCCGCACCAGGGCGTCGCGATGCTGGACTCGCCCCGCGACGTGGTCACCGGCACCGAGCGCACCGAGTATGTGACCGCCGGGGACACCGTCTGGCAGCACTTCGTGCACTTCGTGTTGCCGTGGCAGTACGACCTGCCCGTCACGGGGATCGGCATCCGGGGCGAGCAGCGCGACTACCGGGCTGGGGAGCGGCTTGTGGAGTCCTGGTTCGAGGGCCCGGTCCGGCCCGCGATCCCGGCCGGCGACGGTCCGGCGGCCGTGCGCGAGGGCGACACGCTGTCCCTGCGGATACCGGAGTTCACCGACGCGGACGGCCACACCGCCCGCCCGATCGGCGGCGACGCGGTGCGGCTGTCGCTGAGCGCGGACGGCGAGCCGGTCGGCGAGGCCACCTCGGGCCACGCCAACCTGCCGGTCCCGGCCGGTCCGGCCGACTACCGGCTGGACCTCACCACGGGCCGGTCCTCCGCCGCCTGGGCCTACTCCACGGCCACCACGACCAGTTGGCGGTTCCGCTCGGAGACCGCGACCGGCGACGAGGCCGCCGTGCTGCCGCTGCTCCAGCTCGACTACGACCTCGGGACCGGCGCCGACAACGCCCTGGGCCGGGCCCGCGCCCACACCGTGGAGATCGGGGTCAGGCACCAGGACGGGCTCCGCGCGCCGCGCGGCGTGCGCCTCGCGGTCGAGGCGTCCTGGGACGGCGGCGCGTCCTTTGTCGAGGCCGAACGGATCAGGCCGGGCCACGGCGACGGCTTCCGCGTCACCCTGGAGCGGCCGCGCGCGGTGCGGGGCGACGCGCCCGTCACCCTGCGGGTCACCGCGCGGGACGCGGCGGGCAACCGCGTCACCCAGACCGTGGAGAACGCCTACCTGCACCGGGGCTGAGGCCCGCCGGCCACGCGGGCCCGCACCGGGGCTGAGGCCCGCCGGCCACGCCGGTTGGTCCGGCCGCGCCGGTGCCGAGGCGGCGGCGCGGCCGGGCCCTCACAGCCCGAGGCCCAGCCGCACCGCCGCCTCCACCGGGGAGTAGGCGCCGTCCGCCCGCGCCAACTGGAGCGGCGCCACCGGCTCCAGCGGCGGCTGCGCGATGATCCTCGGCCGGCTGCCCCGGTGCGGCTGCGCCGCGTGCACCAGGAAGGGGTGACAGAGATAGACGTCGCCGGCCCGGCCCGTCGCCAACGCGACGGACCGGTCCGGCGCGTCCAGCCGCCCGGCGGCGTCCAGCGCCCCGCACAGTTCGAAGAACTCCCGCCCCTCCTCGCCGGCGTCCGCCAGGAAGGGCGGCACGTCGCGGTGCGAGCCGACCTTGATCCTCGTTGGCGCGTCCTCCTCGCCGACATCGGTGAACAGGAAGAGCAGCAGCAGCGCCCGGCCGCGCGACCGCAGGTTGATCCGGGGCTCCGTGAAGTCCTTCCCGCCGGCGAAGCCGGCGTCCAGATGCCAGCCGGCGTCGCCCGGGTCGTCCGGGTGCGGGAAGCGGATCGGGAAGGTACCGAGCCCCAGCCGGGGTACCCACCGCCCGACGCCCACGAGTTGGTCGAAAGCGGTCCGCAACCGCTCGGTGTTGGCCGCCCGACGGAACGGCTCGGCCGCCGATCCCTCGATCCTGATCACCGGTTCGGTCCACGTGGCCGGGTCGTCCGGGTCCACGCCCGCCATCCGCCACAGCTCCGCCTGCCCGGCCTCCGCGACCTCCCGGGGAAACGCCTCCGGCACCCGGACGAAGCCGTCCCGCACGAAGTCCTCGATCTGCCGCTCGCCGAGTGTCCCGCCCTGGATGCTCATGGCCGTCGATGCTGGAACAGGACCGTCGCCCGGGCAAACCCTTTTGGCGCGCCGCGTTCCACCCCGCCTGGCGCGCCGCGCCCCGCCGCGCCCCGGGGCAGCGCCTAGAGTGCGCGAGGTGCAACGCTCCGCAGCCACCGAGCGGTTGTCCGCGCTCTCCGACGGCGTCTTCGCGATCGCCATGACCCTGCTCGTGCTGGACATCTCCGTGCCCGACGGGCTGGACGATGCCGGCTTCCGCGCCGCGCTGCGCGACACCGGCCCCCATCTCGCCGCCTACGCGCTGAGCTTCGCGGTGATCGCGCAGTTCTGGCGCTCCCACCGCGCGCTGTTGGCGCAGGCGCCGGGCGACGACGAGACCGTTACCCGATTCACCCTGCTCGGCCTCGCGCTGGTCGCGCTGCTGCCCTTCCCCACCGGGCTGGTCGCCGAGTACGGCGACCAGCCGCTCGCCGCCGCCAGCTACGCCGCCAACGTCGCGGCCGCCAACGCGGCCCATCTCGGGGTGCTGGGCACCTCCCACCGCCGCGCCGGCCCGCCGCCCGACGACGGGCGGGCGGCGGAGCGCCGCCGTTCGCTGCGGGTGCTGACGGCGCTGACCTCCGTCTTCGCCGTCAGCATCCCGGTGGCGCTGGTCAGTCCTGGCCTCGCGCCCGTGCTGTGGGTGAGCGTCTTCCCGCTCCAGTGGCTGCTCACCCGGGACCCCGCCAACGGCGCGGAGGGCCGGGTCAGTAGGTGGCCCGGCCGCCGGAGAGGTCGAAGGTGAAGCCGGTGGTGAAGCTGCACTCCGGCGACGCCATCCAGGCCAGCAGCGCGGCCGCCTCCTCCACCCTGCCGGTGCGCCGCATCGGGATGCGCTCCGTCATATAGGCGACGACCTCGGCGGGTTGGGTGTCCAGAAACGCCGTGTGGATCACGGCCGGCGCCAGCGCGTTGACCGTGATGCCGTCCTCCGCGTACTCCTTGCCCTGCGCCTTGACCATGCCGATCATCCCGGCCTTGGTCGCCGAGTAGCCGATCATCCCCGGGTTGCCCTCCTTGCCGGCGATGGAGGCGACATGGACGATCCGCCCGTAGCCGAACGGCAGCATCCGCACCACAGCGGCCTGCGAGACCGCCAGCGCGCCCCGTAGGTTGACCGCGTAGGTCGCGTCGAACTCGTCCAGCGTCACCTCGTGGCTGCGCCGGCCCAACGGGCCCTGCACACCGGCGCAGTTGACGACGGCGTGCAGCTGACCGCCGGGCCCGCCGGCCGCCGCGTCGAACGCCGCCGCCAGCGACGCCGGCTCCGTCACGTCCGCGCGCGCCGCCGACGCCAGGCCGCCGGCCTCCCGCGCCGCCGCCGCCACGGCCTCGGCGGCCGCGCCGTCCCGGTCCACGCAGCACACCTCGGCGCCGCGCGCCGCCAGCAGCGCCGCCGTCGCCGCGCCGATCCCGGCGCCGGCGCCGACCACGGCGACCCGCTGCCCGGCCGGCCCGCCAGCGCCGCTCATCGCTCGTCGCCTTCCACCAGGGCCCGCTCGAAGCGGCCGCGCTGCGCGCCAAGGCCCGAGATGGCCACGGTGACCTCGTCGCCTGGGCGCACGAAGCGCGGCGGGTCGAAGCCGGCGCCGACGCCCTGCGGGGTGCCGGTGTTGATGATGTCGCCGGGGTAGAGCGGCATGAACTGGCTGATGTAGCGGACCAGTTCGGCCACCGGGAAGATCATGTCCGAGGTGCTGGAGTCCTGCCGGACCTCGCCGTTGACCGCCAGCCGCAGGTCCAACGCCTGTGGTTCCGGCACCTCGTCCGCCGTGACCAGCCAGGGGCCGAGCGGGTTGAACGTCTCGCAGTTCTTGCCCTTGTCCCACTGGCCGCCGCGCTCCATCTGGAAGACGCGCTCCGAGACGTCGTCGCTGATCGCGTACCCGGCGACATGCGCCAACGGGTCGGCGTCGTCGGCGAGATAGCGGGCGGTGCGGCCGATCACCACGGCCAGCTCCACCTCGTAGTCGGTGGCCTCGCTGCCGGGCGGGATCAGCACCACGTCGTCGGGGCCGACCACGGTGTCGGGCGCCTTCATGAAGAGGATCGGCTCGGCGGGGATCTCGGCGCCCGCCTCTTTGGCGTGCTCGCGGTAGTTGAGCCCCACGCAGACGATCTTCCCTGGCCGGGCCAGCGGCGGGCCGAGCCGGGTGGTGGACGGGTCGAACGACGGCAGCCGGTCGAGCCGGCCCGGCAGCTCCTCGGCCAGCCGTTGGAGACCGTCCTCGGCGAGCCAGCGCGGCGTGTAGTCGTCGAGCAGCTCGCCGACGGCCACGGCGCGGCCCTCGTCGAGCAGCACGGCCGGCGTCTCCCGGCCGGCCGGGCCGGTGCGTATGAGTTTCATGGGGATCTCTCCACGGGCGTGCGGTGCGGGAGTTTCAGGGTGGGCCACCGTCTCTAGGGCGATGACTTCGACCGGGGGTCGAGGGCGGCGCGCAGGTCGCTGCGGGCGTCCCTGATGCAGCCGCGCATGGCCTCGGCGGCGCCCTCGGCGTCCCGGGCGCGGATTCTGGCCAACACGGTGCGGTGCGCGGTGAGTACGACGTCCACGGAACGCCCGCGCAGCGCGTGGCCCTGGATGCTGCGTTCGAAGCTCTGCCGCAGCGAGTCCCGCAGGCCCTCCAGTATGAAGACCAACATGCGGTTCCCGCTGGCCAGCGCGAGCGACTCGTGGAAGGCGACATCGCACTGGTGGTAGCGCTCGACCCTGGCGGGGTCGGCCAGGTCGGCGGCCGCCTCCACCATCCCGTCCAGCGCTGACTCGGCGGCCTGGAGCGCGGAGCGCGAGGCGTGCCGGGCGGCCAGCGTGGCCGCCTGGATCTCCAACGCCTCGCGCACGTCGGCGAACTCCAGCAGCGCCCCGGGGTCGCGCCGGATCGCGGCGCGGAAGTGGCCGGAGAGCACGGAGCTGTCCGGCTCCAGGACCCGTGGCCTGCGGCCCTTGCTGAGGGCCACCAGGCCACGCGCCGCCAGCACCTTGAGCGCCTCGCGCACCGTGAGGCGGCTGACGCCGAGGGTGCTGGCCAGCTCCGCCTCGGAGGGCAGCAACATGCCCGGCTCCAGCTCGTCGAAGAGCATCGCCTCGATCCCGGACACGGCCGCTTCCAGCGTGGGCGGGGTGGTGTTGGACGTCTGTGGCTCACTCACCGGGCGATCCTATCAGTCAGGTTTCGGCCGGCCCAGGGGTGAACGAACCTCGTCGAGGGCGGCGAAAAACGGAGCAAATCACGTCACAATGGGTCAGTTGAGGAAGTGGACGCAGACCCGTTGACGTGTCTGACACCCCTGCCTAGGGTCAACGTGTCATACACCTTTGGGGCGCCTCGCCGCCGTCCTCGCGCCCCCTCACCCCTCCGTTCCCCCGTTTCCCGAAAGGGCCGCCGTGAAGATCAGTCGCATCGAGACCTTCCAGGTGCCGCCGCGTTGGCTGTTCCTGCGGATCGAGACCGACGACGGCCTGGTCGGCTGGGGCGAGCCCGTGGTGGAGGGCCGGGCCGGCACCGTGGAGGCGGCCGTCGCCGAGCTGTCCGAGTACCTGATCGGCCGGGACGCCTCCCGGATCGAGGACCACTGGCAGGTCCTCACCAAGGGCGGCTTCTACCGGGGCGGCCCGGTCCTCTCCAGCGCCGTCGCCGGCATCGACCAGGCCCTGTGGGACATCGCCGGCAAGGCGCACGGCGTCCCGGTGCACCAACTCCTCGGCGGCCCGGTCCGCGACCGGATCAGGGTCTACGGCTGGATCGGCGGCGACCGCCCCGCCGACCTCGCCGAACAGGCCAACGCCAGCGCGGAGATGGGGCTGACGGCCGTCAAGATGAACGGCTCGGCCGAGCTGGGGCCCGTCGACACCCCGGCTCGGGTCAGGGCGGTCGTCGAACGCGTCGCCACCGTGCGCGAGGCGCTCGGCGACGAACTCGACCTGGCCGTCGACTTCCACGGCAGGTTCAGCCCGGCGATGGCCCGCCGGGTGCTGCCGCTGCTGGAGCCGCACCTGCCCCTCTTCGTCGAGGAGCCGGTCGTGCCCGAGCTGTCCGCCCGGCTGCCGGAGCTGGCGGCGGCCAGCTCCGTCCCCCTGGCCACCGGGGAACGGCTCTACTCCCGCTGGGACTTCGACCCGGTGCTGCGCTCGGGCATCGCCGTCGCCCAGCCCGACCTCAGCCACGCCGGCGGGATCTCCGAGGTCCGCAGGATCGCGGCCGCCGCCGAGACCCACGGCGTGACGCTGGCGCCGCACTGCCCACTGGGGCCGATCGCCCTGGCCGCCAGCCTCCAGATCGACCTCGCGGTGCCCAACTTCCTCATCCAGGAGCAGAGCACCGGCATCCACTACAACACCATCGAACCGCTGGACTACCTGCTGGACCGGTCCGTGTTCGCCCTCCACGAGGGGCACATGCTGCCGCCGACCGGTCCCGGGCTCGGCATCGAGATCGACGAGGCCCGGGTGCGCGAGGTCGCCGGCCGACACGGCTGGCGCGCCCCGGTCTGGCGCCACGCCGACGGCTCCCACGCCGAGTGGTGACCCGGGCGTGACCCGGGCCGCGAACGCCGCCCGCCCGCGCCCGTTCCCCCTTTTTCCGTCCCTTCCCCCGAAGGTCCTTCCCTGAGAGAGAGCGTCATGCCCAACGCCGTACTGACCCTGCATCCCGCCTTCACCGTGGGCCCCGTGCGGCGGCGGACCTTTGGCTCCTTTGTGGAGCACATGGGCCGCTGCGTCTACGAGGGCATCTACCAGCCCGACCACCCCAGCGCCGACGAGGACGGCTTCCGCACCGACGTGTTGGAGATGATCCGCGAGCTGGGCATCTCCACCGTTCGCTATCCGGGCGGCAACTTCGTCTCCGGCTACCGCTGGGAGGACGGCGTCGGCCCGCGCGAGGAGCGGCCCCGACGCCTGGATCTGGCCTGGCACAGCGTGGAGACCAACGAGTTCGGCCTTGACGAGTTCATGCGCTGGGCGAAGAAGGCCGACGTCGAGCCGATGATGGCCGTCAACCTGGGTACCCGGGGCGTCCAGGAGGCGTGTGACCTGCTGGAGTACGCCAACCTCGACTCCGGCACCCACTTCGCCGACGCCCGGATCGCCAACGGCAGCGCCGAGCCGTACAACGTCCGGATGTGGTGCCTGGGCAACGAGATGGACGGGCCGTGGCAGATCGGCCACAAGACGCCGGAGCAGTACGCCAGGCTGGCGTCCGAGACCGGCCGCGCGATGCGCATGATCGACCCCGATCTGGAACTGGTCGCCTGTGGCAGCTCCGGCCCCGAGATGGAAACGTTCGGCACCTGGGAACGAGCAGTGCTGACCGAGGCGTACGACCAGGTCGACTATGTCTCGCTGCACGCCTACTACCAGGAGCGCGACGGCGACCTGGGCAGCTTCCTGGCCAGCGGCGTCCACATGGACCGCTTCATCGCCGATGTGGTCGCCCACTGCGACCATGTGCGATCGGTTCGGCGCAAGGAGAAGCGCATCATGCTCTCCTTCGACGAGTGGAACGTCTGGTACCAGACCAGGTTCGACACCTCCGGCCCGCCCAGCGAGTGGGTCACCGCCCCGCCCATCGCCGAGGACGACTACACCGTCGCCGACGCCGTGGTGGTCGGCGGCCTGCTGATCTCCCTGCTGCGCAACAGCGACCGGGTCACCGCCGCCAGCCAGGCCCAACTCGTCAACGTCCTCGGCCTGATCCGCACCGAGCCCGGCGACGGGCCGGCCTGGCGGCAGACCATCTTCCACCCCTTCGCGCTCACCTCCGCCCACGCGCGGGGCCAGGTGCTGGACGTCGGTCTCGACGCGCCGCGCTACGACACCGCCAAGTACGGCGAGGTGCCGCTGGTGGACGCCGTCGCCACCCACGACCCGGAGACCGGGGCGCTCGCGGTCTTCGTCGTCAACCGCGACACCGAGCAGCCGGTCACCCTCGACCTCGACCTGCGCGCCTTCGAAGGCCCGCTCGGCGAGGGCCGGTTGCGGGTCCTGCACGGCGACGGCGACCCGCACGTCGTCAACGACGCCTTGGACCCCGACCGGGTGCTGCCGGCCGAGGGCCCGGCGGTGCGCCCGGTCGACGGGCGGGCCGGCGTCACGCTGCCACCCGTCTCCTGGAGCGTCCTGACGTTCCCCGGTCGGTGACCTCCCTCGGTCGGTGACCTCCCTCGGCCGCTGACCTCCCTCGGCCGTTCCCGACCATCCCGGTCGCTGACCATCCCGGTCGCCGACCGTTCCGGTTCCCGATCGGAACGGTCGCCGACCGTGGGTTGATCGGCAGTTGGTCGATGCCGGCCGGTCCCGGCCGGTCCCGGCCGGTCCCGGCCGATCCCGGCCGATCCCGGCCGCTGAGCATTCCGGTCCCGCCGGTTCCCGACCGCGGGTCGCTTCCGAACCGGCGCTGCCACGGGCCGGTCCGCACTCCTCCCACCGACGTGAGGTGAACGACGTGTCCGCTTCGCTGCCCGGCTCCCTCAGCCGGCGCACCCTTCTGCGTGCCACCGGCGTGGCCGCGGCGGCCGGGTTGGCCGCGCGCCTCAGCCCCGAGTCCCTGCTGATGGGGCTCGGCGGCGCCGGCGCCCCGGCGGAGAGCCTGACCTTCTGGAACTTCTTCGGCGGCGGCGACGGCGCGAGCATGGTCGCCATGGCCGACCGGTTCGAGGCCGAACGCCCCGAGATCCGGCTGGAGTCCAGCACCCTCTCCTGGGGCGCCCCCTACTACACCAAGGTCGCGCTCTCCACGGTCGGCAACATGCCGCCCGACGTCGGCGTCGCCCATGTCTCCCGGGTGCCCACCATGGCCGCCGGCGACCTGCTCGAACCGTTCGACCTGGACGAGTTGGCGCGCCGTGGCATCACCCGGGGGACCATGAGCGAGGCCGGCTGGGACAGCGCCCTCGTCGACGACCAGCTGTGGGCGGTGCCGCTGGACACCGTCGCGCTGGTCCTCTACTACCACACGGAGGTCTGCGAGCAGGCCGGACTGCTCGACGGCGACGGTCGGCTGCTGCCGATCAGCGGCGCCGAGGGGCTGCTGGACGCCCTGGCGGCCGCCGCCGAGGTCACCGGCGAGTTCGGCGGCGTGATGAACATCAACGGCGCCCCGGCGATGTGCTTCTACCTCTTCGCCACCCTCTACTACCAGCTGGGCGGCGCCTTCCTGGAGGACCTCGGCCGCACCGTGGTCCTCGACCGCGACAGGGCGGTCCAGGCGCTCGCCTTCATGCGCGAACTGACCATCGAACGCGAGCTGTTGCCGGCCCGCAACGACGGCTCCGGCTCGCTCAACCGCTTCACGCTCGGGAAGGTCGGCTTCCTGATCAACGGCGACTGGGACGTGCCGCTCTTCCAGTCCACCGGGACCCCGTTCAGCATCACCAACATGCCGGCCGTCTGGGGCACGGAGTTCCGCACCTACGGCGACGGGCACTCGTTCATCCTGCCCCGCTCCGCCAAGCGCGGCAGCGCGCGGCGCGAGCTGTGCCTCGACTTCGTCGAGTCCTGCCTGCGCAACAGCCTGCTGTGGGCGGAGGGCGGGCACCTGCCGGCGTTCGCCGAGGTCAGGGAGTCGGCCGCGTTCGGCGAGCTGGAGCCCCAGCGCTTCTATGTGGACTCCGGCGCCAACGCGGTCTTCGACCCTCCCGCCTGGTACTCGGGCGCGGGCTCCGAGTTCGAGACCATGATCGGCTTCAAGGCCGCCGCCGTGCTCAACGGGGACACCAGCCCCGAGCGCGCCGCCGACGAGATGCGGGCCGGGCTGCGCCGGCTCGCCGAGATACCGCCGCCCGTGGCCCATCCCGACGCCTCCGCCCGGGGCTTGGCCCAGGGCCCGTCACGGGGAGCGGCACCGGGCTGGTCCCCGGGCTGGTCCCGGGGTTCGACCGCCCGGGGAGAGCCGGCCCGGGGAGAGACAACTCAGGGAGAGGGGACCTGACATGGCCGCCAGCACCGCGCCCCACTCGGGAGCGCGCCCCGTCGAGGGGGCCGGCGGGCCCCGGGGAACGGGCCGCCGCCAGCGGCGCAGCCCCGCCGCCCGGCACGAGTCCCGCTCCGGGCTGCTGCTCTCGACGCCCTGCATCGCGCTCTATGTGATCTTCATGGTGGGCCCCGCCCTCTACGGCCTGGCCATGAGCTTCTTCAACTCCTCGACGCTCAGGCCGGGTTTCGGCGGCTGGGTCGGCCTGGAGAACTACTCCAGGGTCCTCACCGAGCCCGCCTTCTGGGACTCGATGTGGAACACCCTCCACTTCACCCTCCTCACGGCCCCCGCGCTGGTCGCCGTCGCCATGCTGCTGGCCCTGCTGGTCAACCGGATGCGGCGCGGCAAGTGGTTCTACCGGTTCGTCTTCTTCGCGCCGGGCATCATCCCGGTCTCCTCGGCCGTGATCATCTTCGGCTGGCTCTACAACCCCCAGTCGGGGCTGCTCCAGGACTGGTTCACCGCCGTCGGGCTCACCCCGCCCGACTTCCTGGGCGACGCCGACTGGGCCATGCTCTCGGTCGCCGTGCTCACCGTCTGGTGGTCCATCGGCTTCAACTTCATCCTCTTCACCGCCGCGCTCCAGGACATCCCGCGCGAGGTGTACGAGGCGGCGGACATCGACGGGGCCTCGACCTTCCAGCAGATGAAGAGCATCACCATCCCGCTGCTGCGCCGCACCACCCTGCTGGTCTCGATGCTCCAGGTGCTCGGCTCGCTCCAGGTCTTCGACCAGATCTACCAACTCACCGCCGGCGGACCCGACTACGCTACCCGCCCCGTCCTCGAGTACATCTACGACACGGGATTCACCGACTACCGGGCGGGCTACGCCAGCGCCGCCTCGATGGTCTACTTCCTGCTCATCCTTCTGCTCTCCCTCGGCTGGCAGCTGACCTCCCGCTACCTCGACCGGAGGGCCTCGACGCCGGGAAGGCGGCGCGCGGCATGACTGCTCCCCAACTGCGGACCGCCGACGGCGGACGGAACTCAACGCGCCGGCGCGGGCTGAGCGCGCTGGACGACCGGAACCAGTGGCGCGGGAACCGGGTGCGCTGGTTCAACGTGCTCTGCGCCTCCGTGCTCGGCACCTTCGTGGTGATCTGGCTGGTGCCCCTGGTCTTCGCCCTGATCACCTCGCTCAAGACCGAGGAGGACGCCACCGCCAACCCCACCTCCTGGCTGCCCGAGACCTGGACGGTCGAGGCCTACACCTCGGTCTGGCGGGCGGGGAACATGCCCGTCTGGTACGTGAACAGCTTCGTGGTCGCCTCGCTCTCCGCGCTGCTGACCGTTCTTGTCTGCTCGATGACGGGATTCGCCCTGGCGCGCACCAGGTTCGCCGGCCGGCGCCTGGTGATCGGACTGATGCTGGCCGGGATTGTCATCCCGGGACAGATCCTGATCATCCCGATGTTCCAGCAGTTCAGCGCGCTCAACCTGCTCAACACCTACTGGGCGATGATCCTCCCCGGCGTCGCCTCGCCCATCGCCGTCTTCATCTACATGTCGTTCTTCCGGGGCATCCCCTCGGAGATCGTCGACTCGGCCCGCGCGGACGGGGCCGGCTGGTTCCGGATCTACTGGACCCTCTACATGCCGCTGTGCAAGCCGGCGACCTCGGCGGTGTCGATCTTCTCCTTCATCGGCGCCTGGAACAGCTTCATGTGGCCGCTGCTGGTGCTGACCTCGACCAAGCTGATGACCATCCCGGTCGGGCTGGCCACCGTGCAGTCCAGCTACAGCGTCCAGTACGCCCAGAACATGGCCATGGCCATCCTCGGCGCGCTGCCCCTGCTCTTCGTCTTCGTGCTCTTCCAGCGCCGGATCGTGGAGGGCATCGCGACCACCGGCATCAAGTAGCCGCGCCCTCCCGCCCGTTGCCCCGTTCCCCCCCCGTTGCCCCCTCCCCGCCCGTTGCCGTGTTCCCGCCGCACCCGTTTCTCGACCGATCCGAGGAGCCGTCCCGATGACCCCACCCCCCGAAGTCGCCCGCCGCAGCGTGCTGGTCGCCGGCACCGTGACGGGCACCGCCCTCGCCGCCGGACTGCCCGCCGGCCTCGGCTCCACCACGGGCAGCGCCCACGCCGCGTCCGCCGCCTCGGGCGACGGGCCCGCCTACGCCCTGGTGGCCGAGCCGGCCGACGACGGAACACAGGGCATCGCCGTCGTCGAGAGCGCCACCGGCACGGCCGTCGTCCGCTCCCTCGCGCCGCTCCAGATCATGGTCAGGATCATCGACACGCCGGCGGAGACCTCGACCGGCTACACCAGCGTCGAGATCACGGACACCGGCGCCGAGGCCAGCGGCACCGTCACCACGGCCGCCGGCAGCCGCTACCGCTTCGACGACCGCTACGCCCTCGACGGGGCCGCGCTCACCCTCGACCGCACCGTCACCGTGGAGCACGCGGTCGACCTCAAGGAGACCTGCTTCAACTCCCGCTTCGCGCTGGGCACCGCCGAAGGGCCCACCGAACTCGCCGACTACGACGTGCTCTACCCCGGCATGTGGTACGGCGACTCCACCGGCCTGCCCGAGGGCGCCATCGGCAGCGACCCCGAGGACACCTACTTCTATGTCAAGGAGACCCGGCTCACCCTGCCCTTCGTGCTGCTGCGGCAGCGTGACGGCGGACGCACCGTCACCCTGGGCCGGATCGGCGACCCGCCAGCGACCGCGCGGGACGGCGTGGTCCAGGAGAACGCCCGCACCTGGTGGACCAACGAGGGCATCCAGTACGCGGGACTGGGCGTGCAGCGCACCCCCGAACCCCAACTCGCCTGCGTCTACCCGGCGTTCGAGGGAGAGAAGGCGTACGGCTCGGACTCCTGGATGCGCCGGAGCCACCCGGTGGTCGAGGGCTTCAGCCACCGGTACACGCTGCTGCTGCGGCTGGGCGTCCACGAGGGGCTGCCGTCGGCCGGCCGGGAGAACTGGCGGGCCTACTGGGACCACTTCGCGCCGCCGCTCGGCGGCGGCTCGGCCGAACCGGTCCACGCGGCGGGCCTCGCCCGGCTCGGGCGGCTGACCAGGGACTACAACGGGTACCCCGGGCTGCCCTTCAGCTGCCAGCTGCCGCACGGGCGGCCGGACGCCGTCAGCTATGTGATGGGCTTCATCGGTCAACAGGCGCCGGCCGGCTACCAGATGCTGCGTGCCGGGCTGGCCTCGGGGGACGCTGAGCTGACCGCCAAGGGGCGCTCGATCATCGACTTCTGGGTGGCCGAGTCCCCGCTGGACAACGGGCTGCCGAGGCTCTGGACCGACGGCGACGAACTTCGCTGGCGCGACTGGTACCCGGTGTTCATCCGGGTGGCGGCCGACGGCATGGAGGGGGTGCTCGACGCCGCCCGGCTGATGCGACGCAGAGGCGAGCCGGTGCGCGCGTGGGAGCGGTATCTGACCACCTTTGGCGACTTCCTGGTCGACAACCAGGGCGAGGACGGATCGTTCCCGCGCGCCTATGCCTGGGACGGGACCATCGAGAGCCCGGAGAAGACCAACACCAGCCACCCGATTCGCTTCCTGGCCTATCTGCACCTGTTCACCGGGGAGGAACGCTATCTGCGGGCGGCGCTGCGCGCCGGACGCTTCCACCGCGAAGCGACCCGCGGCACCTTCCGCTTCATCGGCGGCACCGCCGACAATCCCAACGTGGTGGACAAGGAAGCCGGCGCCATGGCGCTGCACGCGGCGCTGGCGCTGTACGACGTGACGCAGGACGACAGTTGGCTGGAGGACGCGCGGGAGGCGGCGGACTTCACCGAGACCTGGATCATGGCCAGGGGGTGGCCGGTCGCCACCGAACGGGCCGCCTACCGGGAGGACGGCCCGCTGGGGCTGAGCCTGATCGCGGCCGGGCACTCCGGGATGGACAACTGGATCACCTACGAGGGGGCCAACTTCTACCGGCTGCACCTGTTCACCGGCGACGAGCACTACCGCGAGGTGGCCCGACTGCTCACCGGCACCGCGCACCGCACCACCCAGTACCCGGGCAACGACCTCGGCTACGGCGAGGACGGGCTCTGCGAGGAGGCCATCTCGCTCACCGACATGACCTACTCCGGCGTGGGCACCTGGCTGCCCTGGGTCACCGTCGCGCAGGTCGAGCCGCTCTCCCAACTCCAGGACATATTCGGCGAGATGGACATCGAGACCATCGAGGACCGACTCGGCGCCGAACAGCGCCGGGAGCGCAACCGCAGGGCGGGGCAGCGGCCGTGACCGAGGAGAACGAGCCCCTGCTCGACACCGGAACCGTGCTGCCCTACCTCCGGCGGCGCGGCCTGCTCGCCCCCGGCGCACCGGCCACGGCCGACGAACTCTCCGGCGGCGTCTCCAGCGTGGCGCTGGTCGTCGACACCGGCGACGGGCGCGGGCTGGTGGTCAAGCAGGCCCTGCCCCAGCTCCGCACCGAGATGACCTGGCACGCCAAGCGGGAACGCACGCTCAACGAGGCCGCCGCGCTGACGCTGGCCGCCGGCCTCACCCCGAGGTCGGTGCCGGCGGTGCTGGACACCGACCATCGGCGCCTGGCCATGACCATCGAACGGGCCCCGGCCGACTGGGGCAACTGGAAGGAGGTGCTCCTCGCCGGCCAGGTGTGGCCGTCGGTGGCCGAGCGGCTGGGCACGCTGCTGGGCCGCTGGGCGGTCGCCACCGAGGGCGGCGCCGGGCTGCCGGAGCGCCTGGACGACCCGGAGGCCTTCGACCAGCTGCGGCTGGCGCCGTTCCACCGCACCGTGGCCGGGCGCCACCCCGGCGTGGCGGCGCGGATCACCGCGTGCGAGCGGCGGACGGCCGAGGCGCGACAGTGCCTGGTGCACGGCGACTTCTCGCCCAAGAACGTGCTGACCGGACCCGTGGGGCCGGACGGCACCCCTCCAGCGGCCGAAGAACTCGGCTGCTGGGTGTTGGACTTCGAGGTGGCCCACCTGGGCGACCCCACGTTCGACGTGGCGTTCCTGCTCTGTCACCTCCTGCTCAAGAGCGTTCATCTGCCGGACCACGCCGACGCGTTGCTCGACGCGGCGCGGCGCTTCCTCGACGCCTACGGCCAGGCCGGCGGACCCGGGCTGAGCGATCCCGACCACCTGGCGGACCAACTGGCCTGCCTGCTGCTGTCCCGGGTGGACGGCACCTCGCCCGCCGGCTATCTCACCGCCGGCCAGGGCGTGGCCGTGCGGAGCCTGGCACTGGACCTCCTCACCTCATCCGACCCGGCGCGGGGAATGCGCCGGTTGCTGAAAGGACTTGCCCCCTGATGGCCGAGACCACCATCGACGCCCTGCTGCCCTGCGAGGTGCTGGACTCCCGTGGCAACCCGACCGTCGCGTGCGAGGTCAGGCTGCGCGGCGGGGCCAGCGCCACGGTGAGCGTGCCCTCCGGCGCGTCCACCGGCTCGCACGAGGCGGTGGAACTCCGGGACGGCGGCGACCGCTACGCCGGTCGCGGCGTCCGCCGGGCGGTGGCGTCGGTGGAGGGCGAGATCGCGGAACTCGTCGTCGGCCTGGACGCCACCGACCAGATCGGCCTGGACGCGGCGCTCAGAACGCTGGACGGCACCGACGACCTCGGCCGGCTGGGCGCCAACGCGGTGCTCTCGGTCTCCCTGGCCTCCTCACTTGCGGCCGCCGCCTCCCTGGGGCAGCCGCCCTACCGGTGGTTCGGCGCCGGGAGCGATCCGCTGCTCCCGATGCCCATGGTCAACATCCTCTCGGGCGGCGCCCACGCCGGCGGCGCCCTGGACATCCAGGACCTGCTGGCGGTGCCGGTGGGGGCCGACAGCTTCGCCCAGGCCCTGGAGTGGGTGGCCCGCGTGCGGCGGGCCACGGGCGAGGTGCTGACGGAGGCGGGCCACGACATCAGGCTGGTCGCCGACGAGGGCGGCTTCGGGGTCCCGCTGCCCAGCAACACCACGGGACTTGAGGTGCTGACCGCCGGCATCGAACGGGCCGGGCTGCGCCCGGGCGACCAGGTGGGCATCGCCATCGACGTGGCGGCCACCGAGTTCCTCGACGGGGGCGACTACCACCTGGCGGCCGAGGGGCGCCGGCTGGACACCGGCGAGCTGACCGACTTGGTCGCCGACTGGTGCGCCCGCTTCCCCGTGCTCTCGGTCGAGGACCCGCTGGCCGAGGACGACTGGGACGGGTGGCGCGGGATCACCCAACGCCTCGGCGGCGGCCACCAACTCGTCGGCGACGACCTCTTCGTCACCACCGCCACCCGGCTGCGGCGCGGGATCGAGTCCGGCGCCGGCAACGCCGTGCTGGTCAAGCCCAACCAGTGCGGGCTCCTCTCCGACGCCCACATTGTGGTCAGGACCGCCCAGGCCGCCGGCTACGCCACGGTGCTCTCCGCCAGGTCGGGCGAGACCGAGGACAGCTGGCTCGCGGACCTGGCCGTCGGTTGGCGGACCGGGCAGATCAAGGTCGGCTCGCTCACCCGCTCCGAACGCACCGCCAAGTGGAACCGACTGCTCAGGATCGAGCGGGAGTTGGGCGCCGCAGCCGAGTTCGCCGGCGCCGCCTCCCTGGCGCCGCTCGGCGGGACCGACACCGGGCGGGACTGAGGCCGACGCCGGTCCGGCCGCCCCCGGGGCACCGACCCTGGCCCCGGCGCCGCGCCCGGCCGGACGGTCGGGGCCGGCCCGATCGCCCTCCAGAAACTCATTAATTACCAAGAATTGTTGACAGGGGGCGGGCCGGGAAGCAGGCTGGGGCACGGACGAGGACCGACGATCCCGGGGAGGACGCGCATGACGCGCTACGCCTCCCGGGGCGTCCACGGCCAGACCGTCGAGGCGCTCGCCCGGCGCCTGCTGGGCGGAGAGTGGCCCGAGGGCGCCACGCTCGATCTGGTCGCGCTCCAGGCCGAGTTGGACGTCAGCCTCACCGCGCTCCGGGAGTCGCTCAAGGTGCTCGCCGCCAAGGGCCTGGTCGACGCCCGGCAGCGGCGCGGCACCTTCGTCCGCCCCCGAGCCCACTGGAACCTGCTCGACCCCGACGTGCTCCGCTGGCGGCTCGCCGCCACCCCCGCCGGCGAGGGCGGAGACGCCGCCCTCCACCGGGATCTCGGGGAGGTCCGCGCCATCGTCGAGCCGGCCGCCGCCCGGCTCGCCGCCGAACGCCGCGACCCGGACGACCTCGCCGTCCTGGAGGAGGCCCTGGTCGCCATGGGCCGGGCGGCCTCTCCCACCGAGGCTGCCGCCGCCGACCTGGCGTTCCACCGGGGGCTGTTGGCGGCCACCCACAACGAACTCCTCGCCCGGATGGAACTCGTCATCGAGTCCGGCCTGGAACGACGCGACCTGCTGGTCCACAGCTCCGCCGCCGCCGGTGACCCGGTGCCCCAACACCGCGCCGTCCTGACGGCCGTGCGCGAGCGGGACGCCGACGCCGCCGAGGCGCTCATGCGGACGCTGCTCGCCCAGGCCGCCCGCGACCTCGACCGCGCCAGCGAGCAGCAACGCCCCCACGACTAGCACCCCCAGCGCGGCCGCCACCGCGACCGCGCACCCCGCACCGACAGCACGGAAAGCACGCACGAGGCACCACACATGAAGATCACCCGAATCGAGACGTTCCTCATCCCGCCGCGCTGGCTCTTCTGCCGGGTCGAAACCGACGAGGGCCTGGTCGGCTGGGGCGAGCCCGTCGTGGAGGGCCGGGCCGAGGTGGTGCGCGCCGCCGTCGACGTGCTCGCCGAGTACCTCGTCGGCCAGGACCCGCTGCGGATCGAGGATCACTGGCAGGTGCTCACCAAGGGCGGCTTCTACCGGGGCGGCCCGGTCCTCTCCAGCGCCGTCGCCGGCATCGACCAGGCGCTCTGGGACATCGCCGGCAAGCACTACGAGGCGCCGGTGCACGCGCTGCTCGGCGGCCCGGTGCGGGACCGCGCCCGGGTCTACGCCTGGGTCGGCGGCGACGACCCCCACGAACTCGCCGACCAGATCGCCGCCCAGGTCGACGCCGGCTTCACCGCCGTGAAGATGAACGCCGCCGGCCGCACCCGCCCGCACGCCAGCGTCGCCGAGATCGACGCGGTGGTGGAACGCGTCACCACCGCCAGGGACGTGCTCGGCTCCGAACGCGACATCGCGATCGACTGCCACGGCCGCTTCAGCGCCGCCAGCTCCCGCCGGCTGCTGCACGAGATAGCGCCGCTGCACCCGCTCTTCGTCGAGGAGCCCCTGCCGCCCGAGCAGAACCACGTCCTCGGCGGCCTGGTCGAGGCAGGGCCCGTGCCGATCGCGACCGGTGAGCGGATCTACGACCGCTCCGGCTTCCTGCCCGTCCTCCAGTCCGGGGTGGCCGTCGTCCAGCCGGACCTCTCGCACGCCGGCGGCATCTCCGAGGTGCGCCGCATCGCCTCGCTCGCCGAGACCTTCGGCGCCCACCTGGCGCCGCACTGTCCCCTCGGGCCCATCTCCCTGGCCGCCAGCCTCCAGGTGGTCTTCGCCACCCCCAACTTCCTGATCCAGGAGCAGAGCCTCGGCATCCACTACAACCGGGAGGCCGACCTGCTCTCCTACGTGGTGGACCCCGAGCCCTTCCGCTTCACCGAGGGCCACGCCACCCGCACCCGGCTCCCGGGGCTGGGCGTGACCGTGGACGAGGGCGCGGTGCGCGCGGCGGACCGTGCCGGGCACGCCTGGCGCAACCCCGTCTGGCGGCACGCCGACGGCGGCTTCGCCGAGTGGTGACCGGCCGGGCACCGGGCCTCGGCTCGCCGCCCCTGGCGATCTGCGAGGCTTGTGCCCCGGACAGCGCCCCGTGACTCCGGAAGAAGGCTGATCGATGAACCTGCTCGAACTCCTGCGCACCAAGCGGCTGCTGGCCATCGTCCGAGGCTCGGACCGGGACGCCTCGCTGCGCGCGGTCCTCGCCCTCGTCGAGGAGGGCGTGCCCCTGGTCGAGGTCTCCCTGACCGGGCGGGACGCCCTGGACGTGATCGCCTCGGCCCGCGCCGCACTGGGACCGGACGCCCCGCTCGGCGCCGGCACCGTGCTGACGGCGGACGACGCGCGGGCCGCCCGCGAGGCGGGTGCCGACTTCGTGGTCACCCCGGGGCTCGGCGCCGGCCTTGACGAGGCGCACCGCCTCGGACTGCCCACCCTGGCCGGCGCGTTGACGCCCAGCGAGATCATCGCCGCCCGCGCCTCGGGCGCCACGGCGATCAAGGTGTTCCCCGCAGACGCGATGGGCGGGCCGCGCTATCTCCGGGCGCTCCGGGGCCCCTTCCTCGACGTCCCGCTGATCCCGGTGGGCGGGGTGGACGCGGAGGCGGCGCGGACGTATCTGGCGGAGGGGACCCTGGCGATCGGCGTCGGCTCCCCGCTGCTGGGGGACGCGGCCCACGGGGGAGACCTGAACGCCCTGCGGGATCGGGCGCGTGCCCATGTGCGCCTCGTCGAGGGGCGGTCGGCGTGAGCGGGACCGCCGAGATCGTGGTCTGTGGCGAGGCGATGACGCTGCTGCTGGCCGAGCCGGGCGTGCCGCTGGAGCACGCCACCACCTTCCGTCGCTCGATCGCCGGCGCGGAGAGCAATGTCGCGGCGGGCCTGGCCCGGCTGGGGCACCACAGCCGCTGGCTGGGCAGGGTGGGCGACGACCCGGCCGGGCGGGCCGTGTTGGCGAAGCTGCGTTCCGACGGCATTGACACCTCCTACGCGATCGTGGACTCCTCGGCCTTCACCGGGATGCTGGTCAGGGACAGCCACCCGGCGCGGGCCATCGACGTGCAGTACTACCGGGCCGGCTCGGCTGCCTCCCGGCTGACGGCCGACGAACTGCGCCCCGGGGCGCTGGCCGGCGCCCGACTGCTCCATGTCACGGGGATCACTCCGATGCTCTCGGACCCGACCCGCGAGGCCACGGAGCGCCTCTTCGAACTGGCCCGTGAGGCCGGGGCGTTGGTCTCCTTCGACCCCAACATCCGCCTCAAGGTGGGGCCGCCGGAACGGTGGCGCGAGGTGGTCGGCCCGCTGCTGGAGCGCGCCGACCTGGTGCTGGCGGGGGAGGACGAGCTGGAACTCCTCCATCCCGGGCAGCCCACGGAGTCCGCGCCGGGGCGGCTGCTGGCGGCCGGGGCCGCCGCCGTGGTGATCAAGCACCGGGACAAGTCGGCCAGTTGCCACACGGCGGAAGGGGCCTGGCGCCAGGAGGCGTTCACCGTGCCCGTGGTCGATCCGGTGGGCGCGGGGGACGCCTTCGCGGTCGGCTTCCTCGACGGCTGGCTGGCGGGAGCCACGCCGGCGCTGGCCCTCGAACAGGCCGCCGCCACGGCCGCGTTGGTGGTGCAGAGCGCCAACGACACCGACGGACTGCCGGACCGGCCTGGCCTGGACCGGGCGCTGCGGTCCTTCACCCAGCAGACCGAGGCCGTCAACCGCTGACCAGACGCCAGACCGACCGTCCGACCAACCACCGCCTCCCCGGCCCTCATCCCCCGTCACCTCCCCGCGAGTCGACGCGCCCGGCGCCCTGGTCGCCCAGCGCCTCCTCGGGGATGTCGGGGGCGCGGAGGCCCTGGAGGGCCGTGCGCACCACCACGTCCACATACTCCTCGGTGAGCGGCCCGTCCCGATGGAGCCAGCGGCTGCGCACCGGCCCCCAGATCATGTCGACGGCCACGTCGAGGTCCACGCCGGGGGAGAGCTGCCCGACATCCTGGGCGCTGCGCAGCCGACGGCGCTTCATCTCGCGGACCGGCTCCTCGAGGCGCTGCTGGTAGTCGGCCGCGAGATCCGGGTCGACCAGGACCTCGACCGTCAGGGCGCGCATCGGCTCGCTGTAGCGCGGGTCGTTCAACTCGTCGGCCGTGGCGCGGAGGACGGCCCGCAGGTCCGCCTCCAGGTCTCCCGTGTCGGGAAGCTCGCCGGTCTCGCCCTCCTGGCCTCCGGAGAGCGCGAGCAGCGCGTCGAACAGCACGGCTCCCTTCGAGGGCCACCAGCGATAGATCGTCTGCTTGCCGGCGCCGGCTCTGGCCGCTATCCCCTCGACGCTCAGCTTGGCGTAGCCGACCTCGCTCACCAGCTCCAGCGCGGCGTTGAGGATCGCCTGGCGGGTGGACTCGTTGCGTCGCGCGTTGTCGGGTGCTCTGCGTGATGGCGTCATGTGCGCAGCGTACCCCATAACGAGACGAGACGCACCGTCTTGTTTTTCGGGTGAGGTGTGTGTAGGGTCTCGTCACGAGTTGAGACGCACCGTCTCGTCTCGATCTCCGTCGAAGGGACCCACATGACCACCGCATCCGCCGCGTCCTTCCCGTCGGCCGCCTCGGACCAGGCCACCACCCCGCCGGCCACGCCCTCCCACCTCACCGTGGCCGCCCGCGTCCGGGCGCAACGCGAGGGCCGGGTCTGGCTGATCACGGGGGCCAGCCGGGGACTCGGCCGCGCCTTCGCCGAGGCGGCGCTGGCCGCAGGCGACCGGGTGGTCGCCATCTCCCGCACGGTGGGCTCGATGGACGACCTGGCCGCCGCCCACCGGGACCGGCTGCTGTCGTTCTCGCTCGACGTCACCGACCGCGCCGCCGTCTTCGCCGCCGTCGCCGAGGCGGTCGCCCGCTTCGGGCGGCTCGACGTCGTGGTGAACAACGCGGGCTTCCTCACCATGGGCATGGTCGAGGAGTTGACCGAGGAGCAGGCCCGCGCCCAGTTCGAGGTCAACTTCTTCGGCGCCCTGTGGGTGAGCCAGGCCGTGCTGCCCACCCTGCGTGAGCAGGGCTCCGGCCACATCGTGCAGATCTCCAGCATCGGCGCCCTCGCCGGCCATCCCCTCACCGGCATCTACGGCGCGAGCAAGTCCGCCCTCGAGGGGATGAGCGAGGCCCTGGCGGCGGAGGTCGCCGAGTTCGGCGTCAAGCTCACCATCGTGGAGCCCGGCGGCTACTGGACCGATCTCTACACCACCGGTCTGGTCGCCACCGAGCCCCAGCCGCAGTACGCGCCGCTGCGCGCGGAGTTGGAGCGGCGGTTCGCCGAGGGCTCGGTGGACAGCCCGCCCGACCTGGCGGCCCGCGCCCTGCTCGCCCTGGTCGAGGCCGAGGACCCGCCGCTGCACCTGTTGTTGGGCAGCATGGTCTACGACCTGGCCTTCGAGATCTCCCAACAGCGCATGGACACCTGGGCGGCCTGGGAGGAGGTCAGCCGGGCCGCCGAGCGGGCCGTGCCCGCGCCCGGGGCGTCGGCGTCATGACCGGGGGAACCGGACGGGTGACTGCCCCGTCCCTCTGGCATGAGGATCAGAGAGGCAGTGCTCCTGCCCGCCGGCCTGGCCGCCGCGATCGTGTTGACCTCGTGCGGGGGCGAGGAGAGTTCGGGCGGTGTCGTCGAGGGCGACGGCTGGCGCGGCACGCTGCTGAGGGCCTCGGTGGGCTCCCTCAGGCTGTCCGACGGCTCGGTCGTCGACGCGGACCCGCGGATACCCGAGCGGTCGGATGTGGAGCGGTTCGAGGAGGCGTTGCCCCCGACCGAGGTGTTCACGGGAGTGCCGGACGCCCCGGAGACGATCCAGCTCGACGAGTCCTACGTCCGCCAGTACTCGGAACTGGTGGCCGGCGAGGAGCGCCGACTGCTGGTGCAGGGCATCTGCGATCCCGAGGGCTTCCCGGAGTGGGAGACGCGCTGGCTGGAGGTCATGGACGGCGGGTCCTGCTTCTGGAACGCGTCGATGGATCTGGCGTCGGGGGAGATCCTCGGGTTCATCTTCCACGGCGTGGGCTGAGCGGGCGCCGACTTCCCGGTCAACTTCCCGTGCTCCGCACGGACGTGACGGGGGCGGCCTCGCCCCGCGCGCGGCTGGGGAGTTCCGGGCGGCGCGGGCCCCGCGCGCGGCTGGGGAAACACGTGCGGTGGGCGGGGTGGCTGGTGGCGCTGGGCCTGCTGCTGGCCGTGGCGATGATCTGGCCGTCGTCCGCCTCCGCCGTAGGTCCGGCCGGGGCCCGGGCGGCCCTTCCGGCAGGTAAAGGGCCGCCCGGGGGATCGGGAGCGGGTGGCGGATCAGAGCGTGGGGGAGGTGGGACGGGTCTCGGTGAGTTCGATCTCCCCGGCCAGCATTCGCCCTCCGTCTCCGGTCAGCCGGAGGTAGTAGTCGGCCGAGCAGGCGGTGCCGTCCTCGTCCAGGGCGCGGAAGTCCGTGCCGGCCGGTACGTCGGCACTCGTCTCGGCGGTCTTGGCTATCTGGTTCCCCTCGTTGTACTCGTCGAACATCGAGATGTAGAGGCCCTGCGCGCCGGCGCGGATGGTGTTGTAGAACATCCGCCACATGAAGTCGCCGTGCGCCCGGTGCCCCTCCTGGAGGTTGCCCGGCATCACACACGGCTGGTAGTCGATCCCCGAGGCGTCGCACTCGGCCTGGTCGGGGACGAGGTTGGACTCGTAGAAGGCGTCCAACTCCTGGACGGTGCCCAGCCGTCCGACCATCCACGGGGACAGCATGTCGACCGCGTGGTAGACCTCGTCGAAGCCGGGCCGGGAGTCCCGGTCCCCGGTGCGCCAGTGCGTGGGCACCCCGCCCATCACGTAGCACTCCTGGTCCTGGAACCAGCGGATGACATCCAGACACTCCTCCGGGGTGAACGGGCGCTTCTCGTCGGCGAATCCGGGGCCCCAGATGCCCACCACCGGCTTGCCGTTCTGGACGGCGTAGGCGCCGGATGCGGTGTAGGCCGACATCTTCTCCGTCCAGTCGACCTTGATCTCCTCCCGCATGGCCAACCAGTCCGTGATGTCGTACATCACGTAGAACTTCACCCCGTGCGCCTCGGCGGCGAGCCTGACCTTCTCGGTCATCGCGTCGCGGATCGGCCCCTCGTGCCCGTTGGGGTTGAAGCGCTGGAGGGCGGCGGTGTGGATGGCGTTCTCCGCCATCCAACGGAAGTGGGTGTCCACGGTCTGGTCGTCGTGGGAGGAGAAGAGCGTGGCGGGCTGGCCGTTGCCCAGGGCCGGGAAGTCCGTCTGGTAGGTGCGGTCGTAGTCCCGCATGTCGGGCCAGCTGATGATGCCGTTGTTGCTCGGGGAGGGGGTGCGCCCCATGTCCGGCGCCCAGTGCCACCAGGCGTCGATGGGGGACCCGTCGCCGGCGGCGGCGAACCAGCCCTGGTAGCCGGTGGTGATCTTGCCGACCACGTCGCCGGGTTCGCTGGCGCGCGGCCCGTTGGCCCGGGGCTCCGGGGTCTCGGTGGGGTCGGCCTGGGCGTAGGCGGCGCCGAACACGGCGCCGGCGGCGGGGAGCGCGAGCGCCGTGGTCACGAAGGTGCGGCGGGAGACTGCCATCGTGGGGGTCCTTTCGAGGGACGGTGTGGGGGTGGCCCCTGGGGCGGGCGTCGCTCTTCAGCCGCCCTGGGGCGGCGGCTCGCCGCGCCAGCGGTGGCGCGGCACGAACCCGAGCAGCTCTCGGGCTCTGGAGGTGTCGAACACGGTGCTGTGGCCGCCGAGTTCGCCGGTGAGGGGGGTGTTCGGGTGGTGGGCGCGCAGCAGCTCCCCGGTCGGCTGGCGGGCCGAGGTGTCGGGCGCGCTCACGGTGATCACATGGTGTCCGGTCAGGGGAGCGGTCAGCGCCGCGTGGACGGCGTCCGCCGCGTCCCCGGTGTCCAGCCAGCCCCACAGGTCGCGGCGGTGGCCACCGGGGTCCGCGTGGACCTGGGCGAGTTGCCGGGCGAGCCGCTCGCCGGAGCCCACGAAGGGGAAGCGCAGGGCGACCGTTGGCAGTCCCCAGCGTCGGGTGGTGAAGGCCGCAACCTCCTCGGCGAGGACCTTGGAGAGCCCGTAGGAGTCGACGGCGAGCGTCGGATGGTCCTCGTCCACCGGCGCGTAGCGGGGCGAGAGGTCGCGGTCGGCCCACGCCAGGCCGAACGCCGAGACGCTGGAGGCCAGCACCAGCCGTCGGGCGCCCGACCGTCCCGCCTCCTGGCAGACGACATAGCTGCCCAGGACATTGGTGTCGAGGATCTCCTCCTCGGGGTGGTGCCCGGGCGCGGGGATGGCCGCGAGATGAGCCACGCCAGCGACGCCGCCCGCCTCCCCGGTGAGGCAGGAGGCGACGAACTCCCGGTCCCTGATGTCGCCCACCAGGCAGCGCGCGGCCCGGTCGTCCTCGAACGGCACCCGGTCGACGGCCACCACCCGCAGCCCGGCGCCGGCGCAGGCTCCGACCACCCGGCGGCCGATCCCGCCGGCGGCACCGGTGACCAGCACCGTGTCACCGGGGCCCAGCGGTGCCCACCGCGCGCCGCCGCCTGCCGTGACCGTGCTCACGCCCGCCTCCTTCCACCGGGCTCCAGCCAGTGGCGCCGAGAACAGCTGTCACACCTCAACAGGGTTCCTTCCGAAGGGGGTTCGCGCGGTCCGGGGGCTCATGCGTGGGGGAGTCCGGGTGGCGCCGGCGAGGCGCCGGAGAAGGATGCGTCAGCCCTTGACCGCCCCCATCAGCCCGTTGACGAAGTACCGCTGGGCGCTGAAGAAGAGGATCACCACGGGCACGACCATGATCAGGGCGGCGGCCATCAGCGAGTTGTACTGGACCACGTTCTCCGACTGCATCGCCTGGAGGGCGATGGGCAGCGTGTAGGTGTCCGGGTCGTTGAGGGAGACCCGGGTCAGCTGGTACTCGTTCCAGGTCGGGATGGCCGTGAGCAGCGCGATGGTGATCAACGCCGGCCGGGCCAGCGGCAGATAGATGGTGGCGAAGATGCGCAGCTCGCCCGCGCCGTCCACCCGGGCGGACTCGCGCAGCTCCCCCGGGATCGAGGAGAACGAGCTGGTCAGCAGGAGCACCGCCAGGGGCGCGCTGCCGTTGACGAAGGGCAGCACCAGGCCCCAGTGCGTGCCCAGGATGTCCAGTTCGTGCTCCAACAGCACGATCGGCAGCAGGGTCACCACGCCCGGCACGAACAACAGCACCAGGAACAGCCGGTAGAGCGCGGTCCGGCCGGGGAAGCGCAGCACGGCGAAGGCGTAGGAGGCGGCCGCGTAGATCACCACCACCAACACCGTGGTCAGGACCGTGACCTTGAGGCTGTTGAGGAAGTAGTCGAAGAAGTTGAGCTGGTTCCAGGTGTCGGCCAGCGTCTGGAGCGTGGGCGACCTGGGGATCAGATGGCCGCCCGAGACCACTTCCTGGTTGTCCTTGAAGGCGGCGGAGACCATCCACAGAAAGGGATAGAGACTGATCGCCGCATAGGCGGCCAGCAGCAGGCCGATCACCGTCCTGGCCACCACGGTCCCGGCGGCCGGCCGGCTGCCCGGTCGCCGCCCCCGGACCGCGGCGTCGCTGCTCGCGCCCGCCCGCCCCCGCAGGGGAACGGTCCGCACGGTGTCGCTCATCGCAATCTCCTTGCCTGGAAGCTCCCGGCCGTCCGCACGGGGATCAACCGACCCTGCGCAGCGCGCGTTGGTTGACGAGGGCGACGACCAGGGCCGCCAGGAACAGCAGCCAGCCCAGGGCGCTGGCGAGCCCGAGGGTGGGAGCCAGCTCCGCGAGGAAGGCGAGTCGATAGGTCTCCAGCCCCAGCACGTTGGTGCTGTTGCCGGGACCGCCGTTGGTCATGATCAGGAAGACCTGGAAGCCCTGGAGGGAGTCCCGCAGGTTCAACAGCACGATCACCGCCGTGATCGGCCGCAACAGCGGCCATACCACGCTCAGTTGAGTGCGCCACCAGCCGGCGCCGTCCAGCTGGGCGGCCTCCAGGAGGGAGTTGTCCAGGGCCTGGAGCCCGGTGAGATAGAGCAGCATCGCCACCGGCACGGACGACCAGACCATCACCACGATCATGGTCGGCAGCGCGGTGTCGGGGTTGCCCAGGAAGCCCTGCGGCTGCTCCAGGGAGCCGAGGCCCACGCTGCGCAGCAGCAGGTTGATGGCGCCGTTGGGCTCCAGGATGTACTGCCAGGCGAAGTAGACCGCGATGCCGGTCGTGACATACGGGAGGAAGTAGACCGAGCGCAGCAGCCCGCCCATGCGCCGGGCCGAGTTGAGGATCACGGCCAGCGGGAAGCTGATGGCCACCGTGAGCAGCGGCACGGCGATCATCACCCACAGGGTGTTGACGCCCGCCTCCCGGACGGCCGGCGCGTGCACCGGGCTGCGCCAGAGCAGGTCGGCGTAGTTGTCCAGGCCGACCCAGTTCCACTGCGGCCAGAAGCCGTTCCACTCGGCGAAGCTCAACAGGAAGCCATAGACGATGGTGTAGACACCCATGACCCCGAAGAGCACCAGCGCCGGCCCCACGAAGGCGTAGCCCCAGGCGGCCTCCCGCAGCCGTGCCCGCCGGGAGGCGCGTTCGGCCCGTTCCGGAACGGCGGGGAGCTGCCCGCCTCCGCGTGGCCCGGGGCCGCCGGCGCGCCCCGATGCGGTCGGTCGTGTCGCGTCCGACGCGATGGTCTCGCCGCTCATCGCCGTGACTCCGCCCAGTAGGAGTTGATGAGTTGGGCCAGGGCGCGGCCGGTGCCCTCGGCGTCCGCGCGTTCCAGCGGCGTGAACTCGGCGAGCACGGCCCCGACATCAGCCCCGTCGTAGCCGTTCGGTTTGTAGCTGGTGTCGCCGGCGTGGTAGGCGTCCTCGCTCTCGCCGAGCGAGGCGGCCATCGAGCCCAGCAGCGGACCCACGGCCTCCTCCGGGTTCTCGCCCAGGTCGTTGGGCGGCAGGTCCAGCGCCCGCTGGGCGAAGCCGCGCGCCACGTCGTCCCGCGCCAGGAAGCGCACCCACTCCAGCGCGGCCTCCTGGTTGCCGCCCTCCCTGACCACGGAGAGCCCGGTCAGGGCGAACGGCTTGAGGTCCGTCCGTTCCATCGCCCCGTTCGCCGGGGGCGGGATGGGGAAGGTGAGGATGTTGTCGGGGTCGAAGCCGTTCTCGGCGAGGAAGGCCAGGGTGAAGGTGCCGCCGACCACGAACGAGGACTCCCCGTTGGCGAAGGAGAGGTCCGCCTCGTCGATGGCCATGATCCCGGTGCCCGGGGTCCAGTACGGCGTGATCTGCCCGAAGGTCTCCAGCGCCGTCACCCCGGCCGGGGAGGCCCAGTTGGCCGACTCGTCCTCGGAGAACAGCTCCGGATAGGCGTCCGGCCCCAACTGCCCGTACGCCATGGGCTGGAGCATCCACTCCAGGCCGGTCGACGGCACCTTCATCCCGATGGTGACGCCCCCGTTCTCCGGGAACTCCCGGCCCACCGCGTCGAGCATCTCGATGAATTCCTCCCAGGTGGCGGGAGGTTCGGTGTAGCCGGCCCGGGCGAGGCGCTCCTTGTTGGCGTAGACGATGCCGAAGGTGCCGACGGTGAACGGCACGCTGTAGCGCTGCCCCTCCTCGATGCCCACCGTGGCGGCGCCCGGGGCCAGCGACTGCTCGTAGTACTGCCGGGTGACGGTGCCCTCCTGGGCCACGGTCGGCAGGAACGGGGCGGTCCACTCGTCGGTGACCTCGTCCGAGAGGTCCTCCAGCAGGCCGGCCCCGCCGAAGCTGAAGTCGCTGCCGTTGGCGTGCACCTCCAGCACGTCGGGCAGGTCGTTGGTCCTGGCGGACGCGGCGACCTTGGTGTTGTAGGCGTCGTCGGGCGTGAACGCCTGGACGCGCACCGAGATGCCGGTCTCCTCCTCGAACATCTCCGCCGCGACCTCGAGGCCGGCGACATGGGACTGCTTGAAGGTCCACATCTCCAGCTGGTTCGGGTCGTCGCTGCCCTGGCCGCCACCGCCACAGGCGGCCAACACGGTGGTCAGCGCGACGGCAACACCCAGAGTTCTCCCGCGCCGTGTGAAGCGGCGGGGGCGTCGTAGGGCCACAGCGCCCATCTGCCCATCCTTTCCCGGGAGTCGACCCGCGGGGAGCGGTGTGCCCCGGAAGCTAAATCGACTTGATGTACGGTGTCAACGCTCGTCACACGCCGAAACAAGCTCGGCGGCCGACTTCCGGAGATCCCCATGGCATCACCAGAGCACCCCCAGGCCCCCGCCCCTGAACTCCTCGCCCCCGCGCCCTGGTCCGGGGCCCCCGGCTCCCCCCGCGTCACCGCCGTCCGCACCTTCCTGTGCGCGCCCCAGGGCTGCCCCTATGTGATCGTCCGCGTCGAGACCGACCAGCCCGGCCTCCACGGCCTCGGCTGCGCCAGTGACCCCCAGCGCCCGCTCGCGATCCGCTCCGTGCTCGACGACTACCTCGGCCCGCTGCTGGTCGGCCGCGACACCGCCGACATCGAGGACATCCACCGGCTGCTCCTCAACAGCGCCTACTGGCGCGGCGGTTCCATCGCGCAGAACGCGCTGGCCGCCGTGGACGTCGCCCTGTGGGACATCAAGGGCAAGGTCGCCGGGCTCCCGCTGCACGCGCTGCTGGGCGGCCGGGCCAGGGAGTTCGCCGCCGCCTACACCCATGTGGACGGCCGCGACCCCGAGGAGGTCGCCGAGCGGGTCGCCGCCGCCGTCGCGCGCGGCTACCGCCATGTCCGGGTGCAGATAGCCGTGCCCGGCTCCGACACCTACGGCGCGGGCCCCGCCGACCCGGCCGAGGCCGAGCGGCGCCGGCTGCGCACCGGCACCTGGGACTCCCTGTCCTATCTGCGCCAGGTCCCCGCCGCGCTCAACGCGGTGCGCGAACGGGTGGGCCCCGACGTGGAACTCCTCCACGACGTGCACGAACGCCTCACCCCCGCCGAGGCGTTGACCCTGGTCCGCGAGGTGGAGCCGGCCCGGCTGTTCTTCCTGGAGGACGTGCTCGCCCCCGAGGACGCCGCGCACTTCCCCCGGCTGCGCGCCGCCGGCACCGTTCCGTTGGCCGTCGGCGAGCTGTACCACGACACCGCGCAGTACCTGCCGCTGCTGCGGGAGCGGGCGATCGACTTCGCCCGGATCAGGGTCCCGACCCTGGGCGGCCTGACACCGACCCGCAAACTGGTCGCCGCCTGCGAGCTGTTCGGGGTCCGCATCGCGCCCCACGGCCCGGGCGACGTCAGCCCCGTGGGGATGGCGGTCAACGTGGCGCTGGACATCTCCTCGCCGGCGTTCGGCGTCCAGGAGGCGGCGCGGTTCACCGACGCGACGCTGGAGGTCTTCCCCGGCGCCCGGGTGCCGGAGCGCGGGGGCCTGCGGCCCTCGGAACGGCCGGGTCTCGGCGTCGACTTCGACGAGCGGGCCGCCGCCCGGTACCCGGTGACCGAGCCGCTCACCCACGACCGCTGGGCGCTGCTGCGCGCGGGCGACGGCAGCGTGGCCCGCCCCTGAGCCCGCCGCGCGGGAACGGGCGCGGCCGCCGCGCCGCGGTGCGCGGGCGGGTGGGCGGACGCGTGGGCGGGCGGGCGGAGTTCCGGTGCCGGGAGACCTCTCCATCATCCATCGTCTTGATTTAGAATGCCCCCGGGCGGCCGGGCAACGAGTCCTCCGGCGGCCCGGAGTAGGTTGGGTGGGCAACACGGTCATGACGGCCTGGCCGTCCCTGACCTCGCGCACGGCTGGGGGCGACGGCGCGGGGGCGGGGCGGGACGGGAGAGCCGAACCGGGGCGTCAACCCCGGCGACCAGGGGCATCCGACGCGCTCCCCACGTTCCGCCTTGGAGGACCTTGGCCATGGGCAGTCAGCAGTTGACGATCCGGCGCGGCACCAACCTGCCGAAGATGGGCGACTTCAACGAGTCCGTGGTGCTGGACGCGATCCGCCGGGTCCCCGACGGGCTCAGCCGGGTCGAACTGGCCGAGGCCACCGGCCTGTCCGCGCAGACCGTCTCCAACATCTGCCGTCGGCTGCTCGACCACGGGCTGGCCAGGGAGACCGGCAAGAAGAGCACCGGAAGCGGCAAGCCCAGGACGTTGCTCCAGGTCAGCCCCGAGGCGCGCTATGCGCTCGGCGTGCACCTCGACCCGGCGGTGATCACCTATGTGGTGCTCGACCTGCTGGGCCGGGTGGTGACCCATCTCCGCACCCCCACGCCCCGGGTGGCCGACCCGGACGAGACCCTGGCGGGGATCAGCGCCTCCGTGCGGCGGCTGGTCACCGAGTCGGGCGTTCCTCGGGACCGCATCCTGGGCCTGGGCATCGCCGCCCCGGGACCGGTTGACATGGCGGCCGGACTGGTCGTCGACCCACCGGAGTTGGAGGGCTGGCGCCGGGTGCCGCTGCGGGACTATCTGGCGGCGGAGACCGGGCTGCCCGTGCTGCTGGACAAGGACGTCATCGCCGCCGCGATAGCGGAGCGCTGGGCGGGCGCGGCGACCGACACCGGCAACTTTCTCTTTTTCTATCTGGGCACCGGCTCCGGGATGGGCCTGGTCGTGGAGGACACCGTGCTGCGCGGGGTCTCCGGGAACGCGGGCGAGGTCGGCGGCCTCGGCGCCGCCTGCACCACCCGGGCGATGGTCGACGAGGCCATGCAACTGGGCGTGTTGGGCCACGAGTTCACTCCGACGGGGCCCAGGGACGCCGAGCGCGGGCTGGTGGAGCTGAGCCGGATCGCCGAGGCGCCCGGCGGGGGCGACGACAGCGCCAAGGCCGGGGACATCATCGACCGGTGGGCGGTGCGGGTCGGCCGGGGCGTGTGCGCGGCGGCCACCCTGGTGGACGCGGAGATGATCGTCTTCGGCGGCCCGATCTGGCCGCACCTCCAGGAGCGCTTCCTGCGAATCATCCCCGACATGGTGGCGCAGTCGCCCTTTGTGAAGAAGATCCACCCGACGGCCGTCACCAGCACCGGAGTCGGCGAGGACGTCGGCGCGGTCGGCGCGGCCTGCCTGGTGCTGGACCAGACCCTCTCCGCCCAGCCGCGCTCGTTGCTGCTGCACTGACCGCGCCCGGCCGCAGGGCACCCCGCCCGGCCGGGGACTCCGGCCCGGCCCGGCTCAGTCGGCGGTCGGGTACCGGAGGCCGGACCGTTCGGCGACCAGCGGCGAGACCCGCCGCAGGTGTCCCAGCTGCCAGGCGAGCGGCGAGGGGCCGTCGCCGCCCGCCGCCTGGTGGGCGGCCAGCGCGTCGCGCACCCCGAGGAAGAGCCAGGCCCAGTAGGTCGGGAGCAGCAGCCGCCACTCCGCCTCGGAGAGCGGGCGGACCTCCTCGTACCCGCGCAACACCTCGTCGTGGTGGCCGCGCCAGGCGAGGGCGAAGTCGGTGACCAGCGGGTTGCGGTGAGCGCCCGCCAGGTCGAGCAGCCCGGTGAGGCGCCCGGCCTCGCGCAGCAGGTTCCAGGGCGCGAAGTCCCCGTGCACGACGCCGACCGGCACCGCCGCGTCCGCCAGTTCCGCGAGGTGCGCGCGGGCGGCGTCGAGGTGGCGCCGCAGCAGCGCGCCCTCCTCCGGCCGGCGCCGCTCGTGGGCCGCGACCCGGCGCGCCAGCTCGGGGTCGGCCACGATCCGTTCCAGCGGCGGGTAGCCGACCCGGCGGCGCACGATCCCGGTCTCCGCGCCGGCCGCGTGGAACGCGGCCAACAGCCGTCCGCGCGCCCGCTGTTCCGCCGGCGGCTCCGGGCGTTCGGCCGGCCGCCCCGGCAGGAAGGCGAAGAGCGCCCAGGCACCGTCACCGTCGACCCAGGGCTCCTCGACCGGCTCCGGCGTCGGCCAGCCGAGGCGGCGCAGCGCCAGGCCCACCTCCCACGGGTACTGCCAGTCGGGGGAGTGCGCCGTGCTCAGGCACTTGGCCACCAGCGGGACGCCGTCCCTGGTGACGCGCCAGGTGGGGGAGTGCGGCTCGCCCAGGTGCTCGGGCGCGGTCAGCCGCCACCGGTGTCGCAGCTCCTCGGGAATCTCAGGTGCGCCCGGGCCCGGGCGCACCCCCGCGTCGCCCGGGCCCGCGTCGCCCGCCCCCGAACCCGACTCGCCCGAACCCGCCGTCGCCGTCACCCCGTTGCTCCCCTCGCCCGTCGCCCGTCGCCGCTGCCCCTCGCCCGCCGCCCGTCGAGCGGGCAGGCGGGCCCGGACACGGTAGCGTCCCGGCGGTCAGGGCCCCACCCGGTGCGCGCGGGCCGCCGAGGAGCCCTCGCGCAGCAACTCCCCGGTCAGATGCGCGTTGGCGGCCGAGCCGAGGAAGAGGATCAGCGAGGCCACGTCGGCGGCGTCCGACAGCCGTCGGGTCGGGGTGCCGGCGGCCAGCTCGTCGATCAGGGACTGCGGGAACGGCGGCCGGCTCTCGGTCAGGGTGAACCCGGGCGCGACGACGTTGACCAGGATGCCGTCCGGGCCCGCCTGCCAGGCCAACGCCCGCGCCATGCCGTGCAGTCCGGCCTTGGCCGTGCCATAGGGGCCGGGCCCCGGCAGCCCCTCGTCGGCCACGCCCGAAGAGACCAGGACGATCCGCCCCCAGCCCCTGGCGCGCATCGTCGGCAGCACCTCACGGACCTGGGCGGCGGCGCCGACGAGGTTGGCGTCGATCATGGCCCGCCACTCGGCCAGCGGCACGTCCTCGAAGCGCGCGGTCGGGTCGGGCGCCGCGCCGCCCCAGCGCACGGCGTTGGCCACCAACACGTCCACGCCGCCCCAGCGTTCGACGACGGTGGCGTGGGCGCGGGCCACGGTGTCCAGGTCGGTCAGGTCCAACGGGACCACCAGCGCCTGCCCGCCGGCGGCCGCCACCTCGGCGGCCACGCGCTCCGCGCGCTCCCGGCCCGAGCGGTAGGTGAGCGCCACCCGCGCGCCCTCGGCGCCGAAGGCGCGCGCGGTCGCCGCGCCGATGCCGCTGGAGGCGCCGCTGACCAGCACCACGCGGTCGTTGAGTTCGGTCTGCACGGTGAACCCGCCCTTCTCGCCCGTTCGTTGGGAACGGCTCATGGGAGACGCGGATCAGGGTAGACCACAATGAGTTGAGTTCAATACGGTTTCGAAAACAAACCATCTCCGGCCGCGATGGTCTGCCGCTTTGTTAATCTCCTGGGCATGAGCGCTCCCCCGGCCCGGCTGCACGACGACCTGCACTGGGTGTTCGCGCGGTTGAAGCAGGCGTTGGCCAGCGCGCAGGCGCCCGTGCTGGCGCGCCACGGGCTGAGTCACTGGGGATACACGGTGCTGCTCGCGGTGGCCGAGAGCCCCGCCGGGAGTCAACTCGCGCTGGCCCGCGCGGTCTCCGTCGACAAGAGCAAACTCGTCCAGATCCTCGACGAGTTGGAGCGCGCCGGGCTGCTCGCGCGGCGCCCCGACCCCGCCGACCGCCGGGCCAGGATCGTGACCGTCACCGAGGAGGGCACCCGGGTGCTCGCCGCGGCCAGGGCCGAGGTGGCGGCCGTCGAGCGGCGGCTGTTGGCCGGCTGCGAGCCGGGCGCCGCCGAGGCGCTGCGCGCGACGCTGCGCGAGCTGGCCGGCGCGCCGGCGGCCGGGCTCGACGGCGGCGACCCCGGCGCCACCTCCTGCGTCGAGCCCGGTCACGGGGGCTGACCCCGGGCCGATCGGAACGCGGCCCCGGCCCCACATGCGCGTACCCCCGCCCACCGACCCTCTTCCGGGCGGTGGGCGGGGGCGTTCAGGGCGGCCTCCGCCGCGCGCACGCCGAGGCCCGGCCGGGCCTCGGCGTGCACCGACCCTCGGCCGGCCGCCGCACGCCGGCCCTGGCTCAGGCCCGAGCGTCAGGCCGGCGTCAGCCGCAGGGTGCGGATCTCGAACGGGCGCAGCCGCAACCGGCCGAGATCCGGGGCCGGTTCGTCGGCCAGCGGCCGCTCCAGCAGGTCGGTCACCACCGCGCCGGCCAGCGGAAGGTCGCAGCCCAGCCGGGCGGTCGCCCGCCCGCCGAGCGACTCGTAGAGCCGCACCACCAGGTCGCCCGAGCCGTCGTCGGCCAGCTTGACCGCCTCGATCACCACCGCCTCGTTGTCCACCGTGACCAGCGGCGCCACCGCGCGGTCGCCCGGCACCCGGCGCTCCGGCAGGTTGAAGTGGTACCCCTCGCGGATCGCGTCGCCCAGCGAGGCGTTCACCACCAGCCCGTAGCTCAGCCGGTGTTCGCCCAGGTCGGCCTCCGGGTCGGGGAAGCTGGCGGCGCGCAGCAGGGTGAGCCGCAGCGTGGTGGTCGAACCGCCGTCCTCGCGCACGTCCCGGGTCACCTCGTGGCCGTAGGACGAGTCGTTGACCAGCGCCACGCCGAAGCCCGGCTCCTCCACCTGAAGCCAGCGGTGCGCGCAGAACTCGAACTTCGCCGCCTCCCAGCTGGTGTTGGCGTGGGTGGGGCGCGGGGTGTGGCCGAACGGGATCTCGCCGCGCGACAGTTCGGCCCGCACGTCCACCGGGAAGGCGACCTTGAGCAGCTTCTCCCGCTCCCGCCAGTCCACCCGGGTGTCGACGTCCAGCCGCCGCACGCCGGCCGGCAGCGTCAGGGTCTGCTCGATCCGGGAGGCGCCCACGGTGCGCACCACCCGCACCCCGCCGTCCGGCAGGGCGGAGACCTCGTCCGCCTCGGTGAGGTCGGTGACCGCGTTGCGGTAGAAGGCGTCGATGTCCCAGGCGTCCCACTGGTTGGGGAAGTCCTGGTGCAGCTGGAGCAGATTGGCGGCCGAGCCGGGGGCCACGGCCTCCCGCTCCGCCGCGATGTCCCAGAGCGAGGTGACCAGGCCGCGCTCGTCCACGGTGACCCGCAACAGCCCGTTGTCCAGGGTGAACGGGGCCCGCGCCTCGGCCGGTCGGGCGGGCACCGGCTCCACGGCGGGCGCCGGCGCCGCGCCCAGCGCGGGCACGTCGCCGCGCGCGTGCGGGGCCGCGTTGAAGACAACCGTGCCGCCGCCCTCGCCGCCGCCGGCCAGCGCCCGCTGGGCCGCGTCGAGCAGCTCGGTCAGCTCGGCGGTGACCTCGGCGTAGGTCTCCTCCGCCTCCTGGTGGACCCAGGCGATGGAGGAGCCGGGCAGGATGTCGTGGAACTGGTGGGTGAGCACCGTCTTCCACAGCCGGTCCAGCGCCTCGTACGGGTAGGCGGCGCCGGTGCGCAGCGTCGCCGTGGCGCACCACAGCTCGACCTCCCGCAGCAGGTGTTCGCCGCGGCGGTTCCCCTGCTTGGTGCCCAACTGGCTGGTCAGCGTGCCCCGGTGCAGTTCCAGGTACAGCTCGCCGACCCAGACCGGCGCTCGCTCGCCGTACTCCTCGTGCGCCTTGGCGAAGAACTCCGCCGGCCCCTCGATCGCGACCCTGGCCGAGCCGGCCAGGTCGCCCAGGCGCGCCGCACGGCCCAGCATCTCCCGGGTGGGGCCGCCGCCGCCGTCGCCGTAGCCGAACGGCACCAGCGAGCGGTTGGCGAGGCCCTTGTCGCGGAAGTTCCGCTCGCTGTGGGCGATCTCGGCGCCCGACAGGTCGGCGTTGTAGGTGTCGACGGGCGGGAAGTGGCTGAAGATCCGGGTGCCGTCGATGCCCTCCCACCAGAAGGTGTGGTGCGGGAAGTCGTTGGTGGTGTTCCAGGAGATCTTCTGGGTGAGGAACCAGCGCACCCCGGCCAGCTTCATCAGCTGCGGGAGGGCCGCGTTGTAGCCGAAGGTGTCGGGCAGCCACATCTCCTCGGTCTCGACCCCGAACTCCTCCAGGTAGAACCGCTTTCCGTGGACGAACTGCCGCACCAGGGACTCGCCGCCGGTGATGTTGGTGTCCGGCTCCACCCACAGGCTGCCGGTGGGCAGGAACTGCCCGGTGCGGGCCTTCTCCTGGGCGCGGGCGTAGACCTCGGGCCGGTGCTCCTTGAGCCAGGCCAGCTGCTGGGCCTGGGACATGACGAACTGGAACTCCGGGTGCTCGTCCATCAGCGCGGTCACGTTGGAGACCGTGCGGGCGACCTTGCGGACCGTCTCGCGCAGCGGCCACAGCCAGGCGGTGTCGATGTGCGCGTGGCCCACGGCGGAGATCCGGTGCGCCCGCTCGCCCGCCGGCACGGCGAGCGCGGGCGCCAGCAGCTCGCGCGCGGCCGGCGCGGTGCCCGCGATGTCGTGCAGGTCGACGGCGTCCAGCGCGCTCTCGACGGCGCGCAGCAGCTGCCAGCGGCGGGTGTCCTCCTCGGGCAGCTCGGCGAGCAGCCCGCCGAGCACGTCGAGGTCCTGGGTCAACTCCCAGACGGTGCGGTCGAAGACGGCCAGGTCGGCCCTGGCCAGCCGGTAGATCGGCTCGCCCGCCGCGCCCGGCGCCTCGCCGGTCAGCCAGGGCGCGCGGTCGCCGGAGCGGGTGGGCAGGAACGGGACGCCGCCGGGCCCGTCGTCCAGGATCACGGGGTTGGCTGCGGCCTCCACGTAGTACGTGAACTCCTCGCCGCCGACGGCCTCCTCGGCGACGGTCAGCCAGGCGTTGCGCGGGTTGAGCGCCTTCACGGGGGTGCCGTCGGCGCGGTAGGCGAGGCCCTCGGCGGCGAAGCCGGCCTTGGTGGCGTCGAAGCCGAGGTCGAGCACGGCCTCGACGCGGCGGCCGGCCCACTCCTTCGGCACGGTGCCGCTGATCCGGAACCAGCAGGTGGACCACGCAGGGCCCCAGCGGTGGCCGACGGAGACCGGCTGGTAGTCGGCCTTGAGGCCCTCGGCCACGGGCACCGGCTCGCCGCCGACGGGCCACACCCCGACGTCGAGCGGGACGCCGTGCGCGTGCACGGCGGGGAGCAGACGCTGGGTGAGCACGCGGTGCAGGCGTCGTTCGATGAGGACGGGGTCACGATGCATGGCTGTTATGAAAAGCCAATGGATGGAGTTAGTCAACGCCGTCTCGCCCGCCGGTCGCCGACCCCACGGGCGCCGCCCGGGCGCCGGGCCTGCCGCGAACTTACCTGCCCAAGGCGGGGTCCCAGGTGCGGAGACGCGGGGCGGGCGCGGCGGGCCGACAGCGCGTGGCTGTAAAGGGAGTTAGTTTCCGAGAGGAGGGGGTTGGGGCGCGCCCTGCGGGCTGACATGGGTGCGCAGCCGGGGCGCGAACGCGGCGTGGAAGACGCTGGAGGCGGCGCCCACGGCGGCGGCCGACTCGTTGAGCAGCGAGTGCGCCACCCGCACCGGCCGCACGGCGCGCGCCACCGGGAAGCGGTTGACCGCCGTGTCGATCTCGGCGAGATAGATCTCGGCCACCTCGGGCCGCACGGCCGGGCCGCCCACGATCAGCAGCGCGGTGTCCAACAGGTCGGTGACGCCCACCGCGCCGCGTGCCACCACCCGGGCCACGGACCGCAGTATCTCCACGGCCTTGGCGTCCCCGGCGAACGCCGCCCGGCAGGCCAGCTCGTAGGCCCTGGGGTCGTCGGCCGAGACCAGCCCGGCCTCGGCGGCCCGGCGCACCACGGTCGGGATCGGCGCGCACTCCTCCACCATCGCCGGGCCGCCCTCCTCGGTCAGCCGGTTGACGCTGAGCGCGCACAGCTCGCCGAACTCCCCGGCGTTGCCGGTGCGTCCCCGGTAGACGTCGCCGTTGAGGAAGGCGCCGCAGCCGGCGCCGGTGCCCAGATAGAGATAGACGAAGTCCCCGGCGCGCTCGGCGGCTCCTATCCACCGCTCGCCGATCGCCGCCGCCGTGACGTCCTTCTCCAGGATCACCGGCATCGCCAGCCGCCGGGACAGCTCCTCGCGCAGCGGCACGTCCTCCCAACCGTCGAAGAGCGGCGGGTTCTTGATCACCCCGGCCTCGGCGTCCAGCGGCCCCGGCACCGCGATCCCGACGCCCAGCAGCGGGTCGGTGGCCGGGCGCGCCGCCTCGATGGCCTCGCTCGCCATCCGCGTCACCAGCGAGATCACCCATTCCGGGTCGCTCCGCTCGTGCAGCGAGACCTGGCGCCTGGCGACCACCCCGCCGCAGAGGTCGACCACGACCTGGGTGATCATCTCCGGGTCCAGATGGATGCCGACGGCGTGCGAGGCGTCGGCGCGCAGCCGCAGCGGCACCCTCGGCTTGCCCTTGCCGGCCGGCCTGTGGGCGTCCTCCACCAGGAACTCGCTGGTCAGCAGGTTCCGCGTGATCCGGGACACGGCCTGCGGGGTCAGCCCGGTGCGCTGGGCGATCTCCACCCGGGAGAGCGCGCCGGCCTCCCTGATGCTCTCGATGACCAGCTTCTCGTTGAACGAGCCCAACGCCAGCTGGTCGAAGGCGCGCGGGGTGCGCGGCGGAGGGCCTGGGGCGACGCCCTCGTCGGGGCGGCGCCAGACCGTGCCGTCCGAACGGAGCGCCGCCAGCAGGGAGTCGAGCACCGGACGGGCGGCCAGGGGTCCGTGCAGCAGCTCAAGGGAGCAGATCGCGCTGAGCGTGGCGGGCCAGCTCATGGCGTCCGAGGCCAGATGCCAGGTCTCGTCGTCTACCCGGGGCTCCGGCTCGACCTCGCCGGTCGGGTCCCAGAGCAACACCCGCAGTGGGCCCCCACGTTGGGGGGCTTGTGACAGCGTGTGGAGGAGCGCGGTCAACTCCGCGCGCCCCTCGGCGGTGAACCGCACCCGGCTGACCCGGGGCAGAGCCAGCTCGGCGGTGAGCGCGGCGTTGCGCGCCATCCGCTCGGCGACCGGCGCCGGCGGCCCGGCCCTGCGCGCCTCCGCCGGTGACTCGGCGACCACCAGCGCCACCGCCTCCGCGTGCGTCCACAGCCCGAGCAGCAGTGGCTGTTCGCAGGTCAGCGGCGGGTTGGTGGGCAGGGTCAATGGGGAGTGCGTCTCGCCGTCGATGCCCCAGCGGCGCCAGACCGCGCTCAACGCCGTGTGGGAGATGCCCAGATGGTCGGCGAGGGCGCGGGCCGACCAGGAGCGGCGTGGCGCCGGCGGGCCGGCGAGCGTCGCCGCGACCACGTCCGCCTCGTCTATGCGCGGCGGCCGTCCGCTGCGCGGCCGGTGTTCGAGGCCGGCCAGGCCCTGCGCCGCGTAGCGACGGCGCCAGGAGGTGACGGTGGGGCGGGAGACCCGCAGGGCCCGCGCGCTGTCCGAGACCGAGACGCCGTCAGCGGCGTCCAGCACGATCCGCGCGCGTACCTCACGCTCGGGGCGCTCGGCCGCCCAGGCGAGGAGGGCCGCGCGTTCCGCCTCGGTCAGCGGGAGTTCGGGATGGTCATGCATGGCCCCATCCAACACCCTCCGCCCGCCCGCTGTAAAAGTACTAACTGGCCACCTCGCGCCGGGCCCGCTCCATCAACCGCCCGGTTTGTCGGCTTCGTTGGGGCATGGTTGCCCCGATCTTCGGCGGAAACCTGAGCCTTTCGCTCCCGAAGCATTGACTTAATCAATCCATTGGATTTACATGACCTCCGTCTCAGCGGAGGAAAGGGCACGTATGAGCACACTCAAGGACCCGGTGGGCCGGGAGGGCCGGCAAAGACGGCGTGGCGCACGGGAGTTGACGCTCTTCTGGTTCGCGCTGCCGGGGGCGGCCGTGCTGCTGCTGTTCCACTATGTGCCGCTGCTCGGCAACGTCATCGCCTTCCAGGACTACCAGCCGTTCATCGGCATCACCGACAGCCGCTGGGTCGGCTTCGACAACTTCTCCGTGATCTTCGACGGCGACCAGGAGTTCCTGCGCGCGCTCGTCAACACCCTGCAACTGACGCTGATCCAGGTGGTGCTCGTCTTCCCCGCCCCCATCGCGCTGGCGCTGCTCCTCAACGGGCTGCTCAGCGAGCGGGTCAAGCGCGTGGTGCAGAACATCCTCTATCTGCCGCACTTCCTGTCCTGGGTGGTGGTGGTCGCCATCTTCCAGCAGATGCTCGGCAACTCGGGCCTGCTCAACGTCTTCCTCCAAGCCCAGGACCTGGGCACCTGGAACATCATCGGCGACCCCGACACCTTCAAGGCGCTGCTGACCTCCCAGGTCATCTGGAAGGACACCGGCTGGGGCACCATCCTCTTCCTCGCCGCGCTGGCCCGCGTGGACAGCGACCTCTACGAGTCGGCCGCCGTGGACGGCGCCAGCCGCTGGCGGCAGACCTGGCACGTCACGCTGCCCTCGCTGCGCGGCCTGATCGTGCTGCTGGCCATCCTCCGCCTCGGCGACGCGCTGAGCGTCGGCTTCGAGCAGATCATCCTCCAACAGACGGCGGTCGGCCTGGAGAACAGCGAGGTGCTGGACACCTATGTCTACAACAACGGCCTGATCGCCGGGCAGTGGGGCGCCAGCGCCGCCGTCGGCCTGGTCAAGGGCGTGGTCGGCGTCGCGCTCGTCCTCGGCGCCAACAAACTCGCCCATCTGATGGGCGAGGAAGGGATCTACCAGAAGCGATGACCGCCGCACCGTTGTCCCAGCGCCGTCCCCGTAGCGGCCCCCGTCGGGAGCGCGCCCGCGCCCGCACCCCAGCCCGTGGCCACAGCCCGGTGCCCGGCCGCACCCCGGCCTCGCCGGCCTGGCGCGTGCTGCGCGCCCTGATCCTGCTGGTCTGCTGCCTGCTGGTGATCGTCCCCTTCGCCTCGATCGTCTCCACCTCGCTGGCCGACGCCCAACAGGTCAACGCCACCGGCGGGTTCGTCCTCTGGCCGGAGAACCCCTCGCTCGACGCCTACCGGGCGATCCTCGGCGGCGGGATCGTCTCCCGCGCGATGCTGGTCAGCGTCGGCGTCACCGTGGTCGGCACCCTGCTCAGCCTGGTCACCACGGCGCTGCTCGCCTACGGCCTCTCCCGCCCCGGCTCGTTCGGCCACCGGCCGATCCTGCTGCTGCTGGTGCTGTCGATGCTCTTCGTGCCCGGCGTGATCCCCAGCTATCTGCTGGTCAAGGAGCTGGGCCTGATCAACAGCTACTGGTCGCTGATCCTGCCGATGCTGATCAACGCGTTCAACGTGATCGTGCTCCGCTCGTTCTTCATGAGCATCCCCGGGGAACTCCTCGACGCCGCGAAGATCGACGGGGCGAGCGAACTCACCGTCCTCACCCGGATCGTGGCCCCGCTCTCCAAGGCGGCGCTCGCCGTGATCGGCCTCTTCTACGCCGTCGCGTACTGGAACAGCTTCTTCAACGCGATGCTCTTCATCAACGAGTCGGCCAAGTGGCCGATGCAGCTGGTGCTGCGCACCTATGTCGTCAACAACGCGGCCATCGGCGCCGGCGAGGCCAACGCGGCGGGCGCCGCGCTCCCGCCGTCCTACGCGCTCCAGGCCGCCATCCTCGTCCTGTCGATCATCCCCGTCGTCCTCGTCTACCCGTTCCTGCAACGGCACATGACCAAGGGCGTGATGCTCGGCGCCGTCAAGGGATGAGCCCGCCGCATGGAAAGGAAACACCGCTCATGGGCCACGCCCTGACCCGCAGAAACCTGCTCCGAGGCGGCCTCGGGCTCACCGCGAGCCTGGCTCTCGCCGGCTGCGGCGACGGCCCCGACCTGCCGCCGGCCTCGCTCAACGCCGATGTGCGGCTGCCGGAGTACATCCCCTACCGGGGCGTCGAGACGCCGCTGCCCGGCACCCCCGAGGGGGTGCTCGACGGGCACCTGCACTACCCGGCCGAGCCGACCGTCGCCTTCCCCGACGGGCCGCCGGCCACCGGCCCCAGCATCTCGATCATGACCCTGATCTTCAACCCGGTGCCGCCGCCCGTCGGCCGCAACACCTACTGGCGCGCCCTCAACGAACAGGTCGGCACCGACCTGTCGTTCGAGATCGTGCCGGTCGGCGACTACCCGACCAAGCTCTCCGTGGTGGTCGCCGGCGGCGACCTGCCCGACGCCATGGCGATCCTGCCCCAGACCGCGCAGCGCCCGGCGATGTTCCACGCCCTCTTCGAGGACCTCAGCGAACACCTCTCCGGCAGCGCCGTCCGCGACTATCCGTTCCTCGCCAACCTGCCCACCCAGGGCTGGCGCACCACCGTCTACAACGGCGGCATCTACGGGCTGCCCATGCCGCGCGCCGCCGCCGGATCGGCGATGCTGCTGCGCGCCGACCGAGCCGAGGAGCGCTCCCTCGACCCGCGCCCCGGCAGCTTCGAGGAGTTCCGGGAGCTGTGCGTCGGCCTCACCGACACCGGCGCGCGCCAGTACGCGGTGGGCGACCCGCTCACCACCTTCTACTTCGTGCTGGAGATGCTGGGCGCGCCCAACAAGTGGCGGCAGGAGAACGGCCTTTTCAGCTACTGGCTGGAGTCCGAGGTCGTCGAGCAGGCCCTGGAGGCCATGCGGCTGCTGGTCGCCGACGAGGTGATCCACCCGGACGGGTTCAACGTGGTCGGCCGGTTCAAGGACTGGTTCGGCAGCGGGCAGATCGCCATCAACTACGACGGCGTCGCCGGCTGGAACGACTACTACCGCACCTATGCCCCCGGCACCGAGGGCTTCGCGCTGGACGCCATGGTGGCCCCCGGCTTCGACGGCGGGCCCGGCACCCACTGGGCCGGCCCGGCCAGCTTCGGCACCCTCGTCCTCAAGAAGGCGCCCAAGGAGCGCATCCGTCAACTGCTGCGCGCCTGCGACGCGTTGGCCGCGCCGTTCGGCACCGACGCCTACCGGCTCCGGAAGTACGGGGTGCCCGGCGTGGACCACGAGATGGAGGGTTCCGATCCGATCCTGACCGAGACCGGTCGGGTGGAGACCACGTTGCCCACCATCTTCGTCACCGACGCGCCCCAGACGCTCTATCTGCCGGAGTGGCCCGAGGTGGTGCCCGTGCAGCACGACTTCCACCGCCGCGCCGTCGAGGTGCTGGTGCGCAACGACGCCGAGGGCCTCTACTCCGACACCGACGTCACCCTCGGCGCCCAGCTGGAGACCCGGCTCTTCGACGAGCTGAAGGGCATCATGCGCGGCCGTGCGCCCGTCTCCTCCTGGTCCGACACCATCGCCGAGTGGCGCCGCGAGGCGGGCGACACCATCCGCGCCGAGTACGAAGAGTCCTGGGAGAACTTCGCGTGACCGCGCCCTTGCCTACCTTGCCCACCAACACCCGCGAACAGTGGGAACGCACGGCCGACCGGCTGCTGTTGGCCGTCCGCCCCCACGCCACGCCGCACCACGGGCTGATCCACCTGCCGGGCCCGGCCAGCGCCAACGGCCGGTGGAGCGACGGCCTCGAAGGCTTCGCCCGCACCTTTCTGCTCGCCGCCTTCCGGCTCGCCGGCGCCGGCGGAGCCGACCCGCACGGCCACGCCGAGTGGTACGCGCGCGGCCTGGCCGCCGGCGTCGAGCCCGAGGGGCCGGAGCGCTGGCCCACCTTCGCCGAGCGCAACCAGGCCAAGGTCGAGGCCGCCTCCGTCGCCATCGCGCTGCACGAGACCCGCCCCTGGATCTGGGACCGACTGCCGGACCGCACCCGGGCGTTGCTCAGCGAATGGCTCGGCCGGATGGTCGGCGACGCGATGCCCGGCAACAACTGGATCTGGTTCCAGGCGGTCACCGAGGCGTTCAACGTCACCGTCGGCGGCCCCTGGGAGCCGGCCGACCTGGAACGGACCATCGCGCTCACCGACCAGTGGTATGCCGGCGACGGCTGGTACAGCGACGGCCTGACCGGCGGCGCGCACCGCAACTACGACCACTACAACGGCTGGGCCATGCACTTCTACCCGCTGTGGTTCTGCCGCGTCCTGGGCGACCAGGCCCCGCCGGGGCGCCTGGACCACTACCGGGAGCGGCTGCGCCGGCTGCTGCCCGACCTCGCGCGCCTCTTCGGCGGCAACGGCTCCCCGCTGGTGCAGGGCCGTTCCCTCACCTACCGGATGGCGGCGCTGGCGCCGGTCTGGGCCGGCGCGCTCTTCGACGCCAGCCCGCTGCCGCCCGGCCTGACCCGGCGGCTGGCCGGCGCCACCCTGGACCACTTCCTCACCCGAAACGCCCTCGACGACCGCGGGCTGCTCACCCTCGGCTGGCACCACGCCTTCCCGCGCATCCGCCAGGTCTACTCGGGCCCCGCCTCGCCGTACTGGGCCAGCAAGGGCTTCGCCGGCCTGCTGTTGCCGCCCGACCACCCCGTGTGGACCGCGCCCGAGGAGCAACTGCCGGTGGAACGCGGTGACTTCGCCGGAACCCTGCACGCGCCCGGCTGGCTGGTCGCCGGCACGGCCGCCGACGGCGTGGTCCGGGTCGTCAACCACGGCAGCGACCACGCCGACCCGGCCCGCCCCGCCTCCGACGACCCGGTCTACGCCCGGCTCGCCTACTCCACCCACACCGCGCCCGAGATGCCGGCCGATCCGACCGGCGGGCCGCTCGACTCCACCGTCACCCTCGTCGACGCGGCCGGCCGCGCCGCCCACCGCAGGCCGTTGACCAGGATCAGCGTCCGGGGCCGCGTCGGCGTCTCCCGCAGCCGGGCGCACTGGCCGGCCGACGAGCGCTGGGACCCGTTCGGCGGCCCCGACACCGACTACCGGCTCGGCCCCTGGATCACCGTGGCCTCCGTGCTGCGCGGCGCCACCGAGATCCGGCTGGCGCGGGTCGAGCCGGCCGGCGCCCCGGGCGGCCACCAACCCGGCGCCGTGGGCGGCCCGTTCACGCTCCGCTTCGGCGGCTGGGCGCTGCCGGTGCGCGACGCCGGCGCCGGCCGGGCCGCCGGGCCGACGCGCACTCGCACCGGCCCGCTCGCCACCGTCACCGGCGCCGACGGGCTGGTCTCCACCCTGGTCGGCCTGCGCGGCCTGGACCGCGCCGAGGTGCGGCACGCCGCCGACAGCAACCCGCTCGGCCCGCGCTCGGCGACACCGCTGCTGAGCACCGAGGGCGCGGTGCGGTTCGGCGCGCTGTACGCCGCCGCCGTCCACCTGGGCGGCGCGCCCCACGACCCGGCCGCGCTGCCCACGGTCCGGCAGGTCTCCGCCGAGACCGTCGCCGTCGACTGGCCCGACGGCACCCACGACACGGTGCGGCTGCCCGCCGCGCCCGAAGCGACGGAGAGCGACTGACGTGCACGACAACCGACGACTCATCGAGGAACGGGTCACCGTCTTCCTGGCCCGCCACATCGAACCGGCGGTCCACGGGCCACGGTTGCCCCTGACGCTGTCCGCCTGGCGGGTGCCGGGCGAGCCGGTGCCGGTCGCCGAGGCGCTCTCCGCCACCTACCGGCCGCTCGCCCAGGGCGAGTTCTGGGGCGGGCCCTGGGGCACCACCTGGCTCCGGGCCGAGGCGACCGTGCCGGACGCGTGGGCGGGCCGCCGGGTCGAGGCCGTCTTCGACCTGGGCTTCGACTACGCCAGGGGCCCCGGTGGGCAGGCCGAGGGCCTGGTCCACACCGCCGACGGCACGCCCCTCCAGGGCCTCCACCCCTACCACCGCACCGTGCCGCTCGCCGAGCCCGCCGCCGGCGGCGAACCCGTCGCGCTGCTGGTGGAGTTGGCCGCCAACCCGCCCATCGCCGGCTCCACCGGCACCGGAACCCACTACGGCGACCGGGCCACCGCCGGGGACGAGCCCCTGTACCCGCTGCGCGTCGCCGAGATCGCCGTCCGCGAGGAGGACGTCTGGCACCTGCTGCACGACATGCGGGTGTTGGACCAGCTGATGCGGGAGCTGCCCGAGACGACCCCGCGCCGCCACCAGATCCTGCGCGCCCTGGAGCGCGCCATGGACGCCGTGGACACCGGCGACGTCGCCGGCACGGCGGCGCGCGGCCGCGCCGAGCTGGCCGAGGCGCTGGCCAGCCCCGCGCACGCCTCGGCGCACACCGTGCACGCCGTCGGCCACGCGCACATCGACTCGGCCTGGCTGTGGCCGGTCCGCGAGACCATCCGCAAGTGCGCCCGCACCTTCGCCAACATGACCACCCTGGCCCGCGAGTACCCGGGCCTGGTCTTCGCCTGCTCCTCGGCCCAGCAGTACGCCTGGATCAAGGAGCGCTACCCGGAGATCTTCCAACGGATCAGGGACGCCGTCGCCGACGGCAGCTGGGCGCCGGTCGGCGGGATGTGGGTGGAGGCCGACGGCAACCTGCCCGGCGGCGAGGCGCTGGCGCGGCAACTGGTCTACGGGCGGCGCTTCTTCGCCGAGGAGTTCGGGGTGCGCCAGGAGGGCGTCTGGCTGCCCGACTCCTTCGGCTACACCGCCGCCTACCCGCAGCTGGCCACCCTCGCCGGCGCCCGCTGGTTCCTCACCCAGAAGCTGTCCTGGAACGAGACCAACCGGCTGCCGCACCACACCTTCGACTGGGAGGGCATCGACGGCACCCGGATCTTCACCCACTTCCCGCCCGTCGACACCTACAACGCCGAGCTGACCGGCGCCGAACTCGCCCACGCCGTCGCCACCTTCGCCGACAAGAACGTCGCCGGCCGCTCGCTTGCCCCCTTCGGCTACGGCGACGGCGGCGGCGGGCCGACCCGGGACATGCTGGAGCGCGCCGCCCGGCTCGCCGACCTGGAGGGCTCGCCCCGCGTCCAACTCTCCGACCCGGACGCGTTCTTCGCCGCCGCCCGCGCCGAGTACGCCGAGCGCGGCGAACCGCTCCCGGTCTGGCGCGGCGAGCTGTACCTGGAGACCCACCGGGGCACCTACACCAGCCAGGCCCGCACCAAGCGGGGCAACCGGCGCGCCGAGTCGCTGCTGCGCGAGGCCGAACTCTGGTCCGCCACCGCCGCGTTGACGACGGGGCTCGCCTACCCGCACGAGCGGCTGACCGAGCTGTGGCAGCGGACGCTGCTCAACCAGTTCCACGACATCCTGCCCGGCTCCTCCATCGCCTGGGTGCACCGCGAGGCCGAGGTGGTCTACGGCGAGATCCACGCCGAGCTGGAGCGGATCATCGAGACCGCCCTCGCCGCCCTCGCGACGCCGCGCGGCGGGGGCGAGGGGGTCACCGTGCTCAACGCGGGCCCCTGTCCCCGGTCCGGCATCGCCGTGCTGCCGCCCGGCGCGCCCCAACCGGCCGGCGCCCAGCGGCTGTTCGACGGCCGGACCGCCGTGCCCGCCACCGCCCCCGCGCTCGGCGGCGGCCCGGCCGCCCCGGCCGACCCGCCCGAGCCCGTCACCGCCGTCGCGGCCGAGGGACGGATCGAGTTGGCCAACGAGCTGCTGCGGGTCGTCGTCGACGAGCGCGGCCTGGTCACCTCCCTCCACGACCGCGCCGCCGACCGCGAGGCCATCGCGCCCGGCGCGGCCGGCAACCTGCTCCAACTCCACCCCGACGACCCCACCAGGTGGAGCGCCTGGAACATCGACCCCTCCTACCGCAACACCGTCACCGACCTCACCGAGGCCGAGTCCGTCACCCTGCTGGAGACCGGCCCCCACCTGGCAGTGGTCCGCGTGGTCCGGGCCCCCGGCCCGACCCGGATCACCCAGTACCTCGAACTGGCCGCCGGCAGCCGCCGGTTGACGGTCCGCACCGAGATCGACTGGCAGCACCGCGACACCGTGCTCAAGGCCGCCTGGCCGCTGGACGTGCACGCCGAGCACGAGAGCGCCGAGATCCAGTTCGGCCATGTGCGGCGGCCCACCCACACCAACACCAGCTGGGAGGCGGCCCGCTTCGAGCTGTGGAACCACCGCTGGGTCCACGTCGGCGAACCCGGCTGGGGCGCCGCGTTGCTCAACGACTCCACCTACGGCCACGACATCACCCGCACCACCCGCGTCGACGACGACGGGACCGGGGGAGCCGGCTGGACCGGGGGAACGACCACGACGGTCCGGCTCAGCCTGCTGCGCGCCCCGCACAGCCCCGACCCGGAGGCCGACCGGGGAACGCACGCCTTCACCTACGCCGTCGAGGTCGGCGCCGACCTGGCCGCCGCCCTCGCCGGCGGCTACGAGCTCAACCTGCCGCCCCGCGCCCTGGCCGGCGCCGGACCCGTCGCCCCGCTGGTCGCGTTGGACAACGACCAGGTGCTCGTCGAGGCAGTCAAGCTCGCCGACGACCGCTCCGGCGACCTGGTGGTCCGCCTCTACGAGGCGCACGGCGGGGCCGCCCGCGCCACCCTCACCACCGCCTTCCCGCTGGCCGCCGTCGCCGACTGCGACCTGCTGGAGGAGCCGCTCCGGCCGCCCGCCGCGCCCGGGGCGGGCGGCGAAGTCCCGCTGCGGCTACGCCCGTTCGAGATCCGCACCATCCGACTCAGCCCGTCCCCCACCCACCGGGAGGAAGTCCGTGCGCACACCCCGTAGAACCCCGACCGGAACCCCGACCAGACCCGGGGCCGGCACCCGCCGCACCGCCGGCCTGCTGGCCCTCGGCCTGGCCCTGGCCGGTCCCGCCCTGCCCGCCCGGGCCGCCGAGCCGACCGCCGCCCCCACGTCAGCAGCTCCGGCCCAACCGGCCCAACCGGCGCAACCGGCGCAACCGGCCCAACCCGACGAAGCCCTCGCCCTGTTGATGTACCCCGAGGGCCTGGGCGCCGACCTCGGCCCCGAGCCCGAGACCCTGGGCCTGACGGTCACCGCCGGCGAGAACCCCGACGGCGTCACCGCCGGCGAGCTGGACGGCCTCGGCTACTGGGCCACCGACCCCGCCGCCGGCGCCGACCACCTGGCGCTCGCCCCCGACGCCGACTGGCTCGCCGAACTGCCGGACGACGCGCCCCGCGCCCTCAGCGTCACCTTCCGCGACACCGGAGCCGACGAACTCCTCCTCACCGGCGGCGACTCGGAGCTGCGCGTGCCGCTCACCGGCACCGACGCCTGGCGCACGGCCGCCCTGGAACTGCCGGCCGAGGCGGACGGCGAGCTGCGGCTGGCCGGCGTCACCGACGGCGAGCCCGCCCCGTTGACCGTCGCCGCGCTGCGCGTGGGCACCGCCGGCGCCCACGCCACGCTCGGCGCCTCGCCGACCGCCGAGCAGGTCACGTTCACCGCGGGCGACGACGCCACCGGGCTGGTCACCGGCGAGCACGAGGGCCGGGGCTACTGGCGCACCGACCGCGCCGCCAACACCCTCTACTTCTACGCCAACGTCGCCGACACCCTCGCCTACCAGGTGAGCGGCCCGACCCTGGTCAGCGTCGACTACCTGGACGAGGGCACCGGCACCTTCCAACTCCAGTACGACGCGCCGGAGAACGCCTTCCAGCCGTCCGAGCCCGCCGAGCTGACCGACACCGGCGCCTGGGCCACCCACACCTTCGCGCTGGACGACGCCCAGCTCACCAACCGCGCCAACAACAACGACTTCCGGCTCGCGCCCGGCGGCCCGGAGAGCGAACTCACCGTCGCCGCCGTGCGGATCGCCGTCCTCGCCGACGAACTCGACCCGGCCGGCGGGCTCCGCCGCCAGCTCGCCGAGGCCGAACGGATCTGGTCCGCGCTCCGCGAGGGCGACCGCGACGGCCAGTACCCGCCGGGCAGCCGCGACGCGCTGCGCGCCGCCATCGACGCCGCGACGCCCGTCGCCGACGACCCCGCCACGGACGAGAACACCGCCAGGGACGCGCTGCGCGCGCTGCTCGACGAGCTGACCGCCGTCACCGACAGCGCCGTCGTCACCAACCTGGCGCGCGGCGCCGCCATCACCGCCAGCAGCGGCGAGGCGCCCGAGGCCGCCGTGGACGGCTCCCTCGACACCGCCTGGCACAGCGGCGACGCGGGCGAGGGCGAGTGGCTCACCGTCGACCTGGGCGAGACCACCCCCGTCAACGACGTGCGGCTCTCCTTCGACGACCGCTACCCGTCCGCGTTCACCGTCCAGACCTCCCCGGACGGCGAGGATTTCACCGCCGTCCGCGAGGCCGGCGGCACCGGGCCCGACCGGGGCGTGAAGGTCCGCTTCGCACCCGTCGAGGCCCGCTACGTCCGGGTCCAGCTCCACGGCTACGGCGAGGGCGCCGCCAGCCAGAGCGTCACCGAGTTCGAGGTCCGCCACGAGCGGGTCGTCAGCCCCGAACCCCGGCTCGTGGAGACCGAGTTCCCCACCGAGGACTGGATCGTCGCCGACTTCGACGCCACCGACTTCGGCGCCGACCCCACCGGCGCTGACGACTCCACCGACGCCATCCAACAGGCCGTCTACGCCTGCGTGGACGCCGGCGGCGGCACCGTCTGGCTGCCGGCCGGCAGCTACCGGGTCACCGACACCATCGAGGTCCACGCGTTCTGCACCGTGCGCGGCGACCGCAACCCCGACCCCGGAAGCGCCGCCGACGCCGGCCTGGGCACCGTGGTCCACGCCGAGCTGCCGCCCGGCGACGAAGGGCCCAGCCTCTTCCGGATCGGCGGCAGCGCCGGCGTCATCGGGCTGACCACCTACTACCCGGACCAGAACGCCGAGGACCCGGTGCCCTACGGCCCGACGTTCGAGATCCCGGGCCGCGCCTGGATCGGCAACGAAAACTACATGATGTCCACCGTCGCCGAAGTGAACCTGCTCAACTCCTACCGGGGCATCGGCATCTCCACCATGCCCAACGACCAGGGCGAGGCGGCCTCCGGCGGCCAGACCCACGAGTCCACCACCCTCCGCGACATCCGGGGCACCGCGCTCCTCGAAGGCGTCCGCGCCTACAACGGCGCCGACGTCGGCACCTGGCAGGACGTCCACTTCACCAACGCCGTCTGGGCCGAGGCCCCCGACGCCTACCGGCCGCCGGCCCGCGCGACGCTGGACGCGTTCACCCGCGCCCACGGCACCGGGCTGGTCCTCGGCGACCTGGAGTGGGACGAGTTCATCGACGTCTCCGTGGCCGACTACCGGATCGGCATCGACGTGGTGGAGGGCCAGCGGATCAACTTCGCCGGCTCCTTCGTCCGCACCTCCGTCACCGACACCGACATCGCCGTCCGCACCGCCGACTTCACCTCGCGCTGGGGCTTCGGCCTGGTGGACAGCGTGCTGGAGGGCAGCGAGGCCGCCGTCCAGAACCGGGGCGAGCTGTATGTCAAGCTCACCGACACCGAGCTGACCGGGCCGACCAGCGGCACCGTGTACGAACTCCCCGGCGAGGCACCGGAGTACCAGCCGGCGACCACGCCGAGGGCCGAACGCGGCGCGCTCTACGTCCCCGAGGTGCCGCACACCGTGGGCGTGCTGCCCGAGACGGACGCCACCGGGGCGATCCAGAACGCGCTCGACGCGGCCGCCGAGGACGGCGGCGGCATCGTCTACCTGCCGGCCGGCTGGTACCGGGTCGACGGGCACCTCACCGTGCCGACCGACGTCGAACTGCGCGGCGCCTCGCCCGTCGCCCACCGCGACCTGCTGGGCGCCAGCGGCGGCACCGTGCTCTTCGCCCACGAGGGCCGCGACACGGCCGAACCCACCACCGCCACCGCGCTGATCACCCTTGACGGCGACCGCGCCGGCGTCAGCGGCCTGCGGGTCTTCTACCCGGAGAACAACCCGGGCGTCGCGGACGGCCTCGCGCCCTACCCGTACACCATCAGGGGCAACGGCACCGGCACCTATGTGGTCAACGTCGGAATGCCCAACGCCTGGCTGGGCGTCGACCTCGCCACCCACCGCAACGACGCCTTCGTCGTCCGCAAGCTCTCCGGCGCCTTCCTCGCCGGCGGCATCGCGGTCGGCGAGGGCGAGGGCGGCCGGATCGAGGGCGTGCTCTCCAACGGCAACGCCACCGCCAGGGTCGGCTACGCGCTGCCCGACTGGGGCCTGGAGAAGCACATCTTCCCGCAGGTCATCGACAGCCACACCCGCGCCAACTCCGACCTGGTGACGGTGGAGGGCGCGGTCGACCTCCAGACCCTCAACGTCTTCGGCTACGGCTACCACAGCGCGCTGGTCGTCCACTCCGGGCAGGTCACGGCGTTCAACCTGGGCTCCGACAACCTGCACGAGGACGGGTACACCGTCGCCGCCGGCGACGACGCCGAGGTCACGGCCGTCAACGTGATGCGCTACAACGGCACCACCAGCACCGGCCCGGTCACCCTGCTCAACGTGATGGCGCTCTACATGGTCAACCACCCCGTCACCGCCGGCCCGGTGCCCGAGAACGGCGGCGAGGTCACCGTCACCGGCAACATGACCGAGCCCGGCGCCTACGAGGAGAACAGCCACATCACCGCCACGGCGGAACCGGCCCCCGGCTACCGCTTCGACCACTGGGAACACGCCGGCGAACCCCTCGGCGACACCCCGACGTTGACCCTCCCGGTCGACGGCCCGCTGCACCTGGAGGCCCACTTCACGGAGGAGTGACCGCTCCCGCACCCCGGCGGCGCGACCCCCACCCGACGGGGGCGCGCGCCGCCGGGGGCGCGACCGCTCCCCGCGCGTGAAAAACTGGCCGAACCAATGACCGCATCACCGTCCTCAGCCGCTCAGGCCGCTCGCGAACGCTTGGCCGCGAGGCTGCGGGACATCCGCCGCGAAGCCGGGCTCAGCGGCGAGGAGTTGGCTCTTCGGTGCGGCTGGAGCCCCTCGAAGCGTTCGAGGATCGAGAACGCCAGGACCTCCCCGTCCGACGCGGACGTGCGGAACTGGTGCACCGCCTGCGGCGCCGAGGACCAGACCGCCGACCTGGTCTCGGCCAACCGGCAGGCCGACCAGATGTATGTGCACTGGAAGAAGCTCCACCGGCACGGGATGCGCCGTGCCCAGGACGAGGTGCTGCCCCTGTACGCCCGCACCAGACGCTTCCGCGTCTACTGCTCCAACGTGGTGCCGGGCATCCTCCAGACCGAGGCCTACGCCAGCGCGTTGCTCTCGTCGATAGCCCGCTTCCAGGAAACGCCCGACGACGCCCCGGAGGCGGCCGCCTCCCGCATCGAGCGCTCCCGCGTGCTGTACGAGGGAGACCACCGATTCGCCTTCGTGCTCGAGGAAACGGTCCTCCGCTATCGCATCGGACCCCCGGAGGCCATGGCTTCCCAACTCGGCTATCTCCTGGCGGTGATGGCCCTGCCGAACGTCAGCCTGGGCGTCATCCCCGCCGACGCCGAGCGCCGGATGTGGCCGTTGGAGGCGTTCTACCTCTTCGACGACCGGCAGGTGAGTACGGAACTGCTCACGGCCGCCGTGAACGTCACGGCGCCCAGTGAGATCGCCACCTATGCGAGCGCGTGTTTCGGCGTCCCCACCGACAGAAGGGACCGCATGACGTGACCGCAACCGTCGAACCCCGACTCGCGCCACCCGACACCCGTGACCCGCGTGAACTCCTCAACGCCGTGAAGCCCCATGTGGAGCACCTCACGATCAACGTCTTCGACTGCGGCATGACTCTCTGGGACCGCGAGGTGGCGCTCCTGCTGCGGGACAACGAGATGGTGCGCGACATGGCCGAGCGCATCCTGGGCAACGCCGTGATGTACATGATCACTTCGATCGAGCGCCCGGATTGGCACCTGGGTGTCGGCAAGCTCGTCGACCGGGGCGTCCACCAGATCTATCTGGACACCCCGGTCCTGTTCGCCTTCTTCACGCCGGTGCCGGGCGCGGCCCGCGAGACCGGGCGCCGCCCAACGCCCCTCGGAGGAAGCCCCGTTGCCCGCCCGACACGACATCGCCGCCGAACGCGAACTCTGGGACGCCTACGCCGAGAGCGTCTTCGCCCACGACGCGGAGCCCCGCTTCCGCTGGACGCAGTACGCGGATCACGGCCCAGGGCCGGAACTCCTGGGCGCCCCTCGCTCCGTGCTGGAGATCGGCTGCGGCACCGGCCGCGCGGTGGCCCATCTCGCCCAGCGGGGCGTGCACGCGAAGGGAGTTGACCTGTCCCCGGTCATGGTGGCCAAGGCCCGCGAGCGGTGGCGGGCGACCGGAGCGCGCTTCGAGTGCGCCGAGGTCCTCGACTTCCTCGCCGAGGACGGCGCCACCTACGACGCGGTGTACTCGGTCTTCGGCGCCGCCTGGTTCACGGACCCGAGCAGGCTGTTCCCGCTCGTCGCCCGGCGGCTCGCCCCCGGGGGCGTGTTCGCGTTCTCCCAACCCCCCGCCATTCCCGGAGCGTACGGCCCGCAGGGCATGTACAAGGGCGGCTTCGCCGGGCCCGCCCTGTTCACCTACCGCTACAGCCACACCCCACGCGGGTGGCGGAACCTGCTGCGCCGCGCCGGCTTCACCCGCGTCGAGGCACGGGTACTGGACGCCCCGACGCCTGGGCACATCGGCACCCTGATCGTGCGGGCCAGCCGCTAGGGTGCGCCCCGGCGGCGGCCCCTGGACCGGGGTCGCCGCCCGTGCTGTGCTGGGCGGCATGGGCACCCTCCCGGAACGGCTGCGGGCCGCCGGCTTTCCCGTCGTCGAGATCACCCCGACCGAGGGCGGCGCGATCGCCGAGGGCGGCATCGCGCTCCTCGCCGACGGCCGGCGCGTCTTCGCCAAGACCGTCGACGGCCCGGTGGGCGACCTGTTCGAGGTCGAGGCCACCGGGCTGGCGACGCTCCGGGCCGAGGGCGGCGCCACCGTCCCCGCCGTCCGCCACGCGTCCGCGCACCTGCTGGTGCTCGACGTCTGCCAACCCCGCCCCGACACCCCCGAGTTCTGGGCCGCGCTCGGCCGCCGGACGGCGGCCCTGCACACCTCCACCGTCGGGGACCGCTTCGGCTGGCACCGCGACGGCTGGCTCGGACGGATGCGGCAGGACAACACCTGGGACACCGACGGCCACCGCTTCTTCGCGGAACGCCGCCTGCTGCGCTGGCTGCCCGAACCCGGCGCCGAGGCCGCCCTGGACCGCGAGGACCGCCGCGCCCTGGAACGCCTCTGCGCCGCCCTCCCTGAACTCGTCCCGGCCCAGCCGCCGTCGCTCACCCACGGCGACCTGTGGAGCCAGAACGTCCTCGCCACCGCCGAGGGCGCCCCGGTGCTGATCGACCCGGCGGTCTCCCACACCTGGCCCGAGGTCGACCTCGCGATGTTCTGGTGCAGCCCGCGCCCGCCCGAGGCCGACGCGTTCTTCGCCGCCTACGGGGAGGCGGCCCCGCTGCGGGACGGTTGGCGCGAGCGGATGCCGCTGCTGTATCTGCGCGAGTTGCTGAGCGCGCTCGCCCACGAGGACGACACCTGGGGCGCGGCGGCGATGGTGCGACGACTGGTCGCCCCCTTCCGCCGGCGCTGAGCGCGCCTGCGCGCGGCGCGGCAAGTTGGTAACAAGCACCCGGAGTTACCCGGTGCTGTCACCGCGCGTCGGTACAGTGGCGGTGGGTCTGTCCGATACCGCCTCCCATTCACCGAAAACGGGGACTCCTGTGACGCGCCGCCTCCGCACCGCTCTCCTCGCCGCGACCGCCACCGCGCTGCTGCTGACCGCCACGACCGCCTGCGGCGACGACTCGGACGACGGCGGCAGCGACGACATCCCGGGCGTCGACGAGGGCGGCACCTCCGAGGTGGCGGAGACCCCCACCGACGCCCCGCCGGACGAGGTCGCCGACCGCCCGGAGATCACCCTCCCGGAGGGGTTCACCAACGTCTACGAGGACTGGGAGTCGGACGACCCGACGGAGCAGCAGGTGCTCAACGACGCCAGGGAGGCGCAGAACAGCGTGGACCTCGCGATCCTGGAGCGCGATCCCGAGGCCGACCACCTGGCCTTCTACCACCGCGCCGAGGCGCTGACCAGCGCCCAGGACTGGATCGGCGGCTTCGTGCGGAACGACCGTTCGATCGCCGGCAGCGTGCGGTACTTCGCGCCGCAGGTCACGCTTCAGGCGGAGAACGCGGCCTCGTTGACCTACTGCGCCGACGAGAGCGAGGCGACGGCCACCGACGTGAACACCGGGGAGCCGATCCCCGAGGACGGGGGAGAGCCCTTCGTCTCCTACACCAACCTGCTGGAGAAGGACGAGCGGGGCGTGTGGGTCACCACCTCGGCCCAGTCCCAACGTGGGCAGTGCGGATGAGACCACTCAGACGCGGCGCCGTGGTCCTGTGCGCCGCAGGAATGCTGGCAACGGTGCTGACCAGCCCGGCGGTTGGACTCGGCAACGGCGACGACGACTCCCGGGGCAACACCGACGGGGGTGGGCAGGACGGGGACACGCTCACCGCCGAGGCGCGGACGGAGGTCGTGATCACCGGGGACACCGGCGGTGAGGGCGACGGCAGCCTCGCGCCGATCGACACCGGGTGGACCCCGCCCGTCTGCTGGTACGAACCGTTCATGACCGCCGAGGAGTTCGAGGCGGCCGTCGAGAGCCTGGACGGCCACGCCAACCGGGCGCTCAACATCTGGTCGCCGGCGCAGGCGTTCACCGACATCTACCGCGACAACAACCCCGCCGACTGGGCGGAGAACTTCAACAGCGTCTACAGCGGCGTCGGTTACGACAACTACAACCTCGACATCGCCGACGAGGGACTCTGGTGGCACGGGGTGATCAACCCCAACCGGCGGAACGACTACCGCGCCGGCACCGACTGCGTCGAGCCCATCTTCTGGGGCGACCCGACGGACGTCCCCGAGCTGCCGGAGGCCATCGACGACGAGGTGCTCGCCGAGTACGCCTACGACGAGATCGGCATCCCGGAGACCGAGATCGAGTTGAGCCCGGACGGCGAGCAGCTGGTCAACCTCGCCACCTGGATCTGGATGGAGGAGGCGCTCCTCGAACCGCGCACGGTGCGGGCCGAGTTGCCGATCAGCGGGGTGTGGGCGGAGACCACGGCCGAGCCGGTCGCGTTGACCATCGACCCGGGTTCGGAGGACGCCGTGGTCTTCCCCGCCTCCGGCGAGTGCGCGGTGAGCGAGGGCGGGCGGATCGGCGCGCCGTGGACGCGGGGCGACGAGGGCGAGGACCCGCCGTGCGGGGTGCGGTACGAGCGTTCCACGCACCGGGACGGTTCGTTCACCCTGACCGCGAGCCTGACCTGGGAGGTCAGTTGGACCGGCTCCCAGTCGGGCGGGCCGCACCCGCTGCCCGGCGGGGTCTTCGAGACGACCTACGACATCGTGGTGTCGGAGTCCCAGGCGATCGTCCGCTGAGCCGCGCGCCCGGAGAGGGACGTGCCCACCGAGGTGGAACGGCCCGGCCCCGCCACGGGGCCGGGCCGCCGGCTCAGCAGACGCCGTCGCTGGGCTTGGGGTTGGCCAGCCCGAACAGCGGGCGCAGCTTCAGCCCGGCGTAGGTGCCCAACAGCGCGGTCAGGCCCCAGATCCAGCCGTGCAGGCTGCCGGAGGCGATCCCCGCGAGGTAGGCGCCGATGTTGCAGCCGCCGGCCAGCCGCGCGCCGATGCCCATCAGCACGCCGCCGAGGACGGCGGCGACGCCGGTCCGCCACGGCACGCCCCGGTGCAGCGCCCAGGTCCCGCCGAGCGAGGCGGCGATCGCCGCGCCCACCATGATCCCGATGTCGGTGAGGCTGTTCTTGTCGGCGAGGACCGAGCCGGCCAACATGTCGGCGTTCCCCGGCTGTTGCCAGAAGCTCCAGTTCTCCGGCTGCCCGCCGAGCGCCCCCACCAGCTCGCTGCCCCACAGCGCGAACGCGCTGGTCACGCCCCAGGGGCCGCCCGAGACCAGCAGCACGCCCGCGCCCAGCACCGCCAGCGCAACGGCGCCGGCCGCCAGCGGCCAGGAGCCGCGCAGCGCGCGCCGCGCCACGCCCCGCGCGGTCGGCACCGCGCCGGTGGGCGGCGGGGTGCGGCGCCGCTGGACGAGGCGGGTCAGGCCGTAGATCCCGGCCAGCGCCAGGATGGTGATGCCCCAGGAGCCGAACCAGCCGACATGGTCGGAGAGGACCACCGGGTCGAGCGCCGGCAGGTCGTTCCAGAGGTCGAACTGCCAGGCGGCCAGCGTCGATCCGAGGATGAACCCGCCCAGCGTCAGCACGATCGAGGTCTGGCCGCTGCCCACGGCGAAGAGCGTGCCGGAGGCGCAGGCGCCGCCGAGCTGCATCCCGATGGCGAAGACGAACGCGCCGACCAGCAGGCCGACGCCCAACGAGCCGGCGGAGGGCGCGGGTTCGGAGCCGAAGAGGCCGGTGCCGGTGCCGATGATCAGCGCGAAGAGGGTGGCGGTGGTGCCGAGCAGCAGGGTGTGGGCGCGCAGTCCGGCGCCGTTGCCGACGGCTATCAGCTGCCGCCAGGCGGAGGTGAAGCCGAACCGCGAGTGGAACAGCGCGAAGCCGAGGCCCAGGCCGAGCAGCAGCAGGACGCCCGGCTTGGCGCCGTGCCGGGCGAAGACATAGGCGTCGAGCGCGGCGCCGATCAGCAGCGCGCCGGCCAGCGGGCCGCGCCGCACCGGCGGCGCCTCGGGCGCCTCGGGCGGCGGCACCCGGGTGGGCGCGGGCGCCAGCCAGGAGACGGCCGGCTTCGCCGACCCGCGAGCCGAGGACGAATCGGACGGCGAGGGGGGAGGTGACACGGTGGTCATGGGTGAACTCCAACGGAACGAACGGGCCCGGGGACCAGGGGGAGGGACCGCCCCAAGCGGCGCGGCCGTCGGCGGCCGGGCCGGGGGAGGGGAGCGGAATCCGTCAGCGGCGACAGAGGCCGTCGTCGACACAGCAGGCCGAGCCCGCGAAGAGCGCGAGGCAGAGGAAGCGGCCTGGTGCGAACATGCGCGCCATCCTAAATGTCCCCCCTGCCCGGTGGTACCCCCGGGGCACCTTTGCGCCCATCGCTGGCCGCGCGGGACGCGCGGTCTCCGCGCTGTGCGGAGCGTTGACTAAACCGGTTAACGAGACCATGCTGGCCGGCGGCGAGGGCTAGTCGTGTACATGCAAAGGAGCACTGTGCCCATGAAGAGACAACTCACGCTGCTCGCGGCCATCACCGTGGCCGCCGCCGGCGCCGTCCTGCCCGCCGGGCAGGCGAACGGGGCGGAGCGCCAGGCGGCCGCGGAGGAGGTCGGCGCGCTCGCCTGTCCCTCGGGGATGGAGTGCGGCTCGTACGACATCCCCGGGCTCGGCGCGCGCAAGCAGCAGGTCACCGGCGCGGGCGCGGACAGCCAGGACCTCGCCGTCGCCATGCTGGAGACCGACGGCATGAGCACCGACTACCCCTACGGCGACAACAAGACCGGCGACGCCGCCAACTTCGGGATCTTCAAGCAGAACTGGCACATGCTGCGCAACGCCTGCGGCAGGTTCCAGGGCCAGGGGGCCGACTCCTGGAACAACGGCGCCGCGCTCAACAGCGACCTCGCCGCCGACGTCGCCTGCCTCAACCAGAGCCAGGCGCACTACGGCATCGACCGCTGGTTCGCCGGTCACCGCAACGGGGAGTCGGGCCTCAACAACCCCAACACCCCCGACATCCAGGCCTACCGAACGGCCATCAACTGGATTCAGGAGCAGCTCACCAGCGACCCGGCCAACCTCAGCAACGACACCAGGTTCTGGGTCTCCGTCCCGCCGATCTGATCCGTGCCCCGGGCGCCCTTCGAGCGCCGCCCCGCCCCCGCCCCCTGCCCCGAGCCAGGGCGGGACGGGGGCGGCGTGCGAGACTGGCGGCAGAGCTTCGGGAGGCGCTGATGACCGAGCGGAAGCCGGCGGGGCTGAGCTTCGAGTCCTGGGTGGACAAGCAGATCAGGGAGGCCGAGGAGCGCGGCGCGTTCCGCGACCTGCCGGGCGCGGGCAAGCCGTTGCCGCACGCCTCCCAGCCCTATGACGAGCTGTGGTGGGTGCGCGAGAAGATGGCCAGGGAGCACCTCTCGGCCCTGCCGCCCAGCCTGGCGCTCCGCAGGGAGGCCGAGGACGCGCACGCGGCGGCGCTGGCCGCGCCCACCGAGCGGGCGGTGCGGCGGATTCTCGCGGAGATCAACGAGCGGATCAGGCGGGGCCTGCGCGGCCCGTTGGAGGGCCCGCCGCTCAACCTGGTGCCGTTCGACGAGGAGGCCGTCGTCGCCGAGTGGCGGGCGGCGGTCGCGGCCCGGCTGCGTGAGAACGCGTCCCCACGGTCAGCGGGCAACGGGCGCGGCTGAAACGCCCGGTCCGGGCGGAGCCCCGGCCAGCGCGGCCAACCGCCGCCGGGTCTCGGCGAGTTCGGCCTGCCGGACCTCGATGCGCCGGGCCAGGGCGTCCAGCTCGGCCCGCAGCCCGGGGCACATCTCCAGCGAGACGCCTCGCTCGCCGTCGCGGGCGCAGTCCAGGTACCGCCGGATGGTCGCGGTGCCGAGGCCCGCGGAGATCATCGCCCTGATCCGGGCCACCCGGGCGACATCGTCCGAGGCGTAGCGCCGGTACCCGTTCCCGTCGCGCGCCGGGACCAGCAGCCCCCGGTCCTCGTAGTGACGCAGCGCCCGCGCGCTCACGCCGGCCAGCTCCGCGAGTTCCCCGATCCGCACCGCCGCTGCTCCCCTCCGTGTCTCGGGCCGTGGGCCCTTGACCTTCACGCCGGCGTGAGGCCGTACCATCCGACGGCATGACACCTGGAACAACCGTGCGCCGCGCCGCGATCATCCATGGGCTTGGGGCGAGCCCCGACGACCACTGGTTCGGCTGGCTGGCCGAGCGGCTGGCGGCGGACGGCGTGCCGACCGCCGTCCCGGCCCTTCCCGACCCGGACGCCCCGGACCCGGCGCGGTGGGCCGAGGTGCTGCGGGCCGAGGTGGGCGTCCCCGACGCGCACACGGTCGTCGTCGCGCACAGCCTGGGCTGCCTGACCGTGCTGCGGCACCTGCGGTCGCTCCCTGGCCCCTGGCGGCTGGGCACCCTGGTGCTGGTCGCGGGCTTCGTGGACCGGCTGCCCGCGCTCCCGGAGTTGGACCCGTTCATCGGCGAGGGCCCCGAGGTGGCCGGGCTCGCCGAGCGCGTGGACCGGCTCGCGGTGCTGCGGTCCGACGCGGACCCGCTGGTGCCGGCCGGCCACACGGACCGGCTGGCCAGGTTGCTCGGCAGCTCCGCCCGGGTGGTTCCGGGGGCCGGCCACTTCCTCGCCTCCGACGGCGTGATCTCGCTGCCCGAGGCGTACGAGGCCGTCGCCGCGCCCCGTTCGCCGGACCGGGACGCGGACCTCAACGCCGCAGGTGCTCCGGGCAGCTGACCGGCTGGCCCACGGGCGCATCGAACTCCTCCAGCGCCCGCGCGTAGTCCTCGCCCGTGCCCCGCACCCGCTCGGCGCTGAACTCCGGGCCGGGGCCGCACCCCTGGGGCGAGAACCAGACCACCGGGTAGTCGGCGGCGTCCCGGCGGGGCGCGGTGATCTCGAACGGGGCGCCGTCGGGCCCGTCGATGCGGGTGGTGTGGGCGGCGCCGGCCACCTCGTACTCGACGCGGTAGGTCCAGCGGCAGTGGCCCTGGTCCGCGCGGGCGGTGATGCGGAACGCGACGGACTCGTTGCGGTCCAGCGTGACGTGTTGGGCGGTCGGGCCGGTGAAGTAGGGGCCGGTGTCCTCGCCGGTGTCGGTCGAGCCGTGCAGGCGGGCGCCCGGCTGGTCGATGTCGACCTGGAGTTGCACCACCGGGCCGCCGCCCTCGGGCGCGGTCAGCAGCAGCGGGCCGGTCAGGGGCTCGCCGCAGCGGCCGTTCTCCAGCTCGGGCACGATGTCGGTGATCCGCACCTGCTGCTGGGCCCGGCCCTCCAGGGTGATGATCCAGGAGCCCCAGCCGACGTCGATCAGGTCCAACTCCCGTGGCCAGTTCGGGTCTTCGAGGGCCGCATCGATCTCGGAGACGGTGGCGTCCCGCGCCATCCAGGTGCCGATCTCCCGCTCGGAGCGCACGGTGACCACGTCGATGGCTTCGCCGGCGGCGACCCGGTCGGGCACCCGGTCCAGCGGCAGCAGCGCGCCCAGGGTGGAGCCCAACACGTCCTGGAACGTCGTGGTGGCCACCACCAGCACCACGGCGAGCAGCCAGTTGAGGGGCGAGTTGAGCAGCCGGCGCAGCCGCGAGGGCTCCGGCTCGGGCGCCGGCGGGCGCGCGCCCCGGCGCACGCTGCTCCGGGTCAGCGCCCGCCCGGGGCGCACCCGGGGGCGCCGCGCGCCGCCCGGCCTGCGGTCAGTCGACATCGGCCCGCTCCCTCGCACTCTCCACCGGCCGGGCGTCCCGTGAGACGGCAACGGAGCCGCCCGCCCGGTGCCGTTCCCACGCCAGCAGCGCGGCGCCGGGCAGCCAGCCCCACAGCAGCGCGAACCTGACCGCCTCCAGCAGCGTCGTGCCCGGCGGGCTCCCGCCGTCCAGCGCCGTCAGCCACAGGTGGTCGGCCACCGACGCCACGGCGGCGGCCACCGTGGTCGCCGCCCAGCCCAGCGCCACCACCGCGCCCGCGCCGGCCGGCCTCGGCCGCCAGCGCAGCCGGTACACCAGCCAGCCCAGCAGCACCAGGAAGACCAGCGCCACCGTGAGCGTCGCCAGCCAGGCGGCCGGCCGCTCCCGTTCCAGCGGGCGCAGCCGCAGCGCCGGGTAGAGCGCCCCTGACCAGCGTTCGGTGAACGAGGGCGGCGACCGGTCGTAGAACGCCGGGTCGATGAACGGGCCCTCGGAGCGGAAGGGTTCGACCGCGCCGTGCCCGAGCACCCGGCCGCCGGCCAGCGCCAGCAGCAGCATCGGCCCGACCGCGACCAGCGCCGCGTCCCGCCGCTCGCGCCGGCCCGGCGGCGGCAGCGGCGCCGCCAGCCCGCGCGCGGGCCGGCCGAGCGTCGCCCGGACGAGCAGCGGCAGCGGCTTCAGGTCGGCGTGGTGGCGCAGTTGGGGCAGGCGGCGCAGCGTCCACAGCACGCAGGACAGCAGGCGCCACTCCAGCCAGACCGCCAGCAGCGTCACGGCGACCCAGGGCGCGAACGCCGTGGCCTCGCCGTAGGAGTGGACGGTGCCCAGGATGTCGTCCACGTCGCCCCAGGTGGGCGGCCCGGACCAGGTGCGGCGTTCCAGCACCACGTCGGTGAGGTCGCTGACCGCGCCGGCCAGCAGGGCGGCGCCGACCACCAGCAGCACGCCGCGCGCGGTGGGCCCGCGCCGGGGCGAGGACCGCAGCACGGCGTACCCCAGGCCGACGAACAGCAGCAGGAAGACGAGCTGCGGCACCCAGTGTTCGACGGCGCCGCTCTCGACCACGGTGAACGCGTCGAGGTCGAGGCCGGCCAGGCTCAGCTTCAACCTGCGGCCCTCGGCGGCGAGTTGGTGCTGTGCCCAGAAGAGCGTGCCGAACGGCAGGCAGGCGGTCAGCACCACCAGCGCACTCGCCGTTCGCCCGGGTGGTCCCCAGCGCACTCCGGTCACCCCCCGCCGTCTGACCCGGAGTCAGGATAGAGCGAACGGCGAGGGCCGCGCCCCGCTTTGGATGAGCGGGGCGCGGCCCAGGGGGTCCTGCCGGTTGGTCAGGCCAGGTTGCGGTGGGCGATGAGGAGGGCGCCGGCTCCGGCGACGAGGGCGGCTCCGCCGATGCCGGCGGCGATGGGGAGGGCGTGGGAGCCGCCGGTTTCGGCGAGTTCGGCGTCGTCGTCCGAACCGCCCTGTGGGGCGGGGGCGTTGGGCTCCTCGGAGGGTTCGCCGGGCTGGGGCTCCTCGGAGGGCTGGCCGGGCTCCTCCGGGTCGGGCTCGCCGGGCGCCTCGTCGCCCTCGGGCACCAGCGCCCACTCGGCCTCGACGCTGTCCCGCACGCACAGCGTCTCGTCCTCGGCGTCGTAGTAGCGGATGCTGGCCCAGCTCTCGAACCAGCCGGGCCGGTCCTGCTCGGCGCGGGTGCGGATCTGCACGTCGGCGGAGTCGCCGGGGGCGAGCTGGTCGATCACCCCGAAGTGGCCGTCGGCGGCGTCGCTCTCGAACGGCACGTCGCGCCACTCGCCGTCCACGAACCACTGGATCTGGAACGGGAACGGCTCGTCGGAGCCGTCGGCCGCGTTGTACCAGCCCTCCAGCTTGGTGTAGATGGTGTCGACCGGCTCGTCGCCGCCGTTCTCGACGGTGTACAGGAACTCGGTCCACGCGGTGGGCGAGGCGTGGTCCTCGGGGACGTCCTGGAGCCAGACGGCGACGTCCTCGGAGTCCACCGTGTCCTCGCAGTACGGCAGTTCGCCGATCGGGCCGACCGGCTCGATCGGCACGCCGGCCGCCTGGGCGGCGGGCGCCGTGGCCAGCAACAGGGCGGGCAGGGACACGGCACCGACGGTCAGGGCGGCGAGGGCACGGCGCTGGGAACGCTTCACGGGATGGGTCACTCTCTTTTCGGTGGAAGGACTTCGGCCGACGGACTTCGGCTCAGGCGGCCGTGCGGCTGCGGCGGGCGATGAGGAGGGCGCCGGCTCCGGCGACGAGGGCGGCTCCGCCGATGCCGGCGGCGACGGGGAGGGCGTTCGAGCCGCCGGTCTCGGCGAGTTCGGCGTCGTCGTCCGAACCGCCCTGTGGGGCGGGGGCGTTGGGCTCCTCGGAGGGTTCGCCGGGCTGGGGCTCCTCGGAGGGCTGGCCGGGCTCCTCCGGGTCGGGCTCGCCGGGTGCCTCCGCGTCCTCCGGCACCAGGGCCCACTGGGCCTCGACGCCGTTGGAGAAGTGGCAGACGCTGGTGGTCTCCGGGTCGTAGCCCCTGGCATAGGCGGTCGCGGTCACCCAGCCGGTCCGGTCCTCCAGGGCGCGGGTGCGGATCGGCACCTCGGCGGAGTCGCCCGGGGCCAGCTCGTCGACCATTCCGAAGTGGCCGTCGGCGGCGTCGGACTCCCACTGGAGCTCGCGCCACTCGCCGTTGTACTGCCACTCCATCTCGTAGCCGAACCCGTCCTCCCCGCCGTCGGCCGCCTCGTACCAGGTGGCGGCGCGCAGGAAGACCGGGACGAGGGGCTCCGCACCGGTGTTGACGACCTCGTAGGTGAACTCGGTCCAGTCGGTCGGCGCGGCCTGCCGCTCGGGTACGCCGGTCAGGGAGACGGCCAGCGACTCCTCCTCGGCGTCCGTCTGGCACCACGGCAACTCGTCGAGCGGCGCCGGCTCGACGGGCGCCTGGTCGGCGAGGGCGGGGGATGCCGCGAACAGCAGCCCGGGGGCGACGACCGCGCCGACCACGGTGGCCGCCGCGACCCGGCGTCCGGTGGAACGTCTACGACTCATGAACTCTCCTCGTGCCTCGGGCCGTTCGGAATATCCGGCCCGACACACGTTCGACGGACGTTCCCCCGTCAAGGTTGCCCCCGCAGTGTCACGAGCGTGTCACGAGCCCGTCACCGAGGACGGGGGCAACCGTTCACCGCACGCTCACCCGCACCGGGCCGCCGTGGAGATCGACGTCGCGCAGCACCGAGGACGGAATCCGCAGCACCCGGCCCGGGGCCGCCGGCCAGGGCAGGGTGCGGCGGGCGACGACCCGGCCGTCCTGCCGCACGGTCACCCGGGGCACCCGGACGAACGCGTCGGTCCACAGCAGCAGTCGGTTGCGCGCCGGGGCCGGCGAGTCGGGCCGCAGCAGGCTGGGCGCGATCCAGCGCAGCGGCGCCTCGGCGAGGATCGGCACGCCCTCGCCGGTGCCGGGGCGCCCGTCGGCGGCCAGCCAGCGCAGCACCTGTTCCGTCACATGCGCTCCGTCGAGCGCGGCGATGTCCGCCGTGTCCACGGGGTGCAGCAGGTTGCCGACCGCGAAGACGCCCGGCCGGCTGGTCCGCAGCGCCGGGTCGACGCGCGGGCCCAGGGTGTGCGGGTCGAGGTCGATCCCGGCGGACCTGACCAGCTCGTGGTCGGGAATCCAGTCCCCGGTGAAGACCACGGTGTCGCACGCGACGGTCCGCCGCCGTCCGGTGTCCAGGTGCTCGATCTCGACGGCGCTCACCCGCCCCTTCCCGATGATCCGGGTGACCCGGGCGCGGGTGGCGACCGGCACGCCGAGCACGGTGCGGCCGGGAACGGTGAACGCGGCGTAGGACTCGGCCTTCGGGTAGCGGCTGACCATCAGCGCGGTGCGGCAGCCCGCCTCGCGCAGCGTCAACACCGCCGACCAGCTGACGAGTTCGCCGCCCACCACCACGGCGCGCTCGCCGACCGTGCCGTGGTGCAGGTGCACGATGTTCTGCAACTGGCCGGTGGTCAGCACGCCCTGCGGCCGGTCGCCGGGGACGCGCCGCGCGGTGCGCGGGCGTTCCCGCGCGCCGGTGGCCAGCACCACGGCCCCGGCGGCGACCTCGTATCGGCCCTCGGGGCTGGTGACCTCGACGGTCCGCTCGCCGGACCAGCCGGTGACCATGGCGCGGGTGCGGATCTCGGCGCCGGCCTCGGCGGCGCGCGCCACCAGCGTCCGGGCGTAGGACGGGCCCGACAGCATCCGCCGTAGGTCGCGCAGGCCGTAGCCGGGGTGGTCGCTGTGCCGGGGGATGCCGCCGGCGTCGGCCTCCCGGTCCAGGACCAGGACCCGGCCGGCGACCCGGGGCGCCAGCCGGGCGGCGGCGGTGAGCCCGGCGGGGCCGCCGCCGACGATCAGCACATCGACCGTCTCGCGCCGGGGAGTTGCCGCTCCGGCGGGTCCGGCGGGGCCGGCAGCTCCGTTGGCTCCGGTGGGTTCGGTGCTGCTCATGCCGTGGTGTCCTGTCGCTCGCTCGGGGTGGACGTGCTCGCCCCTTCGTCCCGTGGGGCCCGCCCGGTCTCGTCGGCCAGCAGCCGGCCGACCTCGGCGCCGCAGAAGAAGCCCTGGCAGCGGCCGTTCATCGCGCGGGTGCGGCGGCGCAGGCCCTCCAGGGTGCGGGCGGGCAGCGTGGCGTGGCAGGCGTCCCTGATCTCGCCCGCCGTGACCCGCTCGCAGAAGCAGACCACGGTGCCGTAGGCGGGGTCGGCGGCGATCCGGGCCGCGTCCTGGTAGGGGCGGGGGGCGGCCTCGCCGATGTTGGCCATCCGGGGCGGCTCCGGCAGGTCGTCGCGCGCCACCAGCGGCAGCCCGGCCTCGGCGAGGAGTCCGGCGGCGTGTTCGGCGATCGCCATCCCGGCGGTCAGCCCGGTGGAACGGATGCCCCCCACCAGCAGATAGCGCTGCCCCGGGGTGGCCTCGACGAGGTAGTCGCCGTGTTCGGTCGCGGCCCGCAGCCCGGCGTAGCTGGCGGTGACCTCCTCGGCCAGCAGCCGGGGCATCAGCCGCTCGCCCTTGCCCAGCAGGAACGCGAAGCCGTCCTCCGAGGTGCCGGTGGCGGCCCTGTCGTTCAGGTCCTCGGAGGTGGGGCCCAGCATCACGTTGCCGTAGATGGTGGGGGAGATGAGCACGCCCTTGCCGCGCGAGGTCGGCACGGGCAGCACGATCCGGTCGGCCAGCGGCCTGGCCAGCTTGTCGAAGACGAACAGCTCGCCCCGGCGCGGCGTGACGGTGAACCGCCGGTGCCCGAAGAGCCCGTCGATCACATCCGCGCCGAGTCCGGCCGCGTTGACCACCCAACGGGCCCGCACCGGGCCGCCGTTGGTGGTGAGCGTGGTGTGCTCCTCGCCCACGGCGACCTCGGTGACGGCGTGGCCGAGCAGCACCGTGGTGCCGCGCCGCGCGGCGTCGGTCGCCAGCGCCAGGTTGGTGGTCCAGGTGCAGATGATCGACTCGTCGGGCACGGTGAGCCCGCCGAGCACGCCCTCGCCGAGCGCGGGCAGTTGGGCGTACACCTCGTCGGGGCCGATCAGCCGGCAGCCGCGGTAGCCGTTGGCCTCGGCCTTCTCCGCAAGGCCGGGCAGGGCGGCCAGCTCCTCCTCGTTCCAGGCGACCAGCACGGCGCCGGTGCGCTCCACGGGGATGCCGGTCCGCTCGGCGTAGTCGCCCAGCAGGGCGTAGCCCCGGGCGACGAGGCGGGATTCCAGGGTGCCGGGCTTGGCGTCGAAGCCGGTGTGCAGGATCGCGGTGTTGGCCTTGCTGGTGCCGTCGCCGACGTCGTCGCGCGCCTCGACCAGGGCCACCGACAGCCGGTGCCCCGACAGTTCGCGGGCGATGGCGGCGCCGACGATGCCGGCGCCGATGACCGCGACGTCGAACACCTCCCCGGTGTCGAAGGCGTCGGGGACGCCGGGGTCGCCGGGGTTCCTGCTGGCTGAGGTGGGGTCCATGGCGGGTGCTTCCTTGTCTTTCTCAGGTGGGGTCGGGCGCGGTCGGTCAACGGCCGGCCCGGCGGCGGTCGTTCACCGGGCGGGCCGCCTCATCCGCCGGGCAGGCCCAGTTCGGCGGCGCGGCGCCAGCGGTCGCGGAAGGCGGCGGCGCGGTCGGGGGACCAGGCCGGCTCGTAGACCGTGCTCGGGCGCCAGTCGCCGACCGCCTCGGCGAGCGGGAGGCCGGGCCGGAGCGCCACCCTGGCCAGCGCCGCCGCGCCCAGCGGCGTCGCGTGCCCCGACGGGTAGACGTCGACGGGCAGTTGGGCCAGGTCGGCCTGCGCCTGCATCAGGGCGCGGCTGTGGGTGAGCCCGCCGTCGGCGCGCAGCCGGCTCAGCGGCGCGCCCAGGTCGTCGGCGACCAGCCGGCACACCTCGGCGACCTGCGCCGCCACGCCCTCCAGCACCGCCCGGACCAGCTGGCCGCGCCCGGTGGCCAGCGTCATGCCGGTGAGGCTCGCGGTGGCGTCCGGGCGCCACCAGGGCGCGGCGAGCCCGGCGAGCGCCGGCACGCAGAGGACGCCCCCGGCGTCCGGCGCGGCCACCGCGTCCAGCTCGCCCGGCGCGGACAGCAGCCCCGAATCAGTCAGCCAACGGATCGCGGAGGCCGCCGTGTAGACCTGCCCGTCGACGCAGTAGGCGGTCTCGCCGCCGGCCCGCCAGGCGACGGAGGAGGTCAGCCCGGAGCGCGAACGGACCGCCCGTGTCCCGGTGTTGGCCAGCAGGAACGCCCCGGTGCCGAAGGTGCACTTGGCGCTGCCCGGCGTCAGGCAGCCCTCGGCGACCAGCGCGGCCTGCTGGTCCACGACCAGCCCGGCCACCGGCAGCCGGCCGCCGAACGCCTCGGTGGTGCCGACGATCTCGTCGCAGTCCACCAGCCTCGGCAGCCGTTCCCCGGCCAGCCCGAACAGCTCCAGCAGCTCGCCGTCCCAGGTCAACGTGTCCACATCCAGCAGCAGGGAGCGGCTGGCGGTGGTCACATCCGTGACGAACGCGCCGGTCAGCCGGTGGACCAGCCAGGTGTCGGTGGTGGTGACCACGCCCTCGCGGGTGCGGTGGCGGCGCAGCCAGGCCATCTTGGGCGCGGAGAAGTACGGGTCGAGGACCAGTCCGGTGCGGCGCGCCACCAGCTCGGCGTGGTCGGCGAGTTCGGCGCAGACCGACTCGGCCCTGCGGTCCTGCCAGACCAGGGCGTCGGTCAGCGGCTCGCCGCTGTCCGGGTCCCAGGCCAGCACGGTCTCGCCCTGGTTGGCGAGGGCCACCGCGTCGACCGGCCGCCCGGCCTCCGCCAGCGCGCGCCGCCCGGCGGTCAGCACCGAGTCGAGCAGTTCGTCGGGGTCCTGCTCGACGCGGCCGCCGTCGAGGTAGCGGGGCCGCACCGGCTCCTCGGCGACGGCCAGCGCCGTGCCGTCCTCGGCGACCACGATCGCCTTGGTGCCGGAGGTGCCCTGGTCGATGGCGAGGACGGTGCTCATCGGTCACCGCCGACGCCGGCGGGACGCCCGTCGTCCGACGCCTCCGGCGCATCGGGGGACTCGTCCAACTCCCGGTCGATGTCCCGCATCTCGGGCATCGACAGGCCGGCCCGGCCCCGGGTGGCCAGCAGGTAGAGGAAGTAGACCGCGCCGATCGCGAAGAGCAGCAGGACATACAGCCACGGGTTGCGGAACGAGGCGTCGCGGAACAGCAGCAGCTCGTAGCCGAGCCAGACGGAGGCGACCACGATCACCGGCAGCTCCCAGCGGCCCAGCGTGAAGCCCTGGCTGGGCGGCAGCGAGCGGCGCTTGGCGATGTACATCACCACGGTGCTGGCGTAGATGATCGCCGGCAGCAGGGTGGCGGCCGAGAACAGCTCGAAGAGCGCGTCCGTGGAGCCGGAGAAGCCCAGCAGCACGGCCTGCGCGACGACCAGCATGAAGATCGACGCGTTGAGCGGGGTGCCGCGCCGCCGGTTGACCCGGCGCAGCGCACGCCAGCCGGGGAAGCGCTCGTCGCGGGACATCGCCCAGACCAGCCGGGTGCCGGAGAGGGTGATCACCAGCCCGCAGGAGAAGATCGACAGCACCACCAGGACCAGCAGCATCTTGCCCACGACCGAGCCGAGCACCGCCGTGATCACGGTGGCCACCGGGGTGTCGGAGGCGGCCAGTTCGGCCGGGTCGCCGGCGAGCGCGGTGATGGCGATCAGGAAGAGGAAGCCCAGCACGCCCAGCGAGAGGACCGCCTGGGCCATCGCCTTGGGGATCACGCGGGCCGGCTCCTTGGTCTCCTCGGCGAGGTTGGCCGCCGACTCGAAGCCGACGATGGTGAACGCGCCCAGCAGGAAGGCCAGCGCGAACGGGCCGGCGTGGGTCATGTCGCCCAACGCGTAGTAGCCCGCCGACTCCGCCGGGGCCGACTCGAAGAGGGTGCCGAAGTCCAGCTTGCCGGTGACCGCGCCGACCACGAAGAGCAACACGGTCAGCGAGACCATCCCGATCAGCTGGACGGTGACGGCCACGTTGTTGACCCGGTGGGTGGCCCGGGTGGAGGCGGCGACCAGCACCGCCTGGAGCAGGATTACCACGGCGGTGATGAACCAGGCGTTCTGCGCGGTGCCCTGGTAGCGGAACAGCTCGGGCAGGATCGTGGAGGCGATGGTGTAGTCGACCGCGACCACCACCACGCCCAGGAACGCGAACGATATCCAGCCCATGATCCAGCCCCAGACGGGGCCGACGATCCGGGAGACCCACTGGTAGGCGTAGCCGCTGATGGGGATGCGGGCGGCGAGCGCGCCGAAGATCAGCGCCACCGCGAGCTGCCCGACCACCACGATCGGCCAGGCCCAGATGCCGCGCGGGCCTGAGGTGTTGAGGACCGAGCCGTAGGCGGTGAAGATTCCGGTCGCGATCGAGACAAAGCCGAAGGCGATCGAGAAGGACGCGTACCAGCCCAGTTCGCGGGCCATCTCCTGCCGGTAGCCGGCCTGGCCCGGGGAGGTGGCGGTGGTCGGGGACGAGGGCCGGGGGTCGGCGCCGTCCCGGTGTGTCACGTGGTCCATGGGGGGTGTTGCCTTTCAAGCGGATGGAGAGGGGGGAGGCGCGGATCAGGGCGTGATCACGGCGCCGCCCGCCCGGCCGACGGCCTCGGCCAGCGCCTGGTCCCCCACCAGGTCGGTGACCACCCCGGCGCAACCGTCGAGATCGCAGACCCGGTGGGGCGCGATCCGACCGTGCTTGCTCGCGTCGGCCAGGACATAGGTGCGAGCGCTTCGGCGGAGTATCGCCGTTTTTGTGGCGATTTCGTCGTAGTGGAAGTCCGTCACCCCGGCCTCGGCGGTCACGCCGCCGGAGCCGATGAAGGCGAGGTCGGCGTTGAGGCCGTCGAAGAACGCGACCGCGCCCGGGCCCGAGCAGGCCAGGTCGCCGCCGCGCACCCGGCCGCCGGGAATCAGCACCTCGACCCCGGGCCGCCCGGCCAACTCGCCGGCCACCAGCAGCGAGGCGGTGGCGACCAGGCCACGGAAGTCGACCGGCAGCGCGCGGGCCACCTGAACCGCCGTGGTCCCCAGGTCGATCACCACCGTCATGCCGGAGCTGACCAGCCCGGCCGCCGCCCGGCCTATCGCCGCCTTCGCCTCGACGCCGGCCCGCGCCCGTTCGTCGAACGGGGCCTCCTCGCCGGTCAGTCCGCGCGCGACGGACAGCGCGGCCGCGCCGCCGTGCACCCGGCTCAGCGCCCCTCGGCCCTCCAGCTGCGCCAGGTCCCGCCGCACGGTCTCCGCCGAGACCCCCAACTCGGCGGCGAGCGCCTCGGTGCTGAGCGTCCCGGCCTGGTTGACGGCTGCGGTGATCCGCCGGTGACGCTCGGCTGGCAGCATGTCGGCCCCCTGGATGACCGGCCCTGTGGATGACCGGAGCTGTGGATTGATGACTGAACTTAGCCGAGAGTGTGGACTTCTGCCCGAGTCGCGTCAACCCCCTTGGGAAAAGTGACAGAAGAGGGTCGAGGCGATGACGGCTTGTGATCGCATCCGGGGGCGCGCACGCCTCGGCCCCCGCCGTCGGGCAGACGGCGGGGGCCGAGGAGAGAGTTGGTCAGGCGCGGTCAGGCGCGGTCAGGCGGCGGTTCCGGAGGGGGTCGGCGCCGCGTGTTCGGCCGGCGTCTCGGCCGGGGCCGCGCCGCGCGCCGGGATCAGCGTGGCCACGGCGGCCGCCGCCAGCGCGACGCCCGCGCCGATCACCATCGCCACCCGGAAGCCGTTCTCCGACGGCAGCGCGAACCCGCCGTAGTCCACGGTCAGTTGGGCGAGCACCACGCCCACCACGGCGGCCGCCACCGAGGTGCCGACCGAACGCATCAGCGTGTTGAAGCTGTTGGCCGACGCCGTCATCGACTGCGGCACCGCGCCCATGATCAACGTGGGCATGGCGCCGTAGGCGAGCCCGACCCCGGAGCAGGAGATCACCGTCACCAGCAGCAGCCCCCAGGTCGAGCCCAGCAGCGGCAGCGACAGGGCGTAGCCGCAGGCGATCACCAGACTGCCCACCGCCAGCGTCACCTTGGGCCCCCGGGCGGCCGAGAGCCGGGCGCCGAACGGGGAGAGCGCCATCATCATCAGCCCGCCGGGCGCCATCCACAGGCCCATGGCGATCATCGACTGCCCCAGGCCGTAGCCGGTCTCCTCGGGCAGTTGGAGCAGCTGGGGCACGACCAGCGACTGGGCGTACATCGAGAACCCGACCAGCACCGACGCCAGGTTGGTGAAGAGCACCTGCGGGCGGGCCGCCAGCCGCAGGTCGACCAGCGGCTCGGCGAACCTCCACTCCCAGCGGCCCCAGGCCAGCAGCAGCGCGGCGGCCGCGGCGAACAGCCCGAGCGTGGTGGCCGAACCCCAGCCCCAGTCCGAGCCCTTGGAGACCGCCAGCAGCAGGCAGACCAGCCCGCCGCCGAGTCCCAGCGCGCCCACCCCGTCGAACCGCGCGGGTTCGGTCGCCCGCCGGCCGGCCGGCACGAACAGCCAGATCAGCAGGCCCACGACCGCGCTCAGCGCGGCGGCGACCCAGAACAGCGCGCGCCAGCTGGTGTTCTCGGCGACGGCCGCGGAGAACGGCAGCCCCAGCGCGCCGCCGACGCCCATCGAGGCGCTGATCAACGCGATGGCGGTGCCCAGCCGTTCGGGCGGCAGCACGTCGCGCAGCAGGCTCAGGCCCAGCGGCACCACACCCATGCCGAGCCCCTGGAGGCCACGGCCGACGATCATCGGCGCCACGGACGAGGAGAGCGCGCAGACCACCGAGCCGACCACCAGCGGCGTGACGGAGACCAGCAGCATCCGCCGCTTCCCGTACATGTCGCCGAGCCGGCCCGAGACCGGGGTGGCCACGGCGGCGGCCAGCAGGGTCGCGGTGACCACCCAGGAGGCGTTGGAAGCCGAGGTGTCCAACAGGGTCGCCAACTCGCCGAGCAGCGGCACCACCAGGGTCTGCATCAGCGCGGCGGTGATGCCGGCGAACGCGAGGATGCCGACGATGCCGCCGGGACGGGCGGCGGGTGGGGAGACGGACACGGGGGTCCCTTCTGACGGGTGGAGCTGACGGTGGACGCACGGACCGCGCGGCGGCGGGGGCCGTGAGGCGATATGCAGCATACATATCGCGTGCATCATGCACGCCGGATGTATCGTGCATATTGCTCGTGCTATACCTGCCTGGGAGAACCCCATGAACAAACCGGCGCCCCCTGTTCGCCGGAAGCAGGAGGATGCGCCAGTGAACATGCCCATCCGCCGGCTCGAGTTCGAGACGATGCTGCTCACCCGCCACGCCCACCTCTTCAACGCGCCGGCCAGGCGCGCCAGTCGAGGGCTGGACCGCAGCGCCTATGTCCTGCTCAGTCGCATCGAGATCGAAGGACCGATGTCCATCGCGCAGCTCAGCGCGGCCTTCGGCCTGGACTCCTCCACCCTCAGCCGGCAGACCTCGGCGATGCTCAGGGCCGGAGTGGTCGAGCGCATCCCCGACCCGGACGGCGGGATCGCGCGCAAGTTCAGCATCACCGACGAGGGCCGTCGTCGGCTCACCGAGGACCGGCGGCGCAACGCCGAGGCCCTGGCGCGCATCCTCAGCGAGTGGACCGCCGACGACGTGGCCGACTTCACCGCGCTCCTGCACCGCTTCAACGAGGACATCGAGCGGCTGGAGGGCCGCCCCTGGCCCCGCCCCTGACCCCGTTCGCTCAGCCCCGCACGCCCCGGGCCACGCCGGCGGCCCGGGCCAGCACGCCGGCCGTCCGCGCCCCGGCCCGAACGGCCCGCGCAGCGCCGGCCGGAACGCACCGCCCGAGCCCCCGGTCGTAGGCGGCCAGGACGACGCCCGCGTGATCGGCGTCCAACTCCTCCAGCGCGACGGGCCAACCCCGTTGCCGCAGCGCCGCGTTCAGGTGCCGGGTGTGCGCCACGTCCACGATCTCGTCGGCGGTGCCGTGCACCAGCCAGACGGGAAGGGCGTGGCCCGCCGCCGCAGCGCCGTCCAACTCGTCGATCGGCGCGCGGCCCGTCGAGGGCGCCGGCCGGGTGTAGCCGCCGGCGATGCCGACCACCGCCCGGGGATGCCAACCGTCCAGCCCTTCGGCGGCCAGGCCCACGCCGAGCGCGGCCTTGGCGCCCAACGACCAGCCGGCGAGCACCACGCGCCCCGGGTCGCCGCCCCACTCGGCGGCGCGCTCGCGGGCGAACGCCACCGACTCCCGCAGGTGCGCCCGCCCGCCGTCGGGCGCGTCCGAGCGCCAGTCCGGAACGAGAACCAGCACGCCCGCCGACGCGGTCAGGCGCGCCAGCGGCGCCAGCACCCCGCGCTCGTCCGGGCCTCTGCCGTGCCAGAGCAGCACGACCGGCAGCCCCTCCCGCGCGCCCTCCGGCCGGTGCACGTCCAGGCGTTGCCCGCTCGGACCGTAGCCGACTCCGTTCATCCGGCTCGGCCGCGCTCCGCGAGGAAGTCGAGCAGCAACGCGGCCGTGGTGGCCGGCTGTTCGACCGGGATCAGATGGCCGACGCCCGCCAGCGCGCGCAGCCGAGCGCCGGGGATCGCGCCGGCCAGCCGCTCCGCGATGACCCGGAAGTCCGGCACGTCGGCCTCGCCGTGGGCCACCAGCGTCGGAACGTCCCAGCCGCCCAGCCCGTCGAGGAGTTCGGGCAGGGCGCTCACGCCATGGCGGTCCGTGAGGTGCTGGTTGACCAGCGAGACCCGCACCGCCTCGCGCACCGCCGCCGCGTGCCCGCGCAGCGCGGCGTCCCAGGAGCGGACCGGGCCGCGCACCCACATGTCGAGATTGAGCGAGACCGCCAGGTCCAGGTCGCCGCGCTCCAGCGCGGCCTCCTCGGCGTCGGCGTAGCCCGCCACCGCCGCCGACCAGTCGTGGTCCGGCAGCGGCGCGGCCAGCAGCGCCAGGCCGGCGACCCGCTCCGGCGCCAGCCCGGCGGCCTCCAACGCCACCCGGCCGCCATAGGAGTTGCCGACCAGGAACGTCGGCCCGGCGCCCGCCGCTTCGAGCACCGCCAGCAGATCCTCGGCGTCGCTGTAGGGCGCCGAGGGCGGCGGCGAGTCGCCGAAGCCGCGCAGGTCGTGGGTGACCACCCGGTAGCGCTCGGCGAGCGCCGGCACCACCCCGTCCCACGAGCGGCGGTCGGCGACCCCCGCGTGCACCAGCGCCACCGTGCCGGCGCCGGGGCCGCCCGTGGTCTCCACCGTCAACCGCCCGTGCGGCACCGGCACTTCCTCGACGACTCCCGCGTTCACCCTGACCGCTCCTCGTGTGTGGCTGCTGGGCGCACCCTATGGGTCCTGCGGTCCCGGCCCCCGGGAATTTCGGGGCGCGCCGGCCCGCCTCAGCCGAAGTCCAGCGCCGTGCCATAGCGCCGGCCCACCTTCAGCACGAACAACACCCGGCGTTCGGCGGCCAGTTCGGCCAGTTCGGCCAGTTCGGTCAGGGTGGCGGCCTCGTCCGCTTCGGTCGTCGAGGGTGCGCCCGCCGCGCCCGCCGCCTCGGCGGTGCGCGCCAGGATCTCCCGGCCGGCGGCGTCGCCCGCCTCCAGCGTCGGCCCGAGCACCTCGACCGTTCCCTCGGCGACGGCGAACGACCACTCGTCGGGGCCGCGCACATGGAGCGCGGCCCGGCCGTCGGCGAGGAGTTGGCGGGTCTTGAGGCGGTCGGCGGTGCTGGAGACCAGGATCTCGCCGCGTTCTGGCAGCCAGTGGTAGGCCACGGTGGACAGGTGCGGCCCGCCGGTGCGGCGGAGGCTGGCGAGCACCCCGAACCTCCCCGCCGCCAGCAGCTTCGAGGTCTCCGCCTCGGTCAACGGCCTGGGCCCTGGCCTGCGTTGCTCGTCGGTCATGGTCTCGCTCCCTGCGTCGATGCGGTGTCGGGGGTGGTTCACCGGGCGGAACGGGCCCGGCCGGTGCGGCGCGGCAGCACGCTCAGGGCCACCAGCAGCGCCACGACCAGCAGGCCGGCGCCGACCCCGAAGGCCAGCCGGTAGCCCTCGGTCAGGGCCTCGGCCCTCGGCAGGCCGGCGGCCAGTCCCTCCTCGGTCCTGGTCGCGGCGAGCGTCGTGAGAACGGCCACGCCGATGGCCATGCCCACCTGCTGGGTGGTGTTGAAGATCCCGGAGACCAGGCCCGCGTCGTCCTCCCGCGCCTCCGACATGCCCAGCGTGGTCAGCGCGGGCAGCGCCAGGCCGAAGCCGGCGGCCAGCGGCAGCAGCGGCAGCACCTGGGTCGCGTAGTCCGCGTCCGCCGGCACCCGTGAGAGCAGCGCCAGCATCAGGACCAGCAGCGTCAACCCGGCCAGCAGCACCCGTCGTTCGCCGAACCGCGCGTTGAGCCGGGCGGAGACCCCCAGCGAGACCGCGCCGATGGTCACGGCGGCCGGCAGCATGGCCAGCCCGGTGGCCAGCGCGCTGTGGTCGAGCACCTGCTGGAGGTAGAGCGCCAGCATGACCTGGAACGAGAACAGCGCGGCGACCAGCAGCAGTTGCACCAGGTTGGCCCCCGCCACGCGCCGGGAGCGCAGCACCCGCAGCGGCATCAACGGGGTGGCCGCCGTCGCCTGGCGCACCACGAAGCCGGCCAGCAGTGCCAGGCCCACCGCGCCCCAGGCCAGGGTGCTCGGCGCGGTCCAGCCCACGGACTCGACCCGGACCACCCCGTAGATCCCGGACACCAGCCCGCCGGTGACCAGCAGCGCGCCGGGCAGGTCGGCGCCGGCGGCGAGCCCCAGACCCCGGTCGGCGGGCAGCACGTGGCGCGCTGCCAGCAGGATCGCGGCGCCGATGGGGAGGTTGATCAGGAAGATCCAGTGCCAGCTGATGGCGTCCGTGAGGACCCCGCCCAGCACCTGGCCGAGCGAGGCGCCGGCCGCGCCGGTGAAGCTGAACACCGCGATGGCGCCGGCCCGTTCGGACCGCTCCGGGAAGAGCGTGACCAGGATGCCGAGGCTGACGGCCGAGGAGAGCGCGGCGCCCACGCCCTGGAGGGAACGGGCGGCGACCAGCAGCGCGGGTTCGCCGGCGGCCCCGGCGAGCAGCGAGGCGCCGGTGAAGACGGCGATCCCGGCGAGGAAGAGCGAGCGGCGGCCGAGCAGGTCGCCGAGCCGGCCGGCGAGCAGCAGCAGGCTGCCGAAGGCGATCAGATAGGCGTTGACCACCCAGCTCAGCCCGCCGGGCGAGAAGCCGAGGTCGTGCTGGATCGCGGGTAGCGCGACGGTGACGATGCTGCCGTCCAGGACGGTCATCAGGACCGCGCCCGCCAGCACGCCGAGCGCCAACCGGCGTCGCGGGCCGGGGAGTCGGGCGCCGGCGGCGGGTTCGACGCCGGGGTCGGGGGGCGGGGGAACGCGGGTGGTGCTCGGGGCGTGGGACACCGGGGTCTCCTGTCTGTCGCGACGGGCCGTGGCGGGCCGCGACGGCCGGGCCGTCCGGAGGGGACGACGACAGGAGAGACCTTAACAGATAGTTCTGTTGCAGACTATCTATCTCGGTCGGAACGGTCGGAACGCTCGGGGCCGGCGCTCAGCGCCCCCGCTGGCGCGCCCTGCGGGCCGGCTGCGGGGTGGGGGCCGGGGTGCCCAGCGAGCCCTCGGTCAGCCTGGTCAGCGCCCTCACCAGGTCCTTCGCCCCGGATTCCCCCAACTCGGCCAGGGCCTCCCGGTGCACCCGGTCCACCACCCGCTGGCTCTGGCGCGCCAGCTCGGCGCCCTTCTCGGTGACCGCGATGATCCGGGCCCTGCGGTCGGTGCTCGACGGGCGGCGCTCGGCCAGCTCCGCCTCCTCCAGGGCGTCGACGGTCACCACCATCGTCGTCTTGTCCATGTCGCCGATCTCGGCGAGCTGGATCTGGGTGCGCTCCTCCGCCAGCGCGTGGACCAGCACGCAGTGCATCCGCGCGGTCAGCCCCAACTCGGCCAGCGCGGCGGCCATCCGGGTGCGCAGCACATGGCTGGTGTGGTCGAGGAGGTAGGAGAGGTCGGGCTCGCCGCTGGTGGGCGCCATGCTGGTCATGGGGTCGAGGATAGCCAGTCAATCGTCCGTTCGCGGATCATCCGCGAACGGACGAAACCGGCGCCGGCCGTCCCGGCGCCTGGGCGCCGCGCGCCGTCCCTCAGGCGCCGACCGTGCCGTCGACGGCCTCGCGGATCAGGTCGGCGTGCCCGTTGTGCCGGGCGTACTCGTGGATCAGATGCAGCATGACCAGCCGCAGCGAGACCGGCTCGCCGGTCTTCGCGTGCGGCGCGGTCACGTCGAGCGAGGCGGCCGCCTCCTCGATCCGGCGGGCCGCCGCGACCTCCGCCTCCCAGGCGGCGAACGCCTCCGCGCCGCTCGCGGACGAGGCGTCGTAGGCGGCCTGGAAGTCGCCGCGCTCCGACCAGACCAGTGGGACGTCCTCGCGGTTGATCGTCCGCCGGAACCAGGCGCGTTCCACCTCGGCCATGTGGCGCACCAGCCCGAGCAGGGTCAGCGTCGAGGGCGGCGAGGCCGCGCGCCGCAGCTGGTCGTCGTCCAGCCCCTCGCACTTGACGGCGAGGGTCGCGCGGTGAAAGTCCAGATAGGCGCGCAGCATGGTGCGTTCGTCCGCCACCAGGGGCGGGCCGACCCGCTCCACCGGCTGCGGCCGTGCTTCTCCCTCGGGCATTCCCGCACCCTACGCCGGGCCGCCGTCAGGCCCGCCGCCGGACCCGTCAACGAGGCGGGCTGTGAAACGTTTTCGCTTCCGCGGCCGCCGCTCTGCCCGCCGCCGAAGTCAACAAAACTCCAGGTAGCGGCCGTTACACCGATGGAAATAAGCGGCTTTGGGCGCTCCTCCGTCAAGTAAAGCCGTTGATCAAACTCTTGACATGGATCGATACACCGACAACATTTCCGCCCACGTCCGAACAGATTCACTGGGGTGCGGCGTCGCCGTGCGCCCCCGCTCCAAGGAGGTCCGCCGCCGTGGCGCCAGCCGAGTCCCCGTCCCTGGTGCAGCTGCGCTCCGCCGGCGTCAGCCTGGTCGTCGACATCACCGGGCCGCGCCTGCCCCGCCTCCTGCACTGGGGCTCCGACCTGGGCCCGCTCTGCCCCGACGGGCTGGCCGCGCTCGCCGCCCACGGCGCGTTCCCCGCCTCGCCCGGCGACCCCGACGACCCGCGCCGGCCGGGCAACTGGAACATCCCGCCCGCCGTCGGCCTGCTCGCCGAACACGGCGCCGGCTGGCAGGGCTTCCCCGGGCTGCTCGGGCACCGGCCCGGCGGCGCCGACTGGTCCCCGCTGCTGGCCGTCGAGACCGTGGCGGTCACCGCGCCGGCCGGCGACGTCGACGCCGTGGGCCTCGCCCCGCGCCCCGGCGCCGCCCGCGCGATCCGGGTGCAGGCGGCCGACCCCGTGGCGGCCCTGGCGCTCACCGTCGAACTGGAGCTGACCGACGCCGGGTTGCTCCGCACCCGCGCCACCGTCCGCAACGACCACCCCGAACTGCCCTACACCCTCGACGGGTTGGGCCTGACCCTGCCCGTGCCCACCCAGGCCGACGAGCTGTTCGACCTCACCGGCCGCTGGACCAGGGAACGCTCCCCGCAGCGCCAGCCGTTCCACCAGGGCACCTGGACCAGGGAGACCCGCAGGGGCCGGCCCGGGCACGACGCCCCGCTGCTGCTGGCCGCCGGCACCGCCGGCTTCGGCTTCCGGCACGGCGAGATCTGGGCGCTGCACCTGGCCTGGAGCGGCAACCACCGGCTGTGGGCGGAGCGACTGCCCACCGGCCAGGCCGTGTTGGGCGCCGGCGAGCTGCCCATGCCGGGCGAGATCTCCCTGGCCCCCGGCGCGCACTACACCGCGCCCTGGCTCTACGCCGGCCACAGCGACGCCGGCCTTGACGGCCTCACCGCCCGCTTCCACGACCAGCTCCGCGCCCGCCCGCACCACCCGAGGAAGCCCAGGCCCGTGGTCCTCAACACCTGGGAGGCCGTCTACTTCGACCACGACCTGGACCGGCTCAGGCGACTCGCCGACCTCGGCGCCGAGATCGGCGTGGAGCGCTATGTGCTGGACGACGGCTGGTTCCGTGGCCGACGCGACGACAGCGCCGGGCTCGGCGACTGGTATGTGGACGAGACCGTCTGGCCCGATGGGCTGCACCCGCTCGTCGACCATGTGCGGGGCCTGGGCCTGGAGTTCGGCCTCTGGGTCGAGCCGGAGATGGTCAACCCGGACTCCGACCTGGCCCGCGCCCACCCCGAGTGGATCATGGCCACCGGCGGCCGGCTCCCCGGCGAGCTGCGCGGCCAGCAGGTGCTCGACCTCACCCACCCCGGCGCCTACGCGCATGTGCGCGAGCGGCTGGACGCGCTGCTGAGCGAGTACCCCATCGACTACCTCAAGTGGGACCACAACCGCGAGCTGGCCGACGCCGGCCACCAGCCGGGCGGCGAGGCCGCCGTCCACGGCCAGACCCTCGCCGTCTACCGGCTGATGGACCAACTCAGGGCGGACCACCCCGGGTTGGAGATCGAGTCCTGCTCCGGCGGCGGCGCCAGGGTGGACCTCGGCATCCTGGAGCACGCCGACCGGATCTGGGGCAGCGACTGCAACGACGCCCTGGAACGGCAGTCCATCAACCGCTGGACCATGGCCCTGGTGCCGCCCGAGCTGGTCGGCTCCCATGTCGGCGCCGCCCGTTCCCACACCACGGGACGCACCCACGACCTGGCCTTCCGCGCCGGCACCGCGCTCTTCGGGCACCTCGGCATCGAGTGGGACCTGACCCGCGCCTCCGCAGCGGAACGCCGCGAACTGGCCCGCTGGATCGCCCACCACAAGCGGCTGCGCGGCCTGCTGCACGGCGGCCGGGTGGTCCGCGTCGACCACCCCGACCCGGCGCTGTGGATGCACGGCGTCGTCGCGCCCGACCGCGCCGAGGCCGTCTTCGCCCTGGTCGCCGTCGGCACCTCCGCCACCTGGCCGCACGGCCGGGTGCGGCTGCCCGGGCTCGACCCGGCGGCCGGCTACCGGCTGGCGGTGCTGCCGCCCGGCCCGGAGACGCCGGGCCTCGGCCGGGGCCGCCCCGCCTGGTGCGTCGAGGAGGGCGTCACCGGGCTGCGCGGCTCCGTGCTGGAGCGGGCCGGCCTCCAACTGCCCACCCTCCACCCCGAACAGCTCGTACTGCTCCACCTCACGAAGGAGTGAGCGATGGCATCCGCCGCCCCCACCGTCCCCGGTGCGGCCAGCAAGGACGGCCCCGCCCGCGTCGACAACCCAACGCCCGGCTGGCGCCGCCGGGAGACCCGCGCCGCGCTGGTCTTCGTCGCCCCCGCCCTGCTGGGCTTCCTGGTCTTCTTCGCCTGGCCGACCGTGCGCGGCCTCTACCTCAGCCTCACGGACTACGACCTGCTCACCCCGGCCGAGTTCAGCGGCCTCGACAACTACCGCAGGCTCCTCGATGACGACGTCTTCTGGAACTCCCTGTGGGTGACGCTCCAGTACGTCCTGATCAACATCGGCGTGCAGACCGTCGCGGCGCTGCTGCTCGCCGTGCTGATCCACCGGCTGACCCGCTCCGTGGTGCTGCGCGGCATCATCCTGCTGCCGTACCTCATATCCAATGTCGTGGTCGCCCTCCTCTGGTACTGGATGGCCGACTACAACCTCGGCATCATCAACGAGATGCTCGGCTGGGTCGGCTTCGACCCCGTCGCCTTCTTCGGCGACGAGAGCTGGGCCATCCCCAGCATCGCGCTGGTCAACGTCTGGCGGCACCTCGGCTACACCGCGCTGTTGATCTTCGCCGGGCTCCAGTTCATCAACCGCGACGTCTATGAGGCGGCCGCCGTGGACGGCGCGGGCGAGGTGCGGATCTTCTTCCGCATCACCCTGCCGCTGCTGCGCCCGGTGATGGCCCTGGTGCTGGTGCTCACCGTCATCGGCTCCTGGCAGATCTTCGACACCGTCGCCGTCACCACCCAGGGCGGACCCGTCGACGCCACCCGGGTCGTCCAGTACTACATCTACGACCAGGCGTTCAACCGCTTCGACTTCGGCTACGCCTCGGCGATCTCCGTGGTGCTGTTCCTGATCCTGGCCGGCGTCGCGCTGGCCCAACTCAAGCTGCTGCGGGCCGGCGAGTCCGACCAGGCCTGAAGGAGGAGCCACGATGCGAACCCAGCGACGGCCCGCCCCGGCCGAACCCCGTACCCCGTCCGCCACCCCGTCCGCCACCCGTTCCGCCCGGGAACGCCCGTCCCCCGCACGCCGGTTGAACGTCGGGCGGCTGCTGGCCTGGGTGGCCCTCTTCGTGATGATCGTGATCACCCTGGCGCCGTTCCTGTGGATGGCCCGCACCGCCCTGTCCAACAACCGGGTCCTGTTCACCGACCCCGGCTCCTGGCTGCCGGTCGACTTCACCTGGGGTCCGTTCGAGCGCGTGCTCGGCTCCGCCACCACCGAGGAGGCCCAGGCCCAGGGCGGCTCAGGCGCCTCGCTGCGGTTCTGGGTCTACCTGCGGAACTCGGTGATCGTCTCCACCCTGATCACCCTCGGCCAGGTCTTCTTCAGCGCCATGGCCGCCTACGCCTTCGCCCGGCTGCGCTGGCCGGGCCGGGACAAGGTCTTCTTCGCCTTCCTCACCGCGCTGATGGTGCCCCCGGTCTTCACCATGCTGCCCAACTTCGTGCTGATCAAGAACCTGGGCCTGCTCAACACCTACCCCGGCATCATCGCCCCCTTCTTCTTCATGACGCCCTTCGCCGTCTTCTTCCTGCGGCAGTTCTTCCTCGGCATCAGCCGCGAGGTCGAGGAGGCCGCCATGATCGACGGCGCCGGCTACTTCCGGATCTTCTTCCGCGTCATCCTGCCGATGAGTTCCGCGCCCATCGCCACCCTCGCGGTGCTCACGTTCATCAACGCCTGGAACGAGTACTTCTGGCCGCAGCTGGTCGGCCAGGAGGAGAGCGTCCGGGTGCTGACCGTCGCGCTCAGCGCCTTCCACTCCGCCACGCCCAACACCGGCCCCGACTGGGCGGGCCTGATGGCCGCGACCCTGGTCGCCGCCGTGCCCACCATGCTGCTCTTCCTGGCGTTCGGGCGGCGGATCGTCAACTCCATCCAGTTCACCGGCGTGAAGTGAGGCCACCGTGGACCACGAGAGGGGAGGCGCACCCACCATGCGCACCACCACACGACGGACGTTGACCGTCCTCACCTGCCTGACCCTGGGCGCGACGCTGACCGCCTGCGGCGACACCATGGGCGGCGGCGACCCCAACACGGTGGACTACTGGCTCTGGGACGCCAACCAGCAGCCCGCCTACCAGGAGTGCGCCGACCGCTTCGAGGAGCAGAACCCGGACCTGACCATCCGCATCGAGCAACGCGGCTGGGACGACTACTGGAACTCCCTCGCCCTCGGCTTCGTCGCCGAGTCGGCGCCGGACGTCTTCACCAACCACCTCAACAAGTACCCGGAGTACGTGACCAGGGACCTGCTGCTGCCGCTCGACGAGTATGTCGAGCGGGACGAGATGCCGCTGGACATCTACGAGGAGGGCCTGGCCGACCTGTGGGTCGGGGAGAACGGCAGGCGCTACGGCCTGCCCAAGGACTGGGACGCGGTGGGCATCTTCTACAACCGTGCGATGCTCGCCGAGGCCGGCGTCGACGAGGCCGAGCTGTCCGAGCTGACCTGGAACCCGGAGGACGGCGGCAGCTACGAGGAGCTGATCGCCCGGCTCACCGTCGACGTCAACGGGGTGCGCGGTGACGAACCCGGCTTCGACAAGGACCGCGTCGCCACCTACGGCCTGTGGCTGGAGATGACCGACGGCTTCGCGCACGGCCAGACCCAGTACTCCATGTACGCCTACGCCAACGGCTGGCAGGCCACCGACACCAACCCCTGGGGCACGGAGTTCAACTTCGACGACCCGAGGTTCCAGGACACGATCGCCTGGTGGCAGGGCCTGATCGAGAAGGGCTACATGCCGAGCCTCGCCGCCTCGCGCGGCGTGCAGTCCAGCGACCAACTCGCGGCGGGCCGGGCGGCGATGGCCACCAACGGCTCCTGGATGACCGGCACGTTCTTCTCCTACGACGGCCTCGACGTGGGCCTGGCGCCGACCCCGGTCGGGCCGACCGGCGAGCGGGCCACCATGTTCAACGGGCTGGCCGACTCCGTCTACAAGGGCACCGACAACCCGGAGGCCGCCTGGCGCTGGGTGAAGTACCTGGCCTCGCCCGAGTGCCAGCGGATCGTCGGCGAACACCATGTCGTCTTCCCCGCGATCACCGAGGCGTGGGAGGTCGCCCGCGAGGAGTTCGCCGCCGACGGGATCGACGTCACCCCGTTCACCCGGCACGTGGAGGAGGGCACCACCGAACTGTTCCCGATCACCGACCACGCCTCCGAGGTGGCCGCCATCATGCAACCCGCGCTGGAGTCGGTGATGTCGGGGCAGGCGTCGGTGGACTCGTTCACTCGCGTCAACGAACAGGTCAACCGGCTCTTCGAGTAGCCGGGCGGCGCCCGGCGCGCTCCGCCGGGCGCCGGCCGCCGGTCGCGTTCCGTGCGGCCTTGACCCGAGCTGGCGGAAATGCCTAGATTCGCACGGGAGAAAGGCTTTTCTCGCGGGCGGCGCGGCCCCTCATGGCCCGCCGCTGTCCGTTGCTGTCCGCTGTTCCCGGCCGTGTTCAGGAGTGCTCATGCCCGCCCGCCCAGGTCCCGTCCTGCCCACCGCCACCGCCCGGGGGGCGCTGCGCCCGGCGGACGAGGCGGTGATCGACGGCGGTCTGTGGGCGGAACGCCGCGCCGTCAACGAACGGACCAGCGTGCCCGACGGCTACCAACGCCTGGTCGACGCCGGCAACCTGCACAACCTCCGGCTCGCCGCCGGCACCACGACCGGCTCCTACGTCAACGAACTGCCGTTCCTCGACTCCGACGTCTACAAGTGGCTGGAGGCCGTGTCCTGGCAACTCGGCGACCCGGCCACCGACCCCGAGCTGGCCGCCCGGCTCGACGAGCGGGTCACCGAGATCGTCGGGCTGCTGCGCGACGCCCAGGAACCCGACGGCTACCTCCAGTCGTACTACCAGGTGGTGCGCCCCGACCGGCGCTGGCAGGAGCTGGACTGGGGCCACGAGCTGTACTGCGCCGGCCATCTGATCCAGGCCGCCGTCGCGCGGGTCCGCGCCACCGGGCGCACCGAACTCCTGGAGATAGCCCGGAAGTTCGCCGACCACATCGACTCCGTCTTCGGCCCCGGCCGGCGGGACGCGGTCTGCGGCCACCCTGAGATCGAGACCGCGCTGGTGGAACTCTTCCGGGTCACGGGCGAGCCCCGGTACCTGGACCTGGCGCGCTTCTTCGTGGACCGGCGCGGGCACGGGACGCTGCCGCCCGGCCGGTTCGGCGCCGGGTACTGGCAGGACCACGCGCCGGTCCGCGAGGCCGAGGCGGTCACCGGGCACGCGGTGCGTCAGCTCTATCTGCTGGCCGGCGTCGTCGACGTCTACGCCGAGACCGGCGATGACACCCTGTTGGCGGCCGGTGAGCGACTGTGGGAGGAGATGGTCGCCAGGAAGTCGTATGTGACCGGCGGTCTGGGCGCCCACCACAGCGACGAGGCGTTCGGCGACCCGTTCGAACTCCCCTCGGAGCGCGCCTACACGGAGACCTGCGCGGCGATCGCCGCCGTCCACCTCAGCTGGCGGCTCCTGCTCGCCACCGGCCGCGCCCGCTACGCCGACCACCTGGAGCGGGTGCTCTACAACGGCTTCCTGTCCGGCGTCGGCCTCGACGGCGAGCACTACAGCTACTGCAACCCGCTCCAGGTGCGCGAGGGCCACCGGCCGGACGCCCAGGGCGGCGACCACGGCGCGTTCCGGGTGCGCTGGTTCACCTGCGCCTGCTGCCCGCCCAACGTGATGCGGCTGCTGGCCTCGCTGCCGCACGCCTTCGCCGCCTCCGACGGGGCGGGCGGGCTGCTGGTCCACCAGTACGCGCCGGGCCGCTTCGCCGCCGACGATCTCGGGGTGCGGGTTGCCACCGACTACCCGTGGCAGGGCCGGGTCTCCGTGGAGATCCTCGAAGCGCCCTCGGACGAACGGGCGTTGACGCTGCGCGTCCCGCACTGGGCCGGCGAGGGCTGGCGCCTTTCGGTCAACGGTCTTCCGCAGGATCTCGCGGCCGAGGAGGGGTGGCTGCGGCTGGCCCGCCGCTGGCAGCCGGGCGACAGCGTGGTCCTGGAGGTGGACGTGGCGCCGAGGCTCACCGCGCCGCCGAGTCGCGCGGACGCGCTGCGCGGCTGCGTGGCCGTGGAACGCGGCCCGCTGGTCTACTGCGCCGAGGCGGCCGACCAGCCGGACGGCACCGTCCTCGACGACCTGCGGCTGAACGCCGGCGCGCCGCTGCGCGACAGCGCGGAGACGGACGCGCCGGGCGTCGCGGTCGCCGTGCGCGCGACGGGCACGGGGCGCCTGCCGGCGGCGGACGGGTGGTGGGCGTACCCGCCGCACGAGGCGGCGTCGGCCGCCGAACGGGCGGCCGGGGACGTGGAGTTGACGCTGATCCCCTACCACCTGTGGGGCCACCGCGACCAGGGCACGATGCGGGTGTGGCTGCCCGTTTAGGCCGGGGTGTGTGCGGGTGGCGGAGCCGCCCTGGCGGCGGCTCCGCCTGGGGCGGCTCCGCCTGGGGCGGCTCCGCCTGGGGCGGCTCCGCCGGTCTGTGGGGTCCGGTCAGGCGCGGAACGTCGGTACGGGTGGCGCCTGTTGGGCGTCGTGGGGGGCTCGGCTGGTTGTGCGTGGGGGCGCCGGTGCTGACCGGCGGCTCCCGCACCGGGCGGTTGCCGCCGGTGCGGGGCAACGCCCGCGCTCTCGTTGGCCTTCTGGCCGGCGCATGGTCGACCGGTCGGCTGCCGCCCGGCGTTCCGCGTGCGGAGCGCTCGTCGCCGCCACGGTCACCGTTGTTCCGCCCGGGGCGTGCCGGGTTCGTCTGATCCTGCCCCGAGCGGCCGCTCGGCGCGCGCGGCCCCGCCACGTTGGACGGGCCTCGGCTGTCGCGCTCGTCCGGGCGACCGCTTGACCCGAACGGCACCGGGCTCCCGTCCCGGCCGGTCGTCGCGGTTCCCGTACTGCCCGCTGCCGCCTGCGAGTTCGCACGAGGCGATGGTTCGCCCGGCCCGGCCGCGTTGAACGTTCCCGGCGGGGCCGTCGGCCTGTCCGCCCACGGTTCGGGTCGCATCCGCGCGCCTGGGGCCGGGCCGTGCCGGCTGTCCGGGCTCCGCCGTGCCGGCACCCCGCCCGGGCGGGGCCCGGCTTCCCTGGCCCGGCCCGGGAAGGCACCCGTGGCTCTCGGGCTCCGCCCGGCGAAGGAGAACCCCCGGTGCCGGCCCGGCCCTGCGGGCCGGCTCAGCTCGCCCGGCGCTGCCGGGCGAGCGTCCCTCGGAACGTCGTGCGGTAGGCGCTCGGCGAGGTGCCCAGCGCAGCGTGAAAGTGTTGGCGCAGGTTCGCCGCCGTGCCGAGCCCGGCGCGTTCCGCGACCCGGTCCACGGACAGGTCCGAGTCCTCCAGCAACTCCCGCGCGAAGCGCACCCGTTGCTCGGTCAGCCACGCCATCGGCGCCATCCCGACCTCGGCCCGGAAGCGGCGGGTGAAGTTGCGCACGCTCATCGCCTCCCGGTCCGCCAGCATGGCCAGGGTGATCGGCTCGCCGAGCCGCCGCAGCGCCCACGCGCGGGCCGCCGCCGTGCCGGGGGAGGCGGGCTGGGGAACGGGCTCCCTGATGTACTGCGTCTGCCCGCCCTCGCGGTGCGGGGGCACCACCGTGCGGCGGGCGACGTCGTTGGCCACCGCCATCCCGTGGTCGCGGCGGATCATGTGCAGGCACAGGTCGATGCCGGCGGCGCAGCCGGCGGAGGTCAGGACGGTGCCGCCGTCCGTGTAGAGGACGTCCCGGTCGAGGGTGACCCGGGGGAAGAGCCGGGCGAAGGACTCCGAGTAGCGCCAGTGGGTGGTCGCGGTGTGCCCGTCGAGCAGCCCGGCGGAGGCCAGCACGAACGCGCCGGTGCAGATCGAGGCGATCCTGGCGTCCGGGCGCAGCCGGGCGAACGCGCGCGCCAACGGCGGCGTCAACTCGGGGCGTCGCTGGACGTAGTCCTCGGGTGAGGAGAGCACCACCACGGTGTCGGCCTCGGCCAGCGCCTCCGGGCCGTGCCGGACGGTGAGCGTGAAGTCGCCGTCGGTCTCCAGCTCGCCGGGCTCCGTGGCGCAGGTCAGCACCTCGTAGAGCGGCTCGCCGGTCACCGTGCCGCCCGTTCTGGCCTGGCCGAAGAGCTGGTGCACGATGCCCAGTTCGAGGCTGAGCAGGCGGGGGCGGGCCAGGACCGCGACCCGGTGGCGGGGCGTGGCCGGCGCTTCTGGGGCTCGGAGTGTCGCGAGGGTGCTCATGGCCCGATTGTTGCGCATCTGGTCCATCGGGCCACTGGGCGGGGTGCCGCGCGCGGCCGAGGCTGGGGGCATGACCTGCGAGACGCTGCCCTCGGAAGCCCCCACGACCGCCGCCGTTCCCCCCGCACCGGCCGGGGGGCGCCGCCCGCACCGCGCGTGGGGGATCGCGGCGGTGGCGGGCGTCACCATCGTCACCGCCGGGGCGTTCTCGACGGTGCCGGGGCTGCTGGTCACGCCGCTGCACGCGGAGTTCGGCTGGGACCGGGGGCAGATCGCGCTGGCCACCGCCGTCAACATGGTGCTCTACGGGGTGACGGCGCCGTTCGCCGCCGCCGCGATGGACCGGTTCGGGGTGCGCCGGGTGGTGCTGGCCGCGCTCGGCCTGGTCGGCGCCGGCGCGCTGCTGACCTCCGTGATGGCGGCCGCCTGGCAACTCACCCTCTACTGGGGGGTGTTGATCGGCCTTGGCACCGGCAGCCTGACCATGACCTTCGCGGCGACGGTCAGCGCCAACTGGTTCCGCGCCCGGCGCGGGCTGGTGACCGGCGGGTTGAGCGCGGCGAGCCACCTCGGGCAGCTGCTCTTCCTGCCGCTGCTGGCCACCTCCGTGGACCGCCTCGGCTGGCGGCCGCCGGTGGTGACGCTCGCGCTGGTCGCGCTGGCGGTCGCGGCGCTGGCCGCGTTGGCGCTGCGCGACCACCCGGCGGACGTGGGCCTCGCGCCCTACGGCGCCGCGCGCCCGGTGCCCCGGCCGCCGCGCGCCCCGGGCGCCGCCGCGCACGGGCTGCGGGTGCTGCTGCGCGCCGCCCGCACCGGCGCGTTCTGGCTGTTGGCCGGGGTCTACGCGATCTGCGGCGCCACCACCAACGGCATCATGTGGTCGCACTGGGTGCCGGCCGCGCACGACCACGGGGTGGGCGCGACGGCGGCGGCCTCGATGCTCTCGCTGATCGGGATCTTCTCCGCGCTGGGGGCGCTGGCCTCCGGCTGGCTGACCGACCGGATCGACCCGCGCCGGCTGCTGGTCGGCTACTTCGCGGTGCGGGCGTTGACGCTGCTGGCGCTGCCGCAGGCGTTGGCGGCGGGCGCCGGGCCGGCGCTGCTGGCGTTCACCGTGGTCTACGGGCTGGTGGACGTCGCGACGGTGCCGCCGGTGATCGCGCTGGCCAACGACCGGTTCGGGGCGGCGGGCCCGATCGTCTTCGGCTGGGTCACCACCTTCCACCAACTGGGCGCCGGCGTCGCGGCGTTCGCGGCCGCCGCGGCGCGTGACCTGCTGGGCGGCTACGACCCGGTGTGGCTGGTGTTGAGCGCGGCCTGCCTGGTGGCCGCCCCGCTGGCGCTGGTCGCGGTGGAGCCGCCGGGGCGGCGGTAGCGCCCCGGGTCAGCCGGTGGCCTCGCCGGCCCGGCGCAGGCCGACGGAGCGCCCGAGTTGGGCCGCCGCGTGGTCGAAGAACTGCTCCCGCGCCGCGATCACCCCGTTGAACTGGCCGAAGATCTCCGTACTCAGCAGGCCGAGCAGCTGCGCCCAGGCCGCCAGCACCGCCGCCAGGGTCTCCGGCGCCAACCCGGGCGCGTGCTCGGGGACATGGGTGGCGGCGTCGGCCAGCACGGGGGCCGGCGGCGGGCCGCCGTCGGGCGGGGCGAGCTGGCCGGCCCGCCGGGCCTGGGTGGCGATGGCGGCCAGCGCCAACGGCAGCCGCACCCCGGGTCCCGAGGTGTCGTCGGGGGCGGCGTAGCCGGGCACGGGCGTGCCGTGGATCAGGGCGTACTCGTGCGGATGGGCCAGCGCCCAGGCGCGGGCGGCGCGGCAGACGGCGGCCCAGCGGTCGGGGGGTTCGGCGTCGGGGGCGGCACCCAGGGCCCCGTCGACGGCGTCGCCCAGGGCGTTGTAGGCGTCCACGATCAGGGCGGTCAACAGCTCGTCGCGGCTGGGGAAGTAGCGGTAGAGCGCCGAGGAGACCATGCCCAGCTCGCGGGCGACGGCGCGCAGCGAGAGCCTGCTCGCGCCGTCGGCGGCCAGCTGCCGGCGGGCCTCGTCCTTGATGGCGCGGGTCACCTCGTCGCGGGCCCGTTCCCGTGCGGTGCGGATGGCGGTCATGGCGAGCAGTGTGCCAGTTTCCGGAGCGGCGGCCAAGAACAAGAGCACTGCTCTTGCTTCTGTGCGGCGCTTCTGTCACAGTTGCTCTCAACGGAGAGCAGTGCTCACGGAGCGCTCGCCAGGAGTGCTCACACAACCGCCTCGGAGGTTCCCATGAACGCCCAGCAGCCCCATGTCATGCGCCCCGGCTGGACCACCCGCAGGATCGCCAACCCGCTGATGGGCGGGCTGCACCGGCTCGGCTTCGGGGTCGCCGGATCGCGCCAACTGACCGTCCGTGGGCGGAAGTCGGGCGAGCCCAGGCGCGCCCCGGTCAACCTGCTCGTCGTCGACGGGCGGCACTACCTGGTGGCGCCGCGCGGCCATGTGCAGTGGACGCACAACCTGCGCGCCGCCGGCGAGGGACAGCTCGGCCTGGGCCGCAGGGTCAGCCCCTTCACCGCCGACGAGGTCGCCGACGAGCGGAAGCCGGAGCTGCTGCGCGCCTACCTCGGGCGCTGGGGCAAGCAGGTCGGCGCGTTCTTCCGGGGCGTCACCGCCGACTCCACGGACGAGGAACTGCGCGCGGTGGCGGCCGACCACCCGGTCTTCGAGCTGAGCTTCAGCGCCGGGACCCGGCCCTGACCGCGCCCCCGCCCGCCCGGCGCCGCGTCGGGCGGTCCCGCTCCAGCGGGCGGTCGGCCAGGACCGCCTCGACGAACTCCTCCGGCGGCCGGTAGCGGTGCCGCGTCACATAGTGGTGCACCAGCGTCGGCGCGATCAGCCACGCGCCCGAGGCCGCGACGACGGCGACCTCCGCGTTGCCCAGCAGCACCTCGTCGTCGCCCACCTCGATCCGCACCGGCCGGCGCCGCTCCCCGACCAGATGGGGGAGCCCGCACGGGTGGAAGCCCCGGGTCCGCTCCCGCTGGCCGTCCCGGCACAGCGCCCCCAGCGCCGCCACGAAGTCGCCGGGCACCTCGCCCCTGGCGAACCGGGGGTAGCGCCGCGCCCAGGAGAGCCAACCGACGTTGAGCGCCGCGATCCCCGCCGGAACGCTCTCGGGCCTTCGGGTGTACGGGCTGAGGTCGGCGTAGTACGTCATGCGTGCTCCTCGGTGCGGTTCGCAGAGCAGACCCTAGCGCCGGTCCCTGCCTCGCGCATCCACCGTGTCGCGAATGCCCGAACGGGCCCTGGGCACGCTCAGGGGACCACCGACGAACGTGCGCCCGGCCCGTGGGCGAGCGAGGAAACGGCAGCTCGCGCGGGGTGTCGCACGGGAAGGGCGAGCGATGGACGCGAGGCGGGAGAGCGGGGGGACGCCGGGGTTCCGGCTGACCGGGGTGGTGCTGGACGCGCCCGACGCGCGGGAGCTGGCCGGCTTCTACCGGCGGCTGCTCGGCTGGCAGGTCCTGGACGACGAGCCGGACTGGGTGCGCCTCGCGCCGCCCGGCGGCGGCACCGGGCTCTCCTTCCAGAGCGAGCCCGCCTATCTGCCGCCCGTCTGGCCGAGCGGGCGGGAGCGGCAGCAGATGATGCTCCACCTGGACATCCGCGTGGACGAGCTGGCGTCGGCCACCGCCCACGCGCTCGACGCCGGGGCCACCCTCGCCGCGTTCCAACCGCAGGACGACGTGCGGGTGTTGCTGGACCCGGCCGGCCACCCGTTCTGCCTCTGGACCGAGCCCGAACCTCCCGAACGGGCCTGAACCCGCCGTGCCGCCCGCCGCCGTGCCGCCCGTCGTTCAGCCCGTCGTTCAGCCCGCCGCTCAGCCTCGCCAGGGGAGCAGGGTGAACGGGCCCGCCGGGTCGGCCACCGGGCTGAGGCAGCGGGCGTCGGCCGGGTCGTAGGCCCGGTGGCCGTGCCGGTAGTCGTGGAAGAGACCCGTCTCCTCGTCGTAGAGCTGGCCGGGGAAGCCCAGCGGGCAGTGGGCCGTGTCGGAACCCTGGCCGGTCGGCGCGCCCCAGGGCGTCGCCCGCCGGCGCCAGGCGACGTCCCCGAACTCGTCGACCAGCTCCGTCGGGGTGCCGTCCGGGTCGGTGACCACCGCGAGGAACCGGCCGCCGCTCTCCGTCTGCGCCAGCGGCCGCCGATGGTCCCCCGGCGCCCAGTGCCAGCTCGTCACCGAGCCGTCGGGCTCCGTGCGGGCGACCGGGAGCCCGCCCGCCCAGTCCACCACCGAACGCTCCCTGACCTCGCCGAACTCGTCCAGCAACTGCCGCGCCACCCGCCGGCCCAGCGGGTCGTGGACATAGTGCCAGTGCCGCCCGTCGGGCATCACCACATCGGTCAGCCGGTCCAGCGCGTCCCAGGTGTAGTGGCAGGTGCCCACCGCGCCCGAGGGCAGCTTGCGGGTCACCGCGACCACCCGGCCCCGCGCGTCGTGCCGCCAGCCGGCGCCCGAGGCGTCGGCGACCAGCAGCGGCCCGTCGAACTCGCGTCCCTCGCCCGCCAGTTGACCCAGCGCGTCGTACGCGAAGCGCGCCTCGCCCGTCGCCTCCCGCACCAGCGTGGGCCGGCCGGCCGCGTCCCGTTCGAACGTCACCGAGCCGGCCACCTCGTCCGTGCTCCCGAGCAGCGCGCCGTCCGCGCGGTACTCCCAGGCGCGGCGCCGCCGCGAGCCGCCGGACAGCAGGGTCTGCTCGACCAGCCGGCCGCCCGCGTCCCACCGCTGCCGCACCCCGCCCGACCTGCCGAACCGCCGCTCCACCTCGCGCCCTTCGGCGTCGAGATCCAGCGTCACCTGGTGGCCATCGGCGGTCAGCCCGACCAGCCGGCCGACGGCGTCGCGCGGCTGCTCGGTCGCGGCGCCCGAGGGCCGCAGCAGCCGGGTCACCCGGCCGGCCGCGTCCCGCTCGTACGCCACCGTGCGGTCGCCCACCGCCCCCGTCAGGTCGGTCACGGTCTCGGCCGACACGGCGCCGAACGCGTCCCGTTCCACCGTCAGCCGGACCTCGCTGTTCTCCGCCGCCACCAGCCGGCCCGCCGGGTCGTAGCGGAACACGTCCCGGCCCAGGTCGGTGCGCCGCTCCGCCAGCCGCCCGGCGGCGTCGAGGCGCAGCGAGACGCGCTGGCCGGCGCCGTTGGTCCAGCCGACGCAGCGCCCCGCCGCGTCGCGGCGCAGCCGGACCTGGCGCTCGCCGACGTCCGCCAGCTCGACCAGCCGGCCCGCCGCGTCATGGCGGTACTCCCACTCCCGGCCGGCCGCGTCGGTGATCCCGGACAGCCGCAGCTCGGCGTCGTACCGGTACCGCAGCACGGAGCCGTCCGGGCGGGTCAGCGAACGGCACACGCCCAGCGGGCCGCGCTCCAGCGTCGTCTCGGCGCCCGCCGGATCGGTGTGCGCCAGGAGGCGGCCCACCGGGTCGCGGCGCCAGCGGCGCGTCCCGCCCAGAGCGTCGGTCAGCGCGACGACCCGGCCCAACGCGTCGCGCTCCAGGCGCCGTTGGTCGCCCTGCGGGCCGGTGATCCGCACCACGGCGCCCCGCTCGTCGCGCTCAAGACCGGTGGTCTCACCGGCCGGGTCGGTGACGGCGACGGGCAGCCCCGTGCGGTCGCAGGTGTACCGCCACACCGCGCCGAGGGCGTCGGTCACCGTGGCCGGGCCGCCGCCCGGGTGGTACGTCAGCCGGAGGCTCCGGCCGCCGGGGGCCGTCACCGAGGCCAGGCCGCCGCGCTCGTCCCAGGCGAGGTCGGTGACGGCGCCGTCCTCGGCGGTGCGGCGGGTGGGCCGGCCCAACGCGTCGTGCTCGGTGGTGCGGCGGGTGCCGTCGGGCCGGACGGTCTCGACCAGGTGGCCGAGCGCGTCATAGCGGTGCGTGGTGGTGCGGCCGAGCGGGTCCTCGACGGTCAGCACCCGGCCCTCGGTGTCGCCGGTGTAGCGGGTGACGTTCCCCAACGGGTCGGTGAGCGCGACCAGTTGACCCGCCCCGTCGCGCTCGTGGACCCAGCGGTTGCCCAGCGCGTCGGCCACCGTGGTCACCGGGCCCCGGTACTCCAGGGTGCGGGAACGAAGCCCCTCCGGGCCCGAGACCGCCGTGATCCGGCCCCTGGCATCGTGGCCGTACCGGAAGGTGTCCCCGGCCCGGTCCCGGCGCTCGACGATCCGTCGGTCCCGGTCGTAGACATAAGCCTCGACCGCGCCGGCCGCGTCCTCGACCTCCGCCAGGTTGCCCGCCTGGTCGTAGCGGCACCGCAGCAGGGCCGGCCGGTTGGCGGCGCTCAGCAGCCGCACCTCGACGACCCGGCCGGCGCCGTCCGTCGCGATGCCCAGCCGGTGGCCGCCGCTGTGCGCGATCTCGCGGGGGCGGCCATCGGCGTCGTGCCGGATCGCCAGGGCGTTGCCCCAGCCGTCCACGACCGCGACCAGCGGCAGCTCGGCGCCGCCGCTCCCGGGCAACGACCGGAACCGCAGGGTCAGTCGGGCCTCGGGCCGGTGCACGGTGATCGTGCCGCCCGGGGTGCCGTCCCAGGTCAACGGCCAGCGCCCGCCCCGCTCCGGCAGCACCGGCTGCCCCGAACCCGCCTCCGGCCTCGGGTAGTTCAGCAGCCGGCCGGTCTCCGTCACCAGCCGCACCGAGCCGTCCCGCAGCAGCAGCCGCTGGTCGAGCGTCGAGGCCCAGGCCACGCCGAACGCCCGCCCGGCCCTGGTCCGCCCCCGGTGGTGGCGCGCCAGCGTCAGCGGCAACACCCCGGGCAGCCGGACGTCCTCCGAGGACAGCCGGAGCCGGCCCCGCAGCGGGTCCACGCCGTCGGCCCCCGGCAACGGCCACCCGGCCGGCCGCTCCTCGCCGCCCCACAGCGGGGCCAGCCGGGGACACCCGCTCTCCGGATCGACGGGGCCCAGCCAGGGCCCCCGCCACAGCTCCTCCGGCTCGACGAGCGAGGGCGCCTCGACCCCCGGCACCCCGCCCCGTGGGGAACCCTCCAACGGTGACCCGGCCATGGCGCTCTTCCACCTTCCCTGGCCACCGGCGAGGCCGCTCTCCGACGCCGCCCCCGATCGGCCTGTTGTGCTCACCGACCGTAAGGCGACGGGCGAAGCCGTTCAACAGGGGTCCGAGCCAACCATGTTCGCTGTTAGAGTGATCATTTCTGATGCGCGGCCCCGTCGTCCGCCGGCCGCCCACCCTCACCCGCCGGCACCTCGCCCGGCGCGCCGCCGCCGGGTATGCCGCTGCCGGGTATGCCGTCGGCCGGTCGTGGGTCGGCGCCCTCCCGGCGCCCCTGCGGCAGCAGTTGACGCCCCCGGCCGAGCACCGCCCTGGTGCGCTCCGACTCCGCGACGCGCTGCGCCGCCTGCCAGGCGGCCCGGCCGCCCTGCGCCGTGTACCGCGCGGTCAGCGCGGCCGTCGTCCCGAGCAGGCCGCCGTGCACCCGCGTCCCGGCGAACCGGTCGGCGAGCGAGCGCCGGCCGCCCAGCAACGCCGGTATCGCGTTGGCCAGATACCCGACCACCGTCAGCACCAGCACCACCCCCGCCGCCAGGAAGGCGCCCGACAGCAGCAGGCAGCAGGCCAGCGACAGCAGCCCCACGTCGGCCACCGTGGTGACCGCGGCCCGCACCGCCGCCGCCCGCCGCGTCGGCCGGCGCGCCTCGCCGGCCGCCCCGCCCGCCGCGCTCACCCGCAGCCCCAACAGCGCCTTGCCCAGGGTGGTGCCGGCGAAGGCCAGCGCCAGGAACTGGTAGAGGAAGGTACACAACACCAGCAGCGCGAAGCCCTGTTGCACCGCGCGGATCGAGCGCCGCCACAGCGACTCGCCCAACGCCTGCCCCGCCTCCGCGAGATCGCCGTCCGAGGTGACGACCTTCCACACCCCGGTCCCCGCCAGCCCCTCGACATCGCCGAGCATGGCGCTGATCCGGTTGAACGTGAGGATGCCCAGCAGCACCGCCACCGTGATGACCAGCGCATAGTCCACCAGCCAGGCGGAGACCCGCCGCCACCCCGGCACCCGCGCCACACCCGCGCCCTGCCCGGCCCCGGCCGCCACCGGCGCCCCCGCCCCGCCGAAACCCTCACCCGTGCCGTCCATGCCTGCCCCCGATTCCCCCTTGAGACCCCGCACCCTGCCGAGCCCGCCCCAACTCCCCCCGAGGGGAGGGCCAGACGGTTACTCTCCGATGCCATATCGTAGCGGCGCCCACTGACAACGCCCCGGGGCGCCGGCCAAAGCCGCCCAGCCTCCCGGCCGCCCGGTGCCCGACCCCGCCACCAACAGGGACGCCGCAGGGGCCCGTTCAGTTCGGCTGACCCACGGGCCGCACGGTGACCGTGTTCACGTCCACGCCGGCCGGCTGCCCCAGGGCCCACACCACCGAGTCCGCCACCTCGTCCGCGCTGAGCAGCCGCCCGTCCGGCAACTCGCCCAGCCCGTCCCAGAACGGCGTCTCGGTGCGGCCCGGCGCGATCAGCGTGACCCCGATCCCGTCCCCCGTCACCATGCGCCGGGTGTTCTCGGCGAGCCCGGTGACGGCCCACTTGGTCGCCCCGTACAGGTTCCCCGGGACATGGATCGTCCCGGCGACGCTGCCGACGAACACGATCCGCCCGGCGGTCTCCCGCAGCGCCGCCACGGCGGCCCGCACCAGCAGCGCCGGGCCCAGGACATTGGTCAGCACCATCTCCCGCCACCCCTCCGGGTCGCCCTCGGTGACCGTGTCGTGGCTGGCGAACCCGGCGTTGGCCACCGCGTGGTCCAGCCGCCCGAACCGTTGGACCGTCGCCGCCACCGCGTCCCGCACCGTCGGCCAGTTGGCGGCGTCGCCGGGGATGGTCAACAGCCGTTCGGGGGAGTCCACTTCCTCGGCGAGGGCGTCAAGGCGCGCCGTGCCGCGCCCGGTCACGGCCACGCGCCCCCCGGCGGCGACCAGCCGCCGCGTGACGGCGGCCCCGATGCCGCTGCCGCCGCCGGTGATCAGGGTGACCGGGGACGCTTCTTCGCGGGCGGTCATGGTGGCACCTCCTGGCGCGGCGCTCGGCCGCGATCGCTTGACGGACCGCCGCAGTGCACCAGTTGAAGCGCTCTCGATGTCAAGTCGCTCCCGATGCCACGGCCGGCCCGGTCACCGCGCTCCGCCGGGAACCGCGCGGCGCACCGGCGGCGTCCTCACGACAACGGGCTGACGCGGAACGTGCGGGTGCGTACGGGGGTGCGTGCGGGATGATCGGTAACGGCGGTTGGCGGATGGTGTGCGGCACGGGGGCCGCCGTGCTGTTGGTCGCGCTCGGCGCCCTGGTCCGGGAGGCCGAGGCCCACCCGGCTCCCGCCACGCGGGACGGGCACCGGGCGGCTCAGCGCAGCTCCCAGGAACAGCCCGTGGTCTCGAAGTACTCGCCCTCGTTGACCGTCACCCGACTCGGGCCCTCAGGCAGCCCGTTGGCGATGATCGCGTCGAACTCGCCGCTGGAGTCGGCGTTCCGCGACCAGTAACAGACGGAGAACACCTCGTCGCCCGGCCCCTCGGTGAAGTACTCCCCGGCGGCGATGTCCACGCCCACCAGATAGGTCCCGTCGCGGAACGACGTCACCGGCCCGCCCTCGTCCACGGCCGGTTCCTCCGTGATGTCCGCCTCCGTCTCTTCCGTTTCTTCCGTCTCTTCCGTCTCCCCCGACGCCTCCGACGCCTCGTCGGCCGGCTCGGCCTCGACGGCCTCCTCCTCGGCCTCCTCCTCGGTCCCCGCACTCGCCGCCGGCTCCGGTTCGGCGCCCGGCGCCGCCCGGTCGGCCGCCGCCCCGCCCGGCTCGTTCCCGGCGGGTTCGTCGCCCGCCCCGCCGATCGCAGCGCCGATGATCAGGCACGCGACGCCGACGCCCACGTGGCTGAGCACGGCCCGCGTCCGCCTCGGTCGACTCGGCGGCATCGGCGGCCGGGGCCCGGTCGGGTTGTGCGGACCGTTCCAGACGGACGGGGCCGGCTGCTGTTCCGGATGGGTCATGGTGTCCCCCTCTGGGTGAAAGGCCAACGGTGTGGGGGGACTTGAGATGATGAGGGCACCCGGGTGAAAAAGCTCCACGCTTGCGGCCGTTGGTTGTGTTTCCGTGACAACGCGCCCGCGCCGCCCGGTGCCGGGCGGCGGGGATGCGTCGGTCGGCCTCGGCAACCGAACGGGCCACCCGAGCCGGGGAGTCGGGGAGCCGGGGGCTACCCGGCCGCCGTCGGCGTGCGGTAGAGCCAGGCGGACAGCCGTTCGCGCGCCTCGGCACGGGCGTCGGCCGGGTCCTCCAGCTCGGCGAGCTGCCGCGCGTACTGGCGCAGCAGGTCGTGGAAGCGGTACTGGCCGGGCGCGTGTTCGTCCAGCAGGTGCGCCTCGGTGAGCGAGCGCAGCAGCCCGCGCGCGGTGGCCGGTGTGGTGCCGCTGATGGCCGCCACGGCGTCCACCGTGATGTCCCGGCTCGGCACGAGCCCGAGGAGCCGGAACACCCGCCGGGTCACCGCGTCGAGCTTCCGGTAGGAGAGGTCGAAGATCGAACTGACGGTGCGTCGTTCGTCGTTGAGGGAGAGCGCGGCCAGCCCGTGTCCGCGCAGCTCGGCCACGTAGTCAGCGAGGGGGCGCCAGGGCTCGTCGGCGAGCTGGGTGGCGGCGATCCGCAGGGCCAGCGGCAGGCCGGCGCAGGCGCTGATCAACGCCTGGGTCTGCTCGGGCGCCGCGGCCACCCGCCGGGTGCCGAGCAGCCGGGCCAGCAGCCTGCGGGCGTCATCGGCCGGCAGGACGCCCAGCCTGATCCGGTGCGCGCCCTCCCAGATGAGCAGTCCTGAGAGCCGCCGGCGACTGGTCACCAGGGTCAGGCCGTGCGGCGTGCCGGGTAACAGCGGCCGCACCTGCTCGGCGGACGCGGCGTTGTCGAGCAGGAGTAGCACCTTCCGGTCGGCCAGCAGGGACCGGTAGCGCGCCGCCGCCTCCTCCTCGGTCGCCGGCGCGCGCCACGCCTCGTCGCCGAGGCTGCGCGTCAGGCGTGCCAGCGCCTCGATCGGCCGCAGCGCCGGGGCGCGCGAGTGGCCGCGCAGATCGAGGTGGAGATGGCCGTCGGCGTAGCGTTCGGCCACCTGGTGGGCGTAGCGGAGCGCGAAGCTGGTCTTGCCGATGCCGGGCGCCCCGGTGACCACCACCAGGCCGACGCCGTCGGCCCCGGTCGTGACCCGGTCGAGCGCGCGCAGCTCGGCCTCCCGGCCGGTGAACGCGCCGGGCACCGAGGGGAGTTGACTGGGCAGCGCCGTTCCGGGAGCGGCCCGGCCGGCTGGCGGCGACGGGCGGCCGGGTCTGGCGCCGAGGGCGGGGGAGGGGAGGAGGCCGGCGGGGGGTGTCCGGTCGAGGAGCGCGATCCGGCGGTGCGAGGCCAGCCAGGCGTCGACGCCTCCCGGCGAGCAGCCGCAGGCGCGCACGAACGCCGCCACCAGCTCGGCCCGTGGCAGGGTCGGCCGTCTCAGCATGTCCGCCACGGTGCTGCGCGGCAGGGACTCGCCGCAGCGGGAGGCGCGCTCCGCCAACTGCCGGAAGGTGAGGCGCGAGGCGGACTTGAGTTTCCCGAGGGCGTGGACGAACTCGCCAACGGTGGTGATCTGCTGCGGGCAGGGCATGTCGGGGTGCGATCGGAAGCGCTGCATGTATCTCCCCTCAACGAGCGATCCACGCAAGCCTGACCCATTGCACGGGCGATGAATCATGGGATGCATATCACCTTCCATGGCGCTCCCTTCGAGGGGCGGGCGGACCGTCGGTGCCCGAATGTCCCCCAGTTCGGCCCGGACCGGTTGGGACGGTTCCTCATGGGGAGTTCGCGGAATTTCGATGCCATGTGGCATGAAAGCGGCCTCAGATGAACGAAATTGGTCGGACTCCCCGTGAAGAGTGACGCAGTCCGGTGCGTTCCGCTGTCCGGTCCGAAAGCGCCGGACGGACCGGACGGGCATCCGGACAGGCCGCCGACGACGCCGGAAAAGGCACCGGAGAAGACGTCGTAAAGGACGCCGAAAAGGGCGCCGGAAAAGGACGGACAGGCCGTCCGGGACAACCGCCCGCCCTTGCCGGCCACACCCGGTCACCGCAAACTCCTGGTTCACGCCATGTCGCAGTTACGAAAGCGAAGAGCAACCGCCGAGGTCCGCTCCCGCGCCGCTCGGGAACCGGTCCGTTCAGCGCCCCCGAGGAGAACCGCTTCGTGACCACCACCGCCGACACCCGCACCGAGGGGCCCGAGCCCGAGCCGGCCCCCAAGTCCGAGGCCGTACCCGAGACGGAGGCCGTCCCCGAGCCCGAGCCGGCCCCCAAGTCCGAGGCCGTCCCCGAGACGGAGGCCGTCCCCGAGACCGCGCCCGTCCCCGAGGACGCCCCGCCACGATCGCGCCCGCTCCTGGTGCGCGTCGTCGCCACGGCGGCGCTGGCCTGGATGGTTTTCGCCCTGGCCCACAACCTGCTGACCGGGAACTTCTGGCTCTGGGTCATCCCCGGGACGCTGCCGCCGATCACCTTCCTCGCCGTTCCCCTCCTGCTGCTCGCCGCCGGCGTGTTCCTGCGCGGCTGGCGGCCGCTGGTCCTGGGGCGGGCCGCCATCGCCCTGGTGGTCGGCCTGCCCTGGTCCGGCATCAACCTCGCCGCGCTCGACGGGCCCGACTGGTCGGCCGGCCCCGGGCCGACCGTGCGGGTGGTGACCCTCAACACCGACTACTGGGCCCAGAACCGCGACGGGATCTGGACCGACCGCCGCGACCGGGGCGCGCTCTTCGCCTACCTCAGGTCCCTCGACGCGGACGTCTACCTGCTCCAGGAGCACATGCGGCGCGTCGACGAGACGCCCGTGCCGATCACCGAAGTCGCCGACGTGCGGGAGGCGTTCCCCGAGTACGAGGCGGTCGCCGACGGCACCCTGCTCACCCTGTCGCGGCTGCCGGTCGCCGGGCGGGACGTCGTGCACTCCCGCGACGAGCCGGCGCTCGCCTTCCCCGCGCCCTACGGGCTGCGCGTGGACCTCGCGGTCGGGGGCGAGGTGGTCTCCACCTACAACGTGCACATGCCCGTCCAGCTGATGATGGAGGAGAACCCGCTGACGCCGGACTTCTACCGCGAGATCAGGGAGCGCGGCCAACGCCGGGCCGAGGAGTACCGGGCGCTCGCCGAGGCGGTCGAGGACAACCCCAGGCCGCTGCTCGTCGCCGGCGACTTCAACACCAGCCCCGCCATGGGCGACAACCGCGCGCTGCTCGACGTCACCACCGACGCCGTCGCCAGCACCGGCCTGCTCCACCCGACGAGTTGGCGGGTCGGCGGCGGCGTCCCGCGGCTGTGGCGCAACGACTGGGCGCTCGTCGCCGGCGGACTCGGCGTCCGGAACTACGAGTTCCTCGACCCGCGCGGCAACTCCGACCACACCGCGCAGCTGCTCGAACTGACCGTGCCGACCGCACCGGAGGAAGACCGTTGAACACCACGCCCCGTGGGGTGACCCTGGTCGTCGCCCTCACCGCCGCCGTGGCGCTGGCCGCCGGCTGCTCGTCCGCCCCCGCCGCCGAGGAGGCGGCCCCCGACCCCGAGGCCACCGAAGCCGCCGCAGGCGAAGGAGACCCCTGCGCCGCCTACGCCGCCTACCAGGGCCACGAGGGCAGCACCGTCAGCCTGTTCAGCCCGGTCCGGGGCGCCGAGGCGGAGCGGTTCCAGGAGTCCTGGGCGACGTTCACCGAGTGCACCGGCATCCGGCTCGCCTACGAGGGCAGCGACGACTTCGAGACCCGGATCGGCGAGCTGGTCGCCGAGGACAACCCGCCGGACGTGGCCCTCGTGCCCCAGCCCGGCCTGGTCCGCGCCCTCGCCGAGCAGGGCGTGCTGGCGCCCGCCGCCGGCGACGTGGCGACGGCCGCCCGCGCCCACTTCTCGCCGAGCTGGCTGGCCTACGGAACCGTCGCCGACGAGCTGTACGCCACGCCGCTGGACGCCACCGTCAAGGGCTTCGTCTGGTATGACGCCGCCCTGTTCCGGGAGCACGGCTGGAGCGTCCCGCGCACCTGGGACGAACTGACCGAGCTGAGCGCCGAGATCGCCGCCACCGGCACGACCCCCTGGTGCGTCGGCATCGAGTCCGGGGTCGCGACCGGCTGGCCGGCGACCGACTGGATCGAGGACGTGCTGCTGCGCGCCGAGGGGCCCGAGGTCTACGACGCCTGGGTCGAGCACGCCATCCCGTTCGACGACCCGCGCGTCGTGGCGGCGGCCGAGCGGGCCGGCGCGATCCTCCGCGACCCGGACCTCGCCGGGGACGGCGCCGGCGGCGACGCCGCCGCGATCGCCGAGACGCCGTACCAGGTGGCCGGCCAACGCCTGTTGGAGGGCGGCTGCGCGCTGTACAACCAGGCGTCGTCGTTCGCGACCCACTGGCCTTCGGGCACCGACATCGGCGCGGACGGCGACGTGGCGGCCTTCCCGCTGCCGCCGATCGACGCCGGGGCGGCGCCCGCCACGGTGGTCGGCGGGCACTTCGTCGTCGGCCTCGCCGACCGCCCGGAGGTCGAGGCGGTGCGGGCCTACCTGGCCGGCCCCGAGTTCGCCAACAGCCGTGCCGAACTGGGGAGTTGGGTCTCGCCCAACGGCGGACTCGACGCCGACCGCATCCCGGGCGAGGCCGAGCGACTGGCCGCCGAGCTGCTGCAACACCCGGAAGCCGTCGTCAGGTTCGACGGCTCCGACCTCATGCCGTCCGCCGTGGGCACCGGGTCGTTCTGGTCCGGCATGACCGACTGGCTCCTCGGCGCGGACACCGAGGACGTGTTGCGCGCGATCGAGACCGGCTGGCCGGCGGAGTGAGCGGCCGGACGAACCCCACGGCCGGCGCCGGCGACCGGTGCCCGGCGGCCGAGGGGCACGGGCGGGTCCGCCACCCCGGCGGGCGACCACGACCAGGGCGGAGGCAGCGGTGAGTGGACGACAGGCAGGCGAACCGACGCGCGACGACGAGCGGCGAACCCCGCTCACGGTCACGGTCACCGGGGCCGCCGGAATGCTCGGCCGGCACCTGGTCGAACGGCTGGTGGCCGACGGCGACTCCGTCGTCGCCCTGGACGTGGCCCCCGAGGTGCACGACCTGGCGCCCGCCGGGGCGCCGGGCCCCCGGCCGCGCACGGTGCGGGCCGACGTGCGGGACGCCGCCGCCGTGCGCGCGGCCGTGGCCGGCGCCGACGTCGTGGTCCACGCGGCGGCCGCGCTGCCCAGCTACCCGGCCGCCGAGATCGTCGACGTCGACGTGCGCGGCACCGAGTCGGTGCTGGCGGCGGCCCGTTCGGCCGGCGTGCCGCGCGTGGTGCACGTCTCCTCGACGGCGGTCTACGGCCTGCCGGAGCACGTACCGACCCCGGAGACCGCCGACTTCGGGCCCGTCGACCCCTACAGCCGGGCCAAGATCGAGGCCGAGCTGGCCTGCCGCGCGGCCCGCGCCGAGGGCCTGACGGTGCCGGTGCTGCGGCCCAAGACCTTCCTCGGCCCGCAGCGCCTCGGCCTCTTCGCCATGCTCTTCCAGTGGGCCGACGAGGGCCGGCACTTCCCGCTCCTCGACGGCGGGCGGGTGCGCACCCAGATGCTCGACGTCGAGGACCTGGTGGCCGCGACCTGCGCCGCCGTGCGCGGCCCGGCGAAGCGGGTGAACACCGACGTCAACATCGCCGCGACCGAGTTCGGCACCCTCGCCGAGGACTTCCAGGCGGTCCTCGACGAGGCCGGCTACGGCCGCCGCATCCGCTCCGTGCCGGCGGCGCCGGCGCTGCCGCTGCTGCGCCTGCTGGACTCCACCGGGCTCTCGCCCGTGTACGGCCGGCTGTTGGCCAAGCTGCGTCGCGACTCCTATGTGACGACCGACCGGGCCGCCGCCGTGCTGGGCTTCCGGCCCCGCTGGTCCAACCGCGCGTCGATCCTGCGCACCTACCGCTGGTGGCGGGAGAACCAGGCGGCCCTGGCCGCCACCCCCGCCGGGCGCACCCACCGCTCACCCTGGCGGGAGGGGGCCCTCCGTGTCGCGAAGCTGGCGTTCTGACCGGGCGGCCCGCCCCGCCCGCCGGCCGGCGCGTGCGGTCTGGACCGCCCTGGCGCTGGTGGCCGTGCTGGCCGGGCTGGTCGCCTGGCTGGTCGGCAACGGCGCCGAGACGTTCGACGCCGCCCGCTCCCTGCACCCCGTGCCGCTGGCCGCCGCGCTGCTGGCGACCTCGGCCGGCGCGGTGGTCGCCGCGCTGGCCTGGCGGGCCGCGCTGAGCGGGACCGGGGCCCAACTGCCGCTGCGCGCCTGCCTGCGGGTGTGCCTGGTGGGCCAGCTCGGCAAGTACCTGCCGGGCTCGCTGTGGCCCGCGATGGTGCAGGCCGAACTGGCGGGGCGGCGGGGCGTTCCCCGGCTGCTGGTCGTCACCGCCTTCACCGTCAGCCTGGGGGCGTCGCTCAGCGCAGGCGCGCTGGTCGGCACGGTCGCCGTGCTCGGCGGCGGCTGGGCCAGCGGCCCCTGGCCCACCGCGCTGGTCGCGGCGCTCGCCGCCGCGTTCCTCGCCGTGCTGGCCAGGCCCCGGCTGATCACCCACGGGCTGGGCCGGCTGCTGGCCCGGGTCACCGGCGGCCCGGCGGAGCGGGTGCGGCCCGGCGCGGTCCGTGCCTGCCTGCTGCTGTCGGTACTCGGCTGGGTCGTCACCGGGCTGCACGTGTGGTTCCTCGCGCTGGCGCTGGGCGCGCCCGCGCTGGCGGCCCTGGCGCCCGCCGTCGGCGGGCTGGCCCTGGCGACCGTCGTCGGCAGCCTCGTCGTCATCGCGCCCGGCGGCCTCGGCGCCCGGGAGGCCGTGCTCGTCGGCGTGCTGGCCACCCTGCTGCCGCTGCCGGCCGCCGGCGTGGTCGCCGCCGCCAGCCGGCTGCTCACCCTCTTCGGCGAGTGCCTGGTCGCCCTCGCGGCCACCCTCGCCGACCGGCGCGCACCCCAGCGGGCCGGCGTTCCCGTCCCGGAAGGAGCAGGACCGTGAACGACGCGCGAACGGAAGACCCGCGCTACGACGTCTGCATCGCCCTCAACTACTACGCGCCCTACGTCAGCGGGCTCACCGAGGTGGCCCGGGTGCTCGCCGAGGGGCTGGCCGCGCGCGGCCGGTCCGTCGCTGTCGTCACCTCCCGCCACGACCGCTCCCTGCCGCGCCGCGAACGGATCGCGGGCGTCGAGGTGTTCCGCGCCCCCGTCCTCGCCCAGGTCGGCCGGGGCGTGGTCGCCCCCGGCTTCCCGAGGCTGGTCGCCCAAGTCGCCCGCCGCTCCCGCGTGCTCAACCTGCACCTGCCGATGCTGGAGGCGGCCTGGATCGCGGCCCGCTGCGGGAACGTCCCCGTGGTGAGCACCTACCACATCGACGTCTGGGTGCCCCGCACGCTGACCACCCCGCTCCAGGTGGCGGCCGTCAACCGCTCGGCCCGGCGCGCGCTCGCCCGCTCGACGGCCGTGGTCGTCAACAGCGAGGACCAGGCCAGATATTCGTCGCAGTGGCCGGTGATCCGCGGCCGCCCGTGGCAGGCGATCTCCGCGCCCTGCGTGCACCGCGAGGACGGCCGGCCCGTCCACCGCTCGTCCGACGGGCTGCACGTCGGGTTCCTGGGCCGCATCGTCGAGGACAAGGGCATCCCGTACCTGGTGCGCGCCTTCCGCCGGCACGCCGCGCCCCAGGACCGGCTGCTCATCGGCGGCGACCATCAGGACGTGCGCGGCCGGAGCGCCGTCGCCGAGGTGCGGGCAGCCATCGGCGACGACCAACGGATCACCCTGCTGGGCTTCCTGAAGGGCCGGCAGATCGCCGACTTCTACGCCTCGATCGACGTCTTCGCGCTGCCCTCGGTGGCCGAGTCCTTCGGCATCGTGCAGGCCGAGGCCATGATGGCCGGCGTTCCCTGCGTCACCTCCGACCTGCCGGGCGGCCGGTACCCCGTGGTGGCCACCGGCTTCGGCCGGCTCGCGCCGCCCCGCGACCCGGACGCGATCTGGCGGGCGGTCGAGGAGCTGCGCGACCTGCCCGCCGAACAGCGGGCCGTGCACGCCAAGGAGGCGCGCGACCGCTTCGGCGTCGCCGCCTGCCTGGACGCCTACCAGGAACTCTTCGACCGGGCCGCCTCCGGCGTGCCCCTCGGGCACCGACCCGCGTCCCCGCCCGGAAGCCGACCGAACGGGGAGGCCGCGTGAGCGCGACGACCCAGACCGGCGCGCCCGCCCGCCCCGGCACCACCGCCATGGGGCTGCTCCGCGCGATGCGCCCGCGCCAGTGGACGAAGAACGTCCTGGTGCTCGCCGCGCCGTTCGCCGCCGGCGCGCTGCTGGACGGCGGCACCGGACCGCGCCTGGCGATCGCGTTCGCGGCGTTCTCCCTGGCCGCCTCCGGGATCTACCTCGTCAACGACGCCAGGGACGTCGAGGCCGACCGGGCGCACCCCACCAAGCGGGAGCGGCCGATAGCGGCCGGCGTCGTGCCGGTCCAACTGGCGCTCGCCGTCGCCGGGGTGCTGCTGTCCGGGGCGGTGGCGCTGGCCGCGCTGGCCCGCTGGGAGCTGGCGGCGCTGCTCGGCGCCTATGTGGTGATCCAGCTCGCGTACTGCCTCTGGCTCAAGCACCAGCCGGTCTTCGACATCTGCTGCGTCTCCGCCGGCTTCCTGTTACGCGCCATCGCCGGGGGAGTGGCCACCGGCATCGCGCTCTCGCCGTGGTTCCTGCTGGTCGCCGGCTTCGGGTCGCTGTTCATGGTGACCGGCAAGCGCTACGCCGAGCGGATGCTCGCCGAGCGCACCCACACCGGGTTCCGCCGGTCGCTGGAGGCGTACTCGGCCTCCTACCTGCGGTTCGTGTGGGCGCTCTCGGCCACGGTGCTCGTCACCACCTACAGCATGTGGGCGTTCGAGATCCGGGAGGCCGAGAACAGCGCGGTGTGGCCGCTGCTGTCGATCGCCCCGTTCGTCATGGCGGTGCTGCGCTATGCCATGGAGGTCGACCGGGGGCGGGCCGGCGAACCCGAGGAGGTCGTCCTGGGCGACCGGGTGTTGCAGACGCTGGCCGTGGTCTGGATCGGCACGCTCGGCGTGGTCGGGTACGGCTGACCCGACGCCAACGGCCGGGCCCGGGCGACCGGTTGGGGAACGGCGGCCCGTCCGGCGCCCGGCCGGCCGCCTCGGCCGGCGGCGCCCCGTCGCCGTGCGGATGAGCGAACTCCGGGCGCATAATCGTCACTTGGCCCGCGCGGCAGAAGCGCCGGCGGGCCGGCAGTGCGCAGCAGTCGTCAGGAAGAGCAGCACGTGAACGAGAACACCGGTGACGCCATCGACACCACGGTGCCGCACTCCGCGCGGATCTGGAACTACTGGTTGGGCGGGCGCGACAACTACGAGGTGGACCGGGTGGCGGGGGACGCGTTCCGGGACCGCTTTCCCGGCATCACCGTCGGCGCGCGGGCCGCGCGGTACTTCCTCGCCCGCGCGGTGCGGCACCTGGCGGAGGAGCGCGACGTGCGGCAGTTCCTCGACATCGGGACGGGGCTGCCCAGCGTGGACAACACCCACGAGATCGCCCAACGCGCCAACCCCCGGGCCCGCACCCTCTACGTGGACAAGGACCCGCTGGTCATCGCCCACGCGCGGGCGCTGCTGACCAGCGCGCCGCAGGGCACGACCCGCTACCTGCTGGCCGACATCCGGGAACCCGAGACCATCCTGGAACGCGCCGCCGAGCACCTGGACCTCACCCGCCCCGTCGCGCTGATGCTGATGGGCATCCTCGGGCACATCGAGGACCTCGACGAGGCCAGGTCCATCGCCCGCCGCCTGGTCGCCGGCCTGCCGTCCGGGAGCTATCTGGTGCACTACGACAGCACCAGCACCAGCGAGGACTATGTGGCGGCCATCGCCGGGTACAACGCGCAGGCCCCGGTGCCGTACATCCTGCGCGACCCGGAGGAGCTGCGGCCGTTCTACGACGGACTCGAACTGCTGGAGCCGGGGTTGATCTCCTGCTCCCGCTGGCGGCCCGACACCCTGGCCCTCGGCCTGCCGGAGGAGGTCCACCAGTACGGCGCGGTCGCCCGCAAGCCCTGACCACGGCATCCCCGCCGGCCCGGTGCCCGGCCGGCGGTCAGCCCCGGTCCTCGGCCACGGCCGCCCGCTGCTCGGCCGCCAGGGCGTGCGCGGCCTCGCGGGTGGCGGGGTAGAGGTCGCGGTAGAGCGCGTAGAACCGGTCGTAGCGGGCGGTGACCGCCGGGTCGGGGGTCACGGTCTGCTCGACCGGGTTCCACGCCGGCAGGTCCCCGGCCGCCGCCAGCCCGGTGCCCACGGCGGCGAGGAACGCGTCCCCGTACGGCGCGCCGATCGTGTGGCGCGGCACGTCCTGCGCCCGGCCCGTGACATCCGAGACGATCCGCGTCCACAGCTCCCGCGCGCCGCCGCCGACCGCCACCAGCCGCCCCAACTCCCCGCCGGAGGCGGCCATCACCTCCAGGTTGTGCCGCACCCCGAACGCCGTGGCCTCCAGCGCCGCCCGGTACAGATGGCCCCGGCCGTGGCGCAGCGTCAGCCCCAGCACCAGGCCCCGGGCGTCCGGGTCGAGGAGCGGGGTCCGTTCGCCGGCGAAGTACGGCAGCATCACCAGCCCCTCCGCGCCCGGCCCGATCGCCGCCGCCTCCTCGACGAGGGTGTCGAACGCCGCGCCCGTCAGGTCCCGCAGCCAGCCGGTGACCGCGCCCGAGGTGGCCATCCCGCCGGCCAGGCAGGAGGTGCCGGGGAAGACGCCCCGCGTCGTCCACAGGTGGGGCGTGGGCCGGGGCCCGGTGACGACGTTCACCAGGAACATCGTCGAGCCGTACATCAGCATCAGGTCGCCGGGCCGGCTGACGCCGGCGGCCGTGGCCTCGGCCCAGGCGTCAACGGTGCCCGCCACCACGGGAGTTCCGGCCCGCAGCCCGGTCGTTGCCGCCGCCTCCCGCGTGACCTCGCCGGCGACCTCGGCCGGCCACCGCAGTTCGGGCCACTCCAGGCCGGGGGCGATCTCCTCGCACCAGTCCTCGATCCAGGCGCCCGCCGCCGGGTCGTAGAGCGGCGTTGACTGGCTGGCGGAGTGGTGGTCCAGCACATACGCCCCGGTCAGCCGCCGCACCAGGAACGATGTCGCCATGTACCAGCGGCGGGTGGCCGCCCACACCGCCGGCTCCTCCTCCCGCACCCAGGCCAGCTTCGGCCCGACGGCCTGGCTGGTGAGCCGCGAGCCGCAGCGCGCCAGCACGGCCGCCTCGCCGAAGCGGGCGTGCTGGGCGTCGATCTGCCGCCCGGCGCGGGTGTCCACGCCGTAGAGGATCGCCGGCCGCAGCGGGTTGTCCTCGGCGTCCGCCGGCAGCAGGCACGGGCCGATGCCGCTGACCCCGACGCCGGCGATCTCCTCGCCGCCGGCGCGGGCCGTCAACTCCCCGCTCAACGCGAGGAAATCGGCCCACCACACGTCCAGGGCGTCGTGCTCCACCCAGCCCGGGCGCGGCGTCGCGGTGCGGTGCTCACGGGCGGCCGTGGCCACCAACTCCCCGCCGGGCCGCACCAGCACGCCCTTGGCGCCCGAGGTGCCGATGTCGATGCCGAGCAGCAGGGTCACGCGGGGCTCCTTCACGGCGGCCGGCTTCACGGGTCCCCAGTGTGCCGCGCGCGCCCCGCGTCCGGCAGGCGACGGGTCCGTCAGGACTTGAGCCCCGACGTCTTGATGGACTCGACGATCTGGCGCTGGAAGGCGAAGAAGAGCGCCAGCATGGGGAGCGCCGCGACGGTGGCGGCGGCCAGGATGTAGTTCCAACTGGAGGCGTACTGCGTCTGGAAGGACGCGATGCCCAGCTGCACCACCGTCAGCTCCTCGCTGCTGGTGGCCACCAACGGCCAGACGAACGCGTTCCAGTTGGCGAGGAAGAAGAACACGGTCAGCGCCGCCAGGATCGGCCGCGACATGGGCAGCACGATGCTCCAGTAGATCCGCCAGTGGCCGGCCCCGTCGACGATCGCGGCCTCCTCGATCTCCCGGGGGAAGGCCAGGTAGAACTGGCGCAGCAGGAAGATGCCGAAGGCGTTGAAGATCGCCGGGATGATCAGCCCCGCGTAGCTGTCCAGCAGGCCCAGCTCGCGGGCCACCAGGAAGAGCGGGATCAGCACCACGGGCGCGGAGACCAGCAGGGTGGCGAAGATCGACAGGAAGATCGCTTCCCGGCCGGGGAACCGCAGGCGGGCCAGCGCGTAGGCCGCCATGGAGTGGAACAGCAGCGCCGCCACGGTGATCACGGCGGAGACGAAGAAGCTGTTCCACAGGTAGCGGGCGAACGGCACCTCGGTGAAGACGTAGACGAAGTTGTCGAAGGTGACCTCGCGGGGGATCAGCCGCCCGTCGGTGACGGTGTCGCGCGGCTTGAGCGAGGAGGTCGCCATCCACAGCACGGGGAAGACGCTCGCCGCCGACAGCACGATCGCCAGGGCGGTCAGCGCGGGTCGTCGCATCCGGTTCTCAGCCGTCATGGTCGAACCTCCCGCCGCGCGTGACCGCGAAGATCACCGCGGAGAACGCGACCATGACCAGCACGAGGAACGAGCCCATGGCCGAGGCGTAACCGTACTCGCCGAAGCCGAACGCCTGTTGGTAGATGTAGAAGATCGCCAGCGAGGTGCCGTTGGCCGGCCCGCCGTTGGTGAGCACAAAGATCAGGTCGAGGCCGCCGGTGATGGCCGCGACGGTGGACATCAGCAGCACGAAGAAGCTGGTGGGGCGGAGCAGCGGCCAGGTGATGTGGCGGAACGTCGACCACGGGCCCGAGCCGTCGATCCGGGCCGCCTCGTAGTACTCGGTGGGGATGTCCTGGAGCCCCGCCAGGAAAATGATCATGTAGTAGCCCATCATCACCCAGACCATGACGGCGATGACGGAGAGCAGGGCGAAGTCGGGGTCGCCCAGCCAGGACTCGCCCTCCAGGCCGACGGTCCGCAGCGCGCGGTTCACGACGCCCACCTGCTCGTCCAACATGAACTTCCACAGCAGGCCGACCACGACGAGGCTGATCACATACGGCAGGAACAGCGCCGCCCGGTAGACCGCCATGCCCGGCAGCCGCTGCTTCACCAGCAGACCCAGGCCCAGGCTCACCCCGAACAACACCGGGACCAGCACCACCACATACAGCCCGGTGATCCGCATCGACTCCCAGAACAGCGGGTCGTTCATCATCCGCTCGTAGTTGCCGAGCCCGACCCACGTGTAGGAACCGAAGCCGCTGACCTGGAAGAAGCCCAGCGCGATCGACAGCACCATCGGGACGCCGACGAAGACCAACAGCCCCAGCACGTCCGGCGCGAGGAACAGCCCGGCCGCCACCCACTCGCGGTGCCGCCTGCTCAACGCGCGCCGCCCCCGACGGCGCGGCGCCCCTTTCCCGGGGGCGGCCGTCCGCTCCTCGGGCGCGATCACCCCGGTCATAGGAGACTCGCCCCCTCGTAGCTCCTGACATAGGCGTCGATGGAGGCCGCCGCCCGCTCCGCCTCGCCGGCCACGTCCCGGCCGGCGAGCATGGCGCCCTGGATGGCGTCGGAGACGGCCTTGTAGACCACCGGCGGATAGCGCGGTTCGGGCCGCCCGCCGGGAAGGATCTCGTCCTTGAACTTCCGCATCGCCCACAGGTCGTAGCCGCCGGCCGCCTCGCCCCGCTCCAGCACCGTGTCGCGCGGCGCGATGTCCGACTTGGCGCCGACGCACCACTCGACCATCCGGTCGATGCAGCGCTCGTCCATCGTGCCCAGCGCCCAGGCACAGAACTCGGCGGCCGTCTCGGGGTCGCGCCCCTGGGCGTTGGCGCAGAACGCCCAGCCGCCCATGGCCGTGGTGTACGTGCCGCCGTCCGGCACCGGCAGCCGGAAGATCCCGTACTCGAAGTCCGGGGCGTAGGCGCGGAAGCTGGAGACCTCCCAGATGCCGGACTGCCACATCGCGACGTGGTCGCCACGGAAGGCGCTGATCACGTCGCCGGCCGCCGGCAGGGTGCGCGGCGCGATGCCGAACTCGACGGCGTCCTGCCACAGTTGGAGCGCCGCGCGGGTGGCGCGCGAGTTCACCGTCACCGAGCCGTCCTCGCCGAGGATCTCGCCGCCGCCCTGCCACATCCACGGGTACCAGGTGAAGTTCTGGTAGTAGCCGGGCTCGGTGTCGAAGACCATCCCCGCGCGGGTGTCGCCGCGCAACCGGTCGCCGACGTCGAGCAGTTGGTCCCAGGTGGTGGGGATGTCCCCCTCGGAGAGCCCGGCCCGCTCGAAGGCGGCGACCGAGTAGTAGACGGCGAGCGGCTCGACCTCCATCGGCAGCGCGTGGACCCGGCCGTCCACGGTGCGGGTGTCCAGCGCGATCCCGAAGTCCGCGATGGCCTCCCGCTCCAGGTACGGCGTGAGGTCCGCCAGGACGCCCCCGTTGTAGTAGCGCAGGAAGTCGCCGGGCGAGAGCAGGAAGATGTCGGGGCCCGCCTCGGCGGCGAACGCGGACGGCAGCTTGAAGCCGTCCGTGTAGGTGGTGCCGGGGACGAAGACCAGCTCGACGCGCCGGTCGTGGGTGGCGTTCCACTCCGCCACCAGGTCGACGAACCACCGGGCCTGCCGCCGCACGGCCGGGTCGTCGGTGTTCTGCGGCGCGTAGAAGTTCCAGAAGGTCAGCGCCGAGCCGCTGCCGCCGGCCGTGCCGCACCCCGTGAGCAGCGCCGGGGTCGCGGCGGCCGTGGCCGCGCCCGCCGCCCGCGCGAGGAAGCCCCGGCGCGAACTGCCGCGGCCCGGCGGCCGGGTGGGGCGCGCGACGTCGTTGTCGTGCTGGAGCATGGTCCGTGCTCCCGTCCTTGGAGTCGGATGTGGGGGCCGTCTTCAGTCCACTTCGAGCGCGAGCAGGGTGGGCGCGGCCGGCCGGGGTCCCGGGGCGCTCGGCGCGTCCAGGTAGAACAGCGCGGTCGACGCGATGTCGTCGCTGGTCGGCCGGTAGCGGTGGGGCAGCCCGTTGTGGTGGCCGGGGCCGATGCCCAGGCTCTGCACGGTCACCCGCAGGTCCTCGGCGAACCGCACCGGGTCGGGGATGTGCCAGCGGTACATCCCGAACCGCTGCTGGCTGGCGTACAGCCCGTCGGGGCGCAGGATCTGGTTCAGCCCCAGGTAGGGCGTGGAGTAGGCGGTGTAGCCCTGCCCGGGGACGTCGAAGTTCCAGGCGCCGCCGAAGTAGTCCTCCGTGCCCGTGCCACAGATGGTGGGGAACTCCTCGTCGCCGTCCAGGTAGAACTTGACTTCTCCCTCGCCCCACCAGCCCGGGCTGTTGACGCCCCAGGCGAGGTAGGTCCCCACGTAGTGCCCGGCGCCGCGCACCCCCGGCAGCAGCGTGTGCACCTCCCCCTCGGGCACCGGACGGCTGCGCCGCCACACCGCGTGGAACCAGGACGCCTCGTCCTCACCCGGCGCTTCGTCCGCCTCCGTCAGCTCGTAGTCGATCTGGTAGTAGAGGGTCACGGTCTCGGCCGACAGGTTCTCCAACGTGACGCGGGCCGCCGCGCGGAACGGCATCGGCCAGTAGGCGTTGAACCCGCCGTTGGGGTTGGCGGCCACCGGCACGGACGACACCTGGCTGAAGGCGTTCCAGCCGTTGCAGAAGAAGTCGCCCAGCGGCACCTCGACGGCCGGGCTCTCCTCGCCCTCCCAGTACATCCGCAACAGCGTGCCGCGCCACGCCCGGTGCGGGGACGTGGTGCACCACAGGTGCGTGATGGTGCCCGGGCCCTCGACGTCCGCCAGGGTGGCGGTCTCGCCCGGCGCGATCTCGATGCTGGGGGAGACCTTCCAGCCGCGCCCCAGCAGGCTCGCCGCGCGGGCGCCCGTTCCCTCCGTGGCCATGCCGCCGGCCCCCTTGGCGCCGGTGACGTTCTCGGCGCTGAGGGAACGGGTCACCGCCCGGCGCCGGCGGGCCAGTCCTTCGAGTCCAACTCCCAGGTACGTCATCGTCTTTCAGGTCACCCCTCGGGCCGGTAGCGGAGAAACGGGAACCCCCGGTGCGTGAAATCGATTTCAAAGATGGGGAAGCGTAATCCCGCAGTGAGAGAACGGGTTGTATGGGGCTGCGCGTCGAGATTTCCCGAGGTTCGCCCGACCTCGCTTGAAATCCATTTCACGCGAACATAGGGTCGCCCTACAGCGGTGTCAAGAGCCCGGTCGGCGAACCGGGGTGGGGATGCGGAGCGCATGACGACCATCACGGACGTGGCCCGGGCCGCCGGCGTCTCGCCGGCCACCGTCTCCCGGGTCTTCAACGGCGGCCGGGTCACCCCCGAGCGCGCCGCCCGGGTCAGGCGCGCGGCGGCCGAGCTGGGTTTCGAGCCCAACCGCGTGGCCCAGTCGCTGCGCAAGCAGCGCGGCAGTGTGATCGGGCTGCTGATCCCCGACATCGAGAACCCGTTCTTCACCTCGCTGGCCCGGGGCGTCGAGGACGCGGCCCAACAGACCGGTCTGTCCGTGGTGTTGTGCAACACCGACGAGAACGTCGACAAGGAGCGCCGCTACCTCGGCATAGCGCTGGCCGAGCAGATGGCCGGCGTCATCGTCGCCGCCGCCTCCCGCGTCGGGACCGACCTCTCCCCGTTGGCCGCCCGGGGGATGCCGGTGGTGGCCGTGGACCGCAGGCCCAAGGGGGCGTCCGTGGATGCCGTGTTGGTGGACAACCAGCACGGCGGCGAGGCCGCGACCGAGCACCTGCTGCGCTCCCGCTACCGACGCGTCGCCTGCGTCACCGGCCCCGAGGGCGCCTCCACCTCGGAGGAGCGGCTGGCCGGCTACCGCGCCGCGATCCGCGACGCGTTGGCCGACGGCACCCTGCCGTCCGACGGGCCCGACGACCTGCTGACCGCCTATGTCCGGCACGCCGACTTCCGCGTGGGCGGCGGCCGTTCCGCGATGGCTGACCTGCTTGCCATGGAACGGCCGCCGGACGCCGCCTTCGTCGCCAACAACCTGATGACGGTCGGCGCCTTGGAGGCACTGCGCGCGGCCGGGCGCACGCCCCCCGGGTTCGGGGTGCTCTCCTTCGGTGGCGTGCCCTGGGCCGGGCTGGTGCGGCCGAGCCTCACCACCGTCGAACTCCCGTCCTACGAGCTGGGGTTCACTGCGGCGACCCTCCTCCAGGAGCGCATCGCCGGCTCCGCCAAGCCGCTCCAGACGGTGGTCCTGCGCACCGGGCTGAGCGTCCGTGACTCCACCGCAGGGCCAGGCGCACGCCTCCCGGCCGCCGCCCTGGAGTGAGCCGGGCGGCCCGTCGGCCCGCGCGGCCGGCGGTTCGGCGCGCCGGGGGCGTGTCCTCGCGCGGGCTTCGCGCTGCGAGAAGGTGGGGCAGGTGGGACTCGAACCCACGGCCGACGGATTATGAGTCCGTTGCTCTAACCGGCTGAGCTACTGCCCCTTCTCGGCGTGCCGCGCACATCTGTGCGCGCCGTCTGCCGCAGCATAGCTGCTCATACGATCTGCCGCCCGGGCCGGCCCGGGCGTACGCAGGCAGGGACACCGGGCACGGGGTGATCGGTTCCCGGGGTTCGGGGAGAGATGCCGCGGATACGACGAAGGGCCCCGAACGGGGCCCTTGGAGTGATGCTCCCCCGACTGGACTCGAACCAGTAACCTGCCGGTTAACAGCCGGCTGCTCTGCCAATTGAGCTACAGGGGACTGCTCCGCTCGGAGTCGGCCACCACCGGGGCGGAGGCGACACCGCGCTGCGGGCCATACATTAGCGCATGTGAGGGGGTGCTTCGAAATCCGTATCCGAGCCACCCGCTTATGGAGGGCCCGGCGGGTCAGGAGAAGATCAACGGAAGCGAGAAGAGGAGCATCCCATGCGCAAGCTGGTGTTCATCGCGGGAGTGGCGGTCGGGTACGTCCTGGGTGCCAGGGCCGGGCGTGAGCGTTACGAGCAACTGGCGGCGGCGGCCGAGCGGTTGCGGACCAACCCCGCCGTGCGGAACAGCGTCGACTCCGCCGCGCACGCCGGGCGGCAGGCTGCCGCCAAGGCGGCCGAGGTGGTCGCCGACCGGGCCGGGGACCGCCTCCCCGAGGGCGTCGCCGGGCGGCTGCGGGCGGTGAGCGGCGGGCGCGAGGCCGCCGACGCCTCGCTCGCCGACGACTGGGGCACCCGCTGACCGGCCGCTGAACCGGCCGGCCCCGTCGCCTCCGCCTCGGGTCCGGTCGGTGGGGAGGGCGTCCGGGAGTCCCGGACATCGGGTGGGCATTGCCGAGAGTCGCGCCGATGGCTAGCGTGGTGTTCGGCATGTCGTCGCATGGTCGGGATGCCGAACAGCGCGAACATGGTGGAGCAGGACCGGTGCGGTCGGGGAGGCAACGGGCATGGGGAGACGGGTACCGGCGGTCAGCCGGGCACTGGACATACTGGAACTCTTTCTCGAAGGTGACGGAACGCTGTCCGCGCCCGAGATCACCCGCCGTCTCCAACTCCCGCGCACCACGGTGCACGAGCTGGTGACCACGCTGGCGGCGCGCTCCTATCTGGTGCCGGTGGCCGAGCAGCCGGGCCGCTACCGGCTGGGGGTCCGCACCTACCAGCTCGGCAGCCGGTACGCGGAGCAGCTGGACCTGGCCGCCGAGGGGCAGCAGGTCGCCCGCTCGGTCGCCGAGACCTGCGGGGAGACGGTCCATGTCGCGGTGCTGGAGGGCACCGACGTGATCTACATCGCCAAGGTCGACAGCACCCACGCCGTGCGGATGGTCTCGGCCGCTGGCCGGCGGCTGCCGGCGCACTGCACCGCCGTCGGGAAGATGCTGCTGGCCTCGCTCTCCGCCGAGGAGCTGGACGCGCGGCTGCCCGAGGGCGAGCTGCCGGCCATGACGCCCAACTCGATCACGGACGTGGCGACCCTGCGCAGGGCCCTGGCCGAGATCGCCGAGCGCGGGGTCGCGACCGAGAGCCAGGAGTCCAACGCCGACGTGACCTGCGTGGCCGCGCCGGTGCGCGACCGCTCGGGCCGGGTGGTCGCGGCGCTGAGCGTCTCGGTCCCGATGATCCGCTGGAGCGAGGCGCGGCAGCGGGAGCTGACCGAGCTGGCCCGGGAGGGCGCGGGGCGGCTCTCCGAACGGCTGGGCCACCACCGGGCCGGCTGACGGCACCTTCCGGCGGCGCGCGAACACCGTGCGCGCGCCGGCACGGGGCGCTTCGGCACAGTACGCGAACAGCAGGCGGGGAAGGGGAGTCGCCGTGGCACACGGCTGGGAGATCGCGGTTCGAGCACGGGCCGAGCTGGGGGAGGGGCCGACCTGGGACCCCGCCGCCGAGCGGCTGCTGTGGGTGGACATCCTCTCCGCCCGCGTCCACTCGTTCGATCCGGCCACGGGCCGCCGGGTGGTGCTGCCCACCGAGCAGCACGTGGGCGCGGCCAAGCCCCGGCGGGGCGGCGGCCTGGTGGTCAACCTCCGCGACGGGGTGGGGGTGTACGAAGCGGACGGCGCGTTCCGTTGGCTGCACCGCGAGGCGGTGCCGGGCCGGCGGGGCAATGACGCGGCCGTCGCGCCCGACGGCTCGCTGTGGGCCGGCTCCATGCGGTACGACGAGCGGCCGGGCGGCGGCTCCCTGATCCGGGTCGCGCCGGACGGCGCGGTGACGACCGTGCTGCCCGAGGTGACGGTCAGCAACGGGCTCGGCTGGAGCCCGGACGGCGGCACGCTCTACTACATCGACACCCCGACGCGTCGCATCGACGCCTGCGCGGTCGCCGAGGACGGCTCGATCGCCGAGCGGCGGGTGCTGGTGGACACCGGGCGGCTGTCGGGCTTCCCCGACGGGATGACGGTGGACGCGGACGGCTGCCTGTGGGTGGCGTTCTGGGACGGCGGCGCGGTGCGGCGGTTCACCCCCGAGGGGGCGCTGGACCGGACCGTGGAGCTGCCGGCCACCAGGACCACCGCGTGCGCGTTCGGCGGGCCCGGGCTGACCGACCTGTATGTGAGCACCGCGCGGATCGGCATCCAGCCGGAGGCCGAGCCGCTGGCCGGCTCGCTGCTGGTGCTGCCCGGCATCGGCCGGGGGCTGCCGCAGCCGGCGTTCGCCGGCTGAATCCGGCTGAACCTGGCTGAACTCAGCCCGTTCGAGGGGGAGTTGGCGCGCACCGGAATGCGCGGGGGGCGGGCGCTCGTTGCCCCGGGGGCCGTAACCGCGCCGGCGCGCGCGGCGCGGTCACCGCGAACAACGACGTCTCAGGAGGCGGTTCCCCATGGCCCTGCCCAGCACCCTGCCCACCACCGGCCGCGCGTGGCATCTGGTCGCGCGCCCGACAGGCTGGCCGACCGACGCGAACTTCGCCCTGCGCACCGCGCCGGTCAGCGAGCCGGGCGCGGGGGAGATCCTGGTGCGCAACCGGTATCTCTCCGTCGACCCCTATATGCGCGGCCGGATGAACGCCGGCAGGTCCTATGTCGCGCCCTTCGAACTCGACGAGCCGATGCTCGGGGACGCGCTGGGCGAGGTGGTGGCCTCGCGGGCCGACGGCGTCGCGGTCGGCGACCTGGTGGTGCACCAGCTGGGCTGGCGGGAGTTCGCGACCCTGCCGGCCGCCGACGCCGCTGTGGTGCCCCGGGACCTCGGCGTGCCCGACACGGCGTTCCTCGGCGTGCTCGGGATGACCGGGCTCACCGCCTATGTGGGGATGAAGGACATCGCCCGGGTCAGGGAGGGGGATGTCGTCTTCGTCTCGGGCGCCGCCGGCGCGGTGGGCGGCCCGGCCGGGCAGCTCGCCAGGCTGCTGGGGGCGAGCCGGGTGATCGGCAGCGCGGGCGGGCCGGAGAAGGCGCGGCTGCTGACCGAGGAGTTCGGCTTCGACGCGGCCATCGACTACAAGGCGGCGCCCGTCGGCGAGCAGCTGGCGAAGGCCGCCCCCGAGGGGATCGACGTCTACTTCGACAATGTGGGCGGCGATCACCTGGAGGCCGCGCTGGACGCGCTCAACGTCTTCGGCCGGGTGGCCGTCTGCGGGCTGATCTCCTCCTACAACGCGACCGAGCCGGTGCCGGGGCCGCGCAACCTGGGCCTGGTGTTGGGCCGGCGGCTGCGGGTCGAGGGCTTTCTGGTGACGGATCACCAGGCGCGGCGTGCGGAGTTCCTGCGGCAGACGGCTGAGTGGGTGCGCTCCGGTCAACTGCGGTACCGGGAGACGGTGTTCGAGGGCATCGAGCGGGCGACGGAGGCGTTTCTCGCCATGATGCGCGGGGGCAATGTCGGGAAGATGCTGGTCGCCCTGGAGGGCTGACCACCCGCCGGTGGCGGGGCGCTTCGCCGCGCGGCGGGGCGCCCCGCCCGCTGACCTGTTGGTTTCTGGCGGAACTTCTAGAGTTTCTGCGGTTTTTGGTTCAAGCTGTTGACCGCCCTGCGGCGGGCTCATAGTTTGCGGTTCGGATATCCGGTCAACGTCCGACATTCCGAACGAGGGGTGAACTATGTCCCCAGGTTCCCTGTCGCCGCCAGGCTTCTCGCGGCGTCAACTCCTGCACGGCCTGGCCGGACTGGGGGGTCTCGCCGCGCTCGGTGGCACCTCGGCCTGTGGCTCGGCGGCCTCGCTGGGCGCCGCCGACAACCGGGTCCGGTTCTGGAACCCGTTCACCGGGGGCGACGGCGCCAACATGCGCGCCATGCTCGACGTCTTCCGGGACGAGCACCCGGGGATCGAGGTCCGCGACACCACGCTGGCCGCCGGCGAGCCCTACTACACCAAGCTGGCCATGGCCGGCTCCGGCGGCCGCGCCCCCGAGTTGGGCGTGCTCCACCTGGGACGCATCCCCGGCTTCGCGCCGGGGCGGCTGATCGACCCCATCGACGTGGACCTGCTGGCCGAGTTCGGGGTCCGCGAGGAGGACTTCAACCCCCGGCTCTGGCAGGGCGCGATGGTCGAGGGCCAGCTCTACGGGCTGCCGCTGGACATCCACGCGTTCGTCCACTTCTACAACCGGCCGGTGCTGGAGGGGATCGGGCTCCTCGACGCCGACCGCCGGCTGCTCCCGGTGGAGACCGTGGACGACTACCTCGGGATGCTGGACGCGGCCCGCGAGGTCTACGGCGACGGCCCGCTGGGCTGGAACGCGCTGGCGCCGGGCGAGTGTTGGTGGGCCTTCCTCTCCCTCTACTCCCAGACCGGCAGCACCATCATCGACGAGGACGCCACCGACATCACCCTGGACGACGCGGCGGCCGAGGAGGTCATCGCCTTCCTGGCGCGGCTGGTGGCCGACCGCTACACGATCCCCGGCCGGGACATCGTGGCCTTCCTGGTCAACGGCGGCCCGTTCGCCTGGTTCGGCAGCTGGCTGGTGGTGGACATGCTCAACGCCCAGGCCGACGTGGGAGTTCAGCGCTTCCCGACGTTCTTCGGCGACATCCCGGCCGGCCAGTCCGAGTCGCACACCCTGGTCCTGCCGCACCAGGAGGGTCGGGGCGGCGAGACCAACCGGGCCGCGCACCAGCTGATGGCCTGGCTGGTGAGCAACAGCCTGGAGTGGGCCAAGGCCAGCCATGTGCCGGCGTATCTGCCGGTGTTGGCGGAGCCGGAGTACCTGGAACTCCAGCCGCAGGTCGAGTACCGGGACGCCATGGACCAGGCGACGTTCGACCCGCCGGCCTGGTTCTCCGGGCCGGCCTCCAGCCTCCAGGAGGACGTCGGCAACGCGATATCCGCCGCCGCGATGGGCTTCGCCGACCCGGCCAGCGCCGTGCGCGACGTCCGCCGGGCCGTCGACCGGCTGCTCAACACCCCGAACCCGTGGGGCGAAGGGAGCACCGCATGACCGCCGTCGCCCCCGTCAGCCGGCCGGCCGAGGCCGCCGGCGCCCGCCCGGACGCGACCGAGCCGCGCGAGCCGAGCCGGCTCAGCCGGGTGCTCCAGCACGGCGGCTGGTTCGTCGCCCCGTTCCTGCTGCTCTACGGGATCTTCCTGATCTGGCCGCTGGTCTCCGGGCTCTGGTACAGCTTCACCGACACCAACCTGGCGGGCATCGACACCGACTTCATCGGCCTGGACAACTACCGCGAGGCGTTCCGCGACGGCGAGATGTGGGACGCGTTCGGCAACACCCTGAAGTTCACCGCGATGATCACCCCGATGGTGATCCTGACGGCCTTCCTGCTGGCGATGCTGGCGCACAACATCCGGCACGGGAAGTGGTTCTGGCGGCTCGCCTTCTTCGCGCCGTTCCTGCTGCCGTCCGCCGTCATGTCGGACCTGTGGAAGTGGCTCTACGAGCCGGACTTCGGGCTGCTGAACAACACGCTCAACCACCGGGTGCCCTGGCTGATCGAGGCCGACTGGGCCATGTTCTCGGTGGTGTTGGCGACGCTGTGGTGGACCGTCGGCTTCAGCTTCCTGCTCTATCTGGCCGCGCTCCAGTCCATCCCCGAACACCTCTACGAGGCCGCCGCGTTGGACGGCGCCGGGCCGCTGAAGCGGATGTGGCACATCACGGTGCCGATGGTCCGCAACATCACCGGCCTGCTGGTGATCCTCCAGATCCTGGCCTCGCTCCAGGTCTTCGACCAGATCTTCCTGATGACCAACGGCGGACCCAACGGCGAGACCACCCCCGTCGTGCAGTACGTCGTCCAACAGGGCTTCACCGGCTACCGGATCGGCTACGCCTCGGCCGTCTCCTACATCATCTTCGTGCTGATCGTCTCGGTGACGCTGCTGCGGCTGCTGCTGGCGCGCCGGAACCGTGAGGGGGCAACGCAGTGAGCGACCCGACCCTGACCGTCCGGCTGCGGCGCAACGCCGGACAGATCGTGCTGACCGCCGTCGCGAGCGCGCTCGCCGCGCTCTGGCTGGTGCCGCTGCTGTGGTCGCTGTCCACCTCGCTCAAGCCCGAGGGCGACACCCAGAAGCTGCCGCTGAAGTGGCTCCAGTCCAACATGACGCTGGACGCCTACCGCGACGTGCTGGGCGAGGGCGACATCATCACCTGGCTGCTGAACTCGGTGATCGTCTCGGTCGGCGTGACCTCGCTGGCCGTGGCGGTCTCGGCGCTGGCCGCCTACGGCTTCGCGCGCACCGACTTCCGCTACAAGCGGTTCTTCTTCGGCCTGGCGATGGCCGGCATCCTGGTGCCGGGAACGGTGATCACCGCGCCGCTCTTCGCCAACGTGCGGGCGATGGGCCTGGTGGACACCTACTGGGGCATCATCCTGCCGCAGCTCTCCGCGCCGGCGACGGTCTTCATCCTGTACAAGTTCTTCCAGGGCGTGCCCAGGGAGTTGGAGGAGGCGGCCCGGATCGACGGGGCCGGGCGGTGGCGGATCTTCCTCCAGATCGTGCTGCCGCTCTCCCGGCCGGTGCTCGCCGCCGTGTCGATCTTCACCTTCATCGGATCGTGGAACAACTTCATGTGGCCCTATCTGGTCACCACCGATCCGGACCTGGCCACGCTGCCGGTCGGACTGGCCACCGTGCAGTCCTCGTTCGGCGTGCGCTGGGCGCATGTGATGGCGGGCGCCCTGCTGGCCGCGCTTCCACTGCTGATCGTCTTCGTCTTCTTCCAGCGACAGATCGTCCGGGGCGTGGCGCACACCGGGATCGCCGGCCAGTGACGTTCCCGCGCTGAACGCGCGGCCGAGCCGGGTCGGAACGATCCCCCGTGAGCCGTTGACGGGGGATCGTTCCCGACCATAGATTTTGTTCGAAGTTGCGATCGCAGTGCGAAATATCGAACGAATGCGATCGCGGGACTGACCGCACCGAACGCCCCGTTGAGCAAGCAGGGACCCGCATGAGTTCTGAGCACACCGCCCGTTTCACCCTGGACCCCGCCTTCGCCGTCTCCCCGGTGGACGAGCGGATCTTCGGCTCCTTCGTCGAGCACCTGGGTCGCTGCGTCTACAACGGCGTCTACGAGCCGGGCCACCCGAGCGCCGACGAGGCCGGGCTGCGCACCGACGTCCTCGACCTGGTGAAGGAGATGGGCGTCACGGTCGTCCGCTACCCGGGCGGCAACTTCGTCTCCGGCTTCAAGTGGGAGGACTCCGTCGGCCCCAGGGAGGACCGGCCGCGCCGGCTCGACCTGGCCTGGCGGTCCACCGAGAGCAACCAGTTCGGGCTCAGCGAGTTCGTCGACTTCGTCCGCAAGGTCGGCGCCGCGCCCATGCTGGCCGCCAACCTGGGCACCCGGGGCGTCGCCGAGGCCATCGAGCTCCAGGAGTACGCCAACCACCCCGGCGGCACCGCGCTGTCCGAGCTGCGGGCCGAGCACGGCGACCGGGAGCCGTTCGACATCCGCCTGTGGTGCCTGGGCAACGAGATGGACGGCCCCTGGCAGACCGGCCACAAGACCGCCGAGGAGTACGGCCGGCTGGCCGCCGAGACGGCCCGCGCCATGCGGCAGATCGACCCGGACGTCGAGCTGGTGGCCTGCGGCAGCTCCAGCCAGGGGATGCCGACGTTCGCCAGCTGGGAGTCGACCGTTCTTGAACACTCCTACGACCTGGTCGACCACATCTCGCTGCACGCCTACTACTACGAGCAGGAGGGCGACCGGGACTCGTTCCTGGCCTCCGCCGTGGACACCGAGTCCTTCATCGAGAACGTGGTCGCCACCGCCGACCACGTGGGCGCCCGGCTGAAGTCGAAGAAGCGCATCAACCTCTCCTTCGACGAGTGGAATGTCTGGTACCAGGACGGCAGCGCCCCGCAGCTCAGCGACGAGGGCCGGGGCGAGGACTGGGCCGAGGCGCCACGCCTGCTGGAGGACAACTACTCGGTGACCGACGCCGTCGTCGTCGGCTCGCTGCTGATCGCGCTGCTCCGCCACGCGGACCGGGTCAAGGTCGCCTGCCAGGCCCAACTGGTCAACGTCATCGCGCCGATCGCCACCGTGCCCGGCGGCCCGGCCTGGCGGCAGACCATCTTCCACCCGTTCGCCCAGGCGTCGAGGTACGGCCGGGGCACCGTCCTTGAGGTGCGCCCGCAGGGCCCGACCCACGAGACCGCCAAATACGGCGAGGTGGACCTGCTGCACGCCACCGCCGTGCGGGACGAGGAGACCGGCGCCGTCACCGTGTTCGCCGTCAACCGGGACCAGCGCGAGGCGCTGCCGCTGGAGGTCACGCTGGCCGGCCTGGGCCTCGGCGAGGTCGTGGAGCACAGCGTGCTCTCCGACGCCGACCCGGACGCGCGCAACACCGCGGACGAGCCCGACCGCGTCACCCCGCACGCCGGCACCGGGACCACCCTGAGCGACGGCACGCTGAGGGCCACCCTGGAGCCGCTCTCCTGGAACGTGATCCGCCTGGCGTGATGCGTCCGGCCTGATCCGCGCGTCCGTCCCGTCCGAGCCCCCGCCGCCGCCCGTCGACCTCGCCGTCCGGGCGGCGGCGGGCTGTCGGGCGGCGCGGCGTTCGCGCATGACCCGGAGTGTCCGAAAACAGCCGCTCTGCGGGCGCGTTGGTGTCCCCTTGCGCTCATCCGCCGTTCACGCGGCGGTCGGAGAGTGCGGTTGTTCAGGGCACAACCAACCGCCGGGAGCAGCATCATGGGCCACGGGCACCACCACCATCACGGTCACGACCACCACCACCCGCACCACGAGGCCGAGGCGAGACCGCTGCCGGAGGCGCTCGATCCGGCCGTTCCCGACGAGGAGTTGAGCCCGGGCCAGCTCTCCCGCCGGGGCGTGCTGCGCTCCGCCGGGCTGCTCGGCGCCGGCATGGCCGGGGCCGGGCTGGCCGCCGGAGCCGTCGCCACGCCCGCTGCGGCCGCGAGCCGGGCCGGGCGGGGCGGCGGCCGGGGCGGCCGGCTGCGCTGGATCGCCGGCGACCACCACATCCACACCCAGTTCAGCTCGGACGCCATGTACCGGGTCGAGGACCAGGTGCGCAACGGCTCACGGTTCGGCCTGGGCTGGATGGTGATCACCGACCACGGCGGCGAGAACCACAGCCGGATCGGCGTCGAGAAGGTCAACCCCGAGATCCGCGCCGCTCGCGAGACCTACGACGAGACCCTGGTCTTCCAGGGCCTGGAGTGGAACATCCCGTCCGCCGAGCACGGCACCGTCTTCGTCCACCCGGGCTCGGACGAGGTGCGGGTGCTCAAGCAGTTCGAGGTCGACTACGACGGCAGCGTGAACGGCGCCAGCGGCAACTCGCCCGCCAACGAGGCGCTCGCCATCGCCGGCCTCGACTTCCTCGCCGAGCAGGTCCGCCGCCGCACCGTGCGCGACGCCCTGATGCTGGCCAACCACCCGGCCCGGCAGGGCGTCGACTCGCCCCACGAGATCCGCGCCTGGCGCGACGCCCAGCCCCGCATCGCCGTCGGCTTCGAGGGCGCCCCCGGCCACCAGGCCGCCGGCATCCCCGCGCCGCACGGCCAGGGCAGCGGCCGTGGCTACTACACCGGAAGCCCTGGCCCCAACTCGTTCCCCGGCTACCCGGCGGAGAGCTACCGCACCTGGGGCGGCTTCGACTGGATGACGGCGACCGTCGGCGGCCTCTGGGACAGCCTGCTGGCCGAGGGCAAGCCCTGGTGGATCACCGCCAACTCCGACTCCCACGTCAACTATGCCGACACCTCCACCCGCCCCGAGGGCACGGACTTCGACGGGAACGGCTTCCACGACGACCCCGTCTACGCCGGCTCGGGGCTCAACCTGGGCGCGGGCGACTTCTGGCCGGGCCAGTACAGCCGCACCCATGTCGGCGCGCACGACTTCTCCTACGCGGCCGTGATGGACGGCATCCGCGCCGGGCGGATCTGGGTCGACCACGGCGGGCTGATCGCCGGCCTCGACGCCCAACTGCGCGGCGGCGGGCGGTCGGTGACCCTCGGCGACACGCTGACGGTGCGGCGCGGCACCCGGGTCGAACTCAAGATCAGGATCGCGCTGGCGGCCGTCCCCAACTGGGCCACCTTCCTGCCCAGGCTGGCCAGGGTGGACGTGATCAGGGGCGCCGTCACCGGCGCGGCCGCCGACCGCGACACCTTCCACGCCCCCGACACCCGGGTGGTGAAGTCCTGGGAGGTCAACGAGACCAGCGGCACGGTCACCTTCACCTACGACCTGGGCCGGGTCTCGGAGCCGGCCTATGTCCGGCTGCGCGGCACCGACGGCAAGCGGTCCCAGCCCGGACTCAACGGCGCGAACGTCGACCCGGCGGGCCCGGCCCTCGACGTCGAGGGCGACGCGGACCCGTGGGAGGACCTGTGGTTCTACTCCAACCCGATCTGGGTCCTGCCGGAGTGACGGCGTTGGCCTGACCGCGCTCCGGGAGCCGGCCGCGCCGCCGGGGTTGCCCCGGCGGGCCGCGCGGCCGGCCCCGGCGCTTCGCGGGCTCGGTGGGGCTCCGCCGTCCGGCGACGAGGAGGGACGCCGTAGGCTGCGGCTGTCATGACCGCCGTGGGCCGGTCCGCCCGCCCGCTTCCGAGGAGACGGCCATGAGCAGCGAGGTCTCCCGATGGCTGGTGGCGGTCGTCGCGTTGGCGCTGGCCCTGCCCCTGCTGACCGGCTGTGCCGTCAACCAGGGCACGGCGCTGGCCTCGGACTTCGAGGAGCACTGGGGCGGCACGCCTGACGTGGCGGAGGTCGTCGTCCACGGGTACAACACCCTTCCCTTCTCCGGGACCGCCACCGGGACGCTCGTACTGCGGGAGGGGACCCCGCCCGAGCGGGTCGGGGAACGGGCGGAGGCGCTGCGGGAGTACGTCGCGCGGGAGGGCTCCGTCACCGGGCGGATCACGGCGGACGACATCACCTTCACCGTGGCGGCGGACGAGGGGCGCACGCGTGAAGTCCTGGCGCTGTGGGCCTCGTTGCGGTCCGACGCACGGGTGGTGGACGGGGACGTGGGGGCCGCCACCCTGCGCGGCGAGCACCGCTGGCAGGCCCGCGTCACGGTGGTCGATGCCGACGGCGCGCTGGCGGTCTTCGACGACCTGCTCGGCGGGGGCGGCCGGCACCGGCCGCCGTCGGACCCGATGGCGGTGGAGGTGGTCACGGCCTCCGGCGCGCGGCCCGGCCTCAGCATCCGCTCGGAGCTGGACGGCCGCCTGCCGACGGAGGCGCTCGCCGCCTACGAGGCGGTGGTCGCCGAACTCCCGGTCGCCGGCGCGACGTTGCGCGACACCGGGCTGAGCATCACCGTGGCCGACCCGGCGGACCTGGACGCCGCGCTCGCCCTGGCACGGGAAGCGGCGCCGGGGATGGACCCGGCCGCCCTCCATGTCGGCGCCGCCCGCGTCGGCTGACCCACCCACCGTTCCACGCGATCACGCGCGCCGGCGGGACGCCCGGCTCCTCCGTCAGCGCCGCTCCTCCGTGGGCTCCGCCCTGTCCGGCCCGTCCGGACCCGGCCCGTCCGGCCCGTCCGCCAGCGCGGCCTCGTACGCCGTGAACGCCCGCACCACGGCCGCCCGTTCGGGCGGCGTCAGCGGCTCCAGCGCCGCGCGCCAGGCGCGGGCGCCGGGGGAGAGCCACCGTTCCAGCGCCGGCCGCATCCCCTCGGGGATGGAGACCACGCGGCGGCGCCGGTCGCTCTCGTCCTCGCGGCGGTCCAGGACGCCCTTTCTGCTCAGCTCGCTGACCAGCAGGCTCGCGGTGGTGGGGGCCACCTCCAGGCGGTCGGCCAGCTCGCTGACCGTCATCGGGCCGTCGAGCAGCAGGAACGACAGCAGCGAGAGATGGCGCGGGGCGAGCGCCAACTCCGCGAGTTCCTCCGGGGCCCCGAGGCGCTTGATGCGGCCGATGGCGCGCGGCATCACCAGCAGGAGCCTGCGGATGGCGGCGGAGATGTCCTCGGAGTCGGAGTCGGAGTGGGAGTCGGAGTCGGGAACGCGATCGGAGTGGACGGGCGGCGTGTCGGGCATTATCTTTGCTTCCAAAGCTATTTTGTTGTTGGGGCAACAGGAGGAATCATGCCGCACTGCGTCGTCACCGTGGCCGAGGAACTGCTCGACGGCACGACCGAGGAGCGTCTGGTGGCCGGACTCACCGATGCGGTGCTCGCCGTGTACGGGGAGTGGGCCCGCCCGCTGGTGGTCATCGAGTTCCACGGCGTGCCCACCGCCCGGTTCGCCGTGGGCGGCGAACTCGGGAAGGCGCCCGCGCCCGCCGTTCACTTCAGCAGCCGTGCCGGGCTGTTCACCCAGGTGCCGGACGCCGCCGAGCGGCTGGCCGCCGGGTTCACCGACGCCCTCGCCGCGGTGTTCGGCGAGGAGCTGCGCAAGGACATCGGCGTGACCCTGATCGGCACCGCCGACGACCGGTCCGCCGTCGGCGGGGTCCTGTTCGCCAACGCGTGAGGGGGGCGTCGCTGCCGTTCACGCGGCGGTGGCCCGGGCGTTCGCGGAACGTTCCCGCCCGGTCCCCGCCCCGGGGGAGGCTGGGCCGGTCCCGCGTCCCGACCACGCCCGGAGGGTTCCGCCCGTGCCGACCCCGTCCCGCCATCCGTTCGCCGCGTCCGCCGCGCCCGGCCACTGGCTGGGGCTGGCCGCCGGCCACGCCCGCAACGCCGACGCGGACCATCTGCTGCACCGGCTCGCCGCCGAACTCCCGCTGCCGGTCGCAGCGTTGGGGCAGACGCACCGCGTCGGGCCCGGGCGGCTCGGCCTCAGCCTCGGGCTGCCGGACCCGGCGACGGCCCGGGCCGCCGCCGGCTGGCTGGCGGCGGCCGCGCCCGAGGTCGCGGTCGCCGAGGCGGCGGGCGGGGCAACGCGCGGCCCCGAGCGCTGGCGCGCGGACGCGGCGGCGGCGCTGGCGGCCGCGCCGCAGGGCGGTCGGGCGGTGCTCTTCCCGGGGGCGGCCGAGCTGCCGGCCACGCTCACCGTCGGCGAACTGCTCTCCCGCACGGCCATCGACGCGGTGCGCGTTCTCGGCGGGTCCGCCGCCGGCCCCGAGGCGCTGGTCGAGACCAGGAACCATCTGCGGCCGGACCGCGCCAACGGACTCCTGACGCTCCAACTCGCGCCGTCCCGCGCCGGGTTCGTCCCGTTCGAGGTGCCCGACCCGCACCCGTGCTGCGGCGCCCACTGAGCCGGGAGCCCTCCCGGCGCCGGCGGCGGCGGGCCGCCGATGCCGGGCTGCGGCTGGTCGGGACCAAGCGGACGGCTGCTGGGGGAACAGGTGGACCGCGAGCGGTACTACCTCGTCGTCGAGACGCCCGACGGGAACTGGGGCCTCGACATCGAGGGGCTCTTCCTCGAAGGGCTGCGGCCGTGGCAGAAGGACACGGCCAACGCGGACTGCCGGGGCCTGGTCACCGGCGTCGTGGACAACGCCCAGACGCTGCGGGCTGCCGCCAAGGGCTCGTGCGACGACTGGCTCACCAGGCTGACCCGTGGCCGCTGCGAACACCACTGGATCGACGGCGTGCGCTACCGGGACCTCACGGTGGTGCGCTGCCCGGCCTGCCGGGCGCGCGACCTGGTCGACTCCTCCGGGTCCTCGTACATCGAGTCGCCCGAAGCGTCGCCCTGACCGGCCCGCCCTGACCGGCCCGCCCTGACCGGCCCGCCTCGCCTCGCCCCGCCCGGCCCCGGTCAGCTGCCCGGGTCCGGCATCCCCTCGGCCTCCGCCGCCGCCTCGGCCGCCGCGTCGGCCTCGCGGCGGAGCCGGCAGTTCAGGCGCCCCTCGCGGGTGTCCACCAGCACGGTGTCGCCCTCCCGCGCCTCGTGCCCGGTGAGCACGGCGTCGATCTCCGAGCGCAGCTCCTCGCTGCGGTCCGGCTCTCCCGAGAGCAGCGCGACGGCCGCCTCCGTGGCCGTGAGGCGCAGGCCGCGCAGCCGCAGCCGTTCGGTCTGCCGTTCCAGCGCCGGACTGGTGGCCGTCTCCCGCACCATCGTTCGCTCCCTGGCCGCCCGAGGTCTCTCCCTCCACTAGAGCGCCGCTCGCGCCGGCCCGCAAACCGGTCGGCGGGGTCTGGCCACCGGCGCCGGTCGGTGGTACTACTGAAGTATGACCATGCGGAAAACGGCGATCTCGTTGCCCGAGGACCAGCTGATGCGGCTGAAGGCCGCCGAGGCGGCCGGGCGCATCCCCAGCGTCTCCGGGCACATCCAGGAGCTGCTCCGGCGCGAGGAGGAGACCGCCGAGGTCGACGAGACGCTCCGCCGCCTCTTCGGCGAGCAACTCCCGGGCGAGGAGCACCTGAAGTGGGCCGACCGCGCCCTGGGCCTCGACACTGCCGAGGGGCGCGGCGCCGCGTGACGGCGCCCGACGAACCCTCGGGCGCCGCCCCCGCGATAGGCGGTCGCATCCTCGACACCACGGCGCTGGTCGCCGCCGCCCAGGGCAGCCCGCACATGCGGGCGCTGCTGAGCGCCGCGCACCGGCATGTCATCCCGCTGTTGGCGCCGGCCAGTTGCGTCGCCGACGCGGCGGCCGACCTGCATCCGCACGGCCGGGACGCGCTCACCGCGATCCTGCGGTTCCCGCTGGTCACCTTCGCCGCGCTGGACGAGGCGCACGCCGTCGGCTCGGGCATCCTGCGCTCCGCGCACCGGCCGGCCGCGACCACGCCCGGCCATGTGGCCTATCTCGCGGCCGCCCGCCAGTGGCCGGTGATCACCGCGACGCCCGCGCCGCTGCGCACGCTCTATCCCGCGATCGAGGTCGAACTGCTGCCCTGAGCCCGCCCGTTCAGCGGGCGGCGGCTCACCGCGTGGCGGCGGCCTGCTCGGTCAGCCACTGCTCGAACGTGGTCGGCGCGATCCGGGCGTTCTCGCCGGGCAGCAGCGCCTCGCCGCTCATCTCGGTGCCGAAGACCCCGGACCAGGTGGGCACCAGGCGCACCTGGCGCCCCCGGGCGCGGAGGGTGCGGCGGGCCATGTCCACGAGGTCCTGGGTCTCGGGGCCGGCGAGGTCGGGGTGCCGGCCCTGCGGCCGGTCGGTGGCGACCTCGGCCAGCACCTCGGCGACGTCGGCCGGCGCGACGGGCCGCACCAGCAGCGGCGCGATGGTGGCCGCCCCGTCCCGCTCGGTCCAGCCGGCCACCATCTCCGCGAAGTCGTGGAACTGGGTGGCCGGCACGACCGTCCACGGGATCGGCCCCTCGGCGACCAGCCGCTCCTGCTCGCGCTTGCCGGCGTAGTGCGCGTTGCCGTCGATCCGCTGGATGCCGACGATCGACAGCAGCACATGGTGGCGGACCCCGGCCCGCTCCTCGGCCGCCAGCAGGTTCCGCGTCATGGTGCCGAGCTGCTCGACGGCCGAACTCCGTTCCATCGCGGGAGAGTTGGTCGCGTCGACCAGCGCGTCGACGCCGACCAGCGCGGCGTCCAGGCCCTCGCCCGTCAGCAGGTCCACGCCCAGCGAGCGACTGATCCGGACGACCTCGTGCCGCTCGCGCTCCAGGGCCCGGACGGTCAGGGCGCCGATCCTCCCGGTCGCTCCGGCGACGGCGATGCGCATGGCGTCTCCTTCTCTCTCGTGTTCTCTCTCGTGCTGTCCCGTGCTCTTCGTCCGGGTCTCCCGGTGTCTCGGCCGACGCTATCCAGGACTAAAGAGATCCGCAATATCTTTGAAGGGGTGGCGCCGTCGCTAGACTCGACGCCATGAAGCTGCCCGTGAGCACCGAATGGCTCCTGCACTGCGCGACCTCGCTGGCGCAGCTCGAACCGGGTGTCACGGCCTCGGCGGCCCAACTCGCCGCCTACTTCGACCTGCCGGCGCCCTATCTCGCCAAGCAGCTCCAGGCCCTGGTCAGGGCGGGGGTGCTCAGCGCCACCACGGGGCCGCGCGGCGGGTTCCAACTGGCCAGGCCGGCCGCCGAGATCACCCTCCTGGAGATCGTCGAGGCGGTGGACGGGGCGTCCACGCCGTTCCAGTGCCGCGAGATCCGCCAGCGCGGGCGCGGCGCCCACCCGCCCGATGACTGCGCCGAAGCCTGTCTGCTCGCCGTCAGGATGGCCGAGGCGCACCGCGCCTGGCGGCGCAGCCTCGCCGGCACCACGCTCGCCGACGTCCTCGGCGAACTCCCCGCCACCGCCCCGGCCCGTACCCGCCGGCTGCTCACCGAGACGGAGTGAACCGGCGCGTGCGGTGGCGCGCGGACGGGTGGTGGGCGTGACCGGGAGGCGCCCGGCGCGTTGGTTCTGTTATGCCGTCGACCGTTGACCCGCGCGCCCCTCGCGGCGCCGGGCCTGGCGACGGCGGCGTGCCAGGGCGCGGCGGTCCCGCGCCCTGGCACGCCGGCCCGCCCGACCCCCACCCGCGCCACCTGGGTTCCCGGGGCGTGTGAACGGAGAGCCCCGTGCGAATGACCGACATCCAGCGCTGCGAGATCCGCCCCGGGCGACTGGTGGAGTGGTCGCTGCCAGCGCCGACCGTCGAGGCCGCGAGGTCGGCGCCGGACGACTCCCGACCGCCCGCCTATGTGCAGGAGTTCCACCTCAGGACCGCCCGTGACGCCCGAGCCGCCGGGCTGTGCGCGCCCGGCTGGCTCGGCGTCGCCTTCGACCTGCCGGGCCGGGTGGACCTCGATGCCCTCGAACGGGCGCTGCACGCCTGGACGTTGCGGCACGAGACGCTGCGCAGCGGGTTCCGCTGGGCCGGCGAGACGATGCGGCGGTTCACGTTGCCGGCCGAGGCCGTCGCGCTGGACCGGTCCGAGGTCGGCCACTTCGCCGAGCCGGCGACCCTGACCCGCTACCTCCAGGACCGCTTCGACCGGGCCGCCGACGCCCTCAGCTGGCCCAACTTCCTCTACACCGCCGTGGTCAGGCCGGACGGCGCCGCGCTCTACCTGGCCTTCGACCACAGCAACGTGGACGCGCACTCCATCTACCGCATCCCCGCCGAGATCCACCAGCTCTACGCCTCCCAGCTGCGCGGCGAGCCGGCTCCGCTGCCGCCGGTCGACAGCTATGTCGACTTCTGCGCCACCGAGCGGGCGCGGGCCGACGCGATCGACGGAACGCACGAGATCATCGGCCGCTGGCGGGAGTTCGTCGCCCGCTCCGGCGGGGTGATGCCGGCGTTCCCCGTCGACCTGGGGCTCGATCCCGAAGGGCCGCTGCCGACCCAGCGGTTCGAGCACGAGACGCTGGTGGACGCCGGCGCGGCGGCCGCCTTCGAGGCGCACTGCCGGCCGTTCGGCGGGACGTTGGTCGGCGCGCTCGCCGCCTCGGCGTTGATCTTCCGCGAGTTGGGCGGGGTGGACACCTACCGCACCGTGGTGCCGTTCCACACCCGGGTCAGGTCCCGGTGGTCGGACTCGGTCGGCTGGTACGTGGGCGGCGCGCCGGTCGAGATCCCGGTGGGGCGGGCGTCGGGGTTCGACGAGGCGCTGCCGATGGCCCGTTCGGCGCTGCGCGCGAACCGGGCGTGCGCGCGGATTCCCATCTCGCGGGCGCTGGGGCTGCTGGGCTCCGACTTCCGCTTCGACTCGCCGGACCTCTGCTCGTTCCTGTCCTATGTGGACGGGCGCGGGGTGCCGCTGTCGGAGCGGTGGGCCGAGCTGCGGGCGTACGGGCTGGTCCGCGTCTCCTACGGGGACCGGGTCTGCGTGTGGCTGACCCGGCTGCACGAGGGCTTGCAGTTCGCGGCCCGCTTCCCGGACACGGAGGTGGCGGGGAAGACGATGCGGCTGTATGTCGAGCGGCTGCGGGAGTTGGTGCTGTCGGTGGCGCGGGCGGATTCGGAGGCGGTGGCGCGGTAGCGCGGTTCCTCGCCGGGAACGCGGGCCGGCCCGTGGACCTGGGGGGTCCACGGGCCGGGGGTCGAGCGGCGGGGCTCGGCGGAGGTCAGCCGGGCTCAGCGGGTGGAGAAGGCGTAGACCGTGGTGGAGCGGTAGGTCTCGCCGGGGCGGAGCACGGTCGAGGGGAACTCGGGCTGGTTGGGTGAGTCCGGGAAGTGCTGGGTCTCCAGGCACAGCCCGTCACCCTGCCGGTAGGCCCGGCCCGAGGTGCCGACCAGGGTGCCGTCGAGGAAGTTCCCGCTGTAGAACTGCACGCCCGGCTCGGTGGTGGAGACGGTCATCAGCCGGCCCGAGCGCCGCTCGTAGAGCTGGGCGAAGCGCTCGGGGCGACGGGTGATCCCCTTGTCCAGCACGAAGTTGTGGTCGAAGCCCTGGCCGTAGAGGATCTGCTGGTGGCTCTCCCTGATGTCCTCGCCGATGGTCTTGCCCCGGCGGAAGTCGAACGGGGTGCCGCCGACGGAGGCCAGCTCGCCCGTCGGGATGAGGACGTCGTTGACCGGGGTGTACTTCCCGGCCGCCAGGCTCAGCTTGTGGTCGTAGATCCCGCCGTTGCCCTCGCCCGCCAGGTTGAAGTAGGTGTGGTTGGTGAGGTTGAGCACGGTGGGCGCGTCGGTGGTCGCCTCGTAGTCGATGCGGAACTCGCCGTCGTCGGTGAGCGTGTAGTCGACCCGGACGTCCAGCGTGCCCGGGTAGCCCATCTCGCCGTCCGGGCTGGAGTAGGTGAGCGTCAGCCCCGACCTGCCGTTCGGGTTGACGTCCCAGATCCGCTTGTCGAAGCCCTGGGTGCCGCCGTGCAGGCTGTTGGGCCCGTCGTTGACCGGCACCTGGTACTCGGTGCCGTCCAGGGTGAACTTCCCGGCGGCTATGCGGTTGCCGTAGCGGCCTATCAGCGCGCCCATGTAGGGCGAGTCGCCGAGATAGGGGTCGAGTTCGGCGAAACCCAGCGAGACGTTGACCGACTCGCCGTCCCGGTCGGGCACTTCGAGGGTCTGGACGATCCCGCCGAAGTTGAGCACCCCGAGCCGGATGCCGCCGTTTGCGAGGGTCCACCGCTGGACCTCGGTGCCGTCCGCCAGCTCGCCGAAGCGCTCGGGGCGGGGCGACGCTCCGCCATGGCCTCCCGCCGAGGCCCGGCCGACCGTCGCGGCGGTGATCCCCGCAGCGGCCGCCGTCGCGATCACGGCTCTCCTTGAGGTGGTCATCGAAGGTTGCTCCTTCTGATCGTCCCGTTGATGAGTGTGCCGTATTGCTCGAATGCAGATTACTTCTGTTCGATGCTGATCGTTCCCCCGCGTGGTTCCGGAATCTCAGGAGCCTCGGCGACCACGGGGGCCCCAACCTCAGGAGCTGGCGCGGCGCTTGTTCCACACGTCGAAGCCGACGGCGGCGAGCAGGACCAGGCCCTTGATCACCTGCTGCCAGTCCTGACTGATGCCGACCAGGGACATGCCGTTGTTGAGCACGCCCAGCACCAGTCCGCCGATCACCGCGCCCAGCACGGTGCCCACGCCGCCGCTCATCGAGGCGCCGCCGATGAACGCGGCGGCGATCGCCTCCAGCTCGAAGAGGTTGCCCGCGCCCGGGGTGCCCGCGTTGAGCCGGGCCGCGAAGACACAGCCGGCCAGCGCGGCCAGCACGCCCATGTTGACGAAGACCAGCATCGTGACGCGCTTGTCCTTGACGCCGGAGAGCTGCGCCGCGGCCCGGTTGCCGCCCAGCGCGTAGATGTGCCGGCCGACCACCGCGTTGCGCATCACGAAGCCCATCGCCACCAGCAGCCCGCCCAGGATCAGCAGGATCACCGGCACGCCCCGGTAGCTCGCCAGGGTCAGCGTGAACGCCATCATCGCGGCGACGATAACCGCGCACTTCAGCAGGAACATCCGGAACGGCAGCACATGCAGCTCGTACGCCTGCGCCTGCTGCCGCTGCCGCCACTCCTGGAAGAGCGCGATCGCGCACACCGCCACGCCCAACAGCACCGTGAGGTTGTGGTAGTTGGTGTTGGGCCCGACCTCCGGCAGGAAGCCCTGGCTGATGTCCTGGAAGCCCTTGGGGAACGGGGAGACCGACTGCCCGTCCAGCAGGATCTGGGTGGCCCCCCGGAAGAGCAGCATTCCGGCCAGGGTGACGATGAACGACGGAATGCCCACATAGGCGATCCAGAAGCCCTGCCAGGCCCCGACCGCCGCGCCGATCAGCAGCGAGACGGCCAGCGCCACCTGCCAGGGCAGGTCGTGGTCCACCATCATCACGGCGGCCGCCGCCCCCGTGAAGGCGGCCAACGACCCCACTGACAAGTCGATATGGCCGTTGATGATCACGATCATCATGCCGATGGCCAGAATCAGGATGTAGCCGTTCTGAAGCACAATGTTGGTGACATTGCGGGGCAACAGCATGTCGCCCCCGCTCCAGACCTGGAACAGCCCGAGCAGCAGCACCAGGGCGATCAACATCCCGTACTGCCGCATGTTGTTCCGCAGCGCGCGCAACGCCTGCGCCGTCAGGGACCGCGCCGTGGAGGCGGGCGCACCTTCCGGTTTCCGGTGGCCCTCGGGGTTCTTGTCGAGAGTGGCCTGGCTCATCTCAATCCTCTCCCGTCGTGGGCCGGTCCCCGGGTTCCCCGGACAGGTCGTGGGTCCTGGTCATCAGCCGCATCAGCCCCTCCTGGGTGGCCTCGTCGCGGTCCAGCACCCCGGTCAGTCGGCCGAAGGCCATCGTGGCGATCCGGTCGCAGATCCCCAGCAGCTCGGACAGCTCCGAGGAGATGACCACCACCGCCTTGCCCTGCGCGGCCAGTTGGTCGATCACGGTGTAGATCTCCGACTTGGCGCCGACGTCGATGCCCCGCGTCGGCTCGTCGAGGATCAACACCTGCGGCTCGGCGTTGATCCACTGGCTGAGCACCACCTTCTGCTGGTTGCCGCCGCTGAGGCGGCCCACCTGCTCGAAGACCGTGGGTGCCTTGATGTTCATCGAAGTGCGGAACCGCTCGGCGACCTGGCGCTCGCCGTGCGCGTCCACCAGCCCCCGGCTGGCCATCCGGGGCAGGGCGGCCAGCGAGATGTTGCGGCTGATGGTGTCGATCAGGTTGAGGCCGTAGGTCTTGCGGTCCTCGGTGACATAGGCGATCCCGTGCCGCACGGCCTCCGCCACCGTCCGGGTCGAGATCTCCCGGCCGTGCAGTTCCACCGTGCCGCGCTCGTACCGGCCCCAGGAGCGCCCGAAGACGCTCATCGCCAACTCGGTGCGCCCGGCGCCCATCAGCCCCGCGATGCCCAGGATCTCCCCGTGGCGCACCTCGAAGGAGACCGAGTCCACCACCTTGCGGCTGGTGTCCACCGGGTGCCGCACCGTCCAGTCCCGCACCGTCAGCGCGACCTGCCCGGCGCGGTCGCCGGTGTAGGGCGTGCGGTCCGGATAGAACTGGTCCAGCTCCCGGCCGACCATCCGCTCGATCAGCTGCTCGTCGGTGATCCGGGACGGCTCGCCCGGGCTCTCCCGCACGGTCAGCGTCTCGATCGACCGGCCGTCCCTGATCACCGTGACCGTGTCGGCCACCTGCCGGATCTCGTTGAGCTTGTGCGAGATCAGGATGCAGGAGATGCCCTGCTCGCGGAGTTCCCCGATGAGTTCGAGGAGCTTGCGGCTGTCCTCGTCGTTGAGCGCGGCCGTCGGCTCGTCCAGGATCAGCAGCTTGACCCGCTTGGCCAGCGCCTTGGCGATCTCCACCAACTGCTGCTTGCCGACGCCCAGTTCGGCGATCCGGGTGCCGGGCCGCTCGTCCAGGCCGACGCGGCGCAGCAGCCGTTCGGTCTCCACCAGCGTCGACGACCAGCTGATGACGCCGCGGGTGGCCCGTTCGTTGCCGAGGAAGATGTTCTCGGCGATGGACAACTGGGGGACGAGCGCCAGCTCCTGATGGATGATCACGATGCCGCGCCGCTCGCTGGCCCTGATGTCCCGGAACTCGCACGGCTCGCCCTCGAAGCGGATCTCCCCGCCGTAGGTGCCGTGCGGATGAACCCCGCTGAGCACCTTCATCAGGGTGGACTTCCCGGCGCCGTTCTCGCCGCAGATCGCGTGCACCTCTCCGGTGCGCACCGAGATGTCCACCCCGTCGAGGGCCTTGACGCCGGGGAAGGTCTTGGTGATCCCGCGCATTTCCAGCACGTGTGGTGCCATGGCGTTCTCTCTCTCCCTGTCAGGCGGTCCCTGTGGGACGTCCTGTCAGCCCCGGCTCAGCCCGTGATCTGGGCCTCGGTGTAGTAGCCCTCCTCGATCAGCAGCTCGTAGTTCTCGGCGTCGATGCTGACCGGGTCCAGCAGGTAGGCGGGCACGACCTTGACGCCGTTGTCGTAGCTCTCGGTGTCGTTGACCTCGGGCTCCTCGCCGGCCAGCAGGGACTCGCCCATCGCGACGGCCAGCCGGGCCAGTTCGCGGGTGTCCTTGTAGACGGTCTGGGTCTGCTCGCCCGTGACGATCGACTTCACCGAGGCCAGCTCGGCGTCCTGCCCGGTGACCACGGGGAACGGGGTGTCGCCTGAGCCGTAGCCGACGCTCTTGAGCGCGGAGAGCACGCCGATGGAGATCCCGTCGTACGGGGAGAGCACCGCGTCCACGGGCTCGCCGCGGTAGTGCGCGGTGAGCAGGTCGTCCATCCGGTTCTGGGCGGTGCCGCCGTCCCAGCGCTCGGTGGTGACCTCGCTCAGCTCGGTCTGGCCGCTCTGGACGGTGAGTTGACCGCTCTCCAGATACGGGTCGAGGACGCTCATCGCGCCCTCGAAGAAGTACCGGGTGTTGTTGTCGTCGGGCGAGCCGGCGAACAGCTCGATGTTGAAGGAGTCGTCCTGGTTCTCCTCCAGGCCGAGCGCGTCGACGATGTACTGCGCCTGGAGCTCGCCGACCTTGCTGTTGTCGAACGTCGCGTAGCAGTCGACGTTCTCGGAGTTCATCAGCAGCCGGTCGTAGGCGATGACCGGGATGTCGGCGTCGGCGGCCTGCTGGAGGACGTTGCTCAGCGAGGAGCCGTCGATGGCGGCGATCACCAACAGGTCGTGGCCCCGGGCGATCATGTTCTCGATCTGGGATATCTGGTTCTCGACCCGGTCCTCGCCGTACTGGAGGTCGGTCTCGTACCCGGCCTCCTCGAACTGCGCGACCATGTTGTCGCCGTCGGCTATCCATCGTTCCGACGACTTGGTGGGCATCGCGATGCCCACCGTCCCGCCCTCGGCGTCGGCGTCGCGTCCGCCGCCCCCGCCCGAGTCCTGGCCGCAGGCGGTCAGGGGGAGGACGAGGGCGGCGGCGACGGCGAGGGTGCGGGTCGCGGCTCGTGCACGAGACATTGATGGTCACGTCCTTTCGACGGGTGACGCCTCTTCTGCTGTGCTGTTGCTGCCGTTCGATGATGGAGTATGGATTGTTTTGTTGGAAGCGGTTGGACTGTGCTCAGTCCTGTCCGGCGGAAAACGCCGCAGCGTTCCCGGCAGGCGGGAGCCGAGCGGCGACATGCCCTGGTCGGCGCCGAGCCGGGCCAGCAGGTCCAGGGCAAGACGCCCCCGACGCACCCGTTCCCGCGCGCTGTTGAGGGTGACATCGCGCAGGTGGGCGCCGTACGGGTAGATCCCGGGCGCCTTGCTCAGGCCGAACTTGAGGTAGATCGGCGCCCCGCGCCGGATCAGCTCGGCTATCTCGTGCATCCGGACATAGCCGCCCAGGTCGTCCGGCGCCTCCAGATAGAAGTCCAGCGGCACCCGGGTCACCCGGCGGATCTCGCTGAGGTGCTCCAGCGTCAGGTCCGACGGGATGTTGACCGAGTCGCCGCCCAGGCCCTCGTGCACCGAGACGGCGATCGGGTTGACCGGGCCGATCAACGCCGAGACCTTGAACGTGGTGTCGGCCGGCAACTCCCCCCGCGCGCGCAGCTGGTGGAGCGCCCACAGCACGCCCTCGTCCGCCACCAGCAGGCAGCGCACGCCCAACGAGGCCGCGCGCAGCGCGTCCTCCACGCAGCCGGCGACCGCGCGCTGTCCCCGCGCGCGCAGGCCGGCGCCGCCGGAGGCGGTGCGGGTGGCGGCCCCGATGTCCCAGGTGCCCCGGGGGCCGGTGAACAGGCACAGCTCGGTGCCGGCCTCGGCACAGGCGTCCACCATCTCGGTGATCTCGGCGTCGGTGAGCATCCACACGCCGCTGCCCTGGCTGATCCGGTGGATCGGCACGGACAGCCGGGCGGCCTCCGCCAGCACCGTGGTCAGGGCCTCGGGCCCCTCGACCGAGGGGATCTCGGTGCGCCAGGTGCCGCCGTCGGGGAAGGCGTGCGGGGAGGAGTCGGCGGGGAGTTCGGCGGGCGGGGCGAAGCCGAGCGCGGCCAGCGCGGCGTCGCCGGGGCGGGCGGAGGAGACGGCGGGGTCAGACACGATGCTCCAGACGTGCGGTCGTTCGGTATTTCGATCAGGGTTCGGTTGCCAGGGGGTTGGGTGGCCACGCTGGGATGCCGGAGGTCGTCACGGCATCAGCAGGACCTTGCCCACTTCCGGGTCGCCGCTGCCGACCAGTCTCATCGCTTCCCCGAACGACGCGAGGGAAAGCTGGTGCGAGACGAGTTTCTTGGGACGGAGCAGCCCGTGGTTGAAGGCGTGCACGGCATAGGACCAGGCGGCCGGCGCCGCGCCGAAGATCCCGGCCACCGTCAGCTGGTTGACCAGCAGCAGCACCGGGTCCAGGCCCAGCGCGCCCGGCTCGGGCACGCCGGTCAGCACCACCCGGCCGCCCCTGCGGGCCAGCCGGCAGGCGTCGGCCGCCGTGCCGGGCGCCCCCGCCGTCTCCACCACCAGGTCGAACGCGCCGGGACCCTCGCCCACCTGCTCTGGCGTCAGCGCGCGCGTCGCGCCCATCTCGCCGGCCAACTCCAGCGGGCGCGGCCGGGGATCGACCGCCAGCAGCTCAACGGGCGTGGCGGCGGAGAGCAGTTGAACGGCCAGCAGCCCCAGCGTGCCGCAGCCCAGCACCGCGATCCGCTCGCCAGCGCGCGGCGCGCCGCGTAGCACGGCCGCCGCGACCACGGCCGCCGGCTCCAGCAGCGCCGCCGAGGTCAGGTCCACGTCGGGCGCCAGCGGATGCAACAGCCGCGCCGGCAGCACCAGATAGTCCGCGAAAGCGCCCGGCTCGGTGAAGCCGGTCTCCGCGTAGCCGGCGGTGCACAGCGTCTGCTCGCCGGCCCGGCAGCGCTCGCAGCGCTGGCAGGCGCGGAAGCCCTCGGCCACCGTGCCCCGGCCGACCAGCGCCGGGTCGACGCCCTCGCCCACCGCGTCCACCGTGCCGGACCACTCGTGGCCGGGCACCACCGGGTAACGGGCGTAGTCCGCCGGCCGGGTGCCGTCGAACAGCTCCCGGTCGCTGGCGCACACGCCGGCCGCGTGCACCCGCACCCGCACCTCGCCGGGCCCGGGATCGGGCCGCTCGGCCTCGACGAGGCGGAACGCGCCCGGCCGTTCGACGACGATGCTGCGCGCCGGTCCACTCATCGCTTGTTCCCCCCGGTGCCCTCGCGCTTCTCCCAGCCCTCGGCCCACAGGTCGAACCTGGCCTGCTGCTGCGGGAACTCGGCCGCCGCGTCCGTGTCCAGCGAGACGCCGAGCCCGGGCTCCTCGGAGAGCGTGAAGTAGCCGTCCACCACCTGGGGCGCGCCCTTGACGACCTTCTTGATCTCCGCGTCGGCGAAGTCGTTGAAGTGCTCCAGGATCTTGAAGTTCGGCGTGCAGCCGGCCAGTTGCAGGCTGGCTGCGGTGAGCACCGAGCCGCCGACGTTGTGCGGGGCGATCAGCACGTAGTGGGTCTCGGCCGTGGCGGCCAGCTTCCGCATCTCGCCGATGCCGCCCAGGTGCCCCAGGTCCGGCTGGATGATGTCGGCGGCCTGCGACTCGAACAGCTCCCGGAACTCGATCCGGTCGTGGATGCGCTCGCCGGTGGCGATGGGCAGCGTGGTCTTCTCGGCGACCTTCGCGAGGGCCTTGAGGTTCTCCGGCGGCACCGGCTCCTCCAGCCAGGACGGCTGGAACGGCTCCAGCTCCTTCGCCAGCCGGATCGCGGTCGCCGGGCTGAACCGGCCGTGCATCTCCAGCAGCAGCTCACGCTCCGGACCGATCGCGTCCCGCACCGCCTCGACCAGCGACAGGGAACGGATGGTCTCCGCGTGGTCCAACTCGAAGCTGCCGGTGCCGAACGGGTCCAGCTTCAGCGCCAGATAGCCGCGCTCGACCACCTTGGTGGCCGCCTTGTGGAACGCCTCCGGGGTGCGCTCGACGGTGTACCAGCCGTTGGCGTACGCCTTGATCCGGTTGTCCTTCGCGTTGGCCCGCCCGCCCAGCAGCTGCCAGACCGGGACGCCCAGGGCCTGCCCCTTGATGTCCCAACAGGCCGTCTCCACACAGGCGATGCCGGACATCACGATCTCCCCGGCGCGCCCGTAGTCACCGACCTTCATCCGCCGCACCAGGTCCTCGACGGCGAACGGGTCGGAGCCGAGGATGTGGTTGACCTCGGCCTCCCTGAGGTATCCCAGCAGCGCGTCGGTGTGCCCCAGCATCCGGGTCTCGCCGACGCCGGTCAGCCCCTCGTCGGTATGGACCTGGACGTAGGTGAGATTGCGCCACGGGGTGCCCACGACATGGGTGCTGATGCCGGTGATGCGCACGGGCTCGGACCTCCACTTGTTCGGTATTTCGTCATACGTTCGAAATGCTGAGCAGAACGTATTCACCGAAGAGTTCCGCTGTCAATGGCGCGACGGCGGCGGGAATCGGCCCGGCCCAGGACTACTCGACGGCGTCCATGGTGACCTGCTCGTACGCGAGGGCCGCCAGCGTCGACTGGCCCTGCCGGCTGGGGTGGAACCAGTCCCAGTCGCTGATGTGGTCGGCCGTGAACGCGTAGTCGTACACCGCGCCCCCGTCGTAGCGGCAGAGCGCGTCCCGCGCGCACACCTCGGCCAGGGCCTCGTTGTAGGCGCGCACCCGGTCGCTCACCTCCGCCCTGCGCTCGGTCGCCTCGGCACCCTGCTCGTCGGCGTCCGCCAGCATCGAAGGGCAGACGTTCGCCAGCCGCCATATCGTCCGCGCCAGCGTCGAGCCCTGCCCCTCCGACCACAGCCGCTCCAGATCCGGAACGCTCGCCACATAGACGCCGGTCTCCGGCAGCTCCGCCCGGATCACGCCGAGCGCCGCCGCGAAGTCCGCGCGGAACTCCGCCACCTCCGTCATCTGCGCGACATCCGTGGCGCACGCGTCGTTGGCCCCGATCAGCACCGTCACCAGCTCCGGCTCCAGCGCGACCGCGTCGGCGGCCTGCGCCGGCAGGTCGGCCATCACCGCGCCCGAGGCGGCCAGGTTCCAGGAGCGCTCGGCCACCGCGACGTCGTCGCCGAGCAACTGCCGGGCCAGGCTGTCCACCTCGCTGTCCGTTCCGGTGGCCCACGACGCCTCGGGGCAGTCGGCCAACAGGGCGCAGGCGTCAAAGCCGCGGGTGATGGAGTCACCCATGGCCGCGATGGAGGCCGGCTCGGTGTTCCAGACCGGCCCCTCCTCCTCGGCGGCGCCCGCCTCCCCCTCGGACGAACCCCGGTCGGACTCCGTCTCGGAGTCCCGTTCAGCCCCCTGACCAGCGTCCTGACCGGAGGAGGTGCACCCGAGGAGCAGCGCGGACAGGGTCAAAGAGGCGAGCGCGGCACGGAGGTGGACGGTCATGCGGACTCCCTCGATCTCCCGCTGTTCGGGCGTGGTGCCCCCGTCCGGGCTCGCGTTGTCCCGGTGGGCACCGTGTGGGGCGGTAGCGTGGTTCTGGCACGGGCAGCGCCTGGGGTGCGTGCCACCACCAAGGTTAAGAGATGACCGCACGTCACACGCTGTCCGCTTTGCCGAGAAAAGACGGCAATGGTGTTTACTGTTCGTGCGCGGTCGGGGTCACGGTGGGGGCGGCCGGAGGCGCGGCGCGGGCGCAGGTTGGGAAGTGGAGGTCCCGATGACGACACGTGGTGTTCTGTATGTGCACTCCGCCCCCCGCGCGCTGTGTCCGCATATCGAGTGGGCCGTCGCCTCCGTCCTCGGCTCCCGCGTCGGCCTCGACTGGACCCGACAGCCCGCCTCCCCTGGCACCTGGCGCGCCGAACTCTCCTGGCAGGGCGAGCCCGCCATCGCCTCCCAACTCGCCTCCGCGCTGCGCGGCTGGCACCTCCTGCGCTACGAGGTCACCGCCGACCCCGGGCCCGCCAGCGAGGGCGAGCGCTACAGCTGCACCCCGGATCTCGGTATCTACCACGCCGTCACCGGCCCGCACGGCGACATCATGATCCCGGAGGACCGGCTCCGCGCCGCCGCCGCCCGCGCCGCCGCCGGCGAGAGCGACCTCCACTCCGAGATCACCCGGCTGCTCGGCAAGCCCTGGGACGACGAGCTGGAGCCGTTCCGGCACGCGGGCGAAGGGGCCCCCGTCCGCTGGCTGCACCAGGTCGTCTGAGCCGCCTGACCGCGCGCGGCGCAACCGGGGCGCGGACCGCGCGCGGCGCAACCGGGGCGCGCCGGACGCGAGTTAGCGTGCGGCCATGACCGACGCTTCAGCTTCCTCCCCCACCGACGCCCCGACCGAACCCACCTCCATCGCCGTCCTCGGCACCGGCATCATGGGCGCGGCGATGGCCCGCAACCTCTGCCGCGCCGGCCTGGACGTGCGGGTCTGGAACCGCACCAGGGCCAAGGCCGAGCCGCTGGCGGACGACGGCATCAGGATCGCCGACAGCCCCGCCGACGCGGTGGCTGGCGCGGGCGTCGTGCTCACCGTCCTCCACGACGGCGCGGCCGCCGCCGACGCCATCGCCGAGGCGGCCGGCGCGTTCGCCCCCGACGCGGTCTGGCTCCAGTGCACCACGGCGGGGCTCGACGGCCTCGACCGCCTCGTGGCGCTGGCCGAGCGGCACGACCTGACCCTCGTCGACGCCCCCGTGCTCGGCACCCGGCAGCCGGCCGAGGCCGGAATGCTCACCGTGCTCGCCGCGGGCCCCGAGGAGACCAGGGGTCGGCTGGCCCCGGTGCTGGCCGCGATCGGCAGCCGCACGCTGTGGCTGGGCGCGACGCCCGGTGCCGCGACCCGGCTCAAACTGGTCTGCAACAGCTGGGTGTTGGCGATCACCCACGGCACGGCGGAGGCGCTGGCGCTGGCCCACGGGCTGGGCGTCGACTCGGCCGACTTCCTGGAGGCGATCGCGGGCGGGCCGCTGGACCTGGGGTATCTGCGCACCAAGGCGGCGGCCATCGAGGCCGGCGAGCTGACGCCGCCGAGCTTCGCGGTGGACACCGCGCTGAAGGACGCCCGACTGATTGTCGAGGCTGGCGCCCGCGCCGACGTCCAACTCGACGTGGCGGCCGCCGGCCTCGACCGCCTCACCCGCGCCTCCGCCCAGGGCCACGGCGGGAAGGACATGGCGGCGTCGTACTACGCGAGCTTCTAGCCTCGCGGCGGGGTGAGGGAGCGCCGGTGGGGGGTGGGTGGTGCGGGTTGTTTGGCGGCGTGCGAGTTGGGTTCGGGGCGTGCGGGGCTTGGCCCCGCGTCCCGGGGTGCCTTGTGGTGGGAACGGCGGCGCCGGCACTCGGGCCGCCTGACGACGCGGTGACCTGAGGTTTGAGGGCTTCGCCTTGCGCCCGGGGCGCTGCCCGCCCATGGGGCCGGTGCTGCTGCGGGCCAGCTCAGCTGATCGCCCGGGGTGCCGGGGGCGTTGCTGGGCGGAGGCCCGGTAGGGAGTTGCCGGGGTGGGGGGCCGGACCGTCGGGCACCGGGAAGGGCTTCGCCTGCCGGCGGGGCGGGATGCCTGGGCCGCTTGGGGTGAACACCGTTGCCGGAGACGGCGTTTCCCGGTCCGTTGGAAGGGCGGCAAGGACGCGTGAGATCGGCAGGCGGAGGGAGGCCGCGTCGGCCACCGGACCGAGTTCGTCGCGGTGGGCGCAGCTCGCGGGCTGCGGGCAACGCCGAAGGCCAGGCCCGTCATATGGCGCGCGAGCAGCACCGGGTCGGCTTCCGTTGGCGGGTCGTACGGCCTGCCGGAATCGCTCTCGGGCACGCTGCCGTTCGCGCGGCGCCGGTCGGGTCTCGGGAGTTCGTCACCGGCATCGCCCGGCCTATCCGCTCGTCGCGGCGACTTCCTGGCCGCGCCGTAGGCGCAAGCTCCCCCATGCCCGGTGCTCGCCGCAGGGGCCACGCGTCTGGGCCTTTCCCAGGGTTTCGCACCGGGTGCCTGCCGCTGTCGTTAACCGGTGTCGCTGCCAGCGGCGAGTCCGGCCCGCTCGTTGCGGACGGATGGTGCGCCGCGCCCGGTACGCATGTCGCGGGCGGTGCCCCGGTCCCGGTTGTGCGTCGCCGACATCGTTCCGCCCACGGCTCGCCGCAGGCGGCTGCCTTGTCGCGCCGGCCGCTGGCGTTGACTGGTGTTGCCGTCAGCGGTGGCTGGCTGGCGTTCGTCGCTGGCGGGTTCTTCGCCGCGCCTGGTGCGCGTGCTGTGGGCGTCGGTCCCGGTTGTGCGTCGCCGACATGGCCCAGCCGACCCGCTCGCCGCCCCTCGCACCCGCCGAAGGCGTCACGCCATGCTCACCGGCAGCGCGCAGGCGCGCCCCGGTGTCCGCCGCAGGCGCCAAGTCCCGTGTGCCCTGGCCTGCCGCAGGCGTCTCCGGTGCTTGCCGCAGGCGCCAACTCTCCGGTGCCCTGGCCTGCCGCAGGCGTCTCCGGTGCTTGCCGCAGGCGCCAAGTCCCGTGTGCCCGGGCTCGCCGCAGGCGCACCCGGGCCCGCCGCAGGCGTTACCGCCTGCTCGCCGCCGGCGGCGGCGAGCCCTCGCTCGCCGTAGGCATTCCCGGGGCCGCCCGCCAGGGCAACAGGCGGGAGACGGCGCGGTGGGCGCGGGCGGCGGCCTGGGGGTCGGGGGCGAGTTGCAGGGAGTGGTTGAGGCTCATCATCACCCCGTACAGCTCGAAGACCAGCTGCTCCGGGTCGGTGTCCGGCGGCAGCTCGCCCCGGGCGACCGCCGTGCGGAGTTCGCCGGTCAGCCGGCGGCCCCAGGCGCGGAACTGGCGGCGCAGCAGCGCCAGCACGGGCCCGCCCCGGCCGTCGAACTCGAACGTCGAGCTGACGAAGAGGCAGCCGCCGGGGAAGACCCCGCGTTCCAGGTAGGAGATCCACGCCGCGCAGACCGCGCGGAGCCGGTCGAGGCCCGGCGTCGCGTCGGCCGCCGGCCGCCACACCTCGCGGTCGAAGATCACCGCGCCCCGCCCCAGCGCCGCGAGTTGGAGCGCCTCCTTGGAGCCGAAGTGGCCGAGCAGCCCCGACTTGCTGATGCCCAGGTCGCCGGCCAGCCGGCCCAGGGTCAGCCCGCTCAGGCCCTCGACCGAGGCGACGTCCACGCTGCGCTGGATGATCCGTTCCCGGGTCTGCCGGGCCTCGGCGAGGGAGTGACGGGGACTCATGGCAGCCACTATAGGAGAGCCTCGCGTATAGCGTCCGACCGGTCGGTCGCTATTATGCGGGCATGACGCGCATCCACGCCCTGGGGCACTACCAGCCCGAGCAGGTGCTGACCAACGACGACCTGGCGACCATGGTGGACACCAACGACGCCTGGATCAGGCAGCGCACCGGCATCGCCACCCGCCGCATCGCGCGCGAGGAGTCGGTGGCCGACCTGGCCACGGCCGCCGCCGGCAAGGCGCTCGCCGGGGCCGGCCTGGCGCCCGAGGAGATCGGCCTGGTGGTGGTGGCCACCTGTAGCGCCAGGGACCGGGTGCCGTCGATCGCCGCCCGGGTCGCCGGCGAGCTGGGCATCCCGTCGGCCGTCGCGTACGACCTCAACAACGGCTGCGCCGGGTTCACCACCGCGCTCGCCGCCGCCGACCACTCGGTGCGCGCCGGCGCCGCCCGGCACGCGCTGGTGATCGGCGCGGAGAAGATGTCCGACGTCACGGACTGGACCGACCGCGCCAGCTGTGTGCTGCTCGGCGACGGCGCCGGGGCCGCGGTGATCGGCCCCGACGAGGCGGCCGGCGGCCCGGACGGCATCGGCCCGGTGGTCTGGGGCTCCGACCCGAGCCGCCGCGACGTGGTCCGGCTCCAGGGCGAGTGGCAGCCGAAGTTCGGGCAGGAGGGCCAGTCGGTGTTCCGCTGGGCCACCACCGAGCTGGCGCCGATCGCCCGCGAGGCGTGTGAACGGGCCGGGCTCACCCCGGCCGAGCTGGGCGGGATCGTGTTCCACCAGGCCAACCTGCGGATCGTCGAGTCCCTGGCCCGCCAGCTCAGGGCGCCGCAGGCGGTGCTCGCGGCCGACGTGGTCGACTCGGGCAACACCTCGGCGGCTTCCGTTCCGCTGGCGCTCGCCAAGCTGGTGGAACGGCGCGAGGTCCCGGCCGGCGCGCCCGTGCTGCTCTTCGCCTTCGGCGGCGGCCTGTCCTGGGCCGGCCAGGTCGTCCGCTGCCCCTGACCCCGCACGAGACAGGGGGCGCCGCCGGCCCCAACGGGCCGGCGGCGCCCCCTCGTTACGCTGTTCGTCCGCTCCCGGGCGAAGCGCGCTCAGACCGTCCGCAGCGCGAGCACCACGTTGTGCCCGCCGAAGCCGAACGAGTCGCTGAGCGCGGCGATCGTGCCGCCGGGCAGCTCCCTGGGCTTGCCGACGACGACGTCCGCGTCCACCTCGGGGTCGAGTTCGTCCACGTTGATCGTCGGCGGCGCCACCCGGTGGTAGAGCGCCAGCGCCGTGGCCACCGTGGCCACCCCGCCGGCGCCGCCCAGCAGATGGCCGGTCATCGACTTGGTGGCCGAGATGGCCACCGGGTCCAGGTTCTCGCCCAGCACCGCGCGCAGCGCCTTCACCTCGGCCAGGTCGCCCTGCGGCGTCGAGGTGGCGTGCGCGTTGACGTGGGCGAGCTGCTCCGGCTTGAGGTCCGTGTTCGCCAGCAGGTGCCGCAGCGCCGTGGCGATGCCGTGCCCGGTCGGCTCGGGCTGGGCGATGTGGTGGGCGTCGGCGGACAGCCCCTGGCCCAGCAGCTCGCAGTAGACCCGCGCGCCCCGGCGGGCCGCGTGGTCGGCGGACTCCAGCACCACCAGGCCGGCGCCCTCGCCCAGCACGAAGCCGTTGCGGCCGGTGTCGAACGGACGGGACGCGGTCTTCGGGTTCTCGTTGTCCTTGGACATCGCCATCATGTTGGCGAACGCCGCGATCGGCAGCGGGTGCACACACGCCTCGGTGCCGCCGGCCAGCACCACGTCGGCGCGCCCGGTGCGGATCATCTCCGCCGCGTAGCCCACCGCCTCGGCGCCGGAGGCGCAGGCGCTCACCGGGGTGTGCGCGCCGGCGCGCGCGCCCACGTCCAGACTGACGTTGGCGGACGGGCTGTTGGGCATCAGCATGGGCACGGTGTGCGGCGAGACCTTCCGCGCGCCCCGCTCCTTGAGGACGTCGTACTGGTCCATCAGCGTGGTCACCCCGCCGATGCCGGAGGCCAGCACCACGCCCAGCCGGTCGGGGTCGACCGGCGCGTCCTCCCCGGCCCTGCCCTGGAAACCGGCGTCGGCCCACGCCTCTCTGGCCGCGATCAGCCCGAACTGGGCGGAACGGTCCAGCTTGCGGGCCTGCGGTCGGGGCAGGATCTCGGTCGGGTCGACCGCGGCCGTGGCGGCGAAGGTGACCGGCAGATCCGCTGCCCACTCCTGGGTCAGCGGACGCGCGCCGGACTCACCGGCGAGCATGGCCTCCCAGGTGGTCGCGCTGTCGCCACCCAGCGGTGTGGTTGCGCCGACACCGGTGACAACCACCGCTCGATTGGTCGCGTTCACAGTTCTCTTACTCCGCTAGATCGGGGATGGTGCCGCCGCCACCCCGCATCACATCCCGGGTGGCGAACAGCGCGTGTGCTTCGGGCCGAGGCCGTCAGCTCTGGTGGTCGGCGATGTAACCGACCGCGTCGCCCACGGTCTTGAGGCCCTTGACGTCGTCGTCCGGGATCTTGACGCCGAAGCGCTCCTCGGCGGCGACGACCACCTCGACCATGGACAGCGAGTCGACGTCGAGGTCGTCGGTGAACGACTTCTCCTCGGTCACCTCGTCGTTGGGGATACCGGCGATCTCGTTCACGATCTCGGCGAGACCGGCGATGATCTCTTCCCGGCTGGCAGCCATGACGGCGCTCCTTCGTGTGCTGCGGTGGGGTACCGCGTGGTTGGTGGTCCGTGGACCGTCGGGCGGACCCGGGTCAAGCGGTGGGTCCTTGGTTGTCGGGTCCTCGCTTAGGGGAGGGTAACGACCGTGGCCGCGTACACCAGCCCCGCCCCGAAGCCGATGACGAGCGCGGTGTCCCCGCTTCTCGCCTGACCGGTCTCCAGCATCCGCTCCATCGCGAGTGGGATGGAGGCGGCCGAGGTGTTGCCGGAGAACTCGATGTCCCGGGCGACCGCGACATGCTCCGGCAGCTTGAGCGTCTTCACCATCGAGTCGATGATCCGCATGTTGGCCTGGTGCGGGATGAAGACATCCAGATCCTGTGCGGTGATCCCGGCGGCGTCCAGCGCCTGTTGGGCCACCTTGGCCATCTCGTAGACCGCCCAGCGGAAGACCGACTGGCCCTCCTGGCGCAGGGCGGGGAACGGCTGGCCCGGCTGGTAGTCGTTCCAGGCCACGGTCTGCCCGATGACGTCCGCCTTGTCGCCCTCGGAACCCCAGACCGTCGGCCCGAGCGCCGGCTCCAGCGAGGGGCCGAGCACCACGGCGCCGGCGCCGTCGCCGAACAGGAACGCGGTGGAACGGTCGGTGGGGTCGGTCAGGTCGGAGAGCCGCTCGACGCCGACGACCAGCACATGGCCGGCGCTGCCGTCCACGATCAGACCCTTGCCGATGGTCAGGCCGTAGCCGAACCCGGCGCAGGCCGCCGAGATGTCGAAGGCGGCGGCGTTCTCCGTGCCCAGCCGGTGCGCGATCTCCGTGGCCACGGCCGGGGTCTGCGCGAAGTGCGAGACGGTGGAGATCACCACGGCGTCCACCTGGCGCGCGGTGATCCCGGCGCCGGCGATCGCCTTGCCCGAGGCGGAGATCGCCATCTCGGCGACCGTCTCCTCGGGCCCGGCCCAGTGCCGGGTCACGATCCCCGAGCGGGATCTGATCCACTCGTCGGAGGAGTCGATGTGGCGGAGGATCTCCTCGTTGGGTACCACCCGGGCGGGCCGGTAGCCACCGACGCCAACCAGCCGCGCATACGGCGCGCCTCGGCTGGCCTTGAGTGTGGCGGGGGGCATGTCCGGACTCCTATTCGGCTGGTTCGGGGGACTGGTGCGCGTGCTCCGCTATCAGGGTGCGGGCCGCGTCCAGCTGGTCGGGCCGCTTGATGGCGACCCGCGCGACGCCCGGCAGGTTCCGCCGGGCCAGGCTGGCCAGCGTGCCGCCGGGCAGCAGCTCGATCATCGCGGTGATGCCCAGGGCGCTGAACCGGTCGACGCACAGGTCCCAGCGGACCGGGCTGGAGACCTGGGCCACCAGCCGGCGGAGCACCTCGGCGCCCGTCTCGACCACCGCGCCGTCCGCGTTGGAGACGAACGGCACGCTCGGGTCGCCCGGGGTCAGGTCGCGGGCGGCCTCCTCCATCTCGGCCACGGCCGGGGCCATGTACGCGGTGTGGAAGGCGCCGGCCACCTTCAGCGGCATGACCCGCGCGCCGGCCGGCTTGTCGGCGGCCAGCGCGGCCAGTTGCTCCGTGGTGCCGGCGGCGACCAGCTGGCCGCCGCCGTTGTTGTTCGCCGCGACCAGGCCCAACTCGGCCAGCCTGGCGTCGACTTCCGCCGGCTCGCCGCCGAGCACGGCGGACATCCCGGTCTCGGTGACGGCGGCGGCCTTGGCCATCGCCGTCGCCCGGCGGGCCACCAGGGCCATCGCCTCGCGCTCGCTCAACACCCCACTGATCGCGGCGGCCGGCAGCTCCCCGACGCTGTGGCCGGCGATCGCGCCCAGCGCGTCGGCGGGGGCCGGCACGCCGTCCGCGCCGAAGAGCGCGCCGGCGGACAGCAGCGCGCCGGCGACCAGCAGCGGCTGGGCGACGGCGGTGTCCCGGATCTCGTCGGCGTCCGCCTCGGTCCCGTAGCGGACCAGGTCGAGACCCACGACATCGGACCACTCGCCGAGGCGGTCGGCCACACCAGGAAGTTCGAGCCACGGTTGCAGAAAGCCAGGGGCCTGGGAGCCCTGGCCGGGGGCTACGAGTACGAGCACCTTCTCACTCTCTCCCGGGTGAGGGGGTCGCCACCGGTGGTGGCGAGAACGAAGAACAGTCCTGGGAATTGTAGAGAGCCTCTAACTGTCAGGAGTTCGCATCTCCATCCGCGAGACGGCCGAGCATGAGCGCGATGCGGAGTGTGAAGGCCGAGCGTACGTCAGAAGGAGGCCATCCGGTGACATCAGTCACACGTCTGAGGCGGTAGCGCACGGTGTTGGGATGCACAAACAGCATTCTGGCGGCACCCTCCAGAGAGCTGGCCTGTTCCAGATAGACACTCAGCGTCTCCAACAGCGCTGAGCCCGCCTGCTGAAGCGGTCTGTAGATCTCCTCCACCAGCAGCGTGCGGGCCGCCGGGTCGCCGGCCATCGCGCGCTCCGGCAGCAGATCGTCCGCGAGCACCGGACGCGGCGCGTCGGGCCAGGCGGCGCACGCCCGCACCCCAGCCGCCGCCGCCCGCGCCGAACGCGTCGCCGACAGCAGGTCCCCGACGACGGGCCCGGCCACCACGGGCCCGGCGGCGAACGGCCCGATCAGCGCCTTCGCCGCCTGCACCGGGTCGTCGCTGCCGCCGGCGATCACGACCAGCCGCTTGCCCAACACCCCGGTCAGCACCTGGAGCTTGGCGTAACGGGCGGCCCGGCGGATCGCCTCGACCGTCAACTCGCTGTCCCCGTTGGGCGCGTTGCCCAGCACCACCACCACATGCTCGGGGGCCCGCCAGCCGAGCGCCGCCGCGCGGGAGACATCGGACTCGTCGGCCTCGCCCGAGACCACCGCGTTGACCACCAGCGACTCAAGCCGCGCGTCCCACGCGCCCCTGGCCTCGGCGGCCTGGGCGTAGACCTGCGCGGTGGCGAACGCGATCTCCCGCGCGTAGACCAGCAGCGCGTTGCGCAGCGCCATCTCGCCGCCGGGCGGCGCCAGTTCGTCCACGGCCGACTCCACCACCTCGATGGTGGTGCGGACCATCTCCACGGTCTGCCGCAGGGTGACCGCCCGGGTCAGCTCGCGCGGCGCGGTGCCGAAGACGTCGGTGCTGATGGCCTGGGGCGCGTCCGGATGCCGGAACCACTCGGTGAACGCGGCGATGCCCGCCTGGGCGACCAGCCCGATCCAGGAGCGGTTCTCCGGCGGCATGGCGCGGTACCAGGGCAGCTGCTGATCCATCCGCGCGATGGCGGCGGCGGCCAGCTTGCCCGAGGACTGTTCGAGACGGCGAACGGTGGCGGCATGAGCCTGCTTCTCATCGGCATCGGACACGGGGACCAGCCTGCCTCATTTCGTCGACGGGCATACCCGGGGGGTCCCCACCCGCCCCGCGCCGGGCGTTAACGTGGCGTGCGTGTCGCTTCTCCAGCCGAGGGATCTCGGAATCGTGCGCGCCGCCGACCGCTTCCGGGGCGGCGACCCGGACGCCGGCGTCGACACCCGCCACGCGTTCTCCTTCGGCGGCTTCTACGACCCGGACAACCTGCGCTGGGGCCAGTTGACCGCCTGCAACGAGGAACGGCTGGCGCCGGGCGCCGGGTTCCCGCCGCATCCGCACCGGGACGTGGAGATCGTCAGCTGGGTCATCGAGGGCGAGCTGACCCACGAGGACGACACGGGCGCGACGACCGTGGTGCGCGCCGGCGACCTGCAACGCCTGACGGCCGGGTCCGGGGTGCGGCACAGCGAACGGAACGAGGGGGACGTGCCGCTGCGGTTCGCGCAGATGTGGCTGGTGCAGGACGAGCCGGGCGGCGGGCCGGAGTACGAGGTGGTGCGCGGGTTCGCCTCCGACGTCGGGTACGCGCTGCCGCGCACGGCGGCGGAGCTGCGGCTGCTGCGGGTCGCCGCCGGCGGTTCCGTGGCCCTGTCCGGGGGGCTCGGGCATCTGCAACTGGTGCGGGGGAGTGGCGAGTTGGGTGAACGTGAGGTGTGCGTCGGGGACAGTGTGCGGATGCGGGGCCCGTGGGTGCTGACGGCCGGTGCGGCTCAGCTGGAGGCGCTGTACTGGTCGCTGCGCGGCTGATTCTTCTTCGTGGATCGGCTATGTGGCCGGCGCGGGGCAGCCCGTCTGGTCGTTTGTTGGTCGACGAGGCTTGTTGTGTGTGGTTGGGGTTCTGGCGCGGGCTACGACGCCGGGCCTAGATGGCACACGACCGGCCGGGTGCGGGCGTAACGAATGCCGGCAAGGGGCTGGCTGGGAGGGGGGGCGCGGCTTCCGGGAGGTGGGGTTCGTTGCCGCCAGGGGTGGTCGGGAGTGCGGTGTGTGCCCTCCGGGCGCGGGGACCGCGGCTTGTTCGGGGGCCGGTTGGCGGCTGGGGGCGTGCGTGGCGCGCACCGGCTTCGCCGGCCTGCCCCGGCATGTCGCCCGTCTCGGACGTGGCCGATCGTCGGGCGACTCAAGAGGCCCGTACCGGTCGTCGTGTCGAAGTGCGGCGCTTCGTCGAGTTCGGTCAACGACCACGCTGCCGCGCGAACATCGCCTGTCGTCTTGGTAGTCCGCGGGCCGTCGACTCCCGAAGGCGGGCGCGCCGGGGGGTGGGGGGACCTTTTTTCTAGGTGCCCGTTTGGAAGTGAACAGATCGTTCAACTCTAGACGGGCACCTACAGAAAGAGACCCCCACCCCCCTGCCCGGAAGCCGACAAGGCGCGGACTACCCCACCGGCAGGCGATGTTCGCGCGGCAGCGTGGTCGTTGACCGGCGCCCCGTCCTGCCAGCGGAGTGGAGCGGCGAGGGCCGTCCCTTTCAGTCGCCCGACGATCGGTCACGTCCGAGACGGGCGACATGCCGGGGCAGGCCGGCGAAGCCGGTGCGCGCTACGCACGCCCCCAGCGGCCACCCGGCCCTCGAACTCGGCGCGGTCCCTGCGCCCGTGGGGCACGGTCGCCATCACCCACCACCCCTGGCGGCAACGAACTCCACCTCCCGGAAGCCGCGCCCCGTTATGTTTTTCGCGGTCCTGCAATGGGGCCGCTGGCCTCCGGGTCCGGTATGACTGTTGCCCCCTGTCGAAGGCATGACCTGAGGGGTGGTGTCACCGGGCCCGGGAGGTGTCGTCGGAGACGCTGATGAGAGGTCCGGCCACCGCCCGGTCCGGCGCAATGCCGGACAGCTCGTGGGCGGCAGGTCTGCATAACGTGGATGCGCGCGCACGACACCACCACCGAGGCCGGCACCTGCAACTCCCTGGGAAGGGCACGATGTTCGACACCGAAGACGTGGGCGTCTTCCTCGGCCTGGACGTTGGCAAGACCGCTCACCACGGCCACGGTCTGACCCCGACCGGGAAGAAGGTCTTCGACAAGCCGCTGCCCAACAGCGAGCCGAGGCTACGGGCCGTCTTCGAGAAGTTGGCCGCGAAGTTCGGCACGGTTTTGATGATCGTGGACCAGCCCTCTTCCATCGGCGCCCTGCCACTGACGGTGGCCCGGGACGCGGGCTGCAAGGTCGCCTACCTGCCTGGCTTGGCGATGCGACGCATCGCGGATCTGTATCCGGGCGAGGCGAAGACCGACGCGAAGGATGCCGCGGTGATCGCGGATGCGGCCCGCACCATGCCGCACACCCTGCGCTCCCTGGAACTGACCGACGAGATCACCGCCGAACTGACCGTCCTGGTCGGCTTCGACCAGGACCTCGCCGCCGAGGCCACCCGCACCTCCAACCGGATACGCGGCCTACTCACCCAGTTCCACCCCTCCCTGGAACGCGTCCTCGGCCCGCGTCTGGACCACCAGGCCATCACGTGGCTGCTGGAGCGCTACGGCTCCCCGGCCGCCCTACGCAAAGCCGGCCGCCGCAGACTCATCGAACTGATCCGTCCCAAGGCCCCACGCATGGCCACCCGACTGATCGACGAGATCTTCGACGCGCTCGACGAGCAGACCGTCGTCGTTCCCGGGACCGGCACTCTCGATGTCGTGATCCCATCCCTGGCCCGCTCGCTGGCGGCCGTTCATGAACAGCGCCGAGCCCTGGAAGCCCAGATCAACAACCTGCTGGAGGCCCACCCTCTTTCCCCGGTCCTGACCTCGATGCCCGGCATCGGCGTCAGGACCGCCGCCGTCCTGCTGGTCACCATCGGCGACGGCTCCAGCTTCCCCACCGCCGCCCACCTCGCCTCCTACGCCGGACTCGCCCCCACCACAAAGTCGTCGGGCACCTCCATCCACGGCGAACACGCACCGAGAGGCGGAAACCGGCAACTCAAACGCGCCATGTTCCTCTCCGCCTTCGCCTGCATGAACGCCGATCCCGCCTCGCGGGCCTACTACGACAAGCAGCGCGCCCGGGGCAGGACCCACACGCAAGCCCTCCTGCGCCTCGCCCGCCAACGCATCAGCGTCCTATTCGCCATGCTCCGCGACGGAACCTTCTACGAACCCCGGACACCGAAGGACATCACACTCGCCGCATAACCCCAGCAACACCAAACCACCCCAAACCCGACAGAGACGCCTTGACGAACGACATAGAGGCACCCCTCCCAGCCAGCCCCTTGCCGGCATTCGTTACGCCCGCACCCGGCCGATCGTGCGCCATCTAGGCCCGGCGTCGTAGCCCGCGCCAGAGCCCCAACCCCTCACAACGAGTCTCGTCGAGGGACGGCGACCAGTCGGGCTGCCCCGCACCGGCCACCGGCCCGCGGTCCCTCTCCCTCAGATCTCCGCAGGCGCGCGACAACAGCCGTAGGGAAGCCGCTCGCTGATCGACGAAGATCCGCGAAGATCCGCGAAGATCCAAAGAAAAAACCGAAGAAAAACCCAAAAAGAAAAACCCTAGGCGCTCAGCTCGGCCAGCACCGCGTCCGTGAACGCCGGCCAGGCGCTCGCCGCCCACGGCCCGAAGGGCCGGTCCGTGAGCGTGGCGCACGCCGCCCCCGCGTCCGGGTCGACCCACAGGAACGTCCCGGACTGGCCGAAGTGGCCGAAGGTGCGCGGCGAGGAGTTCCGCCCCGTCCAGTGCGGGGACTTGTGGTCGCGCAGCGAGAACCCGAGCCCCCAGTCGTTGGGCCGCTGGTGCCCGAAGCCGGGCAGCACGCCGCTCAGCCCGGGGAAGACCACCCGCGTCGCCTCGTCCAGCGTCTCGCGGGCCAACAGCACCGGGTTCAGCAGCTCGGCGCCGAAGCGCAGCAGGTCGGCCGCCGAGGAGACGCCGTCCTTGGCCGGGGAGCCGGCCAGTTCGGTGGCGGTCAGGCCCAGCGGCTCGCAGACCGCCTGCCGCAGGTACTCGGCGAAGGGCATCCCGGTGGCCTTGGCGATGTGGTCGCCGAGCACCTCGAAGCCGGCGTTGGAGTAGAGCCGGCGCTCGCCGGGCGGGGCCATCACCCTCGGCTCGTCGAAGGCCAGCCCGGAGGCGTGCGCCAGCAGGTGCCGGACCGTGGAGCCCTCGGGCCCGGCCGGCTCGTCCAGCTCGATCGCGCCCTCCTCGACCGCGATCAGCGCGGCGTACGCGGTCAGCGGCTTGGTCACCGAGGCCAGCGGAAACGCCTCGTCCACCGGCCCGCGCTGCCCGGCGACCGTGCCGTCCGCGCGCACCACCCCGGTGGCCACCGTCCCGACCGGCCACTCGTCCACCAACGCAAGGCTTCGCATAAGGCCGAGCCTAGCCGCGACTCGGCGTCGCCCGGCGGCCGGCCTCGGGGGCGCCGAACGTTCCCCGGCCCCGGGGTGCCGAACGTTCGGGAGGCCCTTGCCTTGAGTCCACTCCAGGGATCTAGCGTGGACGGCATGACCCTGACCCAAGCACAGCCGTCCCCCTCGACCTCCTCGCCGGTGGAGGGCGAGGCGGGAACGGATGACCTCTGCGCCTCGGTGGACCGGCCGTTCCCCCGGTCGACGGGGCAGGACCGGTACACCATCAGCGAGGTGGCCCAGCACACCGGGCTGTCCGTGCACACCCTGCGCTGGTACGAGCGCATCGGGCTGATGCCGCACGTGGACCGCTCGCACACCGGGCAGCGCCGCTACCGCAACACCGACCTGGAGTGGCTGGCGTTCGTGGGGAAGCTGCGGCTGACCGGGATGGCGGTGGCCGACATGGTGCGGTACGCGGACCTGATGCGGGAGGGGGACCACACCTTCCCGGAGCGGCAGGCGCTGCTGCTGGCCACCCGGGAGAACGTACTGCGGCGGATCGCCGAACTCCAGGGCACGCTCTCGGTGTTGGACTACAAGATCGACTTCTATGGCGAGGCGGCGGCGGCCGTCGAGGCCGCGCGCTGAGGGCGGGGCGCCGACGGTCGTGAGCCGGGGACTACCCGCGTAGCGGGCGGTGCCGGCGGCGGCCGGTCACAGCTCGGCCAGCAACTCCCGCTTCTTGGCCGTGAACTCCTCGTCGGTGACCAGCCCCGAGCGGTGCAGCTCGCCGAGGTGCCGGATGCGTTCGGCGATGTCGGCCGGCGCCGCGCGGCGCTTGCCACGGCCGGGGGCGCGGTGCCCGTTCTCCTCGGGGTCGCTGGCGTGGATCGCCTCCAGCACGGCGGCGGCCAGCGGCAGCGACTCGTGGACCAGGCCGTAGCCGGGGCCGAAGACCACCGTCGCCGGGTCCTGGTCCACCGGGCCCTGGTCCCGCTCGGGCTCCCCGTCGGGGCCGCGCCGCAGCAGCCGCAGATGGCCGCCGGCTATCTCGGGCGAGCGCCACTCGACGTCGGCCAGCTCGCTGACCGGAAAGGTCTGGTCGCCCGCCTTCCACTTGGCCGACGAGGCGCCCGTCCAGAACCAGCGGAAGCTGACCACCTTGCCGTCGAACGAGACCTTGCCGTCGTACGCCTTGAACTGGAGCGGGGCGCCGGGCGCCGCCACCAGGTGGCGGTCCGCGTCCTCGCCGGCCTCGGGCCCGAGCGCGGAGCGCAGCTCGCCCGCGTAGTAGGCGGCCAGCGACTCGCGCTCGGCCGGCAGCACCAGCCGGTACGGGTCGGCCGCCTGCCGCAGCTGCCCGGCCGCCGCCTCGACCAGCGGGTCGGCGCCGGGGCGCGGCACGGCGTGCAGCACCACGGTGCCCTTGCGTGACCCGGGGGCCAGCTCGACCGAACTCAGCGCCTCGTACGGGATGCGGCGCTCGCCCAGCACCTGGAACAGCTTCGGCGTGCGAATCCCCCGTTCGAAGCGGATGAGCACGGAGTCGGTGTCGAACTCCCATGTGGAGTGGATTCCGGCCAGCACATCACCCATGCGGGTCATCGTAAGGGGCGGCACCGACGAAACGGCTTCCCCCGGATGGGTGTGTTCGCGTCACCTTGACGGAACGCGCGTCGCGAGGTCAGCCGCAGGGGGAGTGCGGCGCGCAGTCGGGCGCCTCCGGAACGCAACCGGCGCTCGCCGCCGTGCCGTTGCCCACCCGGGCGAGGTTGCGCAGGCTGGCCGAGCCGGGCACGAAGTATCCGTCGTGGCCGCCGGCGCCGCCGCTGCCCAGCGGGCGGGCCCCGAACGCCGGGGAGGCCGGGTCGTTGCCGTGCCCCAGCGGGCCTATCGCCAGGTGTGGGATGCCGCCGATCCAGTCGTCCTCGGCCCGCATCGCCCAGACCCGGGCCGTGGTGCCCAGGTCATCGACCCGCTCGACGCGCATCCCCGGGCTGCCGGTGACCGCGATGTCCGTGACCCGGGAGGGCAGCTCGTCGGCGGCGACGCCGCAGACCACCGAGCCGTAGGAGTGGCAGAACAGGGCCAGTTCGGCGTCCTCCGGCAGCCCGCGCAGCGTGGCGAGAAGCCGATCGGCGCCCGTCTCGGCGCTGCCGGCGGTGACCGCCGACATGGTCAGCCCGCGCGGTGCGTCGTAGTCGGCCCAGGCGATGGTCGCGGTGGCGGTCTCGGGGGAGCGGGACCGCTCCTCGGCGTAGAGCGCCCGCGCCATCCCGGCGGGCGCCGACCAGCGGCCCTCGGTGCGTTCGAAGGTCAGCAGGTCGGTGTTGACGCCGGGCACCACCAGGGAGATCCGGTCCGCCGCTTCGAGGTCGCCGAAGACCTCGGCGACCCGGCCGCGCCCCGAGGGGTCGAACGCGAGGATCTGTCGGTCCTCGCGCAGCAGCGACGCCAGGCGGTTGGCGCGGCGGCCGGCCTCCCGCTGGCCGTCGGGGGAGAGCCGTTCGTCCTCGGCGCGCCGCCGCTCAGCCGCCCTGGCGTCCTCGATGGCCAGCCGGTTGGCCTGGTAACGCAGGGTGGGTGGGGCGCCGGGCAGGTTGCCGACGACCAGCGGGTAGCGGTCGGCCAACGTCCGCGCCTGGCCGGGGTCGAGGGCCGCGAAGAAGGCGGCGATCCGCTCGGCGGGGGCGTCGGGGGCGGGCAGCGGCCGGTCGGCGACGGACGCCTCGGTCCACAGGGCCAGCTGGCGTTCGAGCGGACCCGGCTCCGCCGCCCGCGCGTCGGCCAGCCATCCGGCGGCGGCCAGCACGGCGAACGTCACGGCCAACACCAGCACCACGCGCCGCAGCGGGTGACCGGTGCGGGTCGGGGCGGAGCGGACGAACGTGTACATCGCGCCCCAGCGTACGGGGCGGGCCGTCGGGCCCGGTCGGGCCCCTCACCGGCCCGGGGGCGAGGACGGCACCATCAGCATGTGGCGGGAGAACTCGCCCCGGCGGCACGGCCGTTCGCCGGGGGCCACGGAGATCACGGCGAAGCCGGCGCGGAACGGGGCGGGCCCCGGGCGGAAGAAGCTTCCGCCCGGGGCCCGCCCGCTCACTCCGTGCCGGTCAGGGTGCCGGTCAGGGTGCCGGTCAGGCGTCGCCGCCGGCGGCGCCCGGATCGGCCGCCGCCACGTCCAGCAGCTGGTACCGGTCGATGGCCTGCTTCAGCACCGAACGGTCGATCTTGCCCTCCTTGGCCAGCTCGGTGAGGACCCCGAGCACGATCGACTGCGCGTCGATGTGGAAGAACCGCCGCGCCGCGCCCCTGGTGTCGGCGAAGCCGAAGCCGTCGCCGCCCAGCGACTGGTAGGTGCCGGGCACCCACCGCGCGATCTGGTCCGGAACGGAACGCATCCAGTCGGACACGGCCACGAACGGACCCTCGGCGCCCTGGAGTTTGCGGGTGACATACGGCACCCGCTGCTCCTCCTCCGGGTGCAGCAGGTTGTGCTCCTCGACCTCCACCGCGTCGCGCCGCAGCTCGTTCCAGGAGGTGGCCGACCACACGTCGGCCTTGACGCCCCACTCCTCGGCGAGGATGGACTGCGCCTCCAGCGCCCACGGCACGGCCACGCCCGAGGCGAGGATCTGCGCCGGAACGCTGCCCGAGGCACCGACGGCGATCCGGTGCAGGCCCCTGAGGATGCCCTCCACGTCCACGTCGTCCGGCTCGGCGGGCTGGTTGATCGGCTCGTTGTAGACGGTCAGGTAGTAGAAGACGTCCTCGGCGTTCTCGCCGTACATCCTCCGCAGGCCGTCCCGCACGATGTGCGCGATCTCATACCCGTAGGCCGGGTCGTAGGCGACACACGCCGGGTTGGTCGAGGCCAGCAGATGGCTGTGCCCGTCGGCGTGCTGGGTGCCCTCACCGGTCAGGGTCGTGCGCCCGGCGGTCGCGCCCAGCACGAAGCCCCGCGCGAGCTGGTCGCCCATCTGCCAGAACTGGTCACCGGTCCGCTGGAACCCGAACATCGAGTAGAAGACATAGACCGGGATCAGCGGCTCGCCGTGCGTGGCGTAGGACGAGCCGGCGGCGATCAGGGAGGCCGTACAGCCGGCCTCGGTGATCCCGTCGTGCAGCATCTGCCCGGTCGGCGACTCCTTGTAGGAGAGCAGGAGTTCGCGGTCGACGGACTCGTAGGTCTGCCCCAGCGGGTTGTAGATCTTGGCCGAGGGGAAGAGCGAGTCCATGCCGAAGGTGCGGTACTCGTCCGGCGCGATCGGCACGAAGCGCTTGCCGATCTCCTTGTCCCGCATCAGGTCCTTCAGCAGCCGCACGAAGGCCATGGTGGTGGCCACCTGCTGCTGCCCAGAGCCCTTGCGGACGGCCGCGTACGCCTTGTCGCCCGGCAGCGTCAGCGGCTTGGCGCGCACCACCCGGGTCGGTACGTAGCCGCCCAGCTCGCGCCGCCGGTCGTGCATGTACTGGATCTCGTCCGAGTCCCGGCCCGGGTGGTAGTACGGCGGCAGGCCCGACTCCAGCTCGCGGTCCGGGATCGGCAGGTGCAGCCGGTCGCGGAAGCGCTTCAGGTCGTCGACCGTCAGCTTCTTCATCTGGTGGGTGGCGTTGCGGCCCTCGAAGTTCGGCCCCAGCATCCAGCCCTTGATCGTCTGCGCCAGGATCACCGTGGGCTGGCCCTTGTGCTCCTTGGCCGCCCGGTACGCCGCGTAGATCTTGCGGTGGTCGTGGCCGCCGCGCCCCAGGTGCAGGATCTGGTCGTCGGTCATGTTCGCGACCATGTCGCGCAGCCGCTGGTCGCCGCCGAAGAAGTGCTCGCGGATGTACGCGCCGGTCTCGGTGGCGTACGTCTGGAACTGACCGTCCGGGGTGGTGTTGAGCTTGTTGACCAGCACCCCGTCCCGGTCCTGCGCCAGCAGCGGGTCCCAGCTGCGGTCCCACACCAGCTTGATCACGTTCCAGCCGGCGCCCCTGAACTGGGACTCCAGCTCCTGCATGATCTTGCCGTTGCCGCGCACCGGGCCGTCGAGCCGCTGGAGGTTGCAGTTGACGACGAACGTCAGGTTGTCCAGGCCCTCCCGGGCGGCCAGGGCCAGCTGCCCCAGCGACTCCGGCTCGTCCATCTCGCCGTCGCCGAGGAAGGCGTAGACGTGCGAGTTGGAGGTGTCGGCGATGCCCCGCGCCTGAAGGTAGCGGTTCATCCGCGCCTGGTAGATGGCGCTGATCGGGCCGAGCCCCATGGAGACCGTGGGGAACTCCCAGAAGTCCGGCATCATCCGGGGGTGCGGATAGCTGGAGAGCCCGTACGGGAACTTGGACTTCTCCTGCCGGAACGCGTCCAGGTGCTGCTCGGTGAGCCGGTCCAGGAGGAAGGCCCTGGCGTAGATCCCGGGCGAGGCGTGCCCCTGGAAGTACACCTGGTCGCCGCCGTCGCCGCCGTCCTTGCCCCGGAAGAAGTGGTTGAAGCCCACGTCGTAGAGAGAGGCCGAGGAGCCGAAGGTGGCGATGTGTCCGCCCACGCCGATGCCGGGCCGCTGGGCGCGCGAGACCATCACGGCCGCGTTCCACCGGGTCGCGTTGAGGACCTTGCGCTCCACCTCCTCGTCGCCGGGGAAGTAGGGCTCGTCCTTGGTCGCGATGGTGTTGACGTAGTCCGTGCTGCGCATCTCTGGCACGGCCACCCGCTTCTCACGGGCGCGCTCGATCAGCCGGAGCATGAGATAGCGGGCCCGTTCCCGGCCTCGTTCGTCGACCGCGGCGTCGAGCGAGTCAAGCCACTCCTGAGTCTCCTCAGGGTCGAAGTCCGGGACCTGGCTGGGAAGGCCGCCAATGATGATCGGGTTGCGATCTGATCCGGAAGCCACGCTGTTCCTTCACTGTGAGTTGTCTGCTCTGCTGTGTCGCGCCGCCTCCATCGTGTACCGCTGGCGGCGAAACGTCATCTCTACCGGGTGGTAATCCTCATCTCACGGGCCAGGGCGGCTCTCCCGGCCGGCCTAGCGGCGGCGATCCTCGATGTGGGGGCCGACCGTCAAGCCTACGCCCGGGCCGCCCGCCACCCGCGAACACCCGTTCCCCGCGCTATGGCGCGGATCACCCCACGTCATGGGCCAAGACGTCAACGTTTGGGCGGGCTCGGGGGTCGGGTACTTGCGCGATCCGCCCGGCCCGTGTGGACTACGCCCCAAGCCGCGCGCACGCGTGGCCCCCATTCGATACTTACCCGAGACAGGACAGGAGCTATCCGTGAGCGCGACCGCGGACCACGCGGATGAGCGGACCAACCCGGCCGCCAGGCTGGGTTTTCAGCCCGGGCAGGTGGTCCAGGAACTCGGCTACGACGACGACGCCGAGCAGGAGCTGCGCGCGGGGATCGAGGCCATCACCGGCGAGGACCTCGTGGACGAGAGCTATGACGACGTGGCCGACGCGGTGGTGCTGTGGTTCCGCGACGATGACGGCGACCTGACCGACGCGCTGGTGGACGCCACCACGCTGATCGACCCGGGGGCACCGGTCTGGCTGCTGACGCCCAAGACCGGGCGCGCTGGCTATGTCGAGCCCAGCGAGATCGGCGAGGCCGCGCAGACGGCAGGGCTGGCGCAGACCAGCACCGTCAACGCCGGGAAGGACTGGTCCGGGAGCCGTCTGGTGACCCCCAAGACGGCCGGCAAGAAGTAACGGTCGGTGATCTCTTTCACCACGCAGCGTCCCCGGGAGCGACGCCTGGAGCCCGATGGGCCCCACCTTCCGGGGGCGCGTCCGGGTTTTCGGGGCCCGACGTAGGCTGGGGCTCGTCACTTTGCCTTCCCCAGGGAAACGGATTACGCGAGCATGGCGATCGAGCCCGGTACCCAGGCACCCGAGTTCACGCTCAGAGACCAGCACGGCCAGTCGGTCTCGCTGGCCGACTTCCGTGGTCGGAAGAACGTGGTGCTGCTGTTCTATCCCTTCGCGTTCACCGGTGTCTGCACCGGCGAGCTGTGCGAGCTGCGTGACCGGCTGCCCGACTTCGTCAACGACGGGGTGCAGCTGCTCGCCGTCTCCAACGATCCGGCCCCGGCGCTGCGCGTCTTCTCCGAGCAGGAGGGCCTCGACTACCCGCTGCTCTCCGACTTCTGGCCGCACGGCGAGGTCTCCCGCGCCTACGGCGTCTTCGCCGAGGACAAGGGCTGCGCGGTGCGCGGCACCTTCGTGATCGACACCTCGGGCACGGTGCGTTGGACCGTCGTCAACGACCTGCCCGACGCGCGGGACCTCGACGACTACGTCGCCGCCCTCAAGGCACTCTGACCCGGGTACGTCGGTGGCGAGCGGGACACGGGGCGCGGCGCCGGGGCGTCGCGTTCGTGGTCCGGCCACCACGGGCCGGGCGGGAGGGCCCGGGGCCCCCGGGCCGCCTCCCGACCCGTCCACCTGCCTGTTCACCCGCATAACCACCGCCGTCTCGCGCGGAAGACTGGACTACTCGTGATTCTCAAGACCTTTGGCTGGTCCTTCGGCGTGACCGTCGCCGGACTCGCCGTCGCCCTGTACTTCTGGGGTTGGGAGGGGTTCGCCGTGGTGGCGATCCTCTCCGTGCTGGAGATCTCGCTCTCCTTCGACAACGCGGTGGTCAACGCCGGCGTGCTGAAGCGGATGAACGAGTTCTGGCAGAAGATCTTCCTCACCATCGGCATCCTGATCGCCGTCTTCGGTATGCGGCTGGTCTTCCCAGTGCTGATCGTCGCCGTCACGGCGGGGGTCGGCCCGATCGAGGCCGTGGAGCTGGCGCTCGACGACCCCGACCAGTACTCGGAGATGGTCACCGACGCGCACCCGTCGATCGCCGCGTTCGGTGGGATGTTCCTGCTGATGATCGCCCTCAACTTCGTGTTCGAGGAGCGCGAGGTGATGTGGGCGCGCTGGCTGGAGAAGCCGCTGTCCAAGCTGGGCCGGATCGACGGCTTCTCGGTCGGCGTCGCGCTGGCCGCGCTGCTGCTGACCGCGACCACCGTAGCGAGCCAGGCGTACCAACACGGCGGGCTGCACGCGGACAAGACCGAGACGGTGTTGCTCTCCGGCCTCGCGGGCCTGCTGACGTATCTGCTGGTCGGCGGGCTCTCCGGGTACTTCGAGCACCGGCTTGAGGACGACCAGGAGAAGCTGCACGAGGCGGAGGAGGCGGCCCGCCGCGCGGGGAAGAAGCCGACGGCGATCGGGGTCGGCGGCAAGGCCGCGTTCTTCCTCTTCCTCTACCTGGAGGTCCTGGACGCGTCGTTCTCCTTCGACGGCGTGATCGGCGCCTTCGCCATCACCAACCACATCTTCTGGATGGCGCTCGGCCTGGGCATCGGCGCGATGTACGTCCGTTCGCTCACTATCTACCTGGTCCGCCAGGGCACCCTCGACGACTACCGCTACCTGGAGCACGGGGCGCACTACGCGATCGGCGCGCTGGCCGTGATGCTGCTGATCAGCATCCGTTGGCACCTGCCGGAGGTGGTCACCGGCCTGGTCGGCGTCGGGCTGATCGGCTGGGCGTTCTACTCCTCGGTGCGGGCCAACCGGCGGGACGATGCCGCGGGGAAGGGACACCGGCAGATCTCCGACGAGGTGTGAGCGCCCGGCGAACGCGGAAGCCTGTAACGGGACGGCCCGAGACCGTCCCGTTACCGAAGGTGCGCGGAGTGCGCGTGGGACCTCCCGGCCGGGAGGGGGAGAGGCGAGGGGTGGAGCCGCATGGTGTCCCTGTGGACATACTGGCGCGGCGGCGCGGCCAACCAGAAGTTCGACTCGGTCGGCGGGGCCATGAGCTACGCGTCGGAGCTGACCCGGCGCAACCCGAGCGCCGTGCTCACCGGCGACGGGACGGACAGCGGCACCCTGCGGGTCGACCTGACCTGGCGCATCCGCAACAACAGCGACTTCGGCCGGTCCCAGCGGCGGCGGATGGCCAACTGGCGCCATCCGCTCGCCGTGTTCCGGCCGGCCGAGATCCAGGCGCACTCGCAGGGCGTGGCCAACATGGACTTCGACCTGGCCTGCATGTACGAGCTGGTGGACGGCAGCAGGGGCGTGGTGCAGACCCTCGGTGGGCTGCACGGCGACTTCAACGAGGCGCCGTTCATCAAGCTGAGCGGCGACGACCGGTTCGGCACCGGCTCGGGCGAGCACCTGTACATCAACCTGGACAACAAGGACCAGTTCAAGCGGCTGTTGCTCTTCGTCTACATCTATGACGGGGCGCCGACCTTCGACCGGGCCGACGTGGTGGTGACGCTGGCCACCCCGGACGGGAAGAACGTGGAGATCGGCTGCACCGACCCGCCGCCGCAGGCGCGGTCCTGCGCGGTCGCGCTGATCGAGGAGGAGAAGGGTCAGCTGGTGGCCCGGCGGGAGGTCAGATACGTCTACGGCTTCCAGTCGGAGATCGACCGGCTCTACGGCTGGGGCCTGTCCTGGGGCCGGGCCCGCAAGTAGCGCCGCGCTGCGGGCCGTTGGGGCGATTCCGGCTCCGCGCGCCTCAGGCGTTGGCGCCGGCGCCGGCGTTCGGGAGGAACTGCGGGCCCTGCGGCGGCAGCGTGAACGTGGGATCGGCGCCGGCGTAGCCGTGCGGCGTGGGCGGCGGCCTGCGGGCCGCGCCGATGCCGAACTCGGCGGCCAGCGCGACCAGTCCGCCGGTGAAGCCCCGGCCGATGGCCCGCAGCTCCCAGCCGCCGTCGCCGGCGCGGGCCAGCTCCCCGCAGAGCACCGCCGTCTCCCGGGGCCCTGGCGCGAGCGGCAGCCCGGCCAGCGGCTCCCCGCTGGTCGCGTCGTGCACGGTCAGCTCGGGCCGGCTCAGCTCGGCGCGGAAGCCGCCGTCCGCCGAGGCGGCCAGCGCCAGCCGCTCGATCCCCGGCGCCAGTTCGGTCAGTTCGGCGTGCACCACGTCCCGCACGCCGTCGGCGGCGCGCTGCTTGGGCAGCCGCCGCACCAGCCCCGAGGGGTGGGCGGGCTGGTTGTAGAAGACGAAGTCGCCCTCCTGGCCGACCCGGCCGTCCGGGCCGAGGAGCAGCGCGGACAGGTCCAGATCGGGCGCCCCCGCGCCGCTGTGCTGCCAGCTCCACCGCAGCACGACCCGGACGCCGCCCGCGTCGAGACGCAACGGAGCACCGGGTTCCACCACAGGGGTCATACACCGAATCCTGCCTGCGGCCATGCCCCCGAAACAATGGCGAGCTTACGATGGCCCGAAACCGGTGACGTCAGCCAGACGGCCGGAGGGTGGGGGAGATCGGGGGCATCATGCGGCACTTCGGGCATCTGTCGGCCGCGCGACGTCGCGCCTTGTTCCATCGGGAGCCGGCCGAGTTCGGCCCCGACTCGCCGGTGCGGACGGTCGGTTACGCGCTGGGCGCGACGCTCTACGCGCCCGCCACCCGCCCCCGGCTCGCCGAGGACGTGCGCAAGCAGGCCAGGGCCGGGGTGGTGTCCATGGTGCTCTGCCTGGAGGACTCCATCAGCGACGCCGAGGTGGGCGCGGCCGAGGAGAACCTGGTGCGGCAGTTCCGGCTGCTGGCCGACGGCTCGGAGCCGTCGGCGCTGCCGCTGCTCTTCGTGCGGGTGCGGGAGCCGGACCAGGTGCTGGACCTGACGCGCCGGCTCGGCCCGTACGTCGCCCTGCTGACCGGCTTCGTGCTGCCCAAGTTCACCCCGGCCTCGGGCGCCGCGTTCCTGGACGCCGCCGTCGCCGCCGAGATCCTCTGCGGGCGGCGGCTGCTGGTGATGCCGGTGCTGGAGTCGCCCGAGCTGCTGCATCTGGAGAGCCGCTACGAGGGGCTGCGCGCGGTGGCGGCGCTGGTCGAGAAGCACCGGGAGCGCATCCCGGCCGTGCGGCTGGGCGTGACGGACTTCTGCTCCGCCTACGGGCTGCGCCGCACCCCGGAGATGACGGCCTACGACGTGGGCCTGGTCGCCTCGGTGATCGCCGACGTGGTCAACGTGCTGGGCCGCGCCGACGGTTCGGGGTGCGTGGTGACAGGACCGGTCTGGGAGTACTTCCGCACCCAGGAGCGGCTGTTCAAGCCGCAGCTGCGCAACACCCCGTTCAGCGGCCGGGCGGAGGCGCTGCGCGCCCGGCTGATCGAGCACGACATGGACGGGCTGCTGCGCGAGATCGAACTGGACCGCGCCAACGGGCTGATGGGCAAGACCTGCATCCACCCCTCGCACGTGGCGCCGGTGCACGCGCTGTCGGTCGTCAGCCACGAGGAGTTCAGCGACGCCGCCGACATCCTCCGGCCGGAGGCCAGCGGCGGCGGCGTGCTGCGGTCCGCCTACACCAACAAGATGAACGAGGTGAAGCCGCACCGCGCCTGGGCCGAGAGGACCATGCTGCGCGCCGAGGTGTTCGGCGTCGCCAGGGACGGAGTGGACTTCGTGGATCTGCTGGCTGCGGGGAACGCGTGACGGGCCCCATATGGTCGGGTGACTGGGTCACCCGCGCGCTGGGCGTGCGCCTGGAGGGCGAGGGGACGCGGGAACTGCTGGGTTTGGCCCTGCGGCGCAACCCGCGCCGGGCGCATCTGCTGGTCTCCCGGGTGCTGGGCAAGCACGTTCCGCAACGGCCAGGGCTGGTGCACGGCACCGGGCTCGACCTGGGGCGGCGGGTCGCCGCCGAGCTGGGCCCCGAGGCGGCGCGCGCCGTGGTCCTGGGCTACGCGGAGACCGCGACCGGGCTCGGGCACAGCGTCGCCGACGGCCTGGACGCCGTCGGCTATCTGCACTCGACGCGGCGCGCGGTGCCCGGGGTCACGCCGGTCGGCGGCTTCGAGGAGGAGCACTCGCACCACACCTCGCACCTGCTGCTGCCCTCCGACCCCGGCCTGCTGGCGGGCGACGGGCCGCTGGTGCTGGTCGACGACGAGCTGTCCACCGGCCGCACCGTCCGCAACACCATCGCGACGCTGCACCGCCGCTGGCCCAGGGACCGCTATGTGGTGGCCGCGCTGGTGGACACCAGAACCGAACGGGACCGGTCGGAGCTGGCCAAGTTCGCGGCCGAACTGGGCGCGACCGTGCGGGTGGTGGCGCTGGCCCGGGGCCTGATCGCGCTCCCCGAGGACGTGCTGGCCCGGGGCGCCGCGCTGGTCGCCGCCCGGGAGACGCCCACCGCCGAACCCGCGCCCCCCGAGGCGCCCCCCGTCGTGCCCCGGCAGCGCACCGCGCCCGCGACGCGGATCGCCCTGGACTGGCCCGCCGACGTGCCCGACGGCGGCCGGCACGGCTTCACCCGCGCCCACCGCGCCCGGCTGGACGCCGCGCTGCCCGCGCTCGGCCGCGAGCTGGCCGCGCGGGTCCCGGAAGGCGCCCGGCGGATACTCGTGCTCGGCACCGAGGAGCTGATGTACGCGCCGCTGCGGCTGGCCGGCGCGCTCCAGGCCGCGCTCGGCGAGGGCGCCGAGGTGGCGTTCTCCTCAACCACCCGCTCCCCGGTCCTCCCGGTGGACGAACCCGGCTACGCCATCCGCAGCCGGCTGACGTTCCCCGCCCACGACGCCCCCGCCGACCCCGGCCCGCGCTACGCCTACAACGTGGCCGGCGAGCGCTGGGACGCGGCCCTCGTGGTCACCGACGCCGCCGGCGACACCCCCGAACTCCACGCCCCCGACGGGCTGTTGGCCACCCTCGCGCCGCACGCCGGCCGGGTGCTGCTGGCCGTGCTGCCCGCGCCCAGGCCGCTGCCGCCGCCGCTGCGCGGCCCCGCGTTCTCCTCCTACCGCGCCGACGAGGTGGGCTGGCTGCTCCAGGACCTCTCCGAGGTGCGCCTGGAGGCACCGCGCGAGGAGCGCGAGGAGGCCATCCAGTCCGGCGGCGCCCACTACGCCGAGTCGCTGCCGGTCGAGTACCAGCCGAGCGAGGAGTACCAGCGGCTCTTCCACAGCGCGCTGGAGGCGTCGGCCGCCCGCGTCGCCCGCGCCGTCGGCACCGTCACCGAGGCGGTCCTCGCCGAACGCGCCCGGCCCCCGGTGCTGGTCTCGCTGGCCAGGGCCGGCACCCCCGTCGGCGTGCTGATGCGCCGCTGGGCCCGGCACGCCCACGGTAGGGATGTGCCGCACTACGCCGTCTCCATCGTGCGCGGCCGGGGCATCGACACCACCGCGCTGCGCTGGCTGGCCGCCCACCACGACCCGGCCGACGTGGTCTTCGTCGACGGCTGGACCGGCAAGGGCGCGATCACCCGCGAACTGACCGAGGCGCTGGCCCCGTTCCCCGGCTTCGACCCGGGCCTGGCCGTGCTGGCCGACCCCGGCGGCTGCGTCACCACCTACGGCACCAGGGACGACTTCCTGATCCCCTCCGCCTGCCTCAACTCGACCGTCTCCGGGCTGATCTCCCGCACCGTGCTGCGCGCCGACCTCGTCGGCCCCGACGACTTCCACGGCGCCAAGCACTACCGCGAGCTGGCCGACGCCGACGTCTCCGGCGCGTTCCTGGACGCGGTCGCCGCCCGGTTCGCCGAGGTCGGCGACGCCGTCGCCGACGACGCGGCGGCCCTGCTGGCCGCCGACCGCACCCCGACCTGGGCCGGCTGGCGGGCCGTGGAACGGATCAGCGAGGAGTACGGCATCCACGACATCAACCTGGTCAAGCCCGGTGTCGGCGAGACCACCCGGGTCCTGCTGCGCCGGGTGCCCTGGCGCATCCTGGCCCGGCGCGGCGCCGGCGCCGACCTCGACCACATCAGGCTGCTCGCCGAACAGCGCGGCGTCCCCGTCGAGGAGACCGACGAACTCCCGTACAGCTGCGTCGGGTTGATCCACCCCCGCTACACCAGGGGCGCCACCGGCGCCGACGGCCACGCGGCCACCTCCACCACCGAAAGGGGGGCCGGCGCATGACCCCGGCCCGCACGCTGGTCGCCAGCGACCTCGACCGCACCCTGATCTACTCGGCGAACGCCCTGGAGCTGACCTGCGCCGACCGCGACGCGCCCCGGCTGCTCGCCGTCGAGACCTACCGGGGCCGGCCGCAGTCCTTCGTCACCGAGGCGGCCGCCGCCCTGCTGGCGAGGCTCGCCGCCCACCCGGCGGCCGTGTTCGTGCCGACCACCACCCGCACCCGCGAGCAGTACCTCCGGGTGCGGCTGCCGGGACCGGCGCCGCGCTACGCGATCTGCGCCAACGGCGGCCATCTGCTGGTCGACGGCGTCAGCGACCCCGACTGGCACCGCGCCGTCACCCGCCGGCTGGCCGCCGAGTGCGCCCCGCTCGACGCGATCAGGGGTCGCGTCCGCGCCACCGCCGACCCGGAGTGGCTGCTGCGCGACAGGGTCGCCGAGGACCTCTTCGCCTATCTGGTGGTGGACCGCGAACGGCTGCCCGACGCCTGGCCCAAGGCCCTCGCCGAGTGGGCCGCGCCCAGGGGCTGGACCGTCTCCCTCCAGGGCCGCAAGCTCTATGTGGTGCCGGAGCCGCTGACCAAGAGCGCCGCCGTCGCCGAGGTCGCCCGCCGCGCCGGCACCGAACGGGTGCTGTCCGCCGGCGACTCGCTGCTCGACCGGGACCTGCTGCTGGCCGCCGACGCCGCCTGGCGGCCCGGCCACGGCGAGCTGGCCACCAGCGGCTGGACCGCGCCACACGTCACCGGGCTCGACGAACGCGGCGTCAGCTGCGGGGAGTCGATTCTTCGCGCGCTGCTCGACGCGCTGCCCGACCCGGCAGCACCCGACGCCGCCGGCGGTCCCGCGCCCAGCGCCGCTCCCGGTGCCGGTCGGCCTGCCGCCACTCCTCGCTGATCTCCCGGCGCCGCCGCTCGACGATCCGATCCCGCCGCTCGGCGTCCCGCGCCACCTCGGGGTTGCGCGCCCGCCAGTACGGGTTGTCGTGCGGCAGCCGGCCGGCGACCCGGCCGTAGGCGCCGATGAACACCAGCAGCAGGCCCGCCGCATAGCTGAAGATCACGTTGGAGATCTCGAAGTTGAGGACGTTGGCGTCGGTCTTGATCAACGCCAGGTTGACGAAGCCGCTCAGCAGGAACAGCACGCCCAGGCCCAGGCAGAACGTGGACGCCAGGTTGCCGCCCACCAGCATCGCCACCCCCAGGGCCAGGCCCACCACCACCGACAGCCAGCTGAGCGCGCCGTTGGTGTTCATGCCCCACACCGTGTTGTCGCCGGTGGAGAACGCGCCGAGCTTCTGCGTGATGCCCAGGACGCCGAAGACCACCAGGCCCAGGCCCATCAGCCCGGCGCCGATCCGGTAGAAGCGGTTCAGCCGCCGGTCGGCCGGCCGGTTCTGCTCCAGCCTGGCCCGGCTGAGCAGGCCCAACGGTCCGCCGTTGGGCAGTCGAGGCTCACCGCGCGGGTCCGTCCCGATCAGGGACGACACCGATGCCGCCATGGCGACCTCCTCCTCGGGTTCCTCGGGGACGCGTGCCGCTTCCGGAAGCCCGGCGGACCGCCGTGGCCCGGCGCACCTCCGAAATGTCCCGTCCCGCGTACCCCACCTCCGCCCGGCCGAACCGCCCGGCGGGCGCCCGTCTTCGGTGCGCTCAGCGCCCCGACCGGATCGCCTCCACCACCGCGCCGGCCGTCTCCCGCACCGCCTCCAGCTCGGTCAGGAAGTGCCAGTAGTCCGGGTTCCGCCCGCCCTCCTCCAGCGCGGAGACCGCCCGCTCCAGCCGGGCGACCGCCCCGTCCAGCGGGCGGGCGTGCCGGGGGTCGGGCACCGTGCGCCCGCGCATCGCCAGCCGCTGCGCGTCCCGCACCACGAACCGCGTCCGTTCGATCTCGCCCGACGGGTCCCCGGCGATCTCGTTCAGCCGGCGCAGCCGCTCCCCGGCCGCCGACACCGCCTCGTCCGCGCTGCCCAGCAGCTCGTGCGCCCGCGCCAGCTGGGCGGTCGCCGCCTCGAACCGCTGCGCCCGCCGCTCCGAGCGAGCGGCGGCCAGCGCCTCGCCGGCCTCCCGCACCGCCTCCTCGGCCTGCTGGGGCACCCGTTGCAGGTCCTGCCAGCAGTTGGCCATGAAGCGGCGCCGCAGCTCGCTGAGGACCGGGCCGACGGAGTCCGCGCGGTTGCTGATCGCCTCCGCTCGGGTGCGCAGCGAGGTCAGCCGGCGGTCGATCTCGGCCGCCCGCTCCGGCAGCCGGGCCGCGTCCGCCGCGATGGCCTCGGCCTCCCGCCGCACCCGCTCGGCCCGCTGGATCGTCGGCCGCACCCCGTGCCGGCCGGCGCCCTCGTTCAACGCGCGCAGCTCCGGGCCGAGTTGGGCCAGCCGCGCGGCCAACTCGTCGGCGCCGAGGCCGGAGGCGCGCGCCCCGTCCAGCGCCTCGGTAGCCGCCAGCAGCGCCCGCCTGGCCCGCTCCACCGCCGGCGCCACCTGCGCCAGCTGCTCCTGCGCCCGCGCCACCAGCGGCGTCAGGCTCTGCTCGAACCGCTCCAGATCGCCCCTGACCCGCACCAGCGCGTCGGTCACCCGGGCCAACTCCCGCTGCGCGCGGTTGGCGTCGCCCGGCTCCAGCTGCTCCGCGTCCAGGTCGTGCGCGTCGAGGGTGGTGATGTAGTCGTGGCTGGCGCGGTCCACCTGCTCGCCCAGCGCGGCGAACCCGGCGGCGGCCCGCCGCACCTCGGGCGACTCGTCGGCCGCCGTCACCGTCTCCAGCGTGATCCGCAGATCCCGCTGCGCCGTGTCCAACTCGTAGAACGCGGTGGCCGCCGCGTCCTTCGCCTGCTGCGCCCTGGCCCGCGACTCCTCCGACCGGCCCCGGCCCCAGCGCCGGGTGCCGCCGCCGGTGAACGCGCCGGGCAGCGCGGCCCACGCGACCACCGCCAACGTGGCCGGCGCCAGCACCACGGAGACGGTGAGATCCCTCGCCAGTCGGCTCGCCGCTCGGCCGGTTGTCACGTGTCCTTCTCCCCGTGGTCGCGTGTGCCAGGTGAGTCCGCCGTCATTCTCCCATCCACACAACGATCCGAAAGCGGCTGGTAGTGCCCGCCTGAGATCCCTTTCGAACGGCTCCCGTGTAGGCTGTGCCCGCGAAATCCCCGGGTACATAGCTCAGTGGTAGAGCGCCGCCCTTACAAGGCGGATGTCGGCGGTTCGAACCCGTCTGTACCCACCACAGGTGGACGCGTTCATCGCCCATGAGCTTCCACGAGGGCGAGCGACGGGGGGAACTGGGGGCGATGGTCGCGGAGTTGGAGCCGGGCGATCCCCGGCGGGTCGGCCGGTACCGGATCACCGGGCGGCTGGGGGCCGGCGGGATGGGACGGGTCTTCCTGGGGCGTTCGCCGGGCGGGCGGCTGGTCGCGGTGAAGGTGGTGCGGGCCGAGCTGGCCGACGACCCCGGCTTCCGGGCCCGGTTCGCCCGCGAGGTCGCGGCGGCCCGGAAGGTCACCGGGCTGTTCACCGCCGCCTTGGTCGACGCCGATCCCGACGCGGCCACGCCCTGGCTGGCCACGGCCTATGTCCCGGGTTCCGCCCTGGACGAGGCGGTGGCGGCGCGCGGCCCGTGGCCGGTGGCGTCGGTGCGCGCCCTGGGCGCCGGGCTGGCCGAGGCGCTGGAGGCGATCCACACGGTGGGGCTGGTGCACCGGGACCTGAAGCCGTCCAATGTGCTGATCGCGCCGGACGGCCCTCGGGTGGTCGACTTCGGGATCTCCGTCGCGGTCGAGGCCACCGCGCTGACCCGCACCGGCGTCGTCGTGGGCACGCCCGGGTTCATGGCGCCCGAGCAGCTGACCGGCGCCGCCGTCACTCCGGCCACCGACGTCTTCGCGTTGGGCGCCGTCCTCACCTATGCGGCCACCGGCACCGGCCCGTTCGGCGCCGGCTCGGCCCAGTCGCTCAACTTCCGGATCGCCTACGAGGAGCCGGATCTCACCCGACTCCCCGCCCCGGGGTTGGAGATCATCGGCCGCTGCCTGGCCAAGGAGCCGGCCGAGCGGCCCACGGTGGCCGCCGTGCTGGCCGAACTCGCCGCCGAGGAGGCGGAGTTCGACGACCACCCGCCCACTGCCGTCGACCGGCAGGCGGGCTGGCGTCCGCAGCAGCCGACGCCGGCGTCCACCGTCCCGCCCCCGTCCACGCCACCGGCCCCGCCACCGACCAGGACGGTCAGCCGCGCGGCGGCCTCGACCTCCCGCCCGGCCGCCGCCGCCCGCGCCGCCGCTGCCCTCCGGGCCGCCATCGTCATGGTGGTGGCCGCCCAGTTCCTGCCCATCGCGTACGGCCTCAGTGTGGTCAACACCCCGGATGATCTGTACTGGATGGCCCCGCTGCTCGGCGCCCTCAGCGTGTCCACCTGCGCCCTGGTGCTGTGGCTCCAGAGCCGGGGCGGCAGCGCGCCGGTACCGACCTGGGCTCGGGTGCTGCACGGGGTGGTGAGCACGGTCGTCACGGCTCTGGCCCTCCTCCTGGTGCCCCTCTTCTTCACCGGCGGGGACCTTGGGTCCGTCGGGGCCGGGGGCTGGTGCCTGATGCTGGTAGGCGTGCCGTTGTTCTACAGCGTCTACCAGCTGTCCCCCGCCCGGCTGCGGAAGTAGCTCGCGGGGTCGGCGGGCCACGCCTTCTCGGCGCGTCAGGCGTCTTCTCGGCGCGTCAGGCGTCCCGGCGGAGGAACGTCGCGACGCCCGCCGCCGTCGTCACGGCGATCCAGCCGAGCAGCACCAGCGCGCCCGTTCCCGGCGCGAGCGCCGCCTCCGCCCCGGGCCCGTGGAGCCGGAAGAGCGCGCCGCCGGCCGGGCCCGGCAGCAGGCGGGCATGGTCGGTGAGCGGGGCGAGCAGCGGCGGCGCGAGGAGGACCAACCCGAGCGCGGCCACCAGCGCGCGGACCAGCGAGCGGAGCGGCAGCGCCGCCGCCAGGCCGAGCAGCCCGATCAGCACGAGATGGCCGCCGGCGCCCAGGAGCAGCCCCGTGTCGGGCGCGGCCTCGCCCCCGCACCACACGGTGGCCGCGCCCGCGCCCAGGGCCGCCGCGCTCGTCAGCGAGCCGGCGGCCAGGTAGGCGAGGCCCTTGCCGAGCAGCAGCGTGCGCCGGTCGGGCACCGCGAGCAGGGCCGGGCGCGCGTGCCCGGCCGGCAGGTCGGCGGCGACGGCGAGCACGCCGAGCAGGACCGTACCGACCTGGAGGAACGGGACGGTCTCACCGAGGTCCCCGGCGGCGGCGGTCAGCGCGACGGCCGCCAGCACCGTGCCGAGCGCGGTCGCGAGGACGGGCGGCAGGCTGCGGAGCTTGATCAGCTCGGCGGCCGTGACATCGGCCAGCGCGCGTCTCATGCGTCGCGCCGGTGCAGGACGACGGCCGCGACGCCGAGCAGCGCCACCGTCCAGGCGGCCATGACCAGCCCGCCGGGCAGCGGCGCGAGCGGGTCGTCGACGGCGACGGACGAGGCGTCGGCGAACAGCCGCACCCCGGCGAGATCCGGCAGCAGGCGCGCCACCGGCGTCACCTTGGCGAGCAGCGCCGAGACCGACACGACCGAGCCGTTGACGACGAACCAGACCAGCGGGAGCACCGGCCCCCGGGCGAACACCGTGACCGCCAGGGCGAGCAGCGCCATCAGCGTCCAGTACAGCGCGACCCCGACCGCCCGGCCGACGAGCGTGCCCGGCTGGTCGGCGCCGGCCGCGCCGGCCGCGCCGCCGCCGAGCGCCAGCCGCGCCACCGCGAGCGAGGCGGCCACGGTGACGGCGGCGCCGACGGCGACCAGCACGACGAGGACGACGGCCTTCGCGGCGAGCACGGTCATCCTGCGCGGCATCGCGACCAGGGTCGTGGTGAGCTGCCGCCCGCCGCCCGACTCGGGGCTGTTGGTCCGGTACTCGCCGCTGACAGCGAGGATGCCGAGCACCACGGCGCCGACGGTGCCCAGCGGCACCGCGTCGAAGGCGACGTCGGCCGGCGCCGCGCCGGCACCGAGGCGCGCCTCGCGGCGCGCGGCCATCAGGACGACGCCGAGCGAGCCGAGGCACGTCAGGGCCAGCACCGCCCAGGTGGCCGGCAGCCTGGCGGCCTTGAGGAACTCGCCGCCGACCGCGCGCCGCAGCGCCACCCCGGCGCGCGTCCACCCCGTCGCGCCCGCCGGCCTCATCGCGCGCCCCCCGACCGCCCCGCGTTCCCCGATCTCCCCGCGCCCCCCAACGGCCCCGCGCCCCCGCCCGGCCGTTGTTCGGCCCCGCCCGTCCACGCGAAGTACGCGCCCTCCAACGAGTCATGGCCGGCCGTCAGCCGCGCCAGCGACCCGTGCGCGAGGACGCGCCCGCCCGCGATGACCGCGAGATCGTCGGCGACCGAGGCGACCTCGCCGATCTGGTGGCTGGACAGCAGCACCGTCCCGCCGCCGTCCGCGTGCCCGCGCAGCAGCTCCCGCAGCCAGCGCAGGCCCGCCGGGTCGAGACCGTTGGCCGGCTCGTCCAACACCAGCACCTCCGGCTCGCCCAGCAACGCGGCCGCCAGCCCCAGCCGTTGCCCCATCCCCAGCGAGAACCGCCGTACCCGGCTGCGGCCGGCCGCCGCGAGCCCCACCCGTTCCAGCACCTCGTCCACCCGGCGCCCGGGGATGCCGTTGCTCCGCGCCACCCAGGCCAGATGCGCCCGCGCGGTCCGGGACGGGTGCGCCCCCGAGCCCTCCAGCAGCGCCCCGACGGTGCGCAGCGGCGTGCGCAGGTCGCGGTACCGCCGACCGTTGACCAGGGCGGCGCCGGACGAGGCGCGGTCCAGGCCGAGCAGGATGCGCAGCGCCGAGGACTTGCCGGCGCCGTTGGGGCCGAGGAACGCGGTCACCCGGCCGGGAAGCGCCCGGAACGTGACGTCCGTCAGGACGGTGCGGTGGCCGTGACGCTTGGTCACGCCGTCGAAGGAGAGCATGTCCCCATGGCAGCCGGGCTGCGCCGGCCCGTCATCGGGCCGGGGACCGGTCTCGCCGCGACGGCTCCGTCCCCGGTCCCTCGGACCCGGGGCCGATGCCCGGCGCCGCGCTCCTCCCTAGACTGCGCGGGATGGAGAACGAACGGCCCAGGTGGCGCCCGCCCGACCGGCTCGTCGTCGCGACCGTGCTGGCCCTCGTCGTCCTGGTGCTGTTCGCGTTCGGAGTCAACTCGACCACAGGCTGGTGGGTCGCGCTGCTGGTCAACGCGGCGGTGACCGTCTCGGTCCTGACCTGGGCGCTGCGCCGCACCCGCGCCCAACGCCTGCGGTACGAGGACGACCTGACGGCCTGGGCCGCCGAGCGCGCCATCGGCACCGAACGCCTGCGCATCGCCCACGACCTGCACGATCTGGTCTCCCACGGGATCGGGCTCATCACCGTCCGTGCCGCGGCGGCGCGCCGGATGACCGGCGTCGAGGGCGAGGCCGAACGGGCCGAGGCGCTGGCCGACATCGAACGCGTCGGCCGGGAGACGACCACCGAGCTGCGCCGGATGCTGGCCGTGCTGCGCACCCCGCACAGCGCACCGCTGCGGCCGGCCGACACCCTGGACGCGCTGCCGGCGATCGTCGCGGCGGCCAACGCGTCCGGGCTGGCGGCGACCCTCGACCTCGCCGACCTCGGGGAGGTCACGCCGGGCGTGCAGCTCGCGATCTGCGCCGTGGTGCGCGAGGCGCTGCACAACACCGTCCGGCACGCCGGCCCCACCAGGGCGCGCGTCACGCTCCGGCGGGACGGCGAGGCGCTGACCGTCGAGGTGCGCGACGCGGGGCCGGCCGAGGGCTGGCAGCCGCAGCCGGGCGCCGGCCACGGCCTGGCCGGGCTGCGCGAACGCCTCACCGCGCTCGGCGGCACCGTGCGCGCCGCGCCGGCGGCGGACGGCTTCCGGCTCGCCGCGCGCATCCCGGACCGGGCCGCCCCGTGACCGGCCCGGCCGCCGACCGCCGCGTCCGCGTGCTGATCGCCGACGACCAGCCGTTGCTGCGCCGCAGCCTCGCCATCGTCATCAACGGCACGCCCGACCTCCGCACCGTCGGCGAAGCCGGCACCGGCCGCGAGGCGGTCGCGCTCGCCCGCGAACTGGTCCCCGACGTGGTCCTGATGGACCTGCGGATGCCGGGCGGCGATGGCATCGAGGCGACCCGGGCCGTCACCGGCGACCCGGCCCTGCCGGCCTGCCGGGTGCTCGTGCTGACGATGTTCGAACTCGACGCCTATGTGCAGGACGCGCTGCGCGCCGGGGCGAGCGGCTTCCTCCTCAAGGACGCGACCCCGGAGCAACTGCTCGACGCGATCCGCCGCACCCACGCCGGCGAGTCGCTGTTCGCGCCGGCCATCCTGACCCGGCTCGTCGAGCACTACGTCCGCCGCCCGGCCGCCGCGCCGCCGAGGCGGCTCGACGCGCTCACCGAACGCGAGACCGAGGTGCTCGCCCTCGTCGGCCGGGGCCTGTCCAACGACGAGATCGCCGCGAGCCTCACCATCTCGGTCAGGACCGTCAAGACGCACATCGGCAACCTCCTGGCCAAGCTGGCCGCCCGCGACCGGACCCAACTGGTCATCGCCGCCTACGAGAACGGGCTGATCCCGCGCTAGCCGCGCGCCGGCCGGAACCCGGCCGGCAGCCGGTCGTTGACTGGTTTCCCGGCGGTGCGGCGCGACACTGGACGCATGTCGAGCAACGGACGCATGTCGAGTGACGGACGCAAGTCGAGCGACGCCCTGCCGCCCCGGCTGCCCCTCGCCGGGCTGCTGGCCGTCCGGCACGGCGAGAGCGTCTCCAACGTCGTCTTCCGGGAGGCGGCCCGCGCGGCCAGGCCCGACGAGAGCCTCGCGCACCGCGACGCGCGGGTCCCGTTGACCGCCGGCGGGCGGGAGCAGGCGGCGGCGCTGGGGCGGCGGCTGGCCGCGCTGCCCGAGGAGGAGCGGCCCGACCTCGTGGTCTGCTCGCCGTACGCCAGGGCGCGGGAGACCTGGGAGGTGGCGGCCGAGGCGTGGCCCGGCGCGCCCGGGGCGCTGGTGGACGAGCGGCTGCGGGACCGGGAGATGGGCGCTTTCGAGCTGATGACCCCGCTGGCGATCGAGGCCCGCGCGCCGGAGGAGGCCCGGCGGCGGGCGACGGTGGGGGAGTGGTGGTACCGGCCGCCGGGCGGGGAGTCGTTCCCCGATGTGACGTTGCGGGTGCGGGACTTCCTCACCGAGCTGGCCGCCGCAGCGCCGGGGCGGCGGGCGCTGCTGGTGGCCCATGACGCGGTGGTGGTGGCGCTGGGCCTGGTGATCTCGGGGCTCGGCACGCCGCCCCCGGCGGAGGCCAGCCGGGTGCCCAACGCCTCGCTGACCGGCTGGGCGGGCGACGGGACCCGGCTGCGGCCGGCGTTCTTCGGGGACACCGCGCACCTGGCCGGCCTCGACGACCCCGGGACGCCATAACGGGCGGCGCCGGCCGGGGAGTTGGGGCCGTCAGCCCTCCGCGCCGGTGAGCCAGCCGGAGATGCGCCGCAGGGCGCCTGGACCGTAGTCGGCGCCAACGTCCCGGGCGAGGTCGGCGATCGAGACGGAGCGCAGCGCGGCGCGCCAGGCGGCGTCCGCCGTGGTCATGGCGCGGGTGATCGCGCAGGGCACGGTGCAGGACTCGGCCGGGGTGGCCAGCGGGCCGCGCTGCCGGATCTCCGTGCAGGTGAAGGCGGGCGCCGGGCCGTCCACCGCCTCGACGACGTCGAGCACGGTGATCGCCGAGGGCTCCCGGGTGAGCGCGTAGCCGCCGGCCTTGCCCTGCGCCGAACTGACCAGGCCCGCGCGGGAGAGCGCCTGCAACTGCTTGGCCAGATAGCTCGCCGAGACGTCGTGCAGCTCCGCGAGCCGGGTGGCGGGCACCGGCCCGTCGACGGAGGTGAGCACGACACAGCAGTGCAGCGCCCACTCGACCCCACCGGACATCTTCACCCGGTCACTGTAACCAGCGCGTTGACTCGGACATGTGATGTCCGAGTATTATCGCGGACAGATCGTGTCCGAGTTCGCGGCCCGCCGTGGCCGCACGGAGCGCGGGCACCACTCGACGAGAGGCATCTCATGAAGGTCGCAGTCTTCGGCGGAACCGGTCTGATCGGGTCGCGGGTCGTCTCGCTCCTCAACGCCGCCGGGCACGAGGCCGTGCCGCACGCCCAGTCCACCGGCGTCGACGTCATCGAGGGCACGGGCATCGACGAGGCCGTCGCCGGTGCCGACGTCGTCGTCAACCTCACCAACTCCCCGACGTTCGACGAGGCTTCCCCGGCCTTCTTCCGCACCTCGATGGACCTGCTGCTGACGGCGGCCGACCGGGCCGGCGCCCGGCACTTCGTCGTCCTGTCGATCGTCGGCGTCGACCAGGTGCCCGACCTGGACTACTACCGGGCCAAGGCGCTCCAGGAGGAGATCCTCGCCGCCGGGCCGATCCCCTACTCGATCGTCCGCGCGACGCAGTTCATGGAGTTCGTCGCCGCGGTCCTGTCCTGGACCACCGAGGGGGACACCGTCCGGCTGCCCGCGACGCCGATCCAGCCCATCGCGGCCGCCGACGTGGCGGGTGCCGTCGCGGAGGTCGCCGCCGGCGCCCCGCTGAACGGCATCCGCGACATCGCCGGGCCCGAGATCTACCCGCTGGACGAGCTCGGCCGGATCACCGTGGCCCACGCCGGCGACGGCCGCACCGTCGTCACCGACCCCACCGCCGGGATGTTCGCCGCCGTCAGGGGCGACGTGCTCACCAACCCGAACGCCCGGCTCGCCGCCACCCGCTACGCCGACTGGCTCGGCTGAGCCGACCGCCGTCCTCCCAACCTGCCGTCCCCGTACGGCATATGCCGCCCGCTGCTGACGGTCTTTCGGCAACGGGCTACGCTGCCGGGACAGTTGGAACCCCCAGGCAGCCAGGACCGGAGGACCGTGTGGTGAGTGGGCAGGGCGAGGCGCTGTCGTCCGAGGCGTCGGAGCAGTCGGAGGCGTCGGGGACGCCGGAGCCGTTGGACCTGCGGACGGACCAGCCGCACTCGGCGCGGATGTACGACTATCTGCTGGGCGGCAAGGACCACTACACGGTGGACGCCGAGGCGGCCGAGCAGGCGCTCGCCCCCTTCCCGCTGCTGCGCACGGCCGCCCGGGAGAACCGCGCGTTCCTCGGGCGGGCGGTGCGCCACCTGGTGCGGGAGACCGGCATCCGCCAGTTCCTCGACCTCGGCTCGGGGCTGCCCACGGCGGAGAACGTGCACCAGGTCGCGCAGCGCGTCGACCCGTCCGCGCGCGTGGTCTATGTGGACAACGACCCCATCGTGCTGGTCCACGGCAGCGCGCTGCTGGCCAGGGACGCGCACACCGCCGTCATCCAGGGCGACATCCGCCGCCCCACCGAGGTGCTGGAGGACCCGCAGGTCAAGGGGCTGTTGGACCTGTCCAAGCCGCTGGCGGTGCTGGCCGTCGCCGTGCTGCACTTCGTGGCCGACGAGGAGGACCCGGAGGGCGTCGTCCGCGTGCTGCGGGAGGCCGTCGCGCCGGGCAGCCACTTCATCCTGTCGCACGCCACCGCCGACCTCGCGCCGGAGGCCGCGATGGGCGTGCAGCGCGCCTACCGCGCGCAGGGCGTGCCGTTGACGCTGCGCGACAGGGAGCGGTTCACCGGGTTCTTCGACGGGCTGACGCTCATCGAACCCGGCGTGCGGGTGGTGAGCGACTGGCGCAACGACGAGGTGCCCGAGGCCGAGCGCCCCGACCACGCTGACGTCTCCTGGTACGGCGGCATCGGCCGCCTCGACTGAGCCGCGTCACGCCGCAACGCTTCGGGGCCACCGGCCCGCCGCCGCACGGGCAGCGGCCGGCCGCTCGGCCCTCGCTCAGCTCCTGCGGTCGCTCAGGACGCAGAACTCGTTGCCCTCCGGGTCGAGGAGAGTCACCCAGTGCTGCCCGTCCCCCACGGTGTCGGCGCGGCGGGCACCGAGGGAGAGCAGCCGGGCGACCTCGGCCTCCTGGTCGTCGGGCCGGAAGTCGGGGTGGAGCCGGTTCTTCGAGGTCTTGCCCTCGGGGACAGGCACGAAGAGCAGACCCGGCCGCCGGTCCGGCTCAGGCCGGATCTCGATGATCTCCTCGGTCTCGTCGACCACAACCCAGCCGAGAGCCTCGGCCCACCAGCGCCCGAGGGCGACCGGGTCGGCGGAGTCGACGATTATCTGTTCCCATTCCAGTGCCATGGGCCAGAGCATAGGCAGCCCGGTCGGCCGGCAGCTCGGCGAGGGAGGCGGAGGGGGCGGAGGAGGTCCTCGCCTACAACATCTCCGGCTCGGGAACGGGCGGCGTCGGAACGGCGGCCGCCGGCCGGTTGCGCAGCACCCGCGCCGCGACCACCCCGGCGAAGACCAGCGCCAGCAGCGACAGCCCGGCGCTCAGCCAGGTGGCGCCCAGCAGCTGCCCGCCGAGATAGCCGATCCCGACGCTGTAGGCGGTCCAGGCCAACGCCGCCAGCGTCGACCACGGCAGGAAGTCGCGCGCCCTGCGGTCGGTCACGCCGGCGCCCAGGCTCACCACCGCGCGCCCGGCGGGCGCGAAACGGGCGAGCACCACCAGCGCACCACCTCCGCGCGCGAGCGTGTCCTCAAGCCGCTCCTGGGCGCGGCTGAGCCGGCGGGAACGCGCTATGGCCGAGCCGTACCGCCGACCGCCGCGCCGGGCCAGCCGGTAGGCGAGCAGGTCGCCGACCACCGAGGCCGTGATGGCGCAGATCACCAGCAGCGCGATCTGGGGCAACGGGCCGTCGGGGGAGGGGGGTTCGGGAAGGGCCGTGACCTCGGCCGCGCGGTTGGCGGCGACGGCGGCGGCCGTCACCACGAGGGCGCCGGAGGGCAGCACGGGGAAGAAGACGTCGAGCGTGATCGAGAGCACGACGGCCACATAGATCCACGGGGCGTACAGCAGTATCCCCAAGGTCTCCTGCAAGTCTCTCCCCGTTCCCCCAGTGGTCGAACCGACCGTCCCGGCGTGCGAGGTGCATGGGTGGTGACGTCTCGCGGAACATGTCGGTTCCGCCGTACAGCGTACGCCTCCGTCCTTCGGCAGGAGCACGCGGGTGCGTGTGTCCAGCATCTCATGGCGCACCCCGGCAGGGTGAGGCCCTGACGTCGTCCATCGACGGTTGTTCCGGCCGTCCATCGACAGGAGAGCTTCGATGAAATCACTGGTCACCGGCGCCCTCGCGGCGCTGATCGCCGCCCTGGCCAGCACCGGAGGAACGGCGCTCGCGGCCGCCGGACCGGCCGCCGATCCCGGGGCCGAGCAGAGCTGGCTGTTCGTCGGGGAGTTCGCCCCGGTCGGAGCGCCGAACGGAACGGGCGCGGTCACCTACGACGAGGAACTGGTGCCGGCGGGCGCCGACATCGCGGTGCTCCAGTGGCTGGGCGAGGGCCGCACCCGCGTCGAACTGCGGGTCGAGGGCGTCAACCCCGGGCACACCTATGGCGCCCACGTACACACGAACCCCTGCGGCGACGCCCCCGAGGACTCGGGGCCGCACTACCAGAACCGGCCGGGCGAGGGCGCCGAGGCGGCCAACCCCGCGAACCCCGAGAACGAGGTGTGGCTCGACCTCACCGCCGACGGGCAGGGCGCCGGCGTCGCCACCGCGCGGCAGAACTGGCTCTTCCGGGAGGGCGAGGCCGGCTCCGTGGTGATCCACGAGCGCGCCACCTCGCACGGGCACCACGGCACTCCGGGCGACGCGGGCGCCCGGGTGGCCTGCTTCACCGTTCCGTTCCGGGGGGTGGTCCAGTCCGGGACGGCGCAGGCGGACACCCTGCCGGCCGCCCCGGTCCCCGCGCCGCCGCCCACGACGGGAGATGCCGCTGGCGCCGGGCTGCCGGGCCTCGCGCTGCACCGGCTGCCGGTGGCCGGCGCCCTCTTCGGGGGCGGCGGTCGGTCCTGAGCCCGGGGCGGGTAGGCTGGAGGCACTGAAGGGGAGTAGCTCTACGCCGGAGCGTTCGACATACTGGCCCGTCGCCACCAGCGGCAGGGCCCGGCGCCCGGAGCGGATCACGGCCCGATGGGGCCGCGCCGCCAGCGAGACCTTCGGCCGACAGTGTCATGGGACGCTGCCGTGCCGAGGTCCGCGCTCCCCGCGAACGCCTCGGGCGGTGGCCTGAACCTCCTGAGGACTCACCGTGTTCAGTCTCTCCACAGCCGTCGTGGTCTTCGGCGTCGTCTTTCTCGCCGAGCTTCCCGACAAGACCGCGCTGGCCGGTCTCGTTCTCGGCACCCGCTTCCGGGCCTCCTATGTCTTCGCCGGCATCGCCGCCGCGTTCACCCTGCATGTGGCGCTCGCGGTGGCCGCCGGCAGCGTGCTGACCCTGCTGCCCCAGCGGCCGCTCCAGGCCGTGGTGGGCGTCCTCTTCCTCGGCGGCGCGCTGCTGCTGTTGCGGGAGGCCAACAAGAACGCCGACGAGGACGGCGGCGAGGGCGAGGAGGCGAAGGGGAGGACGCCGGCGAGCACCTCGTTCTGGCGGGTGGCCGGCAGCGGCTTCATGCTGATCCTGGTGGCCGAGTTCGGCGATCTGACCCAGATCATGACGGCCAACCTGGCCGCCCGGTACGACGATCCGCTCTCCGTCGCCGTGGGCGCGGTGCTCGCGCTGTGGGCGGTGGCCGGGATCGGCGTACTGGGCGGCAAGGCGCTGATGAAGCGCGTTCCGCTGAAGGTGATCAGCCGGGTGGCCGCGGTGGTGATGGTGGTGCTGGCCGGGTTCAGCTTCTACGAGGCGATCGCCGGCTGAGCGGCCCGCCGACTTCGAGGCCGACGGCGGTCAGCCGGCGATGGTGATCCGGACGCAGTCGTCGGGCGCCGGCTCGACGCGCAGCCGCTCCAGGGTGTCCACATGGGCCGTCGCCTCGAAGGCGGCGGCCCGTGGGCCGACCCCGATCACCCGCATCCCGGCCGAGAGCCCGGCCTCGATGCCGGCCTGTGAGTCCTCCAGCACCACGCAGTCCCAGGGGTGGACGCCCAGTTCGGCGGCGGCCTTCAGGAAACCCTCGGGGTCCGGCTTGCTGGCGGTCACCGACTCGGCGGTGACCTGGGTGTCGGGCATCCGCAGCCCGGCCGCCGTCATCCTGGCCTTGGCGAGGGCGGCGTCGGCCGAGGTCACCAGGGCGTGCGGCACGTCCTCGATGGCGGCCAGGAACGCGCCGGCCCCGGGGATCGCGGTGACGCCGGTGACGTCGGTGGTCTCCTCGGCGAGCAGCAGGGCGTTGTCCCTGAGGTTCTGCTCCATCGGCCGGTCCGGCAGCAGCTCGGCCATGGTCGCGAAGGCCTGACGGCCGTGCACCACGGGCAGCACCCGGGCGAAGTCCACGCCGTGCTCGTCGGCCCAGCGGCGCCAGACTCTCTCCACCACGGCATCGGAGTTGACCAGGGTGCCGTCCATGTCGAGGAGCAGGGCACTGAACACGCCTACGGTTTCTGTCGTACGCAACGGGGGCCGTCCTTCGGTAGCGGTCCGACGAGGGTGGGTTCGGAGAGTTCGGAAAGGGGCCTGGGCCGGGTGGCGTTGGAGCGAGTGGCCCGCCCGGGTGGTCGGGGAAGCGGGCGGGACCACCTCTGTCTCCAGGGTTTGTTCCAACCGGATACAAAATGAGAGTACAAAACGGGGTGCCCTTCGCGCCACCCCACCAGCTCCGCGTTACCGGACCGTTCCGGAATCGTTCACCGGAGATCTCGGCGCGCGCGTTCGGCCGGGGCGGCGACGGCGACGGCCGGGGCGGCGCGGGCGCCGTCTCAGCCGGTGACCCGGGGCCAGTCGGCGCGCGAGCCGCCCAGCTCCTCGCTCAGCTCGTGCACCAACTCCTTGAGGTCACGCGGGCGTTCGGGCCCCCACCAGTCGCCCAGCAGCTCGGCCAGCGCGTTCTCCCTGGCCGTCGCCAGCCGCTCGGCCACCGCGTGCCCCTTGTCCGTGCCCACCAGCGGCAGGCCCTCCCGCGCGGCGAAGCCCCGCTCCTCCAACTGCCGCGCCGCCTGGAGCAGCACCTCGACGGGCACCCCGGTCCGTTCCGCCAACAGGCCCGGCTCGGCCGAGCCGTAGCGCCTGATCCGCAGCAGCAGCCAGCAGGCGGCCGGCAACAGGTCGGTGCCGGCGTCGGCGGCGATCCTGGCGTAGAGGTCGCGCCGGCCGGCGCGGCTGCCGAGCGTGGAGAGCGCGCGGGCGCACTCCGCGCGCGAGGAGCGCTCGACCGGGTTGGGCGGCACGCTCTCCCCGAGGTCGGGCGCCAACACGCCCCCGCGCAGCGGGTCTTCGCGCAGCGCCCAGGTGAGCGCGTGCGCCACCAGCAGCAGCGGAACGGCATACAGGAAGACGCTGGTGATCGCGTCCGAGTAGGAGCCGAGCACGCCGTCGCGGGTCGCCGGCGGCAGCGCGCCCACCCGTTCCGGGTCGTGCAGCAGCCGCTCCTCGCTGACGCCGGGCGGCAGGTCGACGCCGCGCAGCGCGTCGGACAGCTCGTCGCCGAGCCGGTGGCTGAAGATCGCCCCGAAGACCGCGACCCCGAACGCCGCACCGATGGAACGGGCGAACGTGACGCCCGAGGTGGCCACGCCCAGGTTCCGGTACTCCACCGCGTTCTGCACCGCCAGCACCATCACCTGGAGCACCAGGCCGAGCCCGAGGCCGAAGACCGCGAACCACAGGCTCATCACCAGCACGCCGCTGCGCTCGTCGAGGGTGTGCAGCAGCACCAGGCCCAGTGCGGTCACGGCCGTGCCGACCACGGGGAAGACCTTCCACCGGCCGGTGCGGCTGATCAGCTGCCCCGACAGCGTGGAGGAGAGCAGGATGCCCAGCACCATCGGCAGCAGCCGCACCCCGGAGAGGGTCGGCGAGACCCCGTGCACCACCTGGATGAACGTCGGCAGATAGGTCATGGCGCCGAACATCGCGAAGCCGACCACGAAGGAGACCGCGCCGCACAGCGCGAACGTCCGCACCCGGAACAGGTCGAGCGGGAAGACCGGTTCGGCCGCCGTGCGTTCCACCCTGAGGAACGCCAGCAGGCAGACCACGGACAGCACCGCGAGCCCCACGATCTGCCAGGACAGCCACGGCCAGGTGGTCCCGCCCAGCGAGGCGACCAGCACCAGGCCGATGGCGAACGCGGCGATCAGCGCGGTGCCCGCGTAGTCGATCACATGGCGGCGGTCCCCGGTCGGGATGTGCAGCACGGTCGCGGCGACCGCCAGGGCCAACGCGCCGAACGGCAGGTTGATGTAGAAGACCCAGCGCCAGCCGAGATGGTCCACGAACAGCCCGCCGAGCAGCGGCCCCAGCACGCTGGTGGTGCCGAAGACCGCGCCGAACAGCCCCTGGTACCGGCCCCGTTCACGCGGGGAGACCAGATCGCCCACGATCGCCATCGACAGCACGATCAGGCCACCGCCGCCCAGCCCCTGGACGAAGCGGAAGGCAATCAACTCTGGCATATTCCGGGCGAGTCCACAGAGAGCGGAACCCACCAGGAAGATGACGATGGCGAGTTGGAAGAGCCGCTTGCGGCCGAAGCTGTCGCCCAGCTTCCCCCACAGCGGGGTCGCGGCCGTGGCCGCCAGCAGGTAGGCGGTCACCACCCAGGAGAGATGGTCGAGACCCCCCAGGTCGCCGACGATGGTCGGCAGCGCCGTGGCCACGATCGTCTGGTCCAGCGCGGCGAGGAACAACCCCAACAACAGCGCGCCCATCGACAACAGCAGCCGCCCGCGCTCCGCACTGTCCGGGGGCGGCGGCATGGCGGAGTCGGCGCGTGAGGGCCGCGTGGCCATGGGCGCCTCCTGGGGTCGCTGGGGGCGTGCGCCGGGGCCGGATCGGGGCGGCCCCACGGCCAGTTTGGCGGGTTTTGTCCCTCGCGGCTTCTTCAGCAAGTTGGCCCACGTTCACCCATAAGGGTGGTGCATAATCGCTGCCAACCGACCGGGAGGGCAGGCGCGGTGACGGACCGGCTCGACTGTCTGATCTGTGGCCGCCTGTGGCTGCCCAGTGGCGAGCCGAGTTGTGACTGTCTGACCCATTCGCTCTCCCGTCCGGTCGGCCCGCCGCAACACGACCCGGACCCGGCCGACGTCGCGCTCTTCCCCCTGGAGGAGGAGCGGCCCCGCACCCGCCCGCCCACCGCGTGGCGCCCGCCGGGCCCCGGCCTCGAACGGCTCGGCCTCGAACCGCTCGGCGTCGAACTGCCGGAGCCCGACGCCCGGCCCTACCCCTCGCACCGCAAGCCGCGCCACCGCAACCGGATCTCCCTCGCCGCCGGCGGGGCGGTCGCCGCGGTCGTCGGCTGCACGGCGCTGGCCGCCTCGTTCCTCAACGGCAGCGGTGGCCGCAACGAAGAGGCGTTCCAGACGGTGAGCCCGGTGCCCAGCCTGGTGATGCCGGACGGGGACGGGCAGCCGGACGACCAGGTGGAGGGCGATCGCAACCGGCGCACGCCGGCGCCCGAGGAACCCGATCCCACGCACCGTCCCTCGGCACCCGAGGAGACCGAGGCGCCGACGCACCCCGTCGAGACGGAGCCGACGCACCAGCCCCCGCCGCCCGAGGAGCCCGAGCCGACCAGGCCGACCAGCCCCTCGCCCACCGAGCCCGATCCTGACCCCACGCCCACCGAGCCCGATCCCGACCCCACACCCACCGACCCCGACCCCTCGCCAGGGCCCGGGGACAGCCTCTCGGAGGGCGACGAGGGGCCCGAGGTGGTGGAGCTGCAACAGCGGATGCTCCAGCTGCGCTGGGTCTACAACGGGCAGGCGCACGGGCTGTTCGACGTCCAGACGCGGGAGGCGGTGGCCCGTTTCCAGACGGCGTACGGCATCACGGACGACCCGCCGGGCGTCTACGGGCCGGCGACCCGGGCCGCGCTGGAGGAGCGCACCACCGAGCCGTGAGCGCGGGGGCGCGTTCGCGGTCTGGCGCGCGTTCCCCGGGTGGCGCGCCTTCGCGGTGGGGCGTGCGCCGGCTCAGGAGGGGCGCGGGGTGTCGTCGTGCGCCGGTGCGTCGTCGGGGGCCGGGGCTCTGTCGAGGGTCGGGGCGTCGCCGCCCGCCGGCGCGCTGTCGTGCGCCGGCGTGAAGCGGGCCTGCGCGTCGAAGGCGGCCCGGCGGGTCGCGCGGCGCAGGGCCCGCAGCACCGTTCCCCCGCAGAGCAGGACCAGCGTCGCCGTCAGCAGCGCCCGGGGCACGTCCCAGCCCAGGGAGGTCGTCACCACATACGTCAGGTAGCGGCCCAGGTTCTCCGGCAGCGGATCGCCCGGCACGAACGAGATCCCGCTGCTCATGCCCGCCAGATACGGCCAGCCCTGGAGGTTCATCACCAGCCCGTAGACCAGCGAGGACACCGCGCCGTAGCCGGCCAGCAGCGCCAACTCGCCGCGCCCGCGCAGCCGTCCGGCGCCCGGCAGCAGCCCGGCGCCCATCGTCACCCAGCCCATCGCGAGCATCTGGAACGGCAGCCAGGGCCCCACCCCGCCGGTCAGCAGCGCGGAAGCGAAGAGCGAGACCGAGCCCAGCACGAAGCCGAACCCGGGCCCCAACACCCGCCCCGCCAGCACCAGCAGGAAGAACATCGGCTGAAGCCCGGCCGTGCCCGCGCCCAACGGCCGCAGCGCGGCGGCGGCAGCGGCCAACACCCCCAGCATCGCCACCGCCTTGGCGCCGAGGCCCGTCTCGCCGACCGTCGCCCAGAGCACCGCGAGCAGCAGCGGCAGCAGCAGCGCGAACAGCCAGGGCGCGTCGGCCGAGTGCGCCAGCCCGGAGTCGGGCGCGGCCAGCAGCGGCCAGCCGAAGCCCACCACGCCCACCGCCGAGACCAGCAGCAGCGAGGCCACCGAGCGCGGGCCGAGCCGGACGGCCGCCACCCGCCCGCCGGTGCCGCTCACGGCCGGGGCCGCCCGTCCGACTCGGCGCCCGCCGGTGCCCGTTCGGCCAGCGCGGCGGCGACCTGGCCGACGGTCAGCCACGGCTCGGGCGCCAACACCTTGGCGACCTGCGGCGCGAACGCCGGCGAGCCGGTCACCACCCGCGCCGTCGGGCCGTCGGCGACCACCTCGCCTTCGGCCAACACCACGACGCGGTCGGCGAGTTCGGCGGCCAGCTCGACGTCGTGGGTGGCCAGCAGCAGCCCGTGGCCCGCGTCGAGCAGCTCGGTCAGGATCGCGACCAGGCGGTCCTTGGCCGCGTAGTCCAGACCCCTGGTCGGCTCGTCGAGCAGCAGCAGCGGGGGAGCGGCGGCCAGCACCACGGCCAGCGCCAGCGCCAGCCGCTGGCCCTCGGAGAGGTCCCGTGGGTGCGCGTCGTCCGGCACCTCGGGCAGCAGCCGGCGCACCAACGCCCGGCAGCGGCCCGGCGCGCCGCCGGCTTCGGGGGCCGCGTCGGCGTCGGCGGACGCGCACTCCTCGGCCACCGTCTCGGCGAAGAGCAGGTCGCGCGGGTCCTGCGGGACCAGCCCGGCGTGGCGCAGCAGCGCGCGCGGCGCGGTCCGGTGCGGGGTCACGTGACGCCCGTCGTCGCCGGGCGCCGGGGCCAGCCGGACGCTGCCGCGCTGCGGCGCGTGCAGGCCCATCAGGGCGCCCAACAGGGTTGACTTTCCCGCCCCGTTGCGGCCCATCAGGGCCACCGCCTCCCCGGCGGCCACCGCGAGGTCGACCCCGCGCAGCACCTCGACGCCGCCGCGCCGCACCGCGAGCGCGCGGGTCTCGACGAGCGGAACGCCGCCGGGCGGGGCGTGCTGGGGGCGCGTGGTGGTGGGTGGGCGCCGGCTCGCGAGCCGCTCGCGCAGGGCCGGCGCGCGCCGGCGCGCGTCCCGCACCGAGAGCGGAACGGGCGACCAGCCCGCCACCTCGGCCAGCCGCACCACCGGCGGCCGCACCGGGGAACGCTCCAGCACCTCGGCCGGCGGGCCCAGCACCGGCGCGCGCCCGGGGCCGGGCAGCAGCAGCACCGAGTCCGCGTACTGCACCACCCGCTCCAGCCGGTGCTCGGCCAGCAGCACCGTCGTTCCCAGGTCGTGCACCAGCCGCTGGAGGACGGCAAGGACCTCTTCGGCCGCCGCCGGGTCCAGCGCCGAGGTCGGCTCGTCCAGCACCAGCACCCGGGGGTGCGGGGTCAACACCGAGCCGATCGCGACCCGTTGCCGCTGCCCGCCGGAGAGCGAGTCCAGCCGCCGGTCGCGCAGCTCGGCCAGGCCCAACAGGTCCAGCGTCTCCTCGACCCGCCGCCGCATCACATCGGGCGGCACCCCCAACGACTCCATGCCGTAGGCGAGTTCGTCCTCGACCGTCTCGGTCACGAAGTGCGCCAGCGGGTCCTGGCCCACCGTGCCCACCACGTCGGCCAGTTCGCGCGGCGGATGGTCGGCCGTGGACCGGCCGGCCACCGTCACCGTGCCGCCGAGCACCCCGCCGGTGAAGTGCGGCACCAGCCCGGAGACGGCGTTCAGCAGCGTCGACTTGCCGGCGCCCGACGGCCCCACCAGCAGACACAACTCGCCCTCGGGCACCGTCAGATCGACCCCGGCCAGCACCGGCGGCGCGTCCTCGGCGTACCGCACCGAGACCGAGGAGAACCGGATCACGCCGCGCCCTCCCCACGGCCCGCCCGTTCCTCCGTCGTTTCGCGCGCCGCGCCGCCGGGCGCCGCGCCGCCCGGGGGCGGAACGGGCGCGACCAGCGCCGGCAGCAGCCCGACCAGCACCGCGCAGGCCGCGCCCAGCGGCAGCGCGGGCGCGGCCAACGGCACGGCGGAGGGCGCCAGCGCGTCCGGGTCGGCGCGCGCGGCCAGGATCACGCCGGTCGCCACCACGGCGCCCGCGCCGGCGACCAGCCAGGCCCGCGCGCCCCAACGGTCAGGGCGGTAACGGGTGCGCGGGCTGCGCCGCCCGCCGAGCCACAGCCCGGCCGCCGCCGCCACCGCGCCCACCAGCAGCAGCGGCAGCCCGAAGCCAGCGCCCTCGGCGGAGAGCAGCCCGTAGCTGCCGACGCAGACGCCCAGCAGCCCGCCCAACAGCAGCGCGTTGGTGGCCCGGCGAACTCCGTTCGGCACGGCGGCCGTTCGCCCATAGCCCCGGGCGTCCATCGCGGCCGCCAGCGCCACCGAACGCTCCAACGCGCCCTCCAACACCGGTCGCGCCACCCGCACCAGGGAGCGCGCGCCCCGGTCCGCGCGCCCGCGCAGGCGCTGCGCCGCGCGCATCCGCACCAGGTCGGCCACCAGCCGGGGCGCGAACTGCATCGCCACCACCACGGCGACTCCCATCTCGTAGAGCGCGCCCGGCAGCGACTTCAGCAGCCGCGCCGGGTCGGCGAGCGCGTTGGCCGCGCCCAGACAGATCAACAGGGCGGCCAGCCGCAGCCCGTCACAGAAAGCGAAGTACAGCGCCTCCGCCGTCACCCGGCCGCCCAGCCGCACCCCGGCCAGCCAGTCCGGCAGCGGCACCTCGGGCAGCGTCACCAGCACCGTGGTCCCGCCGATCGGCGAGCCCAACAGCAGCGCGAACAGCACCCGCACCGCCACCACCACGGCGCCCAGCGCCAGGAAGAAGCCGAAGGCGCGCGCCCAGGGCGCGTCGGTGCGCCGGGCCGCCACCACATAGCCGGCCACCGCGACGACCAGCGCCAGCAGCAGCGGGTTGGTGGTCCGGGACGCGCCGGTCGCCAGGCCCAGCGCCCAGAGCCACCACGCGCCGGCGTGCAGCGCGTTGCTCCGGTGCGCGACGGGCGCGCGTAGCCGGCCCGCGCCGGCGGGCCTAGGCACCCGGGGCCCCGGCGGTGCGCATCGTCCTCAACTCCTGCGGCGCCGGGCCCGCGCCCAGCCGGCCAGCCCCAACAGCGCGACCGCCCCGACCCCGACCAGCAGCGGAACGCCGACCGAACCGCCGCCGTCGTCCGCCCCGTTCGAGCCGTTTGCCCCGTTCGAGTCGTCCGTCTCGTCCGTGGCGCCGACATCCTCGCCGCAGCCGCGCTCCGGATAGCCGGCGATGCCGCACAGCAGCCCGGCCTGGTCGTAGCGGAGCGGCGGCGCGACCTCCGCCAGCAGCTCCGCGACGGTCGCGCGGTCCGGCAGCGGCACGCACTCGGCGCGCCGCTCCGGCGGCGTGACGCCGCCGGGCGCGTCGGCCGCCGTGCCGAAGTCCAGCACCAGCGCGACGCTGGGCTCAGCCGGTTCGGCCCCGCAGATCGCGGCGAAGCCGCCGGTGTCACGCGGCGCCGTCCGGTCGTCGCGCTCGCCGCTGACCCCGAACCTGAAGCCGACCAGATCGCCCGCGCCCGGCCGGAGCGTCCCCGGCCCCTCGTCGGCGTAGACCCACCCGCCGTCGGCGTCCCCGGTCCAGAACGACCAGTAGCGGTAGGCGGTTTCGTCACCGTCAGCGGCGTGGGCCGCGCCGGGCGCGGCCCACGAGATGAGCAGCGCGGCGAGGCACGCCACGAGGGCGCGGTGCGCGAACCGGGCGCCTCCCGGCGCGGGGCGCCGAGTCGGCGAGGCCGCCGGCCGGGCACTCCTGGGGTATGAACGGGCGAGCGCCGTCGGGTGGTGGCCGCCGGCGGCGGTTGGGGCGGGGGGCTGTTGGTCGGGCCGGGACCTCGTCGGCCGGCCGTCGCCGGCCCGGGAACGGGTGGGTGTTGGCGGCCGGTTGGGCCGCCGCGTTGGCGCGGCCGCCGGTGGCGGGGTCGGGGTCGGGGTCGCTTGGTGGGGTCCGTCGCCGGTCGGCCGGCCGCCACGTGCGCGGGAACGCGCGGGTGTGGTCGGTGCGTTGGGCTGCCGCGTTGGCGCGGCCGCCGGCGGGGCGTCGCCGGCGCCGGCGGGGGGTCCGCCGGCGGCCGGGGGAACGCTCGGCCGCCGGCCGCCGTCTCCATTGCCGCTCACGGCTGTTCGGGCCGCCGTTCGCCCTCGGAGCCTTCGCCCTTGCCCGAGCCGTCGACGTCCTCCGCACCGCCGCCGGCGGCGTCCTCCGCGCCCGCCCCGGTGCCCGAATCCCGACGCCCCGCACCCCCGGCATCCCCCGACCCCTCGGCACCCTCAGCGCGCACAGCGTTCTCCGCGCCCTCCGTGTCGCCGGCGCGCGCAGCGCGCTCGGCGTCGCCGCCCGCCCCTTCGGCGCGGCCCGCGAGGGCCGCGCCGTCCGCTTCGCCCGCCGCGGCCGCGGCCCTGCGGCGGAAGCTCAGCAGGACGCCGATGCCGATGCCGGCCACCAGGCCGAGCCCGATGATCCACGGCAGGGCGCTCACCCCGTCGTCCGCGTCGCCCTCGCCGGAACCGCCCTCGTCGCCGGGCGATTCGGTCGGCGCCGGGCCCAGCCGGCCCAGCTGCGCCAGCAGATCCGTGCCGCCGAAGTCCTCCGCCGAGCCGCCGGTGGCGTGCGCGGCGAGTACCAGCAGGCTGACCGCCGTCGGGTTGTTGGCGTAGTCGGTCCACTCACCGTGGTGCGCGCGCAGCCACTCCAGTGGCGCCGAGGCCGCCTCCCGGTGGCCGCCGGCCGCCAGCGCCAGCACCGCGCGTGCCGTGGTGGCGAAGTCCGGCTGGGTCTCGCCGCCCGGCGGCGTCGATTCCAGGTGGTCCTCGCTCGCCTCCAACGTCCCGAGCAGCTGCGCCGCGCCCGCCGAACCCGCCCGGGCCTGCGGGCTCAACCCCTCGGCCGACGACTCCGAACCCGGCGACTCCGAACCCGGCGACTCCGAACCCGGCGACTCCGAAGCCGCACCGGTCTCCTCGCCGTCCGCACCCTCGCCGTCCGAACCCTCATCGCCCGCCCCGCAGTCCAGCGGGGTCACCGGCGCCTCCGGCGTCTCCGGGTCGACCAACAGCCCGCTGCCGTAGGCCGCGAGGACCGCGTCCACGGTCGCCATGTCGCTGCCGTACAGCTCGCCGGTCTCCGGGTCGGGCTGCCACGCGAACGCGCCGCGCTGGTCCTCGGGCGCGTCGCAGCCGAGTTGCAGGTCGCCCAGCGCGGAGTAGGGCGAGCTGCCCTCGCGCCGCACCTCGGCCGGGTCGGTGCCGGTCGCGGCCAGGGCGCCGATCACCACGGCCGTGGAGTTGGCGTCGCTGGCGCTCCCGGGGTTGAGGCCCCAGCCGCCGTCCTCGTTCTGCACGCCGGTCAGCCAGGCGACCCCGGCGTCCACCGCGTCCTGCCGGCCGCCGACGGCGGCGAGCGCCTGGACCGCGAGGGCCGTCGCATTGGAGTCGGAGGCGGTCACATCCGCGCAGGGCTGCTCGGCGTCGGCGCGGAACGGGAGGAACGAGCCGTCCGCGCACTGCTGCCCGACCAGCCAGTCCACCGCCTCGTCGGCCGGCGTGTAGCCCGCCGTGTGCTGGGCCAGCAGCGCGTAGGACTGCCGCCACACCCCGTCGTACTGCGGGTCGGCGTCGCCGAAGAGGCCGTCGGGCGCCTTGGCCGGCGGCGGCGCCGGCGTCTCGTCGGCGACGGCGGCCGGGGCGAGGGCCACGCCCGCCGTCACGGCCAGCACCGCCAGCGCGGCAAGCGCGCCCTGCGGCGCGCCCCTGAGCGGAGTACGGGGGATGAACACGCGCAAGCCTTTCGCTGTGGCGGCCGTCGGCGCGTTGACCGCCGAAGCGCGCACAGCGCCCAGCGGCACCGGGCGCGACGCCGTACTCCTCGACGGTGCCGGTCGCCGGGGCGGCGACCGTGGCCAGTGCCCATCACGGCGGGCGTTCCGGCTCACGCGGGCGCCCGAGGCGGGCGCCCGCGATCACGGTTGCGGGTCAGCGCCGGATTCGCACCGGCTTCCCCCGCGCGTGAGTGAACTGATCGGCCTCACTCTAACGGCCCCGGCACCCACGTCTCACGGCCCCGGCATCCGCGCCCACCTGCCGCTCGGACCACCCCGGAACCGGCGCCCGCCCGACCGCCCTCGCGGCCCCCTCAGCCCCCGCCACCCGGGCAGCCTGGTGCCCGGCTCCGGCATCGAGTGATAATCGGCCCACCCGCCGCAATTCCCCCCGTCGACGGGCGAGTAGTGTTCGTACCCGCGAGTAGGTAGCGGCAGACCCCAGGGAGCGTGTGTGGCGGCGGAGGCCCGGGCGGAGCGCCCGCTGAGAATCGCGCTGCTCAGCTACAAGGGGAACCCGTACTGCGGCGGCCAGGGCGTCTATGTCCGCCATCTCTCCCGCGAGCTGGCCGCGTTGGGTCACCACGTCGAGGTGATCGGTGCCCAGCCCTACCCCGAACTCGACGCCGGCGTCACCCTGCGCAAGCTCCCCAGCCTGGACCTCTACCGGCAGCCCGATCCGTTCCGCACCCCGCGCCGCGCGGAGTACCGGGACTGGATCGACCTGCTGGAGGTCGCCACGATGTGGACCGGCGGCTTCCCCGAGCCGCTGACGTTCTCCCTCCGCGCCCGCCGCGAACTCGCCGCCCGCCGGGCCGAGTTCGACGTGGTGCACGACAACCAGACGCTGGGCTACGGGCTGTTGGGCACCGGCCGGATCGGCCTGCCGCTGGTCACCACGATCCACCACCCGATCACCGTGGACCGCCGCCTGGAGCTGGCGGCGGCGCCGGACCGCCGCCGCCGCTACGCGGTGCGCCGCTGGTACGGCTTCACCAGGATGCAACGCCGGGTCGCCCGCCGGCTGCCCAGCGTGCTCACCGTCTCCGGCTCCTCCCGCCGGGAGATCGTCGAGGACTTCCGGGTGGCGCCGGAACGCGTCTCCGTGGTGCCGATCGGCGCCGACACCCGGGTCTTCCACCCCGACCCTGGCGTGCCCAGGGTGCCGGGCCGGATCGTCACCACCTCCAGCGCCGACGCCCCGCTCAAGGGCCTGGTCCACCTCGTCGAGGCGCTCGCCAAGCTGCGCACCGAACGCCCCGACACCCACCTGGTGGTCGTCGGCAACCGCCCCACGGCGGGTCCGGTGCACGAGGCGCTGGAACGCTTCGGGCTCGGCGGGGCGGTCGAGTTCGTCAAGGGCGTCAGCGACGCCGAGCTGGCCGACCTGGTGCGCGGCGCCCAACTCGCCTGCGTGCCCTCCCTCTACGAGGGCTTCTGCCTCCCGGCCGCCGAGGCGATGGCCGCCGGCACCCCGCTCGTCGCGACCACCGGCGGTGCCATCCCCGAGGTCACCGGGCCCGACGGCGAGACCTGCCTCGCGGTGCCGCCGGGCGACGCGGGCGCGCTGGCCGCAGCGCTGGGCCGGCTGCTGGACGACGCGGCGCTCCGCGAACGGCTGGCCGCCGCCGCGTTGGAACGGGTGCTGGCCCGGTTCACCTGGCAGCACACCGCGCGCGCCACCGCCGAGCACTACCGGGCCGCCATCGCCGCCCAGCGCCGGAACGCAGCCGCCGCCCCACCCCGCCCCGCCGAACGGTGAACCGGCCGAACGGTGAACGGGCCGCGCACGGTGAACGGGCCGCCGACGGTGAACCGGCCGCGCACGGTGAACGGGGCGCCGCCGCCCGCCCGGTGAACCCCCGAACCGCCCGCCGACCCCGAACGGCCACCACAGCAACGACGAAAGGGCCGACCACGTGCTGACCGTGGACTTCACCCGCTTCCCGCTCGCCCCCGGCGACCGCGTCCTGGACCTGGGCTGCGGCGCGGGACGGCACGCCTTCGAGTGCTACCGACGCGGCGCCCGCGTCGTCGCGCTGGACCGCGACGGCGAGGAGGTGCGCCAGACGGCCGGCTGGCTGGCCGCCATGCGGGAGGCCGGCGAGGCGCCGGCCGGCGCCGCCGCCGTCGCCGTGGAGGGCGACGCGCTGGCGCTGCCGTTCCCCGACGACAGCTTCGACGCGCTGATCGTCTCCGAGGTGATGGAGCACATCCCGGACGACAAGGGCCTGTTGGCCGAGGCGGTCCGGGTGCTGCGCCCCGGCGGCCGGATCGCGGTGACCGTGCCGCGCTACGGACCCGAGCGGGTCTGCTGGGCGTTGAGCGACGCCTACCACGAGGTCGAGGGCGGCCACATCAGGATCTACCGCGCCGACCAGCTCCTGGCCCGGCTCCGCGAGGCCGGCCTGCGCCCCTACGGCACCCACCACGCGCACGCCCTGCACGCCCCCTACTGGTGGCTCAAGTGCGCGGTGGGCGTGGACAACGAACGCGCGCTCCCCGTCCGCGCCTACCACAGGCTGCTGGTCTGGGACCTGATGAAGAAGCCGCTGGCGACCCGGGTCACCGAGCGGCTGCTCGACCCGGTCCTCGGCAAGAGCTTCGTCGCCTACGCCACCAAGCCACACACCGAGCCGCACACCGAGCCGCAGGGCGCCGGGCCGCACGCCGGCGCACGCACCGACGCGCACGCCGGCGCGCGGCCGGCCAACGCCCGTTCGTCCGCGACCGGTTCGGCCCGTGACGAGTCCTGAGCACCCTGGGCCGCTGGCGCTGCCCGGGGTGCTGACCGCCGAGGAGGCCGGCGCGACCGCCGCCTGGATAGCCGGGCAGCAGCGCCCGGACGGCGCCCTGCCGTGGTTCGAAGGGCACCACCTCGACCCCTGGGACCATGTCGAGGCCGCCATGGCGCTGGACACCGCCGGCGAACACGACCGCGCCGCCGCCGCCTACGACTGGCTCGCCCGGCACCAGAACCCCGACGGCTCCTGGTACGCCGCCTACGCCGCCGGCGACCCCCGCCGCCCCACCGACCTGGGCCGGGAGAGCAACTTCTGCGCCTATCCGGCCGTCGGCGTGCTCCACCACTACCTGGCCACCGGGGACGAGGCGTTCCGCCGCCGGATGTGGCCCGTGGTGCGGGCGGCTGTCGCGTTCGTCCTCGACCTGCAACGGGACGGCGGGCAGCTCGGCTGGCGGCGCGACGCCACCGGGCGCGCCGTGCCCGACGCGCTGCTGACCGGCTCCGCCTCCGGCTACCAGGCGCTGCGCTGCGCGCTGGCGCTGGCCGAACTGGCCGGCGAGGCCCAGCCCGACTGGGAGGTGGCGACCGGCCGGCTCGGGCACGCGGTGGCCCACCACGAGGAGCTGTTCCTGGACAAGTCCCGCTACTCGATGGACTGGTACTACCCGGTGCTGGCCGGCGCGGTGCGCGGCGAGGCGGCGGCGGAGCGGCTCGCGGCGCGCTGGGACGAGTTCGTGGTGCCGGGGTTCGGGGTGCGCTGCGTGCGCGAGAACCCGTGGGTCACCGGCGGCGAGAGCGCCGAACTCGCCCTGGCGCTCTGGTCGGTGGGCCAGCAGGAGCACGCGGTGGAGGTGCTGCGCGCCCTGTCCCGGCTGCGCACGCCGGACGGGCGGTACTGGACCGGCTATGTCTACGCGGACGACGCGTTCTGGCCCGTCGAGCACACCACCTGGACGGCCGGCTCGGTGCTGCTGGCCGTCGCCGCGCTCACCGGCGACCCGGCGACCACCGCCGTCTTCGGCGGCCACGACCTGCCCGCCGGCCTGGACCCCGACTGCCGCTGCCCGGCCCGCGACGCCTGACGGAACCGGACAAGCAGGCAAGTAGGCAAGCAGGCAGGAAGGCAAGAAGGCGGCGGCCCCACCGGAGTCCCGTCGAGGGGAACGTCCGGTGAGGCCGCCGCCGTTGAAGCCGTTGAAGCCGTTGAACGCGGCGCGGGCCAGCGAGGCGCGGGCCGCGCCGGGAGGCTCAGCCGCGCTGGATGCCCGAGGTGTCCTGGAGCACGCCGCGCCGCCCGTCCTGGGTCTGCGCCACCAGCGTCTGTCCGCGCTGCTCGACCGCCAGGTACCAGGTGCCGGGCGCCAGTTCGGCGACCGGGGTCGGCGAACCGTCCTCGCCGTAGAGCGGCCGGGCGGCCGGCACGGCGAACCAGAACGGCTGGAAGTTCGGGTCGGCGCCGGCGGGCGGCGGCGTCTGCACGCCGCCGGGCTGGCCGTAGCCGCCGGGCTGCTGCTGACCGCCGGGGTAGCCGTAGCCCTGCTGCTGCTGAACGCCCCCGTAGGGCGCGCCCGGCGCACCCGGCTGGGCCGGGGAGGAGCTGGTCAGCGGCGCCTGGAGCGCGGGGATCATCGGGGTGGCCCCGGCGAAGAACGCCAGCGCCAGCGCCGCGATGAAGCCCAGGATCAGGCCCACGCCGGCGTCGATGCCGTCGAACCCGCCCACCAGCGACCAGAAGCCGGCCCAGGCCGAGGTGACCGAGAGGGCGATGCCCCACTGGTTGAGCTTGAGCCCGAGGAACTCGCGGTCGGGCTGCGGCAGGAAGCGCGACCCCACGATGAGCCCGCCGCCGATGATGCCCGCCAGGAAGACCGAGGGCAGGATGGGGAACCAGTCCGCCGACCAACCGGTCCAGTCTTCCGGACCAGCCGAGCGGGCTTCGAGGAACGAGGAGATGAAGAGCAGGACCGCTGCTCCGATCACTCCAGCGTCGCCTCGGGAGAGCGAGCGGTTGTTCACGTCAGATCCTTTGTCGTTACTCGTCGTCGATGGTCGGTCGGGCCGGGCGAGCCCATCGTACGGATGAACCGCGACCCGGGTGTCCGGGAGAGGTTTCCTGTTTCCCAGGCGACACGCTTGTGATGCTGTTGTGACCTCGCGGGCGGCCGTGGCGCCCCGGACGGCGCCGGGTTCAGTGACCGAGGGCCACCCGTCTGAGGACGCGCAGTGACCGTTGCCGGGCGACCTCGGCGAAGGCGCCGCTGGCCAGGGCGCGCGTCCAGACACGATAGGGGGCCTGGCCGCCGTCCGCCGGATCGGGGAACACATCGTGGATCGCCAGCAGCCCGCCGGGCGCCAGCGACGGCACCCAACTCGCGTAGTCCGCCTGGGCGTGCTCCTCGGTGTGGCCGCCGTCCACGAAGACCAGGCCGAACCGGCCGCCGCCGTTCCCGCCGAACGCCCGCGCCGCCACCGGCGAGGCGCCGACCACGGCGACCACGTGCTCCTCAAGCCCGGCCGAGGCCAGCGTCCGGCGCAGGAACGGCAGGGTGTCCATCCGGCCGGGGTGGTCGGGGTCCGCCAACTCCGGGTCGGCGTACTCCTGCCCCGGCTGCTGCTCCTCGCTGCCCCGGTGGTGGTCCACGGTGACGCAGACCGTGCCGGCCGCGCGGGCCGCGTCGGCCAACAGCAGGGTGGAACGGCCGCAGTAGCTGCCGATCTCCAGCAGCGGCAGGCCGAGGCCGGCCGCCTCGACGGCGGCGGCGTACAGCGCCAAGCCCTCGTCGCGGGGCATGAAGCCCCTGGCCGCCTCGAAGGCGGCGAGCACCTCCGGCGCAGGCGCGACCGCGCCGTCGCCGTTTCCGACGTCCTCGGCCACGCTCTTCCCCCTGTGGTGCCGGTGCCCGAACTCCCCACATGCTGCCCTATCCGCCCGCCCGACCCGAAAACGGGGTCCTGGCGGGCGGCAACGGGGCCCGGAATGTGGGGAGTTCAGCGGGTGCGGGCCAACGGCGCCTGCTGGAGCGGAACGGGGCGGGTGACCCCGGTGGGCTCGGCGGCGTCGCGGGGCGGGGCGGCCGGGCCCGTCGCCTCGATCCTGGGCGGCGGCAGCGCGGCGTCGGCGTCCCCGGCGCTGCCCGCGTTCCCGGGGGCGCCGTTCCCGGCGTCGCTCGGGGGTGCTTCCGTCAGGGCCCCCGCCGGCGCGGTGTCCGCCGGTGCGTGCGCGCCCGGCGCCTGCGCCGCCGGCTCGCGCGCCGGCGTCCACGGGGGCGCGTCGCTCGGGGTGGCCGGCGCGTGCGACTCGTTGCCGTGCGCCGGCTCGTGCACCGGGGCGGCCGCCTCGGGCACCGGCTCCGCCGCCAGGCCGGGTTCGGCCGCCGCGCCCGGCTGCCGGTCCGGCACCGGCACCCGGGCCACCCCGCAGGGCACCTGCGGCGTGACGTAGGGCAGCAGCAGGTCGCCGTCCACGGTGAACCGCCCGATGCCGGCCAACCAGCCGGCCGGCGCCGGCAGATGGACCAACTCCCGCTGCTGCGGCCGCCACACCGCCACCCAGTCCGCCTCGGCGGTGGTCAACCGCAGCGCGACGCCGCAGTGTTCCGGCATCAGCACCTGCCCCGGCTGCACCGCGAACGGCGTCATCCGCACCCCCGGCTGGTGCAGGCTCTCCGGGAACCGCACCGGGCGGTGGCTGCCCAGCACCCCCCAGCCGATCCGCTCGCTGCCCGGCGCGTCCGAACGCACCACCAGCAGCCCGCTGTCGTAGTCGGCCAGCAGCAGCCGGTCGTCGCTGTCCTCGGCGATCCGCAGCAACTCCGTCGGCTCGCCGCCGTGTTCCACGTCCACCGTCACCGCGCGGGTGCGCCCGGAGGCGTCGGTGCGGTTGAGCGCCAGCAGCCGCCCCGTACCATCCAGCCAGGCGCCGCCCGAGCACGCGCCGGCGACCACCGTCACCAGCTCGGGACCGAACGCGCCCCCGCACACCAGCCAGAGCGCCGTGCCGCCGCCCTCGCCCGCCTGCGGCGCGAGCGCGTAGACGCGCGCCCCGTCGGGCGCCGGCGGCAACAGCGTGAGCCGCTCGCACTCCACGGCGCCCAGCGCCAGCTCGCCGGTGTCCGGGCCCGAGGGGTAGAGCAGCGAGAAGTGGTAACGCCCGTCCGTGCGGCGGCCGATGAGCACCCGCCCGTCGACCAGCGGCACCAACGGGCTGTCCGCCTCCTCGGGTTGGTCGGCCGGCAGCAGCACCGCGTAGGGCTCGGGGCCCTCCAGCGTCCAGCGCTCCGGGCACCAGCCGCCGCCCCCGCCCCGCGCGACCAGCCGCGCCGCGTAGGAGCCGTCGGCCGCGACGCTCAATGGCGCGGGCGCGACGCTCAATGGCGCGGGCGCGGGCGCCGGCGCCGGCCCGTTCGTCGACGGCGCGGCTTGGTGGGCTTCGCCCTTCATGCGCCTGTCACCTCCGTCAGGTCCGTCGGGTGGGGTCCGACCCAGGGCGCCGCGCCCCCCGCCCGCCGTGCCCGAGGCGGGGCCGCCGCTGCCGTGGCAACCTCCGACGGTAGGCCCGATCGGCGTGCGCGCCGGGCCACTTGCGGCGTCCGGCGCGAGGAAACCGCTCCGGCACCCGCCCCACCAGGGCCTTCCGTTCTCACCCTCACGAGGGGCCTCCGTCCACTCAGGTTGACGTCGCCCGGCTCGTCCGGGACCCGGGGCCCGGACACCGGGGCGGCCGCCGGCCCGGCCGCCGCCCGCGTTGCCATGGACGCCCAACCGCCTCCCGGCCGGCCGCCGTCGGGCCGGCCTCCCCGGCCCTCCGGCCAACCTCGGCGAGGCGGTTTCCCGAGACCGCGAGCCAGGTAGCCTGGGCCCGTGCCCGTACTCTCCGATGTGATCACCACGCTCGACAGCCTATGGCCCCGCGCCTGGGCCGAGCAGTGGGACGCCGTGGGGCTGGTCTGCGGCGACCCCGAGGCCGAGGTCACCCGGGTGCTCTTCGCCGTCGACCCCGTGCGCGAGGTCGCCGAGGAGGCGGTCGCCACGGGCGCGCAACTGCTCGTCACGCACCACCCCCTCTATCTGCGCGGCACCACCACGGTCGCCGCCGACACCTTCAAGGGTCGCGTGGTGCACACCCTGATCCGGCACGGCATCGCCCTGCACGTCGCCCACACCAACGCCGACCGCGCCGACCCCGGCGTCTCCGACGCCCTCGCCGGTGCCCTCGGCCTGCGCGTGGTCGGGCCCCTGGTCCCAGCGCCCGACGACCCCGCCGGGCGGCGCGGCCTGGGCCGAATCGTCGAGCTGGACGCCCCGTTGACCCTCGGCGCCCTCGCCGAACGGGCCGCCGCCCGGCTGCCGCGCACCGCGCACGGCCTCCGCGTCGCCGGCGACCTCGACCGGCCCGTCCGCACCCTCGCCGTCTGCGGCGGCTCGGGCGACAGCCTCTTCGCCGAGGTCCGCGCCGCCGGCGTGGACGCGTTCCTCACCGCTGACCTGCGCCACCACCCGGCCTCCGAGGCCACCGAGCACTCCCCGCTCGCGCTGCTCGACGCCGCGCACTGGGCCACCGAGTGGCCCTGGTGCCAGCAGGCGGTGGCCCAACTCGACGCCGCCTCCGAGCGGCATGGCTGGGGCCTGCGCACCGAGGTCTCGCGCCTGGTGACGGACCCCTGGACCGTCCAACTCCCTTCGTCCACCTCAGGAGCCCCGAACTGAACGCCGCGCCCGCCGATCAGCTTCGTCTGCTGGACGTCCAGGCCCTGGACCTCCGGCTGACCCAGCTCGCCCACCGCCGCGAGAACCTCCCCGAGCACGAGGAGATCCGCACCGTCGAGAGCCAGATCGTCCAGCAGCGCGACCTGCTGGTGGCCGCCCAGACCGAGGAGGGCGACACCGCGCGCGAACAGACCAAGGCCGAACAGGACGTCGACCAGGTCCGCCAGCGCGCCGCCCGCGACCAACAGCGTCTGGACTCGGGGCAGGTCACCAACCCCAAGGACCTGGAGTCGCTCCAGAGCGAGATCGTCTCCCTCGCCAGGCGGCAGGACGACCTGGAGACCGTCGTCCTGGAGATCATGGAGCGGCACGAGAACGCGCAGGCCCGCGCCAAGGAGCTGGCCCACGCGCTGGAGGGCCTCCAGAACGTGGCCGCCGAGGTCACCGCCCGCAGGGACGCCGCGCTCGCCGAGATCGACGCCGAGGTCGCCACCGTGCGCGCCGAACGTTCCACGGCCGTCGAGGACGTCCCGGCCGACCTGCTGAAGCTCTACGAGAAGCTCCGCGAGCAGCAGGGCGGCGTCGGCGCGGCCCGGCTCTACCAGCGGCGCTGCGAGGGCTGCCGGCTGGAGCTGAACATCACCGAGCTGAACGAGGTGCGCGCCGCCGCCCCCGACGCCGTGGTGCGCTGTGAGAACTGCCGCCGCATCCTGGTCCGCACGCCGGATTCGGGGCTGTGATCGCTCGATGACACGGCAGTTGGTGGTCGAGGCCGACGGCGGCTCCCGGGGAAACCCGGGCCCCGCCGGCTACGGCGCCGTGGTCAGGGACGCGGGGAGCGGCCAGGTGCTCGCCGAGACGGCCGCCTACATCGGGCGGGCGACCAACAACGTCGCCGAGTACCGGGGCCTGATCGCCGGGCTGCGCGCCGCCCACGCGCTGGCGCCCGAGGCGGCGGTGCGGGTGCGGATGGACTCCAAGCTGGTCGTCGAGCAGATGTCGGGTCGCTGGAAGATCAAGCATCCCGACATGAAGCCGCTGGCCCTGGAGGCCCAGAAGATCTACCCGCCGGGCGCGGTGCGCTTCGAGTGGATTCCCCGCGAGCGCAACAAGCACGCCGACCGGCTCGCCAACGAGGCGATGGACGCCGGCCGGCGCGGCGAGGAGTGGCGGCCGGGGCCGCCGGGCCCGGCCGCCGAGCCGCTGGTCGCCGAGCCGTTCGCCGAGCCACCGGCCGCCGAGCCACCGGCCGCCGAGGTCGCGCCGGCCGAGGCCACCGCCGAACCGCCCAGCCACGAGCCCAACGCGGCCGCCACAGCCCGGGGTTGGGGACCGGCCACCGGCACCCCGACCACCCTGCTCCTGCTGCGCCACGGCGAGACCCCGTTCACCGCCGAGAAGCGCTTCTCCGGCAGCGGCGGGCCCGACCCGGCCCTGACCGAGGTCGGCCACGCCCAGGCGGCCTCGGCCGCCGCCGCGCTCGCAGGCGTCGGCATCGGCGCCGTCGTCAGCTCGCCGCTGCGCCGCTGCCGGCAGACCGCCGAGACGGTCGCCGCACGCCTCGGACTCGACGTCCGGATCGAGGAGGGGCTGCGCGAGACGGACTTCGGCGCCTGGGAGGGGCTGACGTTCGAGGAGGTCAGGCAGCGCCACCCCGACGAGCTGCGGGCCTGGCTGACCTCAGCCGACGCCCACCCCACCGGCGGCGGCGAGAGCTTCGCCGCCGTCGCCCGCCGGGTCGCCGTCGCCCGCGACAAGACCCTCGCCCGCTACCCGGGCCGCACCGTGCTGACCGTGACCCATGTCACCCCGGTCAAGACGCTGCTGCGGCTCGCCCTGGGGGCGCCGCCGGCCGCGATGTTCCGCATGGAGCTGTCCCCGGCCGCGCTCAGCGAGATCGGCTACTACCCGGACGGCAACGCCACGGTGCGCCGCTTCAACGACACCGCGCACCTGGGCGTCACACCTCGGTGACCACCACGTCCAGCCGGCCCGGGGCCGCCGGGTCCTCCTCCACCCGGTGGCCCAACTCCCGCAGCGCGCCGGCCACATGGCCCGCGCGACGCGGCAGCGGGCCGGCCTCCAGCAGGTCCCGCACCAGGCGGCCCTTGGTCGCCTTGTTGAAGTGGCTCACCACCGACCGCTTCGGCGTTCCGTTCACCAGCCGCTCCTGGAGCACCCGAACGGTCAGCGTGCGCTCGGCCAGCGCGCCGGTGGGGCGCCACAGCGCGGCGTAGGCCGCCGACCGCAGGTCCAACACCGGGCCGGCGCCGGCCACTTCGGGCAGCACCTCGCCCAACGGGCCGCGCCAGTGCCCGGCCAGCGGGCCGAGGCCCGGCAGCTTCACGCCGCCCGAGCAGCGGTAGGCGGGAATCCGGTCGCCGATCCGCAGCGCGCCCCACAGGCCGGAGAAGACCAACAGCGCCCTGCCGGCCCGCCGTTTCGCCGCCGGGCTCAGCGAGGCCAGGCCCAGCGCGTCATAGAGCACCCCGGTGTACACCGCCCCGGCCGGGGCGGTCGGTGCGGTGCGCAGCCCGGCGTTCCGCGCCACCTCGTCCGACTGGCCCTCGCTCAGGCCCAACACCTCGCGGGCCTTGTCGGGATCGCCGGAGCACAGCTCGACCAACTCGTCCAGCACCCGCGCCCTGGCCTCGGTCAACGCCGGTAGCGACAGCGACTCCCACGCCAGCGGCCGGCCCCGCGCGGCCCCGGCCTTGCCCTCCGAGGGCGGCAGCAGCACCAACATGCCCCGCAGGGTACGCGGTGGCGGGGGCGCCGTTCGGCCCGAGGTAGGGTTGGCCACACGGCGGACGAGCCGGCCGGGCGGTCGCGTTGGGCACTCTTCGGAGGGCCCGCCGAGGAACGTCCGGGCTCCACAGGGCAGGGTGGTAGGTAACGCCTACCTGGGGTGACCCACGGGACAGTGCCACAGAAAACAGACCGCCGGGACCGCGCGAGCGGGACCCGGTAAGGGTGAAACGGTGGTGTAAGAGACCACCAGCGCCCAGGGTGACCTGGGCGGCTCGGTAAACCCCACCCGGAGCAAGGTCAAGAAGGGGCCGTCCTCGGACGACCCCGCGTGAACGCCTGAGGGCTGCCCGCCCGAGTTCACGGGTAGACCGCTTGAGGGTGATGGCGACATCACCCCTAGATGGATGACCGCCACCCGGAGCGCCCCACGGCGCCCCGGGCACAGAACCCGGCGTACAGGCCGCCTCGTCCGCCACATCCTGCTGACCAGGGAAAACGCCCTGATCAGGACGGGGTGCAGGCGTCTTCCGACCCCCGCTTTTCCTGCGGTTTCCCGGGGCTTCCCCGGCGAATGTGCACCCGTTGTGCACCGATCCTGCTTCTTCCCGCGCGCTCCCGCGGCCCGCCGCGGCACCTCTGGCGGGCTATCAAGCGTGCTCGAAACGCGTGAAGCCTCCAGGAGAACGCCGTGCACCCGGCCACCTGGAGGCTCCAGCCCGCCACTCAGCGGTCAACGGTTCGATGTCCCCTCGGTCGCCAAACTTCCGGGACAAGAACCGCCCTTCGTCCACTGAGGCGGTTCAACAGTGCTCGGTCTGGCACATCCTCCTGCTCTGACGCGGCCTCCCCACGCGCGGCCTCTGGGAAGCGACGGGACGTCGCGGGAACCCGAACGCGTTCGCGCTTCTCCTCGTCGCCGAACCTTCTGGACCGACGTCACCGGCCGGCACGGTGACTACCTCGATCAGCATCGCGCCGCCGACCACAAGGCAGGCCACCCCACCGACCACGCCAGCGACCGCCGCCGCATCCTCCGCCACCTCGTGATCCTGGAGACGGACGGTCGACTCCCTGGCGTGCGCCTGGCTGCCGATGCGGGCGAATGGATGCATGCGGTGCGCGCCGAGCCCATCGGCCGCTCCGGACTTCCAGGCCAAGGTGGAGGCGATCGCCCAAGCCATGGCGTCCGTCGCACACCAGCAGGCCGCCACCATCCGCCGCCACGCGTTCGTCGCTGAGGCCGCCACGGTCCACGCCGACCGCCCGATCACCACCCGAGACGTGGGGAAGGCCGTCAAACGCCTCGCGGAGAACGGCCTCCTCGTCGCCCTCGTCGCCGGACGCTTTCCCCGTAAGGGAGAAGCGCACGGCACGGTGCCGATGTACGCGTTGACCGTCCCGGAGAAGGTGGACCCTTCCCTCCCCGACCGCTTCCCCGGCGGCTGTTGCCGCCGCGTCCAACAGCGCCGCGCGCACCGCGCGAACTCCGTACGCAGCGCCCTCGGCCTTCCCAGCGTCGAAAGTGAGGACCTGCCACGACATGCAAAAACGTGCCCTCACCGCGAAGCCGGAGAGGCCACTCTCCGGCTGACCGCAGGCCCCCGTTCCGCCGGAGAGCTCCCGGAGAACACTGGCCTCTTCGGCACGGCTGTGGACAAAAGTGGGAACCGAAACCGTGGTTTCTCTAGAAGGGAGAGAAGTTCCCCCCTCCCCCCGGAGATCTCCGGCCACCGCGTGCGCGGCGAGGGGAGGTCAGCCCGACATCGACCGAGCGCTATCACGCGCGGCTCCTCACCACCCGTCTGCGAGCCGACTCGACGACGCTACGCCGGATTGCTCTGGGCCGCCTGGCCAAGATCGTGGCTCCGTTCGCCGCCGCCGGCTGGTCGCCACCTGATGTCCTCCACGCCCTCAACCATCGGCCGGACGGCGCCGCACACATCAACACCGACACCGTGCACAGCCCGCCGGGGTGGGTGCGCTGGCGCCTGGGGCACCGGTGCGTCGACGACGTCGTGGTGACTTCGCGGTCGCAGCGGTCGGTGCCTGGCTGGTGCTGGCCCGCGTACGAGGCGGGAGAGATTAGCCCCGTTCCGGCTCGGCCGTGGAAGACGCGCGCGTATGACGAGCCGCAGCCGGGCCTACGCTTCAGCGACCCCAAGGGCGAGGTGCGGCGAATCGTCCGCGAGGGTGCGCAACATCGCGGAGCCGAGGCGCAGCGGCGGACCGCAGAGGGTCTCCTTGCCGCATTGGGTCCACAACTCGCCGCTCTCGATGACGAGTTCGCCGCCCGCCGGCTTGCCGACGCCGAGCAGCGCGACCGCGAAATGCGACGCCTGGGGCAGGCGAGCCCGATCTTGCGCGTCCGCAGCGACAACGCTCGGCGCGACATGGCCCGCCTCAGAGCGCTGGCCCGCGCCCGCGAGGAGAAGACGACCGCCTCCCAGGATGTCCATGCTGTGGACTCTGTCGAGGGTCTCCACAGTATGGAGAGCCTTCCGTCCCGGGCTTCCGCAGGGCTCGCGGGACAAAGGGTAAACACTACTAACTCCGCCCTGGCCCGCGTCCAGTCCGGCTGAAGTCGTGACGGCCGTACCGTGGCACGGGTGCACGCCTCTGGTGGCCTACGAGGCGAGCGAGGTCGAACGGCTGGTCGGTCTGACGGCTGATGGGTCCTGCCTGCAACTGGAGGTGACCGGCGATGGTGCGCGATGCACAACGGCGCGCCGAACGGCTCTCTGTCACACGGGTCGCGGGGGCACGCCCGCTCGGCCGTGGGACCGACGACCTCGAGCGCTGGTTCGCGGACGCTTCGGACCTCGTGACGATCGTGGCCCAGCGCGTCTGCGTGGTACGCCCGACAGCAGCCCATGCTTTGGGCTTTGACCATCGCCGGCTCTCTCTGGGCACGAGGGTTCAGACCCCTGCCCGGTTGAGGCGTTCGATAAGGCTGAGTTTGCGGGCGTGCGTTTGTCGTAAGGCCGTCCTGCGCCGGATGAACGTGTCATGTTGGCCGTCGCGTTGGGCGAGTGCCTTCAGATCGGTGAGGAGCGCAACGGCGGCGTCGTAGTCACCGAGCTTGCGGGTCGCGATCATCGCTCCGACTCGCGACCACGCGGCGTCCTCGTCGCCGGCCAGCTCGTTCAACCGACTTTCCAGGGCGAGAGCACGCGCCTTCTCGCGGCGGGCTTCCTCGGCAGCCGCCCGGTGCTTGCGGTCGGCCCGGCGCCGGGATGTGACGTCGAGGAGTTCGACCACGGTTCGGCGAGAGGGGACGGGGACGCTCGTGGCGTGTTGGTCGCGGAATCGACGGATCATCTCCATCCGCACGGTCGCGGCGTCATCCTCGACGCCCCTCAGGAGGAGGCGGTTCTTCTCCTCAAGAGGAAGACCGGTCACCCAGGCGGCGAGCTGGCCGGGGATCATCAGCGGTCTCGTCCAGCGGCGGGCTGGTCTGTGCCGCGATCGTGAGCAGGTCGTCGTCGAGCCGCAGGAAGTCGGCCAGCGCTCGCTGCGCCGCGGTAAGCATGCCCAGTCCCGGCGGCACGGACGGCTCAAGGTCGTCGTCAGCGGCAGGGTTGAACGCGTCCTTGTCCCGTTCCCAGCCGCCGTAGCCGGCCAGCCAGGCGAGATAGAGCGGCCGGAGATCGCCTGCGGCGAGTTCGGTACGGACCCCGACGATGGCCGACAATGTCGTCTCGGCCGTCTCGTCCCACTCCCTGGAGTCATCCTCGCTGGTCAGGCCGAGCAGGAGGAACTCGCCCGTGGTCCGTGCGAGCACCTGGTTGCCCGCGCAGTAGTCCTCGGCGACGTCGATGTCGAGAAGGCGGCGCGGCAGGCGGAGCATGATCCGGCGTGTGCCCCAGTTGGTCACGTACAGGTGCGCGTCGTAGTAGCGCTCCATCATTCGGTTCGGGTCGCCTCGGAAGTTGCCCCACTGGTACTCGTTGACGAAGCTGGTGGCGGTGATCCGCGCACGGGTGGACAGCGAACGCGCCTCAGCCTGCTGGCGATCGTCCAGCGGCCGGTCGACGGCGAGGAACTCGTAGTACTGGTATTCGCTCATCGCTCATCCCGGCTGAGCGGCGCGGGCGAAGGGCTCCGCCCGAAATGCCGAGTCGTCTCCCATGTGGAAGAAGATGTGCCCCTCGAGCGTCGTGTCATCGGTGAAGGCTGCCCAGCCGCGCCCGCAGACCTGGTCGCCTTCGTCCTCGCCTTCCTAGCTGAATTCCACGATGGTGCGGCCGTCGCGTTCGGTGGTCCGGCAGTCCAGCCAGCCGCCGACGGCGATGAAGCCGAACTGGCCGGTCCCGTCCTCGGTGAACTCGATGAAGCCAGGGCCGACGAGGTCAATGGCATCGCGGTCCCACACGTCCATCTCGACGATCCGCCACCGGCCGGTCAGGGGCACCACTGGGATCCTCCACGCTCGTCGCCGTGCGGTGCCACTGTAGCCATAGCGCCGACCCGTCTGACGGGGCAGGGCCGGTTTGGGCTGGATGGCTGTGCCCAGACGGTGATGGAGCGTCGGTCGACTGCGGTGGGCAGTGAGCCCGGACCCTTTCGGCTTCGTTGTGCTGTTCAGTGGCGGTACACGGGAAGGAGTAGCCAGGTCACCTCCGCTCCGTACTTCCTGCCCGGTGCGGGCATCACTCGAACGGGTCGGATCCTGGGAAGTCGCGTTTATCAGTGAACGAGGGCTGGCTGAATAGTCGGCATGGAAATCGGTGAGAGCTGGGCCTATCGAGCACGGGCCAAAGACTGGGGCGCCGCGGTCAGCCGGGTGGAACTCGTCCGGGTAGGCGGGCCGCGCAGTTCCGGCCGGGTGCATGTGCGGTTCCTGGAAGGCGAGGAGACCGGGCTGCAGGAATGGGTGGCGCCGGACTGCCTGCTCGCGCCCTGGGCCGATGTCGAGGTGTTCCGGGCCGATGACGCCGCAGAGTTGGCTCTGGCAGAGGCGTCACGAGAGGTTCGGGGTACGGCGGCCTTCGAGGCGGCTCGCCTGGTCTTGGGCTTCGTCCGGCCGAAGAAGAGCCTGCGCCTGCGTCGGACCGTTGCTGACGCGGGCGTGTTGGAGATCGTCCGTTTTGAGGACACGGCGGCCCTTTTTGGCCTGGATCTGGCCGAGCTGAGTGCCGACCCCATGCTCCACAAGAACCGCAACGGCCTGTGCCTGACCGGCTGGCCGGTCACGAAGCGCATCGCGCGCCACGCCGCCGAGAAATTCGCCGACAGGATCCTTCCCGAAACGGACAACCGCCAGCAGACCCTTGAGGAGGAACGGGCCCGGCCCAGTTGGCATTCATGGCAGCGCAGGGACGACCGCAAGCTGGATGCCGAGCAGACTGTCCTGCGCACGGTCCGTGAATGGTGCGGTGAGGAGCGGGCGGACCGCTACGACGAGTTGGTTGCTCTGCGTGCGGAGGTGCTGCGCCTCGGCGAGTTGGTCGAGCGGGCGGTGCGGACGCTGCGCGACCGGGGGCATGGAGTCATCGCCTCCACCATTGAGCGCGACCTCGGGACCCATATCTCCAGCCTCGGTCCAGACCCGCTGTGTTCGGCGAGTCCCTACGCGCTGGAACACCCGTAGCGGCCCTCGCCTGGCGAGAAGGCACCTGCACGCAAGCTGCTCTCTGCCCAGCCACGGGTCGGTCCACGATTCTGCCACCGGTGGCGGACGACGAGACCGCAGCACAGGCACTCGCCGACACGATCAGCGAGGCTGACGATCTCAACCCTGACCACGTTCAAGCCATGGGTCAGCAACGCTTCGACCCGAAGACCCACTTCGAAGCATTGGCCACCCGGTCGTGCTGACGACCGCCGACCCGGCAGAGATCCCCGGCCTCCTCCGCAAGACACTCGGACACCGGTGGGACGTCACGATCGACGGCAACCAGCTGCAGATCCGCCACCAGGACCGCGCGACGCCCTACCAACCACCTCGCCACTCCGTCCCCTGGCTCGACCTGCTTGCCCTCCTGGAGGCAGCCTTCGCGGACCAAGGCGTCCCTCGTGCTGCTTGCCTACCCCTGCGCTGCGGCCGCGAGACCGAACTGACCGTCTCCGCCGTCCAAGCCCTCGACCCCATCCTCAAAGACGGCGGCACGATCCCCTACCGCCAGGGCTTCATCCCCCAACCCGTCGTCCGACTCACCGCACGGCGTGGCCCGGACGGCTCACTCCAAGACGGCTTCCTGACATCCTTCGTCAACACCTCCCGCGTCGAACCCCTCCCCGACCTTGAGACCTACGCCACTGCCTTCGACCGACTCCTCACCATCCTGTCCCGCCTGAGCCTCCACGCTCGCCACATCACCCTCCGCAGCCACCTCGCCATCTGGCGCCGCCGCCAAGTGGAAGGCATTACTCTTCGCTTCGACCATGCCGGCACCTCCCTCGGTGACCTCGTCCTCCTCTGGAACGCCGCCCACCCGGACCGCCACGGCCTAGACCTGGGCACCTCTCTCGAACGCCTCGCCTGGGCCCGGAGCCGCACCCCCTGGCCCGACCTGATCTTTGGCCCCTTGTCCAGGGCCGCGCCACACGACACCCTCGACGCGATCCGCACCGCCACCCTCCTGCTGGCCCACGGCATCACCCCCAGCGCCCCGCAGCGCCGAAAGCATCACCCGCCGAGTCCTCCAACGAATCCCCGCTCGCACCGCCGCCTTGGGCCTGAGCCACGCGATCCGCCAATTCCACCGCTACTGGCACAGCGCCAATCCCCTCACCATCAACTGGCCGGATGTAGCAATGCAGGTGGACAGCCTGTTCATCTCGAGCGCGTCAGGTGACACCGGCGATCAACGGCCGGATCATGGGGCGGCGCAATGACGATGCGGTCGGACATTACCCAAGGCAGAGAGCTGATCTTGTAGGCTGGCAGGTGAGTCATACGCCTGCTCTTCTCGCTGCTCGCGAGTCGACACACTGGGGCCATGGCGACTGGTCCGTTGAGATGCTGTGCTCGCCTTGCCATACGGCCAAGCCATGCTAAGGGGAATTGTTGACGTCTTGGTAGCAGTCACCCGGAAACACGGGCGACAGCATCGTGACTGTGAATGCTCTCAAGGTTTCGTGCGCTCACTGCGTGGACCAGCCCTCGTTCACGACAGGCCCGGCTGACGTCGCGCGCCATGTCCTCGACGAACATCGGGTGATCGTAGGCCTGCATCGTCAGAACGCGCTCATCAGGACGCTTCACCAAAGGCACCACAGGAGCGGACGCGCACCCCTCTAGGAGCCGTACGGCCTCTTGCACTCCCAAGGGGTAGGGGTTGTCGCCATGCCCAATTACGGAGAGCTTGACGCGGCTGCGTTGGTTGTGAGCACCATAGTCTGAAATGGCTTTTGAGCAGGGGCACAAACTGGTCACCTCGGTTGTGACCGACGTATTCACCGTGGTGTCGCCGTCGTCCCAGCGACCTTCAAAACGGACATCATGGACTCGACAGGATTCTTGGCCGCTCGCAGGAGCTATCGTGGTCGTGCTCAATGAGACGTCGATCGTCACAGCAATCGCAGGTGCGTCCAGGAGATCAACACCAATCTTCAGGATGTTCGGCAGCCTGCGGGGGTCGAATCGGCGCAGGTGATCATGGGCCAGCGCCACCATGCGACTCATGTGAGTGCCGCGACGATCACGCTGGAGCCGCACCGTCACTTCGATCTCGGCGATGCCTTCTTGGCGAAGGTGACCGTCCTCGAAGTACAGCGGGTACCGCAAGGCGCTGATGCCGACCTCCTCAATCTCGATGCCGCGGGAGTCGGTCTCATTCTGAATATCGTGCATGCTTATTCGCCCCGATAGGTGCAACCGGACGTGCACGTTTCACGGACCGTGAGTGCAGAGAGATCAGGCAGCGCCGGCTTCAGCCGCTCCCAGATCCAGCGGGCGAGGACCTCGCTGGTCGGGTTCTCCAGCCCTTCGATGTCGTTGAGGTAGTAGTGGTCGAGTTGTGCCTCGATGGGCTTGAAGGCCCGCTTGAGGTCACCGAAGTCCATAACCCAGCCAGCCTCGGGGTCGACCGGAGCCACGACGTGGACAATGACCTTGTAGGAGTGGCCGTGCAGGCGTGCGCACTTGTGGCCCTCGGGCACGTTGGGCAGTCGGTGAGCGGCTTCGAAGCTGAACTCGCGAAAAATCTCCATCACTGAATTCCCAGATGTTTGTGCGTCTGGAGAGAGAGGATCCAGCGCGGGTTCTTCATGCAGTACTCGACCGTAGCTCTGGTGTTGGCATCAGCGTCCGGGCCATCCATGGGCTGGAGCCGGAAGTGTCGGAAGTCCAAGTGTTCGAACTGGCGGGGGTCACCGTCAAACTGGGGGTAAACAAGCTTGAGTTCGTCTCCGCTAGTCACGACCAATTCGGAGCCGATCTTGGGGCTGACACAGATCCAGTCGATTCCCCCCGGCGGTACGCGGGTGCCGTTGGTCTCGACAGCCACCTCGAAGCCTCGGGCATGCAGTGCGGTGATTGCTGCTTCGTCGAGTTGCAGGAGCGGCTCCCCACCGGTGCATACCACGAACCGATGGTCCTTGGTGGAAGACGGCCACGCCTGCTCGACGGCTTGGGCAAGGTCGTCCGGAGTTCGGAACCGGCCACCGCCCTCTCCATCAGTTCCGACAAAATCTGTATCACAGAACTGGCAGACCGCACGATGACGGTCCTTCTCTAGACCCGTCCAGAGATTGCACCGGGAGAAGCGGCAGAAGACGGCCGGCCGACCCGCGTGACTTCCTTCGCCTTGTAGGGTGTAGAAGATCTCCTTGACCAGATAGGTCATTCTCACGCGCCTTGGTACTGCACGGGGTCGGGGACGCCGGCCTCAGCGAAGCCCTTGAGGCGGAGCAAGCAGGTCTCGCAATGCCCGCAGGCTAGCCCCTGCTCGTTGGGGTCATAGCAAGAGGACGTCTGGGAGTAGTCCACACCGAGGCGCAGACCCTCGCGCACGATGTCTGCCTTGGACATGGCGATAAGCGGCGAGTGAATCTTCAGCCTCTGCGTACCTTCAACACCAGCGCGGGTAGCCAGGTTGGCCATGTGCTCGTATGCCTCCATGTACTCGGGGCGACAGTCCGGGTAGCCGCTGTAGTCGACCGCGTTCACCCCCGTGAAGACATCACTGGCCCCCACCGTCTCGGCGTACGCCAAAGCAAAGGACAGGAAGATGGTGTTCCGCGCTGGGACGTACGTGACGGGCACGCTGCTGCCTGGGGCCTGACGGCCGGCGTCGTCCAGAGACTCGTGCTTCGGCACGTCGATGTCGGCGGTGAGGGCGGATGCACCGAAAACTCGCAGGTCGATGTCAGCGACGACGTGACGTTCAACCCTCTGCGCAGCGGCCACGCGCTTCGCAGCCTCGAGTTCCACACTGTGCCGCTGCCCGTAACGGAAGCTCAGGGCATATGCCGCGTAGTCCATGTCCTTGGCGATCGCCAGAACGGTCGTGGAGTCCAGGCCGCCACTGAGCAGCACGATCGCGGGTCGCCTCGTCATACTGAGCCCCTGTTCTGGACTGGTCTGGTGCTGGGTGTACGGATGAGCCCTAACGTGAATACTAGCGTGTAGAGTAACCGCAACGTAGCGCTAGTTATGCTTGTCAGAGAGTAGGGACGCGTGGGGCAGCTGACGTTGGTCGTCACGTGCACGGACCGCAAGGTCGTCACACCGGCGACGGCACTGCGCGCGAGGTCACTCCCCCGGGGGACCGTGAGGGAGCGAGCAGCGGCGTGGAGGGAACGCGTCGACAGCGCCCCCCGCACGCACACCCTGTCCGACCTCTACCGCGGTGACCACTGGACGCAAGCGCGGCGTCTGTGCGATGCGGCTGCGAAAGCCGGCTTCGCGACGGCCGACCTCTGGGTAGCGTCTGCCGGTCTCGGCCTCCAGCCGGTGTCCGCCTGGGCTCCCGCCTACGCCGCGACCTACAGCCCCCGCCACGCCGACGCGGTGACCGCCAACGCGGAGGAGAGCGCCCAGTGGTGGGCGTTGCTCCAGCAGAGCGTGGGTCGCGCGACGCTGTCGGAACTCGGGGATGACGCTCCCGTGCTGGTGGTTCTCTCGGAGCCCTACGCCAGGGCGATGGCTGCGGAGATTCATGAGCTCGCCGCAGCCGGTGGCGATGCGCTCGTCGTAGGCGGCGGCGAAGAGATCCCCGGCCTTCACCGCGTACCCGCCGACGCCGGTCTGCGACGTGTCCTCGGGGGAACGCTCACCAGCCTGAACGTACGCATGGCAGCGTCGTGGCTGGAGCGCTGCCGGAACGGCCGGCTTACCTCGCCCGCCACCCGTGACTCATGGCGGCTGTGGGCGGCCCGCGCCTCAACGCCGGAGCGGTACGACCGCAAGCCGATGACGGACGACCAGGTCATGGCGTTCATCCGTACGCGACTTGCCGCCCAGCCGGGTCTCTCGCGCACCCGTCTGCTGCGCGAGTTCCGCGGCGAAGGACAGGCATGCGAACAGAGTCGCTTCGCGAAGTTGTACGTCAGAACTGTGAGGGAGCAACTCGTGCCCCTGGGGGAACCGTGACGGAGAACGGCATCAGGCGCAGGGCGCTGCGGATCGAGCAGAACCCCGGTATCCCGCTCTACGTCTTTGCCCTCCAGGCGGGCGAGGTGAACCGCGTCGCCGACGTAGCCCGCATCTCACGTGACGAGGCGGGGAAGTTGCTGGGCTACCAGCGGCCCGAGAAAAAGCAGCACGTCAAGCAGATCCTCGACTACCTCGACGGTGACGACGTTCTGTTCCCCAACGGCCTCATCCTCGCGCTACCTTCGTCGGTTCGATTCAAGGGCAGCCGCGGCCCCAACAGCACCGACGGACTAGCCACCATCGGAACGATCGAGATCCCGCTGCCGGAGTCCGCCGGTGCACCGCGCCCCGCACTTATCGTCGACGGTCAGCAGCGCAGCCTCGCTCTCGCGCGAACAAAGCGGTCGACGCTACCCGTCACTGTCGCGGGATTCGTTACCGAGGAGTTGGAGATACAGCGCGACCAATTCCTCCGCGTTAATACAGTGTCGCCACTCCCCAACAATCTGGTGTCAGAACTCCTGCCCGAGGTCAACACCCGGCTCCCCACCAAACTGTCCGCCCGTAAACTCCCCTCCGCGCTGGCTAACGCCCTCAATCAGGATCACGATTCGCCGTTTCGCGGGCTGATCAATCAGGCGTCGACGGGGAGCGGCCGACGGTCCGAGGCGGTCGTCAAGGACAACAGCCTCATCTCCGCAATCGAGGAGTCGCTGTCGCCCTCCGGGGTGCTGTTCCCCTACAAGAACCTCTCCAACGGCACTGCCGACACAGCCACGATGCGGGAGATCCTCGTGGTGTACTGGAGCGCGGTGCGCGACACCTTCCCGGAGGCGTGGGGTCTCTCACCCACCAGGAGTCGCCTGATGCACGGCGTGGGCATCCGGTCGATGGGACGTCTGATGGACCGGGTGATGGACCGCGTGGTGGCCGTGGCCGATATCGGATCGCCGGAGGCGCACGACCAGGCCATGACGGAGCTGACGCTGGTCAAACCCCACTGCCGCTGGACCAAGGGGCGCTGGCCGGAACTCAACATCCCCTGGAACGAACTGCAGAACACGCCTCGACACATCAGCACCTTGTCGAACCTGCTGGTTCGTACCTATCTCCAGGCAAGGATGAGCACGTCTTGAAGTTCTACTTCCCCGACAGCCAGGACCAGGTCAGCCCGACGTACGATTTCATCAATGACGAGTACTCCCCGTACCGGGTGCGGCAGCGGGACGACCTCTACGCCCATCAGGCCGTGACACCCTCGCCGTACGACGGGATCCTGGTCAGCAAGGCCATAGTGGACGGATCGGTGAAGGGCGCCGGAAAGTACAGTGCCCCGCAGCGTGAACGTCTCTACCGGCTGGGAGTACGAGAATTCTTCCGGCTTCCCGTGGAGATGCGGAGCCTCGGTGACTGCGGCGCGTTCAACTACATCAACGAGGAGTACCCGCCCTATTCGGTCGAGCAGGTGCTCGACTTCTACTACGGGTGCCGGTTCGACGCGGGCATCAGCATCGACCACGTGATCTTCGGATACGACCCTAACGATGTGAACGTCGACCCGGCGTGGGTAATGCGTCGTGAGATCTCGCTGAAGTTGGCTGAGGAGTTCATCGCCGAGGTGCGATCCCGCAACGCGCGGCTGCGCACCGGGGAGGTTGCCCTCGAACCGGTCGGCGCGGCCCAGGGCTGGAGCCCGTCGAGCTACGCCGACAGCGTCGCCCGCCTCCAGCGCATGGGATATCGGCGTGTCGCGCTCGGCGGCATGGTCCCGCTGAAGACGCACGAGATCGTCGCCTGCCTGGAGGAGATCGGACGGATGCGTGCTGACGGGCTGGAACTCCACCTGCTGGGCATCACGCGCATCGACAGCATGGAGGAGTTCGCGAAGCACAACGTCAGCAGCTTCGACAGCACCTCGGCGTTCCGCCAGGCATTCATGGACGAACGGAGCAATTACCACACCGCTGATGGCGCCTACACAGCGGTCAGGGTGCCGCAGGTCGACGGCAACCCCACCCTCAAGCGCCTGATCCTCGCCGGTGTCGTCTCCCAGGCCGATGCCATCAAGGCCGAGCGGCAGAGCATGCGGCAGTTGCGGCGGTTTGACCAGCGTGAGGTGGGTGTCGACGAGGTGATGGATGCGCTTCGCGCCTACCAGGGACTGCTAGGTGATGAGAAGAAGCTCAAACAGGTGGACCGGTGCGAGCGTACGCTGATTGACCGCCCGTGGGAACGCTGTCCGTGTGCTCTCTGCCGAGAGCACCAGATCGAGATGGTGATCTTCCGCGGCTCCGAGCGAAACAAGCGCCGGGGCTTCCATAATCTGACTGTTCTGGAGGCCAGGATGCGTAAGCTGCCCTTCAGCTAGCCACCGCGACGAACGCACGGCGCCACGCGGTGCATCGCACGACCGATCGGATGTGCGGCGTCTGATCACGAAGCAGAAGATCACGAACAGGAGACACTGTGGCCGACCGCTACGAGTTGAAGCTTCCTGCGCTCAAGATTCTCCAGGGCAGCAAGGAAATCTACTGCTTCGCCGTCGACGGCAAGACGCTGCACGACTTCACCGCAGTCTCGCGGGTCCGCCGGGACGACGAGAAGCGGCTGCAGGGGTACCAGAGGCCCGAGGTACTTAGCCACATCCGTTCGATTCGACGCTACCTCGAGTCCGATGGCGCGATGCTCCCCAACGCCCTCGTCCTCGCTTTCGACGAGCGAGTGCGCTTTGAACCCGTCGTCCGGGCCGGCGGCGTGCCGTACTCCGTGCCGGGAGAGCTGATCATTCCCGTCGACGAATCCTTGGCCGACGACGAGAAACCGGCTTGGCTGGTCGACGGTCAGCAGCGCAGCGCCGCCATCCGCGACGCCGACGTCGCCGAGTTTCCCGTCGCTGCTGTCGGCTTCATCGCAGCCGGGCAGGAGGAGCAACGTTCCCAGTTCATCCTGGTCAACTCCACTAAGCCGCTGCCCAAGGGCTTGGTCTACGAACTATTGCCAGAGACCACCGGCCAACTGCCGCGCTCCCTGGCCCGGCGCCAACTCGCGGCACGGCTGATGGTCCATCTGAACATGGGAAACGGCCCCTTCTGCGGCCGGATCAGCAGTCCCACCTCACCCACGGGCGACATCAAGGACAACAGCGTCCTGAAGATGCTGGAACACAGCATCTACGAGGGAGCCTTGTTCCAGTATCGCAACGCCAGCGACGGCACCGGCGACGAGACGCGGATGCTTGCACACGTGCTGGCGTTCTGGACGCCCGTGGCGACGATCTTCCGCGACGCCTGGGAAATGCGCCCTAAGGACTCGCGCCTGACCCACGGCGTCGGCATCCAGGCAATGGGCTTCGTCATGGATCGCCTGACGGCAGACACACCGGTCGAGAAGGTCAACTGGGACCGGGTGCGCACCACCCTGCGTGGTTTGGAGGATCACGTCGCATGGACCTCCGGCACATGGCTGTTTCCTGACGGCGAAGAACGCCGATGGAACAGCCTGCAGAACACCTCCCACGACGTGCGTATGCTCAGCACCTACCTCCAGGCGCGGGTTATCGGATAGGCCGTCTCACCCGGCTGCCCCAGCCACACGATGGCCTGGCGGACCGGGTGGCGACAACATGGGTGACGTGAGCAGGGCTGTCGTCCGTGCATCATCAGGTCGACGCAGCGACTCGGAGCTTGTCGACAGCGGCACGCAGCAGTGATGCTGAGCCGCTGCCGTTCGCATAGCCCACGTGTTCAGTCCTCCTGTTCTGGTCGATGCAGCCGGTGGCTGCGTGTTTCGCACACCGGGTGGCCATGACGATCACGTCCGCCGAGCGGGCCTTATGCCGAAGCTGAGACGAACCGACATGGTCCGATGCCGTCACGACCTTCACGGCCGGCGCGAGCCGCTCGATTTCCTCGGCGCACCGACCCAGGACTGCCTCGTCCAGGGAGTAGAGAAGCAGGTTCAATGACGGCAGGTCAGCGAGCGTCACCTCTCGTTCGCCGACCAATCCAACACGGTCCTGCCAGTCGAAGTCGATGCCGACCTCGTTGGCGAGACGCCGTGCGAATGCCAGGTCACTCTCGCTCAGACGCGTCTGGTGCACCCACAGCGGTTCGAGGAGGCCGAAGGCGAAGGTCCCCCGGGCGTCGGAGTCCGGGCACGCGGCCAGCACGAGGCGGTCGACGAAGTCCAGAGCGACAGGCGCCCGCTCCGGTGAGACCCAGCGGCTGCGTTCGGCGCTGATCTCCTCCAGGATCTCGACGTAGGTTTGTGCCGCGGGCGCGGCCCGCAGCGCGATCTCCATGAGGGCCTGCAACGCGGCAAGGTCCCCTGGCCCGAAGCGGTCGAACGCGACGGCGCTGCGGATGAAGGCATGCGCCGTGAGACCCGCCGGCTCGTTGTATCCCACGGCCTCGATGAAGGCACCGACCAGCTGCCACACCCTGTCCGCCGCCTCGTTCCCCAGGCCGTCGAGGAACTCAGCCAAGACCGCGTCGTCGACGGCCGGCGACGCCCATGCGGCCCACTCGCCGTTGGCCAATGTCCCCTGTCCCACGCCTCCGCCGGCCGCCACCTCGGCGAACAGTGTCTGCCAGGAGTCAATGGCCACGGTCACGGGCGCGACGGCGGAACCATCCGACGCCCCCGCTGGTGAGAGGGCTCCTGGGTCGGTCGGGACCGACGCGGTGTCCTCGCCTTCGCCCAGATCACGGACGATGTGGTCCCATACCAGCCGCGGCACGTCGGCGACACGCTTCTCACGACGTACGGTGTCGGCCAGTCGGCGCAGCAGAGGCAGCTCCTCAAGGACCGACGCCGCGAGCAACAGAACCGTGATGGCAGGCGCCCCCAGTAAGGCCGCCTCGACGTCCAGGAGGTCTGGAACGAACCGCCCGTGTTCTTCCAGGCGCTGTCGTGCCGCCGGAAGATCGTTCTCCGCGAGAGGTTCCTCGAGCGCCGCGTAGATGGCGTTGAGGATGGCTTCCTTTGCTGGAACGGGCGGATCGTGCCGGATGACGTCGGCAAGATTGCGAAAACGCAGGAGTTCCTCACTCCTGCCGAGCCGATCAAGCCGTTTGATTCTCAGTGCCGCGAGGTTGAGCGCCGTTACACCCCCACATGCTTCTAGGTGGTCAAGGATCGTTCTCGATGCGGCGTCGGCACCGGCTGCCAGAGACGCGTCGAACTCCGCGAGGAGGCGCCCAACCGGCTTGGCGACCCGCCACAGCCGGGGAGGGCGGCTGGCCACCGTGCTCTGCATCAGCAGCAAGGCATCGACCAGCTTCCTACGACGGTCGTGAACCTGTCCGGTGCCGAGCCTGAACACGGGCCGAGAGCCGAAGAAGTCAAGGACAGCCCGCTCGACAGAGTCTCCCGGGTCGAGCGGAACCGGCTGGATGCCGCCTCCCAGTTCGTACTGGATGTACGTCGGGCCCGCGAAGGCACGGATCAACTCAACGGTCTTGGCCCGGTCGTGTATGTCACGCGCGATGACATACACGACAAACGGTCCCCGGTCGGCGTACAGCCGCGGCAGCACCACGGGCGCGTCGTCGCCACGCCTCAGGGCATCCACAAACGGCCGGGTGCGGTCCTGGTGGGGGAAGGCCGGGTCCATAGACGGCCACGCCCGGTTTCCCTGGCCGAAGAACCGCTGGAGGAAATCCTCGACGCCCTTACGTCGATTTTCCGGTCGAAGCTCCGGGTGATGTGTCACGAACCACTCCTCCACCGCTGCGCGAGGTCCAGCCGCGCCTGTCCGGCGTCTGGCCCACCCACCTTGTAGATGATCGCCTCGTCGTTCCTCGACATACCTCGCACGGTGTAGTTCATCGAGCCGGTCAGCAGCCACTCCTGGCCGCACAGCGTCTTCTCGTGGACATCCGCGTCACGCCGTACGTGGAGGGTGTCGTCCAGCCTCGCAGCCTCCAGACGCCGAAGGAACGGCTCGTTGTGAGAATCGGGGCGTGCCACGACATAGACATCTGATCCGGCGCCGGCGGCGCGCAGCAGCGCGTCGGACAGCCGCCAGGCGTGGGGAGGCGTGTCACCGAAGAGGGCGTCGAAGCTGCCGTGACGGTTGTCGATCACGCGGACGTCCGTGATCCACGGAGACACCAGCCACAACTCCCTACTGGGGCTCAGTATCTCCGCCATGAGCGCTGCGGCCAGCAGTGAGTCAACGCTCAGGCCCGTCTTGGCGCCAGTACGGAGCGTCCTGGGGGTCAGATCCATTGCCTTCCTCGGACCCCTCACTGAACCGCCTCCCGCAACTCCACTCGTACGCAGACTTCGTTCCCATTCCGGACGTAGCCCCGTACCTCGCCGAATAGCCCCATGACGTCCCGGTCGACGCGCAAGCCCGGCACTGCGATGACCGCCTGGGCCAGGGCGTGCGTCGCACCCGCCGGGCAGACGAGGTCGACGGCCGCGCTCTTGGACATGGTCTTCTGGTAGGCCGTGACCCACTCGGCAGCTGTGACGTCCACTCGCGGAACGCGGTCATCGTGCGCAGTTCGGACCAGCAGCCGGTCCAGGACCGGCTCGTCGGCGTACGGCTGATAGTGCTGGAGATCCAGCGTTCGAGCCTGACGCCCACGCGGCCACAGGAGACTGAACGCCTGGTCGGCGCTGAGCGGGCGGCCACCGCCAACGTTGATCTTCCCGTCGCCGACGGCGTAGGCGATAACCCGGGCGTCCACCTCAACGCCAAGACGTTTCTCCAACTCTGCCCAGGCATCGACCATCGTCAGCGTCTGCACGTCAGTGCCCGAGCCGGAGCCCGGGCGCAGGAGTCGGGCCGAGAACGCCGACACGGCGCCGTGCCGCGGTCGGCCGTCCAATGTCTCCCAGGCGTCGAGGAGCGAGTCAAGGGCGCGCTTGGAATCCTCGCTGTCCTGCGCGTCCCGCAGGTTGGCGACGGCTATGGCGGCGTCGCCGTCGGGCTCATCGGTCAGGTGGCGCAGCAGACGCGTCAGCGCGGCGTCGACGTACTCATGGTCGCTTGGCGCCAGCACGGCGGTGACCAGGGACCAGAAGCGTCGAGGATCGTCCTCGTAGAACCGGACGAGGCCCTCGATGACACCAAGGCTGCCCAGAGAGGTCTCGCTGAGCCACACCACGGCTCCCCCGTCACTGTCTGCGCCGGGTAGGACATCGACGATCAGGTCGCCGTCCTGCGAGTCGGGACAGGCCCGCTGGGCCGCGGCGAGAATGGCGGCCGCCAGGGTGTCTCGGTAGGCGCGCTGAGCTAGGTCCTCGGTGCGGTCGGCGACGTCCTGGGCGACGAGGAGCTCCGCCGCTCGGTCGACGGCGGTGAGCACCCGCTGGTCACCTACTAGTTCGGTGAGCCCAGACAACAACCGGCTGTTGGTGAGCATCTGGTCGGGGTCGGAGCCCCGGTACAGCACAGCGATAATCCGGGACAACTGCCTGGCCCACGCCCCCCGGGCCAGCCTGGTGTGAATTTCCGGTGCGGAGCGCTGACCGTCGAGGCCCTCCAAGGCAAACGCGGTCAGGTAGATCTGCCGGAGCCACTCCCGCTGGAAGCGATTGGACAACTCCGCGAGGGACGGATCCTCATCGAGGGCGTACGAGAACGCCAGGGAACGCCACTGCGCCGACGACAGATACTGCCTGACCTGCGCGTACGATGTCTCGAGCGGCCTGAGTACGAAGCGGGCGGCGTCGACATCCATGCTGAAGCCAAGCGCGGCCGGCCGGCCCTGCACCTCATAGAAGACTCTCCGGGTCTCACCCTCGCCCTTCTGGAACGCCACCTCACAGTCGGCGCCGACTGTCATGCGACGCATCACGATCGGGTTCCCCGCCGCGTGGGTCGCGAAGTTGACAGCGGCGACGCGTGAGCGCCAGGGAGACGGGTTCGGCACGTCAGCCGGAGTCGGGGGCGCGTCCTCGGGCACGACGATCTGGCTGCCCCACAGCGGGAAACCCTGGGACTGGTCAGCGACATTCGGAGGTGGTTCGGAGAGTTTCAGGGAGTGGGGACGAAAGACCATAACCTCCTGCGTTCTCGGTCCGTGTGGCTGCCACATTCCCTCGGGCTCGGCGTGGTCAACGATCTCAGGCAGTTCCAACGTGTCCACGCCGCTCCGTGGCACAGGTAGCCAGGTCCTCTCGTCGTCGCGACGATGACCGAAGCGACGACTTACGCGGCCAGGGACCGCCTCCCGGAGAGCACGGGCGATGGGAAGGTACTCCTCGCCATCCTGGCCGGGGAACGGCAAGATCAGCGTCACCTCCGGTAGGTTCAAAGGTTCAAAGAGCGCTCGCGTGACGAACTCGGGGAGCAAAGCCCCCTCCTCATCACCAGGGTCCCGGCTCAGGGGCGTCCACTCGCTGCGGAGCCGACGCAACGCGGTCGGTACGACGGCCAGCATCAGCGAGCGTGGCTGTTCCCAGAGCAGGGCCTGTACCTCGTCCGCGCTGACCCGTAGGGCCCACCGCAGGTGCCGGGCGAGTTCGTCCTGCCGGTCGGGCTTGCGGAGCAATTCGTCGAGAAGTCGTGTCAGCGCGTCGTGGCTCTTCCGGAGCTTGTCGTGCACGCGTCGGCCCTTGGGGGCCTTGAGGATCTCTCGCGGGTCGGCGTCCTCGCCTTGCCGGCGAAGCACGCGGGCCGTCCAGTCCAGGAATGATTGCGTGGCCTGGATCTTCAGCACGAAACGGTTGGTGACCGGCAGGCTCCGGGCAGGTACCTCGGGAGAGAAGAGCGTCTCGTACGCTTGGTAGGCCAGTCGGTCCCGGCCGTAGTCCGATAGCGTGACGATGGTGACGGGGCGCGTACCACGGGTTCGGCCGGCTCGGCCGCGACGCTGAATGAATGCCGCGGGGTCTCGAGGTGCCTTGTGCTGGAGCACGAGGCCCACCCGCGGGTCGTTGAACCCAACTTCTAGGGAGGCCGTGGCGACGGTCAGGTTCGCGTGGCGATCTACACCAACATCTTGGGAGGACGTTCGTCCGATCCGCAGGTAGTGCAGTTGAAGATCTGGGTCGAGATCATGGCCGATCTTCTCCACGATGTCCCACGACTGCGCCCCGAGGTAGCGAGCCACTCGCTCGTCACGGATGGATGAGCGCAGGCCGGCGAGGACCGGCTTCCGGCTGCGGGGGCGGCGGCTGCCGGTGCGGTCCTGTCCACCCTCGGCGTCCCGGAGGTCGTTGTAGAAGCGGTTGGTGACGTCCAGGTCGTCGGTGAAGAGGAAACCCGTCGAGCCGTACAGGTATGGGGACGACTCTCGGTCGAGTAGGCGTCCATGGAGCATGGCGGTCTGGATCGACGTCGACAGCAGGCTCGCACCCGAGACGGGGTCTCCGCGGAGTGCGAGGGCGTATTCACGGCCCTCCTCCACTAGATCTTCCGCCGCTGGCTCTACGGCGGTCACCTCCCCCGGGTGGAGTCCCACCAGTTGCGCGAGGAACGCGTCGGCGTCGCGCAGGGTCGCGGATAGGCCGACGAAGGTAACGGGCCGGCCGACCGCCTCGCGCCAGCGACGCAGCAGCAGGGCGACTTGGGCTCCGTGCAACCCGCCGTAGGTATGGACCTCGTCCAGCAGGACAAGCGAGGGGGCTGCGTTGCCGCCGCGCCAGCCAAGGAGTCGATCGAGTCCAGACTTGCCGCTGTAACGGTTCAGCATCTCTGTCGTTGTGAACAACAGGTCCGGGGGGTTCTTCTGTAGCGACTCACGAGTGAGCGCGAGGCGGTTGTTAGCTAGGACGTACCCGCATTTCGTGCAGGTCAGCCGTTCGAGTCCTTGCCAGATGTCCTGGTCGGCCCATTCGAGATCTCCGGTGCCACACCGTGGGGCGGGACACGGCAGGTAGGGGCAGATGACTCCGTTACGGGTTCGTCGCCACTGGGTGGCGAAGCGTGAATTCGGCTTCAGCTTGTCGTCGTTCCGGTGCCACGGGGTGTCGCCGTAGAGTGCGCCGATACGAAGCGGGGGCTGACCGTCCCGACGGAGCGCCTCGTCGACGGTGTCCGCCTCCTGGATGGCAGTGCGAAGCTGGTCTCGCAGGAGTTCCTTCCGGGGGTAGAGCGCCAGGGTGCGTACGCGCCGCTGCCCCGTGCCGCGGCTGGCCATTGCGGCGAACGCCGGCAAATAGAACGCCAGCGTCTTGCCGCTACCGGTGCCCGCGCCGACGATGACCCCCCTGGATCGCTCCGCGTCCAGGGAGGAGAAGACCATACGTGCGGCATCCACCTGGAAGCGCGCGAGGTCACGGTCCTGGAGCAGCGCGGTAGTGACACGTGTCCGAACCGCGTCCCAGGACGGGAGCGACGCCAGTTCGCGTAGTGCGTCCATGACCGGGATGTCCCGACGCGGATAGCGCCGGGGCGCCACGTACAGCCGGTAGTCGGCGATCAAACGTCGCTGCTGTTGCCACCAGCCCGGATCTGGCTGATCAGCCCAGCCGCGTTGGGCGAAGAGCTGCCGCAGCCCGACGGTGAGCCGCACCGACTCGGCCAGCCGGGTTCTGTACCGGGGCGGCGTCGCGACGGGCACCGGCACCTGGAATAGCAGGGCGCCATCGAGGAAGTCCTCCAGCACCTCGCGGCTCGTAACGTCGGTGGGGGAGTTCTTGTGACTGTGGAGAACGTCGTCGATGGTGTCGAGAACCTCCGCCTCCGACAGGGTGGTGTCCGTGATCCCCCACGAGAGCAGCGGGAGCTCACGGTTCTCCAGTCGGTTCAATAGTTCGTTGGCGAAGCGGGGGTGGAAAGGGTCTGTCACGCTCCAGTCCTCTGCAGGGTGATGTGAAGGTCTAGGTCGAATTGGCGAAGTAGAGCGATATCGCTGTCGGAGACTTCGCGGAGCGTCGGGCTGGGACGCTGTTCCAGGCGCTCCACGAGCTGCTGCAGTTCGCTTGGGGGATCCGCCTTGCCGTGCAGGGCCTCAGCGAGGATGGTGTAGCTGTTGGTGAACAGGGTGACGTCTGAAGGGGACAGCGCTTTGGCCCCCTGCGTTCGTCGGAGTTCCGCCATCCGGCGCTGTGTCTCCTGACGCTCTCCGGTTGGGAGCGTGGAGATTCGCGCCAGTGGAAGCGCGTCGAGTCGTGCACTGGCCCACGCTACCCATGCCTCCATGTTGACATCCCTGATCTTGCCGGTGGCCTCGATAACCTTGTTCTTGGCATTCCTGAAGGTTGGGTTGTCAGGTAGACCGTGGGACGCCTTCCGCTCGAAGGTGAGACGTGCGGAGTCAACGGCGGACAGATCGGGTGGGCCGGCGGCTCCCACCTCAACGAGGGTGTGTCTCAACTCCACCTGACTCCTGAGGTCCCCCAGCGCCGCGCGGAGTTCGGTGCAACGGTTGAGGACTCTGTCGGCGTTCTCGTCCGCCTTTGCTCCGGCATCGAGTTGCCGGGCGCGGTTGTGCAACTGTACCGCCTTGTCGTACACGGACAGGCACGTCATCGGTCCCCCGTCTCCTCGTTCTTGTCGGCCACGTCGGTCTGGTCGGCCCAGGAGGCGACCAGCTCTTTCCATTCCTTGCGGATCAGCCTGACTTCTTCCACTGCGCTGTTGGCGGCAGGGGTGGAAGATCTGCTCTCAGCACTGGCCAAGGCCGCGTCCAGCCAGTTGGCGCTGGCGACGAGGAGCCGTCGGATCGCGTCGAGCGAGCCACCTCGATCCTTGGCGGCGGCGACCAAGCGAGCGTTCAGTCGGGCCACGTCGTTGAGTTCCTCGTTGTTCGCGCGGCTTAGGTCGCGCTCGAGTGCGGTCAGGCTCGACCAGTCGGCGTCCTCGCACTCTTGGAGAAGGCCATCGAGTTGCTGCTTCTCGTCATAGGACAGTGGTAGTCCGCTGGCCGCCGCCATGGGGAGGGCCTCGCGGAGTGCCGACATCGTCGCGTTTCCATTGGAGCCGGACGGATGATGGGCACGGGTCTCGGTGAGTAGTGCGTCCAGACGGGCGAGTTGCGCATCAATCAGCGTGTGCCAACTGGCGAAGCCGACGGGGATCGCCGGCCGTACCCAGCTGGGGGCTGGCCGTCCCCCGACGTCCCAGCTCCAGGAGGACGAGGCGCGGTCGAGCAGCGGAAGGAGACGCGCACCATCGATCATGGTGACCGCTCCAATGCCCTGGGCGACGCCGACGGCTTGGCGGATACGGGCCACGAGCGCAGGGCGACCGTTGAGGTGCCGGTCCAGGAGGTCCAGCCATTTTTCAGTGCGCAAGGCATCGTCCTCGCGGCGCCACTCCCTCCCGTCGTCGAGTGCGATTGCGACGAGGAGTGGCTTGCTCATGCCGGGCCACGCTTTTCCCGCAAGCGCCGCGCCAAGAAGCGAGGCACGGAGTCCCACGACCAACTCCTTATCGTGGATTTCCATATATGTCTGGAGTCTGGTGGTTAGGACTGTGCTGTGCTTCTCCGCGAGCGTGGCCAATCGTCGAATGTCCACGGACCGGGGCGTGAGCTTCTCGTCGGCCCGGATGAGGCTGTCGAAGAACCAACTGTTCCCAGGAGAGCGGGAAAAGGTGATCGGCGCGTCCTCAACGCCCGGGAGGTTCTCCTTCGCACCTTCGATGGACACGGCTGTGGCCTTCGTGGGCCATGCCTTCTTGATGACCTCGGTGATTGGTTGCTGTCGCATGAGGGGGGCGGTCCACTGGTACCGCTCCACCACGGCGGTCCAGACGATGCCGCGGATGCGGTTGGCAGTGTTGGTATCCAGGATGCCTTCGCGGGTAAGCCATTGGTCAACCGCCGCCAGCATCTTCGCGGTCTGTGCAGGGACTTCACGCTGAGGTGGTGTCGCGCTGGGCGCTTGGGCTGGGCTATTGGTGGGTGGCTGCGAAAGGGGAGCGGCTGGTGGGGGGGAGACGGGTGAAGGGCCCTCTCGGTCATCGCCAACCAGCCGCTCTAGAGAGAACGCCTCGAGAACAATGGGATGGATGTCGTCAGCGCGCGCGGGAGAGTCTCCCCAGAACTCAAGCACGAGATTACGCCGTTCCCTAGAAACGGGGTCGGGATCGTTTTCCTCAACAAGATTGCGAACCTCGCGGCTCAGCGGCTCATCGACTTCTGCAGGTCGAAATGATTGCCGAAAGCGAGGAGAGGGAAAGGTGCCCTGCCGGATGTCCCCTGCGTGCTCTTCGAGAACCTCCCGGACGACTCCTCCCAGGACGACACGTGGGACGAAGGACCACGGCTTGTCCTTAGGTGACGTTGAATGGACTGCCCTCACCAGCGCCGAGGCGTTGAACGGATATAGGCCGTACCCATCCTCCGTCGAACCGAATGCCTCGTGACACTCGGACTCGAGTGGACATGAACTGCATTTGTTGGGAACCTCGCTGACCGCGTTCTCCAACGCCTCGCGACCGACGCGGCCGGCGTTCAGGTAGCGTCCGACGAATTTGGTGATCTCTTCTTCCCCGGTCTCCTTTGGGCTGAACGGGACATCCAGGTGATAGACAAATCCGCTTCCTGCCTGTAGTCGAGTAAGGACCGTATCGGGAAGCGTGTCGAAGTAACCGGGGGTCACCGCCATGAGGGTTCGAATCGGCGCTAGGGAGGTGGCCCCCTCGCGGTTGGCTGCTTCCACGACCGCATCGAGGAGGTCACGCTGCACGCCCTGGATGAGCGCGAAGTCCTCGATCAACAAGACGATCTCTTTGCCCTGCCGGTGGTACTCCTCCCGTACCTCACGCATGGCGTCGAGGAGTCGCCCGGCCCCCAGGTTGAAGGCGCGCTTGACGGCGTCTTCCAGGTGACTATTGAGCAACTCCACCGCCACGGCCTGGAGAGCTCCTTGGGTACTGATCATGCCGAGCATCATCTTCGCCATGCCCGAGACCTTCTGGTGGTCCTCGAATTCGAGAGGAAGGTCCGAGATGGCGAAGCGTTCGGGGCGGTCTTGCTCTCCGACGCGGCGGTTGTTGATGAGTCTCCGGGCGAGTTCTGGAACGAACTTTCCCTCGGCGAGGAGTTCTTCGCGCACATGAGGGTCAAGGAGGAAAGCAGCCAGCTTTCCACTGCCGACCAACATGCGGGCGTATGGGCGGGATTCTGCGCCCGGAGGGGTGGCCTCAAGTGCCTCACTAAGCTCGTTGAGAATCCGTCGAGCGAGAGACTTCTCGTCGATGTCCTCTGTGAACTTGTCGATGTCTTCGATGAGTTGAGCGAGGTCGATGCTGCGCGCATCCGAGGCGAGCGTCTTGATGACGGATCTGAGGCTTGTCTTGGACTTCTCCAGGTAGATGACCTTGAGTTTTTCGGTCTCGCGGTCCGGGTGCGTGAGCATCTCGCGCACCCATCGGACCAGGTGTGACTTCCCCGACCCGGAGTCGCCGACCACTGGGAGAAGTAGGGCACCGCTGTCAGGGTTGAGGGAGAGGAACTCCTTGAGGACGTCATCTTCGGTGATCGTGACGTCCTCAAGGTCGAGACCATCTTTGCTGGAGATCTTGGCTCGTTTGATCCTCAAGCGTGTGTGGGTGGCAAGAAAGACGGCCCGCGATGGGCTGACGGCCTCGGTATTGATCGTGGCAGCCGCGACCGCTGGGTCCCAGCAGAGCATGCCGCGGAAGTCAGCCATGAGCGGCCTCCAGGATGGTGATGTCGCTGATGGTGCGAGCGCTGGTAGGGCGGTCGGCGTCGTAGACGCGAAGGGGATGTGGTGCGTCGTCGTCGTGGTCCAGTCGAAGCCATCCCTCGTCATGGCCCCGGAGCAGAGCGAAGGAGAGGGTGGGACCCGCGACGTTCTCACCAGGGCTCACGATGCCGATGGCGAGTGAGTGTGCACCGCCTGGAAGCACCGGTAGGGCAGAGCGAATGGCCCGCAACGCCTCGACAGCGTTGACACGGCGGCCCAGTGGCCACTGCTCGGCGACCGTCTGTCGCACCGCTGCGGTGCAGTCCGGGAGCATGGGGGCCGAGCCGCCGCGTGGGAAGAGGGGTGCGGCGGCGAGCCCGAGGAAGGGAGCCCAGTGGTTGAGCCGAATCCATCGGGTTCGGTTGGGGAAGAGCGGCAACACCTCGGGCTTGAGTGATCCGCGGTCCTTTCCATCCCTCGCGTCGATCAGGTGCTCCGCTTCCACCCCGTCGATGGCTGGTTCGGTCGGGTCGTGCGTGAGGAACCAGGCAAGCGCCCGAGTCAGGTCACGAGGCCCGACAAAGCTGTCGTTAGCTCCCAGGTCGCTGTTAAGGTCGGCGTCGAAAACGGCGTTACGAAGGACCGTGGTGTAGGCCACCAACTCGTCGCAGGAATCAAGGGTCGTGGCCCGGCCGGCAAGGGACAGTTCGTTTCGATCACCGTCGACGTGGATCAGTCCCAGCATCCGGAGCGTTGAGACTGCGGCACGGAAGGCTGAAGCGGACTTCTTGTCCGGGGGCACCACCGATGGGGGGGAGACGAAGGCTTCCGCGTCATCGAGAGGAATGCTCTTCTTCAGTGAGAGGAGAAGACGTACGAGTGCCCAGGTCTGTGAGGGGAGCGCCGCTTCTACGTTCAGGAGCGTCATCAGAGTTCCTCCAGGGCACGGCGGATCGAGAGCCGTGCCGGGTGGATGTCGGCGAGCGGGGTGCCTCGGTGGCGAGGATGGTCGAGGGATCGTGGGTGGACCACATAGGTCGGCGCCTCCCACGCCATGCGGGTGGCGAGTTCCGGACCGGGAGCTTTGGCTCCTGCGTCGGCCATCCAGATGACGGGCCCAGGCCAGTCCCTGAACAGGGTTCCGTCGTCGTCCACGATTACCGGACGTGTTCGCGCCGCTGTCTGGAGGCGACGTCGGAGTTGCGTGCCCGCGCCAGGTCCCCCGATAACCACGATGCCCCGAAGAACCAAGCGCTCCACGAACTCATCCGTGTGGGCCTGATCACCGGCGTCCTTCCACCAGATGCTCAGGCAGTGCTGGTCGCCGAAGTACCTGGCCAGTGGCAGGCGTCCCAGAGCCTGGGGGTCGGGGAGTACCGGCCGTGGCTCTCCGGCCAGCCGGTAGAAGGAACCCTGTGGCGAGGGCTTCTTGCAGGATCTGCAGTAAGGACACCCGCGGCAGGTGACACCGGTCAAGAGCTCACCCACGCCGTCGGACACCCGGTAGTACGATCCCAACACTTCGGCGACACACCGGTCACCACGGAGGGCCGCCCGGAGCTCGTTCAGTGAGGAGGACCGGGACCGCAGCATCCTTTCGCGCTGCTCCTCGAAGCGGATGGCGAAGCGCTCCTCGTTCCGCGCATCGGAGCCGAGAAGCTCCACGTCGACGCAGCGATAGGCCGTCTTGCGGAAGTGTTCGAGCCGTGCCAACCAGAGGGCATCCGGCTCCCCATCAGTCCTCAAGGGCTCCTCGGGTGGGTGCACGGCAACGAGGCCGGCACGAACCATGAGATTGAGGATCCGAAGATTCCACTGGCGGTTCGTTTGGTAACCGGTATCCATGTGAGGTGGGACGGTATCGACGTTCACCCGGAGGTGACGCGGTGCTGGGATCTTGTCGTGAAACATGGCGTCCCATCGCTTCCACGCGCCCTCAGCACTGATGATCGCTTCCCTGCTCATGTGTTCGGCGAGTCCGAGGTCTCCCTTGGTGGTGGCCAGGTAGGAGATGGCGGGGCTTCCGTCACGGCCTGCCCGGCCCACTTCCTGGTAGTAGCGGTCGACGGTGTCGGGCAGGCATGCGTGCACGATCGTCTTGACATCGTCGAGATCGACCCCGAGACCGAATGCCGTGGTGCCCACGACGATGTCGTACCGCGTGTCCGCCATGCCGTCGTCCGCTGTCTGGCCACTCCAGCCTTCCAGGGCCTCAGTCCGCTCGGCGTCCCTCGAGTCACCAGTCACTTGGGTGACGCGACGGAAGCCGTGGTCCCGCAGACACCTTGCCCATCCCTTTGCGTCCTCGACCTTCGTGGTGTAGAGGATCATGGGCTTCGGAAGGTACGAGACAGCGTCCAGAACAGCGGCCTGCCGCTGCTCCTCGCTGGGGAAGTCAGTCACGTAGTAGGTGGGCTCATGGCGCAGTTGCGCCGCCCACACGATCCGGGCCCGCTGGGGAGACGCGAAGAGCGTGTCGAGGCCGTCCACTTGGTGGTGGGTGAGGGTAGCGCTCATGGCGACGGTGATGGGCTGACGTCCCGGAGGTGCCTTGCCGAGCCAGGTGCGGCGGTGGCCAGCCATCGTCTGGAACGCTGGGCGGAACCCTTCGCCCCACTGATCGACGAGGTGCGCTTCATCGATCACGAAGTACCGAAGGAGGCCGGCCTCGGAGGCGTCCTCCAGCGGCTTCTTGAGGGAGCCGACGACCGATTCGGGCGAGGTGAAGACCACGCGTTGTCGCCCGGTGGCGATGTCCTCCCGCATCTGCTGTCGATCATGGTCGGCCAGTTCGGCGTGGTATGCGTATCGCCCCGTGGGGCTACGATGCCCCTGCTGCGCGAGGCGTCCTCTGGCACGCCGCTCCAGGTCGGCCGCCAAAACGTTGGTCGGTACGACGATCACGGACACGCCGGCGCTGACACTGGCCAGCAAAGCCGGCGCCATGGCGACCGCCGTCTTTCCATGACCGGTAGGTAGGCAGACGATCGTCGTGCTCCCCGGTTCTGCCAGGGCGACTCTTCTAGCGGCCTGCCGCTGCCCAATCGAGACGTAGCGGTCGTGCTTCTCGCCCAGCGCTGCCGTGAAGAAAGGATCAGCGGGATACGACTCCAGCTTCCGGCGTTGGTCTGAGTCTCGCCCGAGAAGGATTTGACGGAGATCCTCCTCCGCGGCCTTACGCGGCAGGCCGTCAGGAACGGGGGGATGCCAGGGCGTGGCGGTGATCCGAAGCCGCTCCCCGCCCGGCAGGGCTCCGGTCCGGCACTTCATGGCCTCCCACTGTTCGCGGCTGGGCAGGCGGGGGTCGAGCGGCACGGTCAGGCCTGTGGTGTTCCGGCGAGCCTGTGCCTCGAGGAGGATCTGTCTGGTCAGCGAGGCCAAGTCGCGCCACCCGGCGGTTCCGCTTGCGAGGGCGTCGCGGAGCCTGCGAAGGGTACCGTGTGCGTCGGGGAGTTCCGGAGGATGTGTCAGGTCTTTGAACAGGGATGCCGCCCCGGTCCATGGGTCAGTGGCCACGATGAACTCTCCTCAGACCTGTCCGGAGCACGCACGTAGCGGCCACGAGTCGCGTCGTCGGATGGCTGAGACCGCCCACCAACGCTTCGGTGACCCCCACGTCGAGCACGGAACTCTCGGCGTCGCCGAGCAGCCGGCCAGCCGCCTGGCGGGCCTCCGCTTGGGCCTTCTCGACCGCGAGACGCTCCTGACCTCGTCGCTGTGCCTGGGCGCAGCGCTCAGGCAGGTTCGTTACGCGTTCGAGTTCGGCGCGGGCGACCGCCTCGGCCGCACGGGCGGCGGCCTCGTACCCGCGGTGTCCGTCGAAGATGGTCAACAGGTCGTGGATCCGTTTGGCGTTGTAGTTGTGGTCCGTTTCCCGATAGGGGGCGTTCAGCCAGTCCCGGAGTGGGCCGTCGGACAGGGCTTCGCCACTACCGCCCCTCACCCACACCTTGAGTGTGAGGGGCGGTAGCAGTTGGTCCGCCCGGCGACGTAGCGCTGTCCTCGCTTCGTGGGGCTTCCGCACCTGGGGGATCTCGAGGGCCAACGCTACCGCCATATCGACTTCGGCTTCGACTAGGTAGTCGAACCCGAAGTAGGGCTCTGGTTCGCCCCGGTGGTCGGCGTCGGCTCGCCAGAAGGCCGTCGCTTGACCGCGGTCATCGCGCCACACGACGTTGGCGAGAGTGTCCACGAGTGGACTCCCCATGCGGAACAGGCGGGTGCCGGGGGCCTTCAAAGCCTCGTTCCGCTTGAAGGTGCCCCGTTTCATCTCCGGAGTGATGCGCTGCGTCTTGTAGAGGTGCGGCGAGATGAGGGTCCCAGGTGTGAACTCGAAGGTGTCGTGCTGGGCGCCGGTCTGCCGGTGACGGAGTCGGACGCCACTGAAACCGTCCCGACCCGTGTAGTCGAGCGTGACATCGCGTGTCTGCTGCCACTCCACTTCGAAGCCCGTCAACCGACGGACGAACGAGTCTTCTTCGGGCGAGGAGTCGAAGATCGACTCAAGCATGTCCATCTGGTCGATCTCGGCGCGCGCCGCCGTCAGTTGTCGCTGGACCGTGTCGGCACGGTCGACCAAGCCGTCCGGACCATGTTCCATGGCCGCGCCCCAGACGCCGGCGAGACCCTGCGCGATGGCGTCCTGGAGCGTCGACACCGATGTGGTGAAGACGCCATACCCGTTGGTCAGCAGAGACAGCCAGCCTCCGATGAGGGTGTCCGACTGCGTACATACGTACTGGCTCGGTGGCTGGCTCTGCTGATACGACTCGACATATCGGTCGGTGCGACCCAGTCGCTGCTCCAGCAGGTTCGGCGACCACGGCAGGCGCACGTGGATCACGGTGTTTGCCACTTGGAGGTTGAGGCCGCCCTCGGCCGAGTCGTCGGCGATGAGAACAATGGCGTTCGTCGGCTCCTCCCGCCACTCACGGATGGCACGCTCGGATTGCTCGGCGCCGACAGCACGGGTGTGTTCGAGGAAGGAAACCTTGCGGAACCGCTCTCGCAGCCGGACGGTAAGCAGCGAGGCGAGTGACCCAGCGCCGCAGAAGACGATGATGCGTCCGCCCTTACGCAGGGCGGGGAGGAGCGTGTCAACCAGTTCGTTGATCTCGTTCGCGGGAGGCATGTCCGCTAGATCTGACTCGAGGGTTTCCAGTAGTTGCGCCTCGAAGGCGATGACGGCCGGCGTGGTGAGGTGCCGTCGCTCCCGAGGGCTGAGCCCCGCCCGCCGGGCGGCCTCCTGATCCCGGCGCACTCGCCACCGGAGCGCGTCGAGGTAGTCCCTTGACATGCCTCCGAGGCGAGATATGAGGACAGCGAGAGCGAGACCGTACGCCTCTCGGTCGCCCTCGAGCTCATGGTCGAGCAGATGCCCCCACGCCTGGGTCTGCCAGCTGCCCAGACTCTCCGAAACCGGATCGTAGGTCTCGGCTCCCAGCGGGGTCGGCGTGGTGCGACCCCGTACCTCGTACCGAGACAAGGCCTCGTCGTCATCCCGCAGCACGGTAGACCGACGGTGCCGGATCACGCGGCGGTGCAGGCGATACGTCTCGCTGAGGTGGGCTCGGAGGGCCGTGACACGTGTGGCGAGATCCTGAACGTCCACCCGGTCACGGAGTTCGCCTTCGGCGTCGACGAGGTTGAGCACACGGGCGGCCAACTGGCCGAATCTGACGTCCTCCGGGGGCAGGAGGTCTCTGATCATGTCGATCGCGGGAGGCAGCAATTGGTGGAACTCCGCATTGAGGCCGTAGAGGCTGGTCGCCAGTTCCGTCCGGTGCTGGTAGCGGCGCTCGAACGCCTTCCGCTCACTCCACTTGTACAGATCCGGATCGAGGAGGTGGAGCAGGCCCAGATGCGTGGCAGGGCTCGATGTGACAGGCGTGGCTGACAGCAGCAGGAGCTTGGACGCGGAGTGCGCGAGGCTGGCCAACGCGTGATAGATGGGATCAGCATCGACGCGGTCTTGCACGAGCAGGTGGGCTTCGTCGACGACCACGAGATCATATCCGTGGTACTGGCTCCACCTTTCCGGCGACTCGTGGGAGGTGATCGTTACCTGACTCGGGAAGTCGTCGGTGAAGAACTTGGTGCGGAGTTCGGTCATCCACTGGCGCCGCAGTGGATCTGGGGCGACAACGAGCACGCTCGCCCTCGGGGTGTCGATCAGAGTCTGGAGGATCACGTAGCCGGCCTGGATGGTCTTACCCAGTCCGACCTCGTCAGCGAGGAGGTACCGCTGAACGGGATCGGAGAGAACAGTCAGGGCGGCACGAACTTGGTGGGGATAGATTTCGGTCGCTGCTGCCAGGAGAGCGGGCGTGCACGCGCTGACTGCCCGCTGGGTCACCAGGTTGTGCAGCATGGGGATGCGCGCGTTGTAAAGGAAACCGGATTCGTTACCTCCGGCTGCCAGGACCTGGAGGGGATCCCGAACCGGCCTGTCCCACCGCACGCGGAGCTGCGACTCGGGCACCGGCAGGTCGTACTCCTGGTTGGGGAACCTGATGTAGTAACCGGCACTGTCGTGCCCCTTCACCCGCCCGGCCAGCCACTCGCCATTGCTGGGATTGTGCCGGAACACCCGAGTCTGGTCGTTGAGGCGTACGCGTCGGCACAAGTCGTCCGGGACGGTGTGCGACTCGACCTCGGGCTCCGCGATCGACTCGAAAAAGTCGACGCGGAGCCTGCCGTCGAAGACCGCACCCACGCGGCCGATGCCGGGTGCCTCCGGGAACCTCACGAGGTGTCCGACCGCGAAGTCATGACACATCTTGCTCTCACCCCCACCTGATGATTCAAGCACGGGGAGTGAGCATAGGAGCCACCACTGACAGAACCGAGCCCTCCCCCCGCCTGGTCCGTCCTATCTCGTGAGACAGCGGCCGCTGGGTTCGACCACATCACCGTACGTCCACTGTCGGCGGACGAGGCCGCGCTCCGCAGCGTGGTCAACGATCACACCACCCAGACGCTGCACGTCGAACTCGCCCTCGCTGCCGGCGATGACGCGCCGACCGAGGTGTTTTTGGCCGCCGAACCCGCCGGTGCCGGTGCGGGCGGCGACTTCACCGCGACGGATCTGTCTCCGACCGGGGAGTGGACTCATGGTGGGTCCTCCGGCGGCTTCGCCTGGTCGTATCCGATCGAGACGCCCGAGACGCCGGGCGGCCTGGTCCCCGACCTGTCACTCTCCTACTCCTCCCAGGACGTGGACGGCCGCACCGCCGCCACCAACAACCAGGCCAACTGGGTAGGAGACGGCTGGACGTTGTCGCCTGGATTCATCGAGCGCCGTTACGTCGCCTGCGAGGAGGACAAGGGCAGCGGCGCCGTCAACCCTGCCCACCCGGTGGGTGACCTGTGCTGGAAGCGTCACAACGCCACGCTCGTGCTCAACGGTTCGGCCAGTGAGCTGGTCAGAGACGACTCCACGGGCGTCTGGCGGAAGAAGAACGACGACGGCACCCGTATCGAGTTGCTCACCGGCGCGGAGAACGGCGACAACAACGGCGAGCACTGGCAGGTGACCGATCCGGACGGCGTGCGGTACCACTTCGGCCTGCACCGGCTTCCCGGTTGGAGCGAGGGTGACCGCACCACCGACTCCACCTGGACCGTTCCGGTCTTCGGGAACCACCCGGGGGAGCCCTGCCACGCGGGCCAGTTCTCCGAGGCCTGGTGCCAGCAGGGATGGCGTTGGAACCTCGACTACGTCGTCGATCCTCACGGCAACGCCATGTCGTACCAGTGGGCGCGGGAGACCAACCGCTATGCCCGGGCTATCAACTCCTCCTTCGAGGGCACCCCGACCAGCTACGTTCGCGGCGGCTACCTGAAGAGCGTGGAGTACGGCCTCCGCTCGGACGCCCCGTTGACCAACCAGCCTGCCGGGCGCGTCGCCTTCGGCGTCTCCGAGCGCTGTCTGCCGGCCGACGGGGTCACCTGCGACTGGTCAGCGATCAACGAGAACAACGCCCGCCACTGGCCCGACGTTCCCTTCGACCAGCACTGCGCCTCCGACGCGGACTGCGAGGGCAACGCCTCCCCCTCCTTCTGGACAACGAAGCGCCTCACCACGATCACCACCTATGCCCGGGTCGGAGAGGCCGAACAGAAGGTGGACTCCTGGGCCTTGGAGCAGAGCTTCCCCAGCACCGGCGACGGCAGCGCCCCGGCCCTCTGGCTGAAGTCGATCACCAGGACCGGCCACACCGGCGAGGACATCACCCTGCCGCAGACCAGCACCGACACCCAGTGCTTCACCACCGACGCACTCCGCCGGCTGACCGGAGCCTGGACCACCGCCAGCGGCGACGACGACTGCGCCGCCGGCGCCGCGCCGGCCACCGTGGGCGGCCCCGACCCCTACTGGCACAGCTACACCTACGACCTCACCGGCAACCGGGTCAGCGAAACCCAACACGCCACCACCGCCGGCGGCACCGACACCGTCCGCGACTACACGGTGGGCGAACCGGGCGGGACCGCCCCCAACTCCCTGCGCTCGGTGAGCACCGACGGCGGCCCCCAGGACAGCAGCACCGAGACCTTCACCCACGACCAGGCAGGCAACCTCGTCGAACGCGCCGGAGTCCGCGACCAGACCCTCGCCTGGAACCCGGAAGGCTCCCTCGACTCCGTCACCGAGAACGGCACCAGCACCGACTACATCTGCACCGCCGAAGGCGACCGACTCCTGACCCACCAAACTCGTCCAACGCCGCAAGCAGTTGCCGTTCGGCGGCCAACGCGGCGAAATATCCGACGCCTGGCCCGGCGACCAAGGCTTCCTCGGCGGCACCACCGACCCCACCGGCACCACCCACCTCGGCGCCCGCGAATACGACCCACAGCTGGGCCGCTTCATATCCGTCGACCCCCTCCTCATCCCCGACGACCCCCGCCAACACAACCCCTACCAGTACGGCAACAACAACCCTCTCACCTTCGCCGACCCCACCGGCGAGGCCTTCGAGGAATGCCGCAGCGGCCAGTACAAGTGCAGCTACAACCGCAAGGGCAAACTCACCGGCGTCGAATACGGCAAGAACTACGAGAAGATCACCCGCTCCGTCGGCGGCACCCCCGCCCCCCGCTACATCCAACAGAAACAACAGGCCGGCTACACCTGCGACCGCGACCCCGGCTGTGTCGGAACCCGCCAGCAAGTCACGGCACTGAGTCAGACAAAAAGAGCCATCGAACGAGCGGCCCAGCGAGCGGCTGAGCGAGCGGCCGCCGAAGCACAGCGCGCAAACCAGGAGAAGAGGAGCGCTTTCGTGCAGAGCCTGGCACGCGGCGATTTTTCCGGAGCCTGGGAGGAATCGGGTGGTTCCCTCATTAGAGGAGTGGTCAACGCTGCCACGGGCGGCGGAGGGGGAGCGTGCGTCAACCTATCCCTTGGTTTCGGACACGGCTTCTCTGGTTCTATGTGTCTCCTGGCGGTCGAAAATCCGGATAGCAGGACTGAATACGGCATCGCCTTTTCCTATGGAGGGACCGATCCAACCTTTGGTGGCGACGTATCAGTTGGCCTCATACGCAGCAACGCTGATACCGTTGCACAGTTCTCTGGCCACTCTGCCGGCGTCAAGAAGCAACAGGAGCATACGGACTGGCTGTCACAGGAAGTGTTGATCACGCTTTCAATCTCGACCCAACGCATGGGCCTGTCGCCGCGACGAATTCAAGGGGCGAGCCTATCAGCACGATTGGACTAGCGGCAGGGATCGGAATCGGCGTCGAGGCAGCAGGGAATGTTTCTCAAATATGGGCCGTGCCACTTTTTCGATGGTGATCAGAACCTCACACATCGAGCAGTACCAACCACGATCACTGCGAGGTATCCCACCATGATCTTCGGACTCATCGCCGCTTGGGCAACATGTCTGGTGATACTGGTCATTCCTGAGGTGCCGACCCGCTTCGCGAAGCTGCTGCTATCACCGTTTCACTTCGGAGATCCCGAAGTGCTCCCCATGAAACTCCTTTTCAGAAATCTGTTCATCCTGCTCAGCGTCATGCTCCTCTTCTGGGTATTCGCCGAGCTTTTTCCGGACAGAGTGATCAGTCCGGACGAGCGGTCAAACACGGGGAGTTGAGTCGGGGACATCGGCGCATCCACCCACCGGGCCCGGGCTGAGCTGCGCCTGGGCTTGGGGGGATCAGAGCACCCGACCAGCGTGGATTCGCCGTCCAAACCCGACGCTGGGTGGTCGAGTGAACCTTCAGCTGAATCACCGTGCGCCGCCGGCTCACGGAGCGGCAGCGCGTGAGCCGGGGCCCCACCGTGGTTTGCGCAGGCGTGAGTGGCGCAGGCATGGTGGCTGCTGGGGCGGGCATACTCTTCGTCTCAGGCGTCGGTGCAGGAATGGACCAGGGCGGTTCGTTCCACGTGTCCTTCGGTCACAGGCATATGGCGCCGCATCGGGACTTCTTTGGGGACGGGGTCCGGCAGCAGGCTTGCTACTGGGCGCGAACGGACTGTGGTACAATGTAGCCTCGCCTATCACTCGTGGGGTACCCCCCTTGCTGTATGGAGTGGCACGGAGCGATTGGTCCAGATGCTTGGGCGGGTTGGTGCGATGATGGCGGGTAAAGCACCTGTGAACGCCGAGCAATGCCTGACCGGAAAGCACATTCCGCTCGACTACATACCGAAGAATCGAGGCCGCAACTATCCGGTCACGCTGAGAATGATCTTCCGTGACCACTGGGGGGCGACGATTTGACCTATCGCCCTTGCTTTCGCCGCAATCGTCTATTCGTGGCTTGTTTCTCTCGGAATGATTGGATGCGCCCTCTTGGTGTTTCTTCTGATCATCCGCCACCGACTCCGTCGCGGCCACACAACACGATGCTCCGCCCTGGGTGCCTCTATGTCGTTCGTCAAGGCGTCTCTGTCGGGTTTGGGGTGGTTTGGTGTTGCTGGGGTTATGCGGCGAGTTTGATGTCCTTCGGTGTCCGGGGTTCGTAGAAGGTTCCGTCGCGGAGCA
>NZ_VDLZ02000020.1:0-143678 GCF_006334905.2 Streptomyces sp. 3MP-14
CAACACCGAACGAACCGCCGCACTGACCGACTACCTCCACACCTACAACTACCATCGCTCCCACACCGCACTCGGAGGCCAACCACCCATCAGCCGCGTAAACAACCCTGCAGGCCAATACACCTAGATGGCGCACGATCGGCCGGGTGCGGGGCGTAACGAATACCGGCAGGAGGCTGGCTGGGAAGGGGGGCGCGGCTTCCGGGAGGTGGAATTCGTTGCCGAACGGGGGTCAGCTCTGGCGGTGCGTGCCCTCCGGGCGCAGGGACCGCGCCGAGTTCGGGGGCCGGTTGGCCGCTGGGGGCGTGCGTAGCGCGCACCGGCTTCGCCGGCCTGCCCCGGCATGTCGCCCGTCTCGGACGTGGCCGTTCGTCGGGCGTCTCGTGGGGACGGTGGCGGTTGTTCTGGTCGGCGGGCGGTGGGTGTTGGCTTCGGTCAATGACCACGCTGCCGCGCGAACATCGCCTGTCGTCTTGGTAGTCCGCGGGCCGTCGACTCCCGAAGGCGGGCGCCGGGGGGTGGGGGACCTTTTTTCTAGGTGCCCGTTTGGAAGTGAACAGATCGTTCAACTCTAGACGGGCACCTACAGAAAGAGACCCCCACCCCCCCTGCCCGGAAGCCGACAAGGCGCGGACTACCCCACCGACAGGCGATGTTCGCGCGGCAGCGTGGTCGTTAACCGCCGCCCCGTCATGCCAGCGGAGTGGAGTGGCGAGGGCCGTCCCTTTCAGTCGTCCGACGATCGGTCATGTCCGAGACGGACGACATGCCGGGGCAGGCCGGCGAAGCCGGTGCGCGCCACGCACGCCCCCAGCCGCCGGTCGGCCCTCGAACTCGGCGCGGTCCCTGCGCCCGTGGGGCACGCACCGCCATTCCCGACCACCCCTGGCGGCAACGAACCCCACCCCCCGGAAGCCGCGCCCCCCTTCCCAGCCAGCCCCTCACAGTCATTCGTTACGCCCGCACCCGGCCGATCGTGCGCCATGTAGGCCAGGCGTCGTGGTCCGCGCCAGAGCCTCAACCACACCGCAGAGTCTCGTTGTTCACCCACGACCAGTCGGGCTGCCCCGCACCGGCCACCGGCCCGCAGACAAACCCCGCACCCAACACACCACCTCCACCCCGTTCACCCCCTCACAGCCACCCCCGCTCGCGCGCCATCAACGCCGTCTGGGCACGGGTCGAGGCGCCGAGGCGGCGCATCACGTCCGCGATGTGGCGGCGGTAGGTCCGCACGGACACCCCCAGATCGCGGGCGCCGGTCTCGTCCTTCCCCACCACACACATCATCCGCAGCACCCGCAGCTCCGCCTCCGACAGCTCGGGCCCGCGCTCCCGGCCCGGGTCGCGCAGTTCGACCGCGACGTCCCCGGCCTGGTCCCACACCTTCTCGAAGAGCCCCAGCAGCGTGCTGACCAGCGCCCGGCCGCGCACCAGCAGCGCGCCGTGCTCGATGTTCTTCGGGTCCTGCGGCATCAGCGCGATGCGGCGGTCGTAGACCGCGACCTGGTCCGACATCTCCGCCGCCACCCTGACCTGCCCGCCCCTGGCCACCAGCTCCCGCAGATAGCCGGCGACCGGCGGGTGGTCGAGCACGTCCGGCGGCACGACCAGGCGTCTTCGCACCCCGCGCCGCAGCGCCCGCCACTCCAACGCGCGTGCCTGGCCCACCTGTTCGGACATCAGATGCACACCGGGCTCGACGGAGACGATCTCCTCCCTGGCGAAGAACGCCAGGTCCTCCATGCGGCTGCGCAGCTCCTCCCGGCCATCCAACTCCTCCACGCCCCGCTCGCCGCCGCCGGCGGCCGCGCCGGCCCCGACGCCCGCATCGCCCGAGGCCGTGGCACTCTCCGCGCGTAGCGCGGCGAGCACATGGCGGCTCTGGGTGAGCCGCTGGATCTCCTGGTACATGTCGCGCAGCCGCAGCTCCGTCAGCCGCGCCACCGCGAGTTCGGGGTCGGCGGGACAGAGACAGTCGGATGTTTCCCCGGGTCTGAGCAGGCGGAGTTGGACGAGCCGTGCCACCGCCCGCTCACTGTCGCCCCGGTCGATGCCGAGCGCCCCTGGCAGGCTCTCGGCGGGCGACTCGGGGTGCCGCAGGAAGTGCCGGTACACCTTCTCCTCCACGGTGGAGATCCCGAAAACACCCATTTCATTCATGCACACGACAAGCCTCCTGCGCCGGGTGGTTTGTGCAGGTCACGCGCGGGTGAGTGCGGGCGCGCGGGCGCCCACGATCGCGAATCCCATGTTTCCTGCCCGCCGCCACCCACGGATGAACTCGGAATTGACGGCCGGGAACGACGGCTGCGCCACCCCGCCCGCGCCCGGCCCGTTGGTCGCCTCCGCGTGCTCGCCGAGTAGTGACAGACGCGTCGTCCGTTGGTTGGATGCCGGGAACGTTCCCCGTTGCCTGACCTGGGAGTTGTGTCGTGTCGCTGTCCCGCCGTGCCCTGCTCTCCCTCCTGCCGGCCGCGACGGTGGCGGGCCAGGCTGCCCTCGCCGGGCCGACCAACGCCGCGCCCACGTCCGCCCGTTGGGGCGGCAGGCCCGCCTCGGCGGCGGCGGCCGACCACGGGCGGCTGCTGGCCAACACGGTCGCGACGTTCGCCGGCACCCCGGAGTCCAACGCGCACCCGGAGGCGGCCGGAAAGCTGGCCGCGATCGCCGAAACGGCCCGCGAGTGGCTGGCCGCCTGGGACGCGGCCGGCGCCGGCGAGCTGTTCGCCGGGCTGCCGCTCGGCGACAACGACGCGCACCTCAACGCCAGTTACCAGCACCTGTACGAGATCGCCCTGGCCACCGTCGCCCCCGGCGACGCCGCGCCCGACCTGCGGGAGAACGCCGCCGTCCGGCGCCGGGTGGTCGAGGGCCTGGCCTGGCTGCACGAGCAGCACTACGGCGACCAGTCGGCCGGCTACTACGGGAACTGGTTCCACTGGGAGATCGGCATCTCCACCCACGTCAGCCGCACCCTGGTGCTGCTCGCCGACGAACTGACCGCGCAGGCACCGGAGTTGACCGCCACCTATGTGGCGTCCATGGACACCTACCTGCGCAACGGCGAGAACGGGGACGTCGACCTCGACTCCCGCTTCCACACCGGCGCCAACCTCGCCGACATCACCGTCAACCGGGTCCTCCAGGGCGCGGTCACCGGCGACGAGGCCCGGATCGTCAAGGCCGTCGCCGACCTGACGACCGTCTTCCACCCGATCGACCCCTACGACCTGCGGCACGGCGTCACCGACGGCTTCTACGCCGACGGCTCGTTCCTCCAACACGCCTCCGTCGCCTACACCGGCTCCTACGGCACCTCGCTGCTGGGCCGGGTGACCCAGGCGTTCTCGGTGCTCGCGGGAACGGAGTACCTGGCGCGGGCCGAGCTGGTGGAGGTGGTGCGCGGCTGGCTGGTGAACTCCTTCGCGCCCGTCGTCTTCGAGGGCTGGATGATGGAGCTGGTCAGGGGCCGGGCGGTGTCGCGGACGACCAGCGGCTACGCGGCGGTCGCGGCCGTGGTGGAGGCCGCCGTCGACCTCTCGGCCGCCGTCGAACACCCCGAGCGGGCCCGGGAGTTGCGCGGCTATGTGCGGTATCTGCGGGAGACCTCGCCGGTGGCGCCCGACCCGGTGGGCTTTGTCTCGCCGGTGAGCGTGGCCCGCTACGCCGACATCCTCGCCGACGAGTCCGCGCCACCCGCCGACCTGGGCCCGGCGGCCCGGAACGTGGCGTTCAACGCGATGGACCGCACCGTGCACCGCAGGCCCGGCTACGCGTTCGCGCTGGCCCGCAGCTCGCGGCGGATCAGCCGCTACGAATACATGTCGGGAGAGAACCTGCGGCCCTGGTTCCAGGGCGACGGTGCCCACTATCTGTACCTGTCGGGCCAGGACCAGACGCAGGCGTTCGGCGTGGACTACTTCACCACCGTCTCGCCCTACCGGCTCGCCGGGGTCGTCGCCCCCGTGGAGGAACGGGCCACCGTCCCCGAGCTGTACGGCCATCCGTACTACGACAACCCGGAGGCCGGGTTCACCGCCTCGTCCGAGGCGCAGAACACGTATGTCTACTTTCCGTGCTCCACCAACGCCCACTCGGGCGGGGCCAGCCTGGACGGCCTCGGCGCGGTCGGCCTGGTGCTGGCCGACGACGTGGCCTGGCGGGACCGGGCGGCCGGGCTGCTGCCCGACGACTTCGTGGCCTACCGGAACGCGTCGGGCGTTCGTTCCTGGTTCCTCCTCGACGACGAGGTGGTGCTGCTCGCGGCCGGGGTGCGGGACCCGGCCGGGCGGGCGGTGACCGCCACCGTCGACGCCCGGATCGCCGCACCCGAGGCCGACCTCGCCGTCACCGGCCGGCTCGCCGACGGCGGCGACTGGCCGGGGACCGGCGCCCAACAGCCGCTGTCCTGGCTGCGGCTCGCCGACCGCGACGCCAACACCGCCGTCGGCTACGCGTTTCTGGAGCCGGCCGAGGCGCGCGTCGACCTCACGACCGTCACCCGCAGCCGGCGGCTGGTGCGCACCGCCAACCCCGACACCCCCGTCACCAAGCGGGTGTTCACCCTCGGCACCGAGCTGCCCGCCGGGGCGCGGCGGCCGGGCACGCTCGCCTGCGCGCTGGTGCCCGGCGCGGACGAGGAGCGGCTGGCCGCCTACGCCGGCGGCCCGTTGACCGTGCTGGCCAACACGGAGCGGCTCCAGGCCGTGGCGCACCGGGAGTTGGGCCTGGTCGGCGTCAACTCCTTCGCGTCGGGCCGCCATCGGGCCGGCGGGATCGAGGTCGAGGGCCCGGCCTCGGTGCTGGTCACCCGCGCGCCGGACGGCGCGGTCTCGGTGGCGGTCGCCGACCCGACGACGGAACGCGACCGGATCGCGGTGACGCTGCGCGGCCGCGCGCTGCGGCCCGTCGCGCTGGACGACGGCGTCCGGGTCAGCCGCGTCCCCGGCGGCACCCGGCTGACCGTCACCACGCGCCACGCCTACGGCGCCTCGCTGACCGCACGCCTGGCGCCGGGCGGGCGGTGAAAGGGCCGGTGGACGGACGGTGAAACGGCCGCCGCCCGGGGCACCGGCCTGGTGGCCGGCGCCCCGGGCGGCGCGAGTCGGGAACGGGTGAGGGGCGGATCAGTAGTGGGGCATCGGCTGGGGTCCGGGGAGCCCTGGACGCTGGGTGCCGCCGAGGAAGTACCCGGTGAACACGGCGGCGGCCGGGGCCAGCGCCATCAGCGGCCAGGTCATGCCGTGCGAGTTCTCCGTCCAGCTCTCGAAGACGTCGGAGAAGTCCTCGAAGAAGATCTCCAGGGAGCCCTTGGCGCCGTCGGTGGCCTCGGAGGCCAGCACCGCCGAGGCGAACGTCTCGCCCAGCACCATCGCCAGCAGGGCGCCGACCGCCGCCAGCCAGTAGAGCCCGACCTGGCCGGGCGCCAGCTTGGCCACCGGCAGGCCGACGAGCGCGCCGATCAGCGGGGCCAGCCAGGTGAGTTGGGCGACGTCGATCTCGGTGTCGCCGCTCTCCATGGCGTCCTGGACCAGGGACTCGAGGTCCACCACCATGCCGGTGACCAGGCCGTAGAGGAAGAACAGGGCCAGGACCGCCCCGAACATCAGGCCGACGGCGGCGCCCGCGTTGCCCCGGCGCGGGGGCGGCGGCGGGAACATCCCCGGGCCCGGCATCCCGGGTCCCGGCATCCCGGGTCCCGGCATCCCGGGTCCCGGCATCCCCGGTCCTGGCATCCCGGGTCCTGGGGCCTGCGGGTAGCCGTATCCGGGCTGCGGGCCCGGCGGTTGGGGCTGGGGCTGGGGCTGGGCCTGCTGCGGGTAGCCGTAGCCCGGCTGCGGGCCGGCGGGCCCGGGCGGCGGCCCCGGCTGGGCCGGGCCGGGCGCCGGCGGCGGGCCACCCGGCCCGGCCGGCGCCGCCGGGAAGGCGGCCTGGGTGGGCGCCTGATGCGGGTAGCCGTACCCGGGGCCGTTCGGCTGACCGGGGCCCTTCGGTTGGCCGGGCGGCCCCGGCGGCTGTGGCTGGCTCATGCTTCCCCCTCGTTCCGTCCCCTGCGTGCGCGTCGCTGTCCCGGCCTCACCCGCTGTACACCACCGCACACAGCAGGGTGGACTCCCCGTCCATCGTCCACCAGTAGTACTGCTGGTTGCCGGCGGCCGAGGCGCACTCGTCACCGGTGGGGTTCGACGGGGCCGAGTAGACGGCGATCACGTTGAACTTCTGGCTGTAGGGGGAGGGAACGCTGCCGCCCTGGCAGTCGATCCAGCTCATCAGGTTGGCGCTGCCGTCCGCCATGCCGAGGAAGCACTGGCCCACCTCGAACTGCCGGGTCAGGCAGAGCGCCACCGTGTCGGGGCCGTAGCTGTAGTAGATGTAGGAACGGCCGGCGTCCACCGGGCAGTCGGAGACGAAGTCGGTGGTGGAGGCCACCCAGACGCCGGCGTTGTCCGCCGTGCAGTCCACGACGTCGGGCGTGGTGCTGGCCCAGTCGGTCTCGTTGACCATCCAGTTGGCCAGGCAACTCCCCTGGCTGACCGAGCGGTACAGCTCCATGGTGGGGTCGGTCGGCGTCTCGGTCGGCGTCGGAACGGGGTCCTCCGTCGGCATCGTGCCGCTGTCCCCGCCGCCGAGGTCGCCCCCGGAGCCCTCGATGTCGCCGCCGAGGTCACCGCCGCCGGCGTCCGTCTCCAGGTCCGGCAGTTCGCCCGTCTCGCCCGACTCGAAGCCCTCCAGGGAACCCATGTCGGGCATGGCGCCCATCGACTCGTTGTCCCTGGCGTCGGCGCCGGTCGCGGCGGCCAGACCGAAGGAGAGCCCCGTCACCAGCACGACGATCAGCGCCAGAATGCCGAAGCGCTGGCCCCCCTTGGCCCCGCCGGGACCTCCCCCGGGGCCCGGCGCGCCTGACGGCCCGGGCCAGCCCTGCATATGGCTCATCGCACTCCCCCGTGTCGTGCACTTGTTCAGCGACGGTCAGGCTAGCAACACCCCGCAGCTCGTACACACTCGCGGCCCATTCTGGTGCGAACCGGAGACATACCGCCCGAGGAACCCCGGGAACCCCACGGGAACGGCCCGCCGGGGCCGGCGTCAACTCCCTTGTGTGCGCGGGGAGAAGACGGTGTGCGGAAAGCGTCGGGTAGTACACCCGTGCCGATGGTCGCCCGTGCGGACCCATTTCCCGCGCTGAGGCGTGAGAGCCCTCTCGGATCAGAAATAATCGCGTTAGTCGCTCATTCCGCAGCGGGAGCCTCAACGGGAGTTGATCCGTGCGTTCCACTGTTTTCTCCGCCGCCGGTACCGTCACCGGGGCGCTTTTTCTCGCCACCGCCGCCTTTTCCGTGCCGGCCCATGCCGCCGAGGGCGAGGTCACCGTTTTCGGAACGGAAGTCACGCCGCTGACGAACTACGCCGACCCGGTGGGCTGTCACAAGCTGCCGCTGGACGCCCATGTGTTGACCAACCGCACCGACGGGCCGGTGACGATCTACGGCGACCCGTTCTGCCTCACCCCGGGCCTGACCGTGCAGCCCGGCTACGGCTCGCACGTCGCGCCGGGCAGCGGCTCGTTCTCCGCCTAGCGCGGTCCCGCACCCCGCGCGGAGTGTGCCGCGCGGGGAACGGGGCGAACGGCCGTGGTCCGAACGAGGCTTGGGAGAGGGAGACCGGTGAGCAGAGAGGTCCTGGCGGTGGTCGGCCTGGGGTACGTGGGCCTGCCGCTGGCGGCGCGGGCCAGCGAGGTCGGCCTGGTCACGGTGGGTTTTGACGTCTCCGCCACGGTGGTGGCCGGCCTGAACGCGGGCCGCTCCCACGTGGGCGACGTGCCCGACGCGACCGTGGCCGCCATGCTCAGCCGGGGATTCGCCGCCACCGGCGACCCCGGGGCGCTGGCCGGCTGCGACACCGTGGTGATCTGCGTGCCGACCGGTCTCGACGGGGCCGGCGAGCCGGATCTGACGGCGCTGCGCGCAGCGGGCCACACCGTCGGCGGCCACCTGCGGCCCGGCACCCTGGTGGTGCTGGAGTCCACCAGCCATCCGGGCACGACGGACACCCTGTTGCGGGAGATCCTGGAGAAGGAAAGCGGCCTGCGGGCCGGTGACGATTTCCATCTCGCGTACTCCCCCGAGCGCATCGATCCGGGAAATCCGCACTACACGCTGCGGAACACCCCGAAAATTGTGAGCGGTTACACGCCACTCTGCCTGAAACACGCCACCGCCCTCTACCAGAGGCTGGTCGACCGGGTGGTGCTCTCCGCCGGCACGCGCGAGGCGGAAATGGCGAAACTCCTGGAGAACACCCACCGTTATGTGAACATCGCCTTGGTGAACGAGGTGGCGCGTTACTGTGAACGGGCCGGTATCGACGTGTGGGACGTGCTGCACTGCGCCGGCACCAAGCCCTTCGGCTACACGGCCTTCCAGCCGGGCCCGGGCGTCGGCGGGCACTGCGTCCCGGTCGACCCGCGCTACCTCGACGTGCACGCCGCCGAACAGGGCTTCACCTTCGAGCTGTTGGCCGCCGCCCGCAGGGTGATATCCGGGATGCCCAGCCGGGTCGTCGAGCGGGCGGCCGTCGTACTGCGGCGCGAGGGCCGGGAGTTGGCCGGCAGCCGAGTGCTGCTGCTGGGCGTCTCCTACAAGCCCGACGTGGCCGACGTCCGCGAGTCCCCCGCCTTCCCCGTGGCCACCCTGCTGCGCGCGGCCGGCGCCGAGGTGACCTACCACGACCCGCTGGTGCCCGCGTTCGCCCCCGAAGGGGTGCCGATGACACGCGAGACCGACCTGACCGACGCCCTCGGCCGGGCCGAGCTGGCGATCCTGCTCCAGGACCACGCCTGCTACCCGGCCCGCCAACTCGCCCAGGCGCCCTGCGCGTTGCTGGACACCCGGGGCAAGACCGCCGGCGCCCGCGTGACGCTGCTGTAGCGCCCGCGCGCCGCACTGCCCCACTCCCCACAAGCCGCCGGACGGACCGTGCCGTCCGGCCCCAGACCTGGCACCGGCCTGCCTCCCCCCGGCACGCCGGGCGCCGGGGCGGCGCGGGCCTCGCGCCCGCGCCGCGTTCCACCACCAACCCAACCCCTGGAAGAAGGAGTTCGAGCCATGGCCAACAACCCCGTGATCGACGCCCGTCTCAGCAAGCGCTTCGACAAGTGGGACTTCGACCGCAACGGCGTCCTGGAGCGCGAGGACTTCGTGCAGGAGGCCGCGCGGATCGCGCGGTCCTTCGGCAAGTCGGCCGACTCGCCGGAGGCGGAGGCCCTGCGCGACGCCTTCGTCGGGCTGTTCGACTACCTGTCGGCGCAGGCCGGCGGCAGCCCCACGCTCACCCGCGACGCGTACCAGCAGGTCGCCAGCGACCTGGTGTACGTGCAGGGCGAGGCGGCGTTCAACCGGGCGCTCGGCCCGGTCGTCTCGGGCCTGGTCGGCCTGGCCGACCAGAACGCCGACCGGCTGATCAGCGGCGAGGAGTTCGCGTCCTGGCTGACCGCGCTCGGCCTGGACACCGCCTCGGCCAAGGAGTCGTTCCAGAAGGTCGACACCGACGGCGACGGCCAGCTCTCCGAGGAGGAGCTGCTCACCGCGATCCGGCAGTACCACTTCGGGCAGCTGGACGTCGAGCTGCTCGGCTGAGTCGGGCGCTCCTGTCGGAGGCATCGCGCCGGGTCGGCGGCCCCAGGGTCGCCGGCCCGGTTTTCTCTGCCCGGTCCGCGGGCCGGGCACCGCTCCGCGCGGCCGGCGCTTGCAGAAATATGTAGATCGGTCTAGCGTGGCCGGTCATGGGACGGAAGGGCGCGGAGACGCGGGACCGACTGCTGGACGCGACACAGGAGTTGGTCGAGGACGCGGGGTACTTCGGCACCGGGCTCAACCAGGTGCTCGCGGCCAGTGGCGCGCCTCGGGGCTCGCTCTACTTCCACTTCCCCGGCGGCAAGGACCAGTTGGTCGCCGAGTCCGTGCGGCGGGCCGGCCGCGCGGTCGGGGAGACGCTGGCCGGCCAGGCCGCCGAACGCGACGTGCCCACAACGGAGTTCGTCGCCGACGTGCTGCGCGCCCTGGGCGACCGGCTGGCGGAGTCGGGCTGGCGCAAGGGCTGCCCGGTGGCGACCGTGGCGCTGGAGACGGCCGCCGCCAACGACCCGCTCCAGAAGGCGTGTTCGGAGGTCTACGACTCCTGGGAGGCGGAGCTGCGCGCCCGGCTGGCCGACCGCCCGGACGCCGACGACCTCGCGGTCACCGTTCTGGCCCTGATCGAGGGCGCGCTCCTGCTGGCCCGCGCGCACCGCGACCGGCGCCCCCTGGACGCCGTCGGCCGCCAACTGGCCGCCCTGCTGGGCTGAGCGGTCCTGGCCGCCGCGACCGGCGGGCCTTCCCATGGCCAGAAAATATGCAGACCGGTCTACTGGCCGTTCCTCCGCGCGTTGACCGTTTCCGTTCCGTCGAAGGGCACCCCATGGACGCGATCGTCTTCGGAGCTACCGGCCTCATCGGCCGCTCGCTCGTCGCCGAACTGCTCGGCCGGGGGCAGCGGGTGGCGGCCGCCGTGCGGCGAGACACCCTCACCCCGTGGCTGCGCTCCCGGGGCGTCGAGGTCGGCGGGCTGGCGGTCGTCACCGCCGATGTCACGCGACCACTCCCGGATCTGCCGGCGGCGCGGGACGTGTACAACGCGGCCGGCCGCTACGCGTTCGGCCTCGGCGTGAACGAGGCGCGGGCCACCAATGTCGCCGGGGCGCTGCGGGTGCTCGACTGGGCCGCCGAACTGCCCGGGCTGCGGCGGCTGACACATCTCAGCGGCTACCGGGTCGGCGGGGCGGACGACGGCGCCCCCGACGTCGCCCGGCTGGGCGCGTACGAGGCGTCGAAGATCGAGGGCGACCGCGCGGTGCGCGCCAGGGCCGAGGAACGCGGCGTTCCGCTGAGCATCGTCAACCCCGGCGTGGTGATCGGCGCCGGCCAGCACATCGGGCTGGCCGCCCTCGTCGCCGACCTGTGGAACGGGCGGCTGCCCGCGCTGCCCGGCGGCCGCGACACCTGGGTCCCGATCGTCACGGTCGAGCATCTGGCGCGGTTTCTGGCGGCCGTCCCCGCGTTCGCCCCGGCGGGCGAGCACCACTGGGTGCTCGACGACGGAACGCCGCCGCTGCCCGAGCTGATCCGGCTGGTCGCCGCGCACACCGGCGTCCGCGCGCCCCAACGAAGCGTCCCCGTCGGCCTGTTGCGGCGCCTGCCGCGCCGGCTGACCGGCGCCGACCCCGAGACGCTGTCCTTCCTGGCCACCGACCGCTACCCGACCGACTCCGCCCGGGCGCTCGCCGCCCGCGCCGGGCTGGCGGCGCCGCCGGCCGCCGAGGCGCTGCGCGCCTGGGCGGACGACCAGATCGCGGAGCGCTTCGGCGCGGCCTCGCCCTGGCTGCGCCCCTACGGCTTCCACTCCGTGGCGGGCGCCCGCACCTGGGTACTCGGGGAACGGCGCCGGCCGGCCCACGTGCTGCTGCCCGGGCCGCCGTTCAACGCCGACGTCTGGGCGCCGCTCGCCGCCCGCCTGCCCGGGCCGGTGCTGGCCGCCGACCTGCCGGGCCTGGGGCGCTCGGCCCCCGCCGCCGGCGGGACGGACGCCTGGCTGGCGGACCTGCTGGCGCCGGTGGCCGGCCGGCCGACGCTGGTCGCGCACTCGGCGGCGTGCGGTCCCGCGCTGCGCTTCGCGGTCGAGCACCCGAAGCGGGTCGGCCAACTCGTGCTGGTGGCCCCGTCGTTCCTCCTGGCGCCCGCGTCCCGGCCGGCGCGCTCGGCCCTGGCGGCAGCGGTGGCGCGCCGGATGTCGGCCGCCCGGCTGGCGCGGGCGCTGGGCGTGCCCGAGGGGCCCGAGGTGGAGGGCGCGGTGGCTGACCTGCGGCGGCCCGGGGTGGCGCGCCGGGTCGCGGCCGCGCTGCGCGCGGACGCCCAACGGCGCGGGCTCTGGCGGCAGTTGCTCGACCGGGTGCGGGTGCCGGTGCGGATCGTCCTGGGCGCGGCCGACCCGGCGGTGGTGACCGTGGACCACCCGGTGACCGAGATCGCCGGCGCCGGGCACCATCTCCCGTTGACCCACCCGGCGTTGCTCGCCGACATCCTCAACGAGCAGCGGAGGCCGGCCCGTTGACCGCGCGCCGTGCCGCACCGGCGGTTCAGCCGCCGGTCCCGCACAGCCGCCGCAGTTGCGCGTCCAGCACGCCCCGGGCCTCGGCGCGATCCAGCTGGCCGAGGAGCAGCTGCACGGTGAGCCCGTCGGTGAGCGCCAGCAGGGCGCGCGCCTCGGCCGCCGGGTCGACGGCGACGCCCCGGGCCTCGGTGACCTCGGCGACCAGCCGGGTCAGCAGGTCGAGCACCTCGGGATGGTCGGCGCGCAGCGTCCCGGCCAGCGACGGGGTGACGGCGGCGCGCGCCACGAACGCCAACCACACCTGGGCCTCCGGGCGTTGCTCCTCCGCCAGCAGCGCGAGGTCGGCCAGCACCCGGGCCAGCGCGGCGGGCGAGGGCTTGGTGGCGGCGGCGCGGGCCCGGGCGACGAACCGTTCGCCGACCCGGGCCAGGGCGAGGGCGAGCATCTCGTCCTTGTCGCGGAAGCCGCGCTGCACCGCGCCCATCGACAGGCCGGCCTCCCTGGCCACATCGCGCAGCGTCACGCCCTCCAGGCCGTGCCGGTCGGCCAGCCGGTGCACGGCGTCCACCACCCGCTCGCGCCGCTCCGCGTAGTCCACCTGCTTCGGCATCCGCGCTCCTTCGTCGCCTCGGCCCCCGAGATGCGGCCGGCGGGCCGCCAACGTGCCACCGACGGGCCGCCGTCCCACACCCGAGCTTATTCGATGCGCTCGCATCGGTTCGCCGCGTACGATCCGATACAACCGCATCGGAACACCAGTCACACGAGGCAGCACATGGATGACACCGCACTCTGGCAGCGCACGGCCGGCGAGTTGGGGGCCGCCGTCGGCAGCGGCGAACGGAGCGCCGTCGAGATCATCGAGAGCCATCTGGCCCGGATCGCCGAGGTCAACCCCACCGTCAACGCCGTGACCCAGCTGCTCGCCGAACGCGCGCTCGCCGAGGCCGCGTCCCTGGACGCCCGCCGCGCGGCCGGCGAACGGCTCGGCCCGCTCGCCGGGGTGCCGTTCACCGTCAAGGAGAACCTCGGCATCGCGGGCGTGCCGACCACCCACGGGCTGGCCAGGTTCCGGGAGTTGACGGCCCGCAGGGACGCGCCGCCGGTGGCGCGGCTGCGGGCGGCGGGCGCGGTGCCGGTGGGGCACAGCAACATGCCGGACCTGGCGCTCGGCGGGGTGCACCCGCGCAGCGAGCTGTTCGGGGAGACGACGAACCCCTGGGACGCCGGGCGCAGCCCCGGCGGCAGCAGCGGCGGCGACGGCGCGGCCGTGGCCAGCGGGATGGCGCCGCTGGGCCTCGGCAACGACTCCGGCGGCTCGGTCCGGCTGCCGGCGGCGTTCTGCGGGGTGGTCGGCCTCAAGCCCAGCGCCGGCCGCTACCCCGCCGACCACCGCCTCGGCCCCGACGACCCGACGCTGGCCTCCCAACTCATCCCGGTGGACGGCCCGTTGGCCCGCACCGTCGGCGACCTGAGGCTGGCCCACGCGGCGTTGGCCGGCACCGACCCGCGTGACCCGCGCGCGGTGCCGGTGCCCGTCGAGGGCCCGACTCCCCCGGGGCCCTGGCGGATCGCCGTGGTGCGCGACCCCGGCGGGCAGGGCACGCACCCGGCCGTGGACGCGGCCGTGACCGTCGCGGCCGACGCCCTCGCCGACGCCGGGCACGCGGTCGAGGAGATCCCGGACGTGCCGCGCCTCGCCGAGTGCCTGGAGGTCTACGGCGGGTTGATCATGACCGAGTTCGCCCTGGGCTGGCCGCGCATCGAGCCGGTGCTGCCGAAGGAGAGCCGCGCGTATATCGCCATGTCGATGGAGCGGAACGCCCCGGTGGACCTCGCCGGCTATCTGGCGCTGACCGGCCGGTGGTTGGGGCTGCGCCGCTCCTGGCACGAGCTGATGAACCGTCACGAACTGTTGCTGGCACCGGTGTTCACCGAGCCGCCGGCGCGGCCGGGGCTGGAGACCAGCGGCCCCGACGGCTTCGAGCGGTTCTCCCGGGCGCTGCGGCTGTGCGCGGCGGTCTCCCTCGTCGGCCTGCCTGCGGTGGCCCTGCCCGGCGCGGTGGTGGACGGGCTGCCGCAGGGCGTGCAGCTGGTCGGCCCGATGTACCGGGAGGACCTGTGCCTGGCGGGCGCCGAGCTGGTGCAGCGCAGGACCGGGGTGCTGACCCCGGTCCAGCCGGCCCCGCGCCGCTGACCCGGCCGGGCCACGGCCCTGGCGTTGGTCGGTCCCGCGCCGCTGACCCGGCCCGCGTCAGCCCTCGCCGTAGGGCGCGAAGGCGACCGGGTCCTCGGGGCGGAGCCCGAGGACGCCGCCGCCGGTCAACTCCGGTGCCCGCACCAGGATGTTGTAGTGGTTGGGGAAGTGGCAGGCGTCGAAGCCGAGCAGGGTGCCGACCGGCCGGCCGGCGACGGTCAGCGCGTCGCCCCGGTCGAGCACCCCGGCCGTCTCGATCTCGACGAAGCCGAGGAAGCCGACCCGGTCGATCCGCGCCCCGGCGAGGGTGTCGGCCTGGTCGGTGACGACCAGCTCGTGGACCTCGCCCCGGCGGACACAGCGGCTGGCGAACGGTTCGAGCCGCATTCCCCGTTCGGTCCTGGTGTGCAGCAGCACCTTCACCAGGGTGCCGGTGACGGCGCGCTTGGCGCCGTTCTCCCAGGAGGCGGGCCGGTTCATCCGACGCCGCCCACCGGGGTCTCGGCGCGTTCGGCGGCGTAGACGTCGGCGACCAGCTCCAGGGCGCGCAGCCCGTCGATGTGGGCGGGCCGGCCGGTGGCCACCACCCCGGCGAAGTCGGCCAGCAGATGGCGGTACTCGTGCCAGAGCGAGGACTTGAAGCCGGCGTGGCCGGCCAGCAGGTCGGCGTGGTGTTCGGTGCCGTCGGCGAGCCGGAGGCGGACGTCCTTGGCCTCGCCCGGGTAGGACCAGTCCAGCTCGACGCGGGCCAACGCGCCGGAGGCGGCGGCCAGTTCGATGCTGGCCTGCCGGTCGAGGCCGGTGGCGTCGCGGGCCACGGCCGCGTCCACGACCCGTACCTCGCCGAGCAACTGGCGTACCAGGTCGAAGGCGTTGGGCCCGTTGTCGGCGACGCAGCCGCCGCCGCAGCGGGCCGGGTCGAGGTACCAGGTGTCGCCGCCGATGTGCTCCTCGATCCGCTCCAGATAGCGCACGGTGGCCGAGACGACCGGCACGCCCGGCGGCAACCGGCGGACCAGCGCGGCGAGTTGGTCGTTGTAGCGGCGGTGGAACGCGGTGCACAGCGGCACCTCGGCGGCCAGCGCCAGCGCGGCGACCTCGCGGCCGGCCACCGGGTCGAGGGCCAGCGGCTTCTCGACCAGGACGGGCACGCCGGCGGCGATCGCGTCGGCGGCGATCGCGGCGTGCAGGTGGTTGGGGGCGGCGACCACCAGCGCGTCGGGCCGGTCGTGGGCGAGCAGCGCGCGGTGGTCGGGGTGCCGGGTGACGCCGGCCGGCAGATGGTCGGCGAGCGCCTCGGGCGCGTCGGGCCGTGGGTCGCAGACGCCCGACAGCTCCCAGTCGGGGCTGTCGGCGATCGCGGCCAGGTAGTAGCGGGAGATCACGCCGAGTCCGGCGACGGCGATCCGGCGGGCGGCGGGCGGGTGGTCGGCGGGCGGGTGGGCGGCGGGCGGGTGGGCGGTCATCGGTGGGCCTCCAGGGCGGGCAGTTCCAGACCCAGTGCGGTCAGTTCGTGGTGCAGGGCGCGCGGCAGCGGAACGCCGTGCGCGCGGCGTTCGGCGGCGCGTTCGGCCTCCGGCCAGCCGGGGTAGCGGACCGGCCGGCCGTCCTCCAGCGGCGGGCAGTCGAGCACGGTGCCGAAGAGGGAGCGGCTGGCCTCGGCGAACGCGCCGGGCTCGGCGCGCAGCAGGTCGGGGTCGATCGCGAGCAGCAGCAGGCCGATGTCGTCGTCGGTGCCGTGCGGGCGGCCGTCGCCCTCCAGGGCCTCGGGGGCCGGTCCGACGGCCGCGCCGGAGAGCAGCGCGGCCAGCAGCTCGACGGTGAGGCCGAGCCCGAATCCCTTGTGGGCGCCGGTGGTTGGGTCGCCGCCGAGCCAGCGGAGCCGGGCCTTGCCCTGGTCGAAGGCGGCGGGGTCGGTGACGGTCTCGCCGTTCCGGTCCGCCAGCCAGCCGGCGGGCACCGGCCGCCCGGCGGCTGCGGCGACCCGCACTCGGCCGGTGGGCACCACGGTGGTGGACATGTCGAGCACGAAGGGGCGGCCGGGCAGGGCCGGCGCGGCGACGCTGAGCGGGTTGGTGCCCAGCAGCGCCGGCAGGCCGCCGGGCGGCGAGGCGATCCGCTGGCCGCCGCAGTTGCTGGCGACGAGGCCGAGCAGGCCGGCCTCGGCGGCGCGGGCGGCGTGGAAGCCGGCGCAGCCCAGATGGGTGGCGCCGCGCACCGAGACCAGGCCGATGCCGTGCGCGCGGGCGCGGGCGACGGCCAGGTCCATGGACTGGGCGGCCGCCCACAGGCCGAGGGCGCGCCGGTGGTCCATCAGGACGCAGGCGCCCAGGTCGTTGAGGACGCGCGGCTCGGCGGCCGGGCCGGCGCGGCCCGAGGCGAGCAGCGGGTGGTAGAGGCGGCCCAGGTTGAAGACGCCGTGCGAGTCCATGCCGGTGAGGTCCCCGTACACCAGGGCCTCGGCGGCGAGTTGGGCGCGCGGCCCCGGAACACCGAGCGCGGCGAGGAACCCGGCGGTGGCGGAACGGAGTTGGGCGTGGTCAACGGTGACGGTCGGGCCGGGTAACGCGGTCAACGGAGGCTCTCCTCTGGCGACGGTGGTGTGCGGGTGGTCTCGGGGTCGGTGCGCGTCGGGGCGCGCTCCCTGGCGAAGGCGACGAGGGCGCGGGCGACGGTCTCGGCGAAGGCGTCGAGGTCGGCGAGGGTGACGAACTCCCCCGCCGCGTGGGCGTGGTTGGCGTCCAGCGAGCCGGGGCCGAGCACGGCGGTGAAGGTGTCGGGGTGGTCGGCGAGCCAGAGCGCGTCGCAGGTGAACGGCGGCTCGTCGGCCGGCCAGGGCGCGGCGCCGGCGCCGGCCAGCAGGGCCTCGGCCCAGGGGTCGGCGGCATTGAGGGTGGGCAGGCCGCGCTTGTCCCAGTCGAGCCGGGTGAGGGCGGCGGCGTCCCGGGCGGTGCGGGCGAACTCGGCGGTGCCGGCGAAGCGTTGGCGGAACGCGTCGAGCCCGTGCGCCAGTTCGTCGGCCAGCAGCCGCTCCAGGCGGGCGCCCTCGGCGGCCTCGCGGTAGGGCAGGTTGATCAGCAGGGTGCCCCGGCCGTGGACGCGGTTGTGCAGGTGGCCGGTGTGCAGCCCGGCTATGCAGGGCGCGCCGGCGCCGGGCGGGCGGCGGCCGGAGTCCAGGGCGTGGGCGAGGTGTTGGGCGAGGAAGCCGAGCAGCACGGTGGCGTTGTGGCCGCCGCCTGGCCGGTCGTCCACGGCGTCCTCGCCGGCGACGGTGATCCGCGCGGTGGCGGCGGCGGTGACCCGGGTGAGGAGCCGGCCGCCGGTGGGCTCGCAGAAGAGGTTGATCCGGCCGACGTGGCCGGCCGCGACCAGGGGCCGGGTGCCGAGGGTGCCCAGGGCGCCGCCCTCCTCGCCGGCGACGGCCTGGATCAGCACGGCGGTCTCCCGGCCCACGGCCGGCTCCCTGGCCGCCGCGGCCCGCACCCCGGCCAGCAGGGCGACGGCCGGGCCCTTGGCGTCCACGGCGCCCCGGCCGGTGAAGCGGTGCCCGTCGAAGGTCACGGGCTCGGCGCCGGCGACGGTGTCCAGGTGGACGTTGCACATCACGGTCGCGGCGCGGGGCAGCTCGGGCCCCAACCGCAGCAGGAGGCTGGGCTGTTGGCGCAGGAAAGCCGGGTCGTCGAGCGCGGCGGCGACCGGCGCCGGCAGCGGGCCCGCGCGCACCTCGGCCTCGGTGGGCGGGGCGTGCCGCAGCACGGTCAGGCCGAGCGCGCGGGCGGCCTCGGCGTAGCGGCGGCCCGCCGCCCACAGCTCGGCCGGCGGGTCATCGGGGCCCGCCTCCAGGGGCCCTGCGGTCGGGGTGCGCAACAGGTCGAGCAGCAGGGCCCGTTCGCCGGCGGTGAGGGCGGCCCCGGTGGGCGCGCTCACCGGGGGGCCCGCACGGCCGGCGGGGTGAGCCGGGCCAGCAGCTCGGTCAGGGCGTGGCCGGCGGCGACGAAGGGCGCCGGGCCGGCGCTGCGGGTGGTGCCGGCGTGCGGCTGGTGCGCCAGGTGCGGCTCGATGGAGAGCGGGCCCCGGTAGCCGGCGGACCACAACAGGTCGAGCATCGCGGGGAGTTGGGCCTCGCCCCGGCCGGGCAGGGTGTAGTGGACGCGCCCGCCCTCGTGCCGGGCGTCCTTGACCTGGACGTGCCGGACCCGGGGCAGCAGCCGTTCCAGCATCGCCAGCCCGTCGTAGCCGTGTGGGACGCCGTTGCCGGTGTCGAAGAGGACGCCCAGGGCGGGGCTGGCGATCTCGTCGAGGAGCCAAGCCAGCCGCTCGGCGCTGGTGCCGGCCCAGCCGGAGCAGTTCTCCACCAGCAGGGTGAGGCCGAGCCGTTCGGCGCGTTCGGCGAGCCTGGTCAGCCGTTCGAGGACCAGCGCGCGCCAGCGGTCGGCGGGCAGCCCGCCGCCGGGGTAGCTCATCACCCGCACCCAGCGGCAGCGCAGCACCTCGGCGCGGCGGGCGAGGGCGTCCAGCGTGGCGAGGTCGGCGGAGAGCGGATCGGTGGCGTGGCTGCCCCAGTTGCCCAGGGTGGAGTCCAGGCAGACGACGTCCAGGTCGGCCTCGTGGAGGCGGGCGGCGAGGTCGGCGCAGGCGCGGGCCGGCAACTCGGCGATGCCGATGCCGTCCACCGACCTGATCTCGATGGCGTGCCAGCCGAGTTGGCGCAGCGCGGCGCACTGGCCCGCCGCGTCGGGCGCCGCCTCGTCGCCGATGCCGGCCAGGGGTGCGTCCCAGGGGGTGCGGCCTGGCTTGGGCGTCATGGGTGGGCCTCCAGGGGTGGGGAGCCGGTGGGGATCGCGGCGCGCTCCTTGGCCTCGCACAGCAGGCGGACCACGGCGTGGTGGATGGCGTAGGTGACCTGCTGGCCGGTGGCGAAGCGCCGGTAGGTGTCCCGCAGGAAGGCGGCCAGCGCGTCGTCCCGGAAGATCGCCGGCGGGCGGCCGGGGAGCGTCAGCCGGGCGTGGTCGTCGCGTTCGCTGATCGGGTAGTGGCCGACGACCTCGCCGTCGGCGAACCGCAGCCGCACGCTGCGGCGTTGGACGGGCGCGGTCAGGTCGGAGCGCAACTCGCTGGCCACGCCGTTGTCGTGAGTGAGCGTCAGCGCCGCGCCGCCCATGAGGGGGCGCAGCGCGGTCTCGGTGCGCAGGTCGGTGCAGCGGGCCTCGGCGACGGTGGCGGGGCCGGCCAACTGGAGGACGACGCCGAGGGCGTGGGGTATCTCGACGTCGAACGCGCTGGGGTGGCCGTCGTCGCTCTGGCCGCGCAGCAGGCGCGGCTTGTCCTGCCGGAAGGCGAGGGAGCGCAGCGGGCCGAACGGCCGGTGTTCGGTCAACTCCCGCAGCTCGCTGGTGAGTCGGGAGGAGAGCCAGTGCGCGACGACCTCGATGTGCAGGCCGTGGCGGCGGCGCAGGGCGTCCAGCCGGTCGAGTTGGGCGCGGTCGGCGGCCAGCGGCTTCTCCACCAGGACGCGGGTGTAGCCGAGGGCGGCCAGCTCGCCGAGCAGCGCGACCCGGCGCGACGGCGGGGTGCACAGGTGGACGACGGTGCTGGCCGGGTCGCTGAGCCGGGCCGCGTGGTCCAGGGACGCGACGCGCTCCACCCCGGCCAGCCCGGCGCCGGCCTCGGGGCGGGGGTCGAGGGCCAGCGGTGGCCCGGTGAACCAGGCGTCGCCGGCCGCGCCGGCGCGCAGCAGCGAGGCGGCGTGCAGGCCGGCACCCGACCGGCCGAGCCCGACGACGAGGGGCCGCACATTTCCTCCGCGAGGTGAGATCGAGGGGTGGGTTCGAGGGGTGGGATCGGGGCTGGGATGGAGAAAGAGGGGAAGGGCAGGGAAGAGCAGGAAAAACGGGTCGGGGAATACAGGTGTTCGGTGGTGCGTGACGCCCGGGTGAATACCGGAAGGGTTTTCGAGACGCCGCCGAGCGCGTTCGCCAACGAACCGTCGGCGAACACGCCGGGGCGACTTTCACAGCCCGCTCGGCGGGGTGTCAAGCAATGCCGACAGCTGATACCTCAAAGGGTGAATCCCCTTGCCGGAGGTTCGCGTTGGGCGGCGCTCGCTATACGTTTGGGCCCGGCCGGGCGCCGTCGGCGCCGCAGCCACCAGCCCCGGCCCCCTCGTTATCCCCGCTCGTCCCCTCTCATCCCCAGGCTGGCTTCCGTTGCTTTCGAGGAATTCCCCGCTCGCATTACCCGAGGACACCGGCGAAGAGGTCGCCTTCTTCTCGCAGGCCGCCACGTTCCGTCGGCTCTGGCCGTCGATCGCGGACCGGCTGAACGAGGTCTTCGACGACGGAAAGTTCTCGCACGGCGCCCAGGTCGCCGCGCTGGAACGGGAGTTGGCCGCCTACACCGGCGCCGGCTTCGTCCTCGGGGTGAACAGCGGCACCGACGCGCTGGTGCTGCTGCTGCGCGCCTGTGGGCTGCGGCCGGGCGACGGGGTGCTGGTGCCGGCGTACTCGTTCGTCGCCACCGCCTCCTCGGTCGTCCTGGCCGGCGGGCGGCCGCAGTTCGTGGACGTCGAGCCGGCGAGCTACGCCATGGACCCGGCCGCGCTGGAGCGGGCGATCACCCCCGAGAGCCGCATGGTGATGCCCACCCACCTCTTCCACGCCCAGGCCGACATGGCGGCGATCGGCGCGATCGCCGAGCGGCACGGGCTGACCCTGGTCGAGGACAGCGCCGAGGGCATCGGGATGCGGCAGCGCGGGGTGCACGCCGGGCTGCACGGGCGCGGCGGGGTGCTGTCGTTCTTCCCCAGCAAGACCCTGGGCGCCATCGGCGACGCCGGCGCCGTCCTCACCGACGACCCGGCGGTCGCCGCCACGGTCGGCGCGCTGCGCCACCACGGGCGGTACGGCCGCACGCTGGCGCACTTCCCCGGCATCGCCAACGAGACGGCGCTGCCCGGGGTCAACAGCAAGATGGACGACTTCCAGGCGGCGGTGTTGCGGGCCAAGCTGCCCGATCTCGACGGCGCGATCGAGCGTCGCGCCGCGCTGGCCGCCGCCTACACCGAGCGGCTGCGCGATGTGCCGGGGGTGCGGCGGCTGCCCGAGCCGCACTCCGAAGGCCCGGGCGAGCGGGGCGTGTTCTATGTCTATCTGGTGGAGGTGGAGCGGCGCGACGCGCTGGCCGCACACCTGGCCGCGCGCGGCATCGGCACCGAGACCTACTACCCCAGGTCGCTGCACCGCCAGCCGTGCTTCGCCGAACTCGGTTACGGGCAGGGCGCGTTCCCGGTCGCCGAGGCGGCCAGCCGGCACGCGCTGGCGCTGCCGTTCCACCCGGATCTGACGGACGATCAGGTGCGTCGGGTCTGCGAAGCGGTCGCCGCGTTCTACCGCGCGGGGGGCGGCCGATGAGCGCGGAGCCGGTGCCGTTCTTCTCGCCCCGCCTCTTCGATGAGGACCGGGCGACCGCGCTGCGGCTGATCCACGAGGTGGGCACCGCGCCGGAGCAGCGCTTCATCCTGGGCGAGCACACCCGGGCCCTGGAGGACGCCCTCTCCCGGGACCTCGACGGGGCGCACGTGGTGGCCTGCGGCAGCGGCACCGGCGCGCTGACCATGGCGCTCGCCGCGCTCGGCGTGGGCCCCGGCGACGAGGTGGTGGTGCCGGCGCTGGGCTGCGCGCCGCTGGCCTCGGCCCCGCTGGCGCTGGGCGCCACGCCGGTCTTCGCCGACGTGGACCCGGTCACCCTGACCCTGGACCCCGGGGACGCGGAGCGCCAGATCACCGCGCGCACCCGGGCGTTGGTGCCGGCGCACCTGTTCTCGACGATGGCCGACATGCCGCGCCTGCGGGCGCTGGCGGCGGCGCGCGGGCTGCGGCTGATGGAGGACTCGGCGGTCGCGCAGGGCGCGGTGCTGGCCGGCACCCCTGCGGGGCTGTGGGGCGAGGCGGGCGTGTACTCCTTCGTTCAGGTCAAGACGTTCGGAATGCCGGGCGAGGGTGGCGTCGTCGTCACCAGGGACGCCGAACTCGCCACGCGGGTACGGCTGCTGCGCAACCACGGGCAGCGCGAGGGCGAACGGTTCACCCACCGGCTGGTCGGACACAACAGCCGGTTCGACGAGATCCAGGCCAGGCTCCAGCTGCACCGACTGCCCGGCCTGCCGGCCCGGTTGGCGCGCCGCGCCCACCTCGTGGACGCCTACACGCGGCTGCTCGCGCCGCTCGCCGGGCGCGGGGTGATCGCCCCGCCGCCGGGCCGGGACGGGCGCTGCGGCTATGTCTACACGGTGCTCGCCGACGACCGGGAGGGGCTGGCCGGCCAGCTGCGGGCCGAGGGCGTCGAGACCCACGTCTACTACCCGCGCGCCCTGCCGCACCACGCGGCGTTCCGCCCGTTCGCGCCGCCCGGGCGGCGGTGGCCCGTCGCCGAGTCGGCGGCCGCCCGGATGCTGTCCCTGCCGCTCTACCCCGAGCTGACCGACGCGCAGGTGGCGCGGGTCGCCGACGCCGTGTGGCGGTTCGTCGAACGTCGCACCCCGGAGCACATACGGGAGTTCGGCGACGACACCGACCGTTCCCCCGCAGCGAGCCGCACGGAGGCCAACCCCCGATGACCCAGGACCTGACCGACGCCCCCGACCGGGCCGGAGACCAGCCGCCCGGCCGGCCCACGGCCCGCCCCGCCGAGAGCCGGGCGCGCGCCTTCGCCCGGCTGGGCAAGCTGGACGTCTACGACTACTACCCGAGCATCGCGGTGGCGGCCTCCGCCGTGCTGCTGCCGCTGGCCGACTTCGAGGCGAGGACCGCGCTGGTCCTGGGCCTGTTCCTGGTCGGCGAGGTGTTCGTGGTGATGGCGATGGTGGCGCTCGACGACATCACCGGCTACCACGACGGCAGCGACGCCGCCAACTACGGCCCGAACCACCCGCTGCGCAACGTGCTGCGCAAGCCGCTGGTCGCCGGCACCCTGACGCTGCGCGAGGCGCACCTGTTCGCCTGGGGCTGCGCCGCGCTCGGCACCGCGCTCTGGGCGGCGACGGTCGCCCTCGCGCCGCACCGCCCCGGCTGGGCGCTGCTGGTGACGGCGGCGCTGCTGGTGGTCTCGCTCCAGTACTCCTACGGGCTGAAGATCAGCTACCACGGCTTCCAGGAGGTGTTCCTCTGCGGCCTGGGCGTGGGCCTGGTGGTGGCGCCGCACGCGCTGGTCACCGGCGGCTTCTCCGGGTTCCTGCTGGTGCAGGGCGTGCTCTTCGGCTGCGGGCCGCTGCTGTTCGGGGTGTACTCCAACACCAACGACATCGAGGGCGACCGGGCCGTGGGCCGGCGCACGGTGGCCGCGCTGGTCTCGCCCCGGGGCAACGCGCGCTTCGTCGGGGCGCTGTCCGTGGGCGAGTTCGCGGTCGGCGCCGGCGCCTCGCTCGCCGGGGTCGCGCCCTGGTGGTTCGTGCTGGCGATGCTGCCGGTGACCGCGCTGCGCGCGCGGCAGTTCCACACCGGCTTCGTCGCGGGCGACATCATGCGGGCCCGCCGGATCGGGTTCACCGCGCACCGGGTCGCGATCATGCTGCTGATCGGCGTCAACCTGGCGCTGGGCGCGGGGGTGGTGGCGTGAGCGCACGCGAGACGGACCTGGACGTGGCGGTGGTCGGCGCGGGGATCGCCGGGCTGAGCGTGGCGGCCGAACTGCGCCGCGCGGGGCGCTCGGTGCGGGTCTTCGAGGCGCTGGACCGGGTCGGCGGCCGGATGCGGACGCTGCGGCGGGCCGGGTTCACCATCGACGAGGGCGCCGAGCAGATCTCGGCGCAGGGCTACCGGGCGACCTGGCAGCTGCTGCGGCGGGTGGGCGTCCGCCCGCCGGAAGTGCCGCCGATCGGCCGGGCGGTCGGGCTGTGGCGCGACGGGCGCGCCCACCCGGGCGTGGGCTCGCGCCTGGCGCCGCTGACCGGCGCGGGCCTGTCGGCGCGGGCGCGCGTGGACGTGGCGCGGTTCTCGCTGTGGATGTCGCGCCACAGCCGGGAGCTGGACCCGGACCGGCCGGAGCGGGGCCCGCTGGGCGCGCTGACCGTCACGGAGTTCGCCCGCCGCTACCACCCGGAGCTGCTGACCCACCTGTTCCAGCCGCTGGCCGGCGCGTTCTTCGGCTGGGACCCGGCCAGGTCCTGCGCCGCGCCCGCGGTGAGCCTGCTGCGGGAGGTCGGCCCGGTCTCCGCCTGGCGCACCTACCGGGGCGGGATGGACCTGCTGGCCCGCCGGCTGGCCGCCGGCCTCGACGTGGTCACCGGCACCCCCGTCGAACGGGTCGCCGCCGACGGCGACCACGCCCAACTCGACGTGGGCGGCCGCACGTTGACCGCCCGCGCGGTGGTGCTCGCGGTGCCGGCGCCGGTCGCGGCGCAGCTGCACGCCAACGCCCCCGCCGCGGAACGGACGTTCCTTCAGGCGTGCTCCTTCTCGCCGATGCTGAAGGTGAGTTGCGCGCTGGAACGCCCGCTGGCGCCCCGGGGCGGCCGTTCGCTCTATGTGCTGCTCACCCCGGAGGCGGAGGAGGACACCCTCGCCGGGATGGTGCTGGACCACGCCAAGCACCCCGGCCGGGTGCCGGCCGGCCGGGGCCTGGTCAGCCTGATCGCCAGCCCGCGCCAGCTGCCGGCGCTGCTGACCGCGCCCCGCGAGGAGGTCGTCGAGCGGCTGACCAGGGCCGGGGAACGCTTCCTCCCGGGGCTGCGCGCGGCCCGCACCGACGCCTGGGTGCACGCCTTCCCGCACGGCCTGCCGGAGGCGACGCCGGCGGCGCTGCGGCACCGCGCCGCGTTCCACCAACGGCCGCCAGGACCGGTCGAGTACGCCGGGGACTGGGTGCTGCTGCGGCCAGCGAGCGAGGGCGCGGTGCGCTCGGCGGCGCTGGCCGCCGCCCGGGTGCTGGCCCGCCTCGGCGGCGAGGTGCCGGGCGAGCAGCCGTTGGTGCCGTCCGCCGACTGACCGTCAACCGAACGCCGAGCAGGAGGAGTTCACCGTTGCGACCCGATGACATGGGGACGCTCTTCGAGGAGTGTGCCAGCCGGGGCGGGGCCACCGTGGTCCATCTGGACCGGCCCTTCGACCTGCCGGGAGCCGGGGGCATAGCGTATGACCTGGCCCAACTGGCCGCGCTGGTCGAGGAGACCGCCGGCTGGCTCGCCGCCGCCGGGGTGCGGGCGCGGGACCGGGTGGCCATCGTCAAGGACAACCACTGGGACTACGACCTGCTGGCCTGCGCCGCCGTCCGGCTGGGCGCGGTGCCGGCGCAGCTCTCCGCGCACCTGGCCGCCGAGCCGCTGGCCACCCTGCTGGCGAGGCTGCGGCCCCGGCTGCTGGTGGCCACCGCCGCGCTGCTGGAGCGGCACCGCGCGGACGGCGTCGATCCGGCCCAACGCGCCGAGCGCACCGTGGTGTTGGACGCCCCGGCCGATGGCGCGACCCTCGTCGACGAGGTGCGGGGCGCCACCGCGCCCGGGCCGAGGCGGCGCGACCCGGACGCGCCGCTGGTCATCAACCACACCTCGGGCACCACGGGCGTGCCCAAGCTGGTGGCGCACACGACGCGGACCATCATCCACAAGCTGGCCAGGTTCGAGACGTTCCGCTACCCCAGGATCGGGGTGCGGCGCGAGGACACCGTGGTCAACGCCAGCTCCTACGCGCACGGGCGGACGTTCTGCTGGACGGCGAGCGTGCTGTGCCTGGCGCCCCGGGAGATCGCCATCCTCACCCGGCACGCGCCCGAGGAGGCGGACCTGTTCCTGCGCGACCACCCGCCGACCGTGCTGGAGGCGCTGCCCTCGGTCTACAACCGGCTGCGGCCGCTGACCGGCCGGCTCGACCAGCCGTTCCGCCGGGTGCGGCTGTTCGTCTCCACCTATGACGCGGTGCATCCGCCGACGCTGCGGGCGTTCCTCGGCGCGACCCGGCAGCGGGGCGCGGTGTGGATGCAGGGCTGGGGCCAGACGGAGACCGGGCCGCTCACCTTCCGCTTCCACACCCGCCGTTCGCTGCGCGGCGCCGGCGAGGTGGACGCGCGCGACCTGGGGCGCCCGGTGCCGTTCAGGACGCGGCTGCGGGTCGTCGACCCGGATACCTTCGCGCCGCTGCCGCCCGGGCGGGCCGGGCTGCTGCTGGCCAGGACCGGCGCCAGGGCGCCCGGCTACCTCGGCGAGGAGGAACGCTGGCGTGCCAAGGACCACGACGGCTGGTGGAACACCGGCGACGTCGGGGTCCGCGACCGCACCGGCGCGGTGCGGCTGTTGGACCGCGAGGTGGACCACGCGCCCGGGCTGAGCTGCCTGACGCTGGAGGACGTGCTGGAGGACCGGCTGCCGTGGCTGTCCGAGTGCGTGGTGCTCACCCCGCCGGGCGGCGACCCGCTGCCGGTGCTGGTGACGGCGGACGGCACCTTTGACGCGACGGAGTTCAAGCGGGCGGTCGAGGACCTGCCGCCGCTGGCCGAGCCGGTGGGGCGCGCCGAGGCGTCGATCCCGCGCACCGGCACCGGCAAGGTGCGGCGGCACGCGCTGCTGGAGCAGCTGACCGGCCGGCCGGACGCGGCCGGCACCGGGCGGTGGACCTGATGACCACGGCGAGCGCCCCCGGCTACGCGTTCCCGCCGCACCCGGCGTTCCTTGGCGGGCAGCACGGCTGGCTGTCCGCCGCCTACGACCCGGTGACGCTGCCCCGGCTGGCCGCCACCGGCGTGACCCGGGGCTGGCGCTGCCTGGAGGTGGGCACGGGCGGCGGCTCGGTCGCGCGCTGGCTCGCGGAACGGGTCGCGCCCGGCGGCGAGGTGCTGGCCACCGACCTGACGCCGCCGACCTCCCCGGCCCCGCCCGGCGTGGTCTATCTGACCCACGACATCGTGAACGACCCGTTGCCGGACGGGGAGTTCGACCTGATCGTGGCGCGCCTGGTGCTGCAACACCTGCCGGAGCGTGAGGCGGTGCTGGCCCGGCTCGCCCGGGCGCTGGCGCCCGGCGGCTGGCTCCAGGTCGACGAGTTCGACGTCTCCTACGAGCCGCCGCTGCTGGCGCCGGACGCGGCGGCCGAACGGCTCTACCGGAAGTTCCTGGCGGCCAAGGCGGCGGCGCTGCGCGCGGCCGGGGCGCACCCGGAATGGGGCCGGGAGGTGGCGCGCGCGATGCGGGCCGCCGGGCTGGTCGAGATCGACCCACGCCCCCATGTCGAGCTGCGCACCCCCGAGTCGGCGAGCCTGGGCCTCCAGCTCCACCACACCCACCACCTGCGGGAACGGCTGCTGGCGGCCGGGATGACCGAGGCGGAGCTGGAGCGCGTGCGCGCGCTGATGACGGACCCGACGTTCCGGGCCTGCTCCAGCGTTCTCTACTCGGTGCAGGGCCGCAGGGCGGGCTGAGCGGCCCGGCGCGCCTTCTCGGGGTTGGCGCAAAGCGCGAACTCCCTGGCACGGAGCGACAAAGACACCACGGCGGGACACTCCCACAATCGAGGGGACAGCACCAACCACAGGGAGGGGAACCTGACATGCAGCGCATTCGCCGCATAGCCGCCGCCGTCCTCGCGACGACGGCCCTGGCCGCCGGCACCGCCGCGATGACCACCAGCCCGGCCGCCGCCGCCACGGACACCCGGGCGGGGGCCACTGATATTGGGGCCCTTTGGTACTGCGGCTGGGACAACCGCACCACGCCGCCCACCATCGGCTACGGCTCGACGGGGAACACCGTCCGGGAGGCCCAGTGCATCCTGGACTTGATGGGCTACAACCTCGGCCCCTCCGGAGTCGACGGGCACTTCGGCGACTACACCCGGAGTGCAGTGCGGGCCTTCCAGAACGACGTCCGCATCGACGATGACGGAGTCGTCGGGCCCGTCACCTGGTCCTGGCTCCGCTACGCGTGACCCCACCGACGCGCGGGTGACGGTCGGGGTCAACGGCCGTTGTCCGCCGGGGGGTTCGAGGGGCCTCGGCCCGGGAGCCGTGAACGGTTCCCGGGGCGGGGCCCCCTCGTCGTGGGGGTCACCAGTAGCCGAGGCGGCCGTCGACCAGTTCGCGGATGGCGTCCAGGTGGCCGGCGTGCCGGGCGGTCTCCTCCAGCAGGTGGAGCAGTATCCAGCGCAGGCTCGGCTGCCGGTCCGGATGCCGGGCGATGTCGTCCAGGGAGTGCGCGGCGACGATCTCGTCGGAGCGGGCGCACTGCCGCTGGTACTCCTCGACGAGCCGGGCGAGCGGGACGTCCGCCACCAGCATGTCGGCGTCCTCGGGCTCGTCCAGGAACTGCGGGTTGTCGGCCGAGGAGCCGCCCAGGAAGATCACCTCGAACCAGGCGTGTTCCACCCAGCGCAGATGGGAGAGGACACCGGCGGCGGTCATCAGCGGCGAGGAGGGCAGCACCGCGCGGTGCGCCTGGTCCTCGTCGAGGCCGTCGGTCTTCCAGCGGCAGATGTCCCGCTGGAGGTCGAGCCAGCCGAGCAGTTGGGTGCGTTCGTCCGCGACGAGGGGCGGGCGTTGACGAGGAGACGACATGCGCGGGGACGCTACCGGCGCGGCGCCGGGCCGCGCATGTCGTTTTCCCGCCGGGACCGACCGGGACCGGCCAGGACCGGCCCGGGCCTCGTGTCGGGACCGTCAGATCAGGCCGAGCGAGAGCATCGCGTCGGCGACCTTGGTGTAGGCGGCGATGTTGGCGCCGGCCACGTAGTTGCCCGGCATCCCGTACTCGTCGGCCGTCTCGGCGCAGCTGGCGTGGATGCCGCGCATGATGTCCTGGAGTCGCTGCTCGGAGTAGTCGAAGCTCCAGGAGTCGCGGGAGGCGTTCTGCTGCATCTCCAGCGCGGAGGTGGCGACGCCGCCGGCGTTGGCGGCCTTGCCGGGGCCGTAGGCGAGGCCGGCGTCCTGGAAGATCCGGATGCCCTCGGGCGTGGTGGGCATGTTGGCGCCCTCGCCGACCGCGACGCAGCCGTTCCTCACCAGCGCGGCGGCCTCCTTGCCGGTGATCTCGTTCTGGGTGGCGCAGGGCATCGCCACCTCGCACGGCACCTCCCAGACCTGCCGGCCGGCGACATAGCGGGCGTCGGGCACGGCCTCCGCGTAGGCGGTCAGCCGCTCCCTGCGCTGCTCCTTGATCTCCTTCAGCAGCGCGACGTCGATGCCCTTGGGGTCGTGGACATAGCCGCCGGAGTCGGAGCAGGCGACGACGCGGGCGCCGAGCTGGTGGGCCTTCTCTATGGCGTAGATCGCGACGTTGCCCGAGCCGGAGACGACGACGGTCTTGCCGTCCAGCGAGTCGCCCCTGGCCAGCAGCATCTCCTGGACGAAGAAGACGCAGCCGTAGCCGGTGGCCTCGGCGCGGACCTGGGCGCCGCCGTAGGTGAGGCCCTTGCCGGTGAGGACGCCGGACTCGTAGCGGTTGGTGATGCGCTTGTACTGGCCGAAGAGGTAGCCGATCTCGCGGCCGCCGACGCCGACGTCGCCGGCCGGGACGTCGGTGTACTCGCCGATGTGGCGGTGGAGTTCGGTCATGAAGCTCTGACAGAACCGCATCACCTCGCGGTCCGAGCGGCCCTTGGGGTCGAAGTCGGCGCCGCCCTTGCCGCCGCCGATGGGCAGGCCGGTGAGCGCGTTCTTGAAGATCTGCTCGAAGCCGAGGAACTTGACGGTGCCCAGCCGCACGGAGGGGTGGAAGCGCAGGCCGCCCTTGTAGGGGCCGAGGGTGCTGTTGAACTCGACGCGGAAGCCCCGGTTGATGTGGATCTCGCCCTTGTCGTCCTCCCAGGGCACCCGGAAGATGATCTGCCGCTCGGGCTCGCAGAGGCGGGCGACGATCTTGGACTCGGTGTAGCGGGGGTGCTTGCCGAGGACGGGGCCGATGCTCTCCAGCACCTCGCGGACGGCCTGGTGGAACTCGTCCTCACCCGGGTTGCGCGCGAGCACCTCCGCGTAGATGGCCTCTGACTTCTCGTGCAACGGCATGGCGTCTTCCCACTCCTGTCCTGGCATCGCCGGACCGCCCCCGGGGCGGCCGATGAGGGCGGACCGTGCGGCTTCGAGCCTGGCACGGTGCGCCGTACTGTGCCTGCCAGGCTCCGTTGCCTGGGCGACCGATCAATCTCGGCCACTGTATACAGCCAGGTCGGAGGGGAGAAGGCCGCCCCGGGGGCGGTTCGGGGCGGGGTCACCTCAGCGGGCGGTAGCCCACGTTCAGCTCGTCCAGCAGCGGGAGGTGGCCGCGCAGGCGGCGTTCGAAGTCGGCCGGGTCACGCTCGTCCTCCGCCGTCCAGCCGATCTCGGCGATGGCCGCCAGGCGCGGGAAGGCCCGCCACTCCACGGCGGCCGGCGTGGGCAGGTACTCGCTCCACAGCTGGCCCTGGACGCCGAGGGCCGACTTCGGCGGTCGGTAGGAGTAGACCTTGGACAGCGGCAGCCCGCCGCCGATGGCCAGCGGCTCGTCGGGGGCGTCGCTCTCCGCGTAGTCCAGATAGGTGTGCTGCTGGGGAACGGCCACCAGCTCGTGGCCGCCGCGCTCGGCCAGGCCGACCCGCTCGTCGTTCTGCCAGGCGAAGATCACCGCGCCCTCGGGGACGCCCTGCTCGATCAGCTCGTCCCAGACCGCGACCCGGCGGCCGTGGCCGGCCAGGTGGCTGGCCAGCCGGCGGGACCACCAGCCCAGCAGCTCCTCGGGGCCGGCAAGCCGCTCGGCCGCCGCCCGCTCCCGCGCCTCGGGGCTGGCCAGCCACTCGTGGGCGGGCACCTCGTCGCCGCCGATGTGGACGAACTCGAACGGGAAGACGTCCACCAACTCGTCCAGCACGTCGCGGACGAACTCCACCGTGCGCTCACGGGCGTTGAGGACATGGCGGGAGATGCCCCACTCGACCCGGACCGGGAGCTGCCGGTCGGGGCGGTTGCCCAGCCAGGGGTAGGCGGAGATCGCCGCCTGCATGTGCCCTGGCGCGTCGATCTCCGGCATGATCCGCACCCCGCGCCGGGCCGCGTAGCCGACCAGGTCGCGCAGCTCGGCCTGGGTGTAGCTGCCGCCGTGCAGAACGTCGTCGCGGCGGCCGTCCCGGTTGTGGCCGATCATCGAGCCGGTGCGGAAGCCGCCGATCTCGGTCAGCTTCGGATAGCGCTTGACCTCGAACCGCCAGCCCTGGTCGTCGGTGAGGTGAAGGTGGAGGGTGTTGAGCTTGTGCAGCGACAGCAGGTCGACATAGCGATAGAGGAACGGCAGCGGGTGGGCGTGCCGGGCCACATCCAGCAGCGAGCCGCGCCAGGCGTAGCGGGGGCGGTCCACGATCTCCCCGTGCGGCAGGCGCCGTTCGCGCAGCAGTTGGCGGAGGGTCTGGACGGCCCAGACCAGCCCGGTCGCGGTGGCGGCGAAGGCGCGGGCGCCGCTGTCGTCGACGGTCAGCCGGTAGCCCTCCTCGCCGAGCCCGCCGTCGTCCACCAGGGTCAGCTCGACGCCGGGGCCCGAGCCGGTCAGGTCCAGCAACTCCCGGGCCAGCGCGGCGACTTCGGCGGGTCCGCGCACCCCGGCCTCCGGGCCGGCGGTCCAGAACGCGTCCGGGCGCAGCCGGAGTGAGAGGGGCCTGGGCACCAGGGCCGGCGTGGGGTCGGGGCTGTCGCCGACGCTCTGGCCGGTGCTGCTGCTGGCGCTCTGCGGCTCTTCCGTCACGTGTCGCACTCCCGTTGATCTCGTACGTTGATCTCGTAGGGCCTCATCGACGCGGGCCTCATCGACGCTAACCGGCCCGGGGGGTGGTGCCAAGGTGCCACCCGGGGGGCCTCGGGGGCCTCGGGGCCCGCCGAGGAGGGCTTACGCGCGGAACGGTCGCTAGACGACGGCACTTTGACCATCCCAGGCGGAACTTTCTCTTGACTGTGCGCAAAGTCGTTTCTACGTTGTCCGCCGTGGCGAGCGCGGTGCAGGCGTCCCGCCCTTCGAAGTCCGACGAAGAACCGCACCTCGCAGAACGGCAGGACACCGCCCATGTGTTACGGACTGAACGACGAGAAGGCCCTCGCGATGGCGCGCGCCGGGCGCGCCGGCACCAGCAGACGCAACCTGCTGCGCGGCGCCGCGCTCGGGGCGCTGGGCGCCGGCGCCCTCGCCACCGGCGTCGCCACCGCGCCGGCCGCCCAGGCGAGCCCCCGCCACGGCTGGGGCCGGGTGCGGGTGCCGAAGGACCGCATCAGCATCCAGCTCTACACCGTGCGCGACGCCCTCAACGGGGAGCCGGGCTTCGACGAGTCGCTGCGGCAGATAGCGGACTACGGCTACCCCAGGGTCGAGCAGGCGCTCGGCTTCTTCGGCCGCACCGCCAAGGAACTGCGGGCGTTTTACCGCGCGTTGGGCATCCGCGCCACGTCCAGCCACAACGACATCAGCGCCGACGAGGAGGCGTTGAAGACCAAGCTGCGGGACGCCCGCGAGCTGGGCCAGTCCTATATCAACGTGCCGTGGCTCTCCTCCGAGGTCGCCGACGACTGGCGCCGCTGGGCCGAGCAGATGAACCACGAGGCCGAGAAGGCCCGCCGGTACGGGCTGCGCTACGGCTACCACAACCACGCGCACGAGTTCACCACCGACCTCGGCGGCGGGCTGACGCCCTGGGAGATCCTCACTTCCGAGCTTGACCCGCGCCTGGTGCACCTGGAGATCGACATCTACTGGGCGGTGACCGGCGGCATCGAGAGCGGCGACGGGGTGGACGACCCGGAGCGGTTCACCATCGACGTCATCAGGTCGGCCCCGCAGCGGGTGCGGCAGTTCCACGTCAAGGACCGCGACCCGGAGACCGGCGACATGGCGGACCCGGGCACCGGGATGATCGACTTCCCCCGGATCTTCCGCGCCCACCGGGTGGAGGAGTACATCGTCGAGAACGACACCCCGGACGTCACGCCGCTGCACAGCGCCGACGTCGGTTACTCCTATCTGCGGAACCTCAGCTGCTGAACGGGCGTGACTGCGTGGAATGTTGACCGGCCGTGGGGTGAACGCCCCACGGCCGGCGGCGTGTTCTGGGGCGGGGTTGGGGTGGGTGCGGGTGGTGGTGTTGGGTGCGGGGTTTGTCTGCGGGCCGGTGGCCGGTGCGGGGCAGCCCGACTGGTCGCCGTCCCTCGACGAGACGCGCTCACAGGGGTGGAGGCTCTGGCGCGGGCTACTACGCCGGGCCTAGATGGCGCACGATCGGCCGGGTGCGGGCGTAACGAATGCCGGCAGGAGGCTGGCTGGGAAGGGGGGCGCGGCTTCCGGGAGGTGGAGTTCGTTGCCGCCAGGGGTGGTGGGTGATGGCGACCGTGCCCTCCGGGCGCGGGGACTGCGGCTTGTTCGGGGGCCGGTTGGCCGCTGGGGGCGTGCGTGGCGCGCACCGGCTTCGCCGGCCTGCCCCGGCATGTCGCCCGTCTCGGATGTGGCCGATCGTCGGACGACTGAAAGGGGACGGCCCTCGCCACTCCACTCCGCTGGCAGGACGGAGCAACGGTCAACGACCACGCTGCCGCGCGAACAACGCCTGCCGGTGGGATAGTCCGCGCCTTGTCGACTTCCGGGCAGGGGGTGGGGGCCCCTTTCAATAGGTGCCCGTCTAGAGTTGAACGATCTGTTCACTTCCAAACGGGCACCTAGAAAAAAGGTCCCCCACCCCCCGGCGCGCCCGCCTTCGGAAGTCGACGGCCCGCGGACTACCAAGACGGCAGGCGATGTTCGCGCGGCAGCGAGGTCGTTAACCGGCGCCCCGTCCTGCCGGCGGAGTGGAGTGGCGAGGGCCGTCCCCTTTCAGTCGCCCGACGATCGGTCACGTCCGAGACGGGCGACATGCCGGGGCAGGCCGGCGAAGCCGGTGCGCGCTACGCACGCCCCCACCCACCAAACGACCCTCGAACTCGGCGCGGTCCCTGCGCCCGGAGGGCACGCACCGCCATTCCCGACCACCCCTGGCGGCAACGAACCCCACCCCCCGGAAGCCGCGCCCCCCTTCCCAGCCAGCCTCCTGCCGGCATTCGTTACGCCCGCACCCGGCCGATCGTGCGCCATCTAGGCCCGGCGTAGTAGCCCGCGCCAGAGCCTTCCACCCCTGTGGGCGCGTCTCGTCGAGGGACGGCGACCAGTCGGGCTGCCCCGCACCGGCCACCGGCCCGCAGACAAACCCCGCACCCACCCACCACCACCCGCACCACGAAGATCCAGAAGCGAGGCCCTACCCGGCCCCGCGCGGCAGCGCCTCCAGCGGCTCCAGGGCCTCCAGGGCCTCGGCCACCGCCTCGTAGAACCGGGCCTGGGCCAGCGCGCTGGGTGGCAGCTCCGGGTTCCAGGGCAGCACCGTGGCGGCCGAACTCAGCGCGCGCCAGCCGTCGTTGTCCTGGAACACGTCCGGCCTGGCCGCGTTCCCCCGCACGTCGCTGAGCACGATGGCCGGGGACAGCGCGGCCGCGTCGGCCCAGTCGCCGGTGGCCCAGTTGGCGCCGGGGCCCTCGGGCGGGGTGGCCAGCGCCACCCCGTGCTCGGCCAGGGCCCGCAGGTCGGGCCAGGCCGTGGCGCGCGCCAGATAGGCCGCGTCGGCCCCGGCCGGCGAGAGCGCCAACACCCGCGCCTCGGGCGCGGCAGCGGCCGCGCGCCGCAGCCGCTCGCGGGCGGCCGTCAGCCGGCGGGCCCGCTCGTCGGCCGGCGCGCCCGCCTCGGCGCCCAACGCCCGTGCCAGCGCGGCCAGTCGGCCGGTGACCTCGGCCAGGCTCCGGCCCGGGCCGACGTCCAGCGCCACCGTGGGCACCCGCGCCTCCAACTCCTCGGCCACCGGCTCCTCGACCCCGTAGAGCCGCTTGCCGTCATAGGTGACGGCCACCAGCAACTCCGGTCGGACCGCCAGGAGTTCGTCGACGCGCAGCGCGCCGCCCGGCCCGAAGTAGGGCACCTCGTCCAGCGGCAGCAGGCCCGACTTGGCCGGGTCGGGCGCCTCGCCGTCGTGCAGGGAGCCGAAGTGCCCCAGCGGGCGCACGCCCTCGTCCCAGAGCGCGGCGGCGACCTGGGTGTAGGCGACGACCCTGCGGGGCGGTCGCGCGGCGACCACCCGCGCCCCCCGGTCGTCCCGGAACTCCCAGCCGCCGTCCCGGCCGTTCGCCTCGTCGGCGTTCGCGCCCTCGGTACCCGGCTCCCTCGTCATGGGCCGCCCCTCCTCGTCGTCGTTGGGGTGTTGCCTCCACCTGCCCAGCCCCTATACCTGCCCAGCCTCGGCCCGGAATCCCCATCGATCGGGCCGGAACGTCGTTCAGGCGTTGGCCGGGGTGATGACCAGCACCTCCGACTCGTCGTGCGGCAGGTACTGGGCGCGGACCACCATGCCCGGCTGGACGTGCGGGACGACGGACGGCGGCATCGGCTTGGCCTGCTCGATGTCGAAGGTGGAGCCGTCGGGGCGGGTGACCCTGAGGGTGTAGGCGATCACGGCGTGCTGACCCCTGATCTCGCCCGTGGGGCGGGAGGTGAGGACCACGGCCCTGGTCTCGAAGCCGTTCTCCGCGATCCGCAGCTGCTTGGGTGTGATCTCGCCCTTGGCCAGCCGCACCCGGTTCATCGCGTCCTGCATCTCCTCGGGCGGGGCGTCGGCCGCGATGGCCACCCGGCCGTCGGTGCTGCCCGGCCGGTAGCGGACCGGCAGCACGGTGCCGGGCCGGATCAGGGCCAGCTCGCTGAGGTCCACCAACTGCCGCGCCACGCCACGGAACGACTGGCCGTCCAGGGTGTCCACGTCGAGCAGGATGTCCATCTGCGGGGCGTCGTTGACGGTCAGCCCGGTGCGGTCCATGCCGACCACGGTGCCGATGCCGATGGGCGCGTCACGGAACTCCCTGGCCGGGCGGGAGCCGGAGGCGCCGTCCATCAGCCGCCCCACGGACAGCATCGAGGGAACGAAGAAGACGAGCAGCATCGGCCCGACGAGCCAGCCGTTCAGCCACGGCATGGACTCCTCGGAGTTGAGGCCGGTGAGGACGTAGGGGACGCAGAGCGCGAGGGCGATGGCGCAGGTGAGCCAGCCGATGTACTTCATGTCGATTCCTCCTGGAACGGGGTGCTCGGGGTTCGCGGGGTACGCGGGGTACGCGGGGTTCAGTGCTCGGGGTTCGGTGCTCGGGATGCCGGACGGGTGCGCCGGGTCAGGTGAGGTTGCCGAGGAGGTCCGTTCCGCCGACCGGCACCTCGTTCAGCGAGCCGTCGGGGCGGAGCAGCAGCAGGGCGTCGTGCCGGCCGAACTCGGACTCCTCGGAGGCGACGGGCAGCACGCTGACGCCGGAGGACGCGGTCAGGGCGTGGCCGGACTCGGCGGTCACGGTGTGGCGGTCGACGACCTCGCCGGTGTCCAGGGAGAACACGGTGATCCGGTAGCGCTCGCCGACCGCGTCGGCCGCCTCCTGCACCACCACCCGGCCCCGGTCGGCGCCCAGCGCCAGCAGCTGCGGGGCACCGTCGTCCTCGTTGACCCCGCCGTCGTACCCGCCCAGCAGCGCGGAGAGGTCGGGTAGCCCGGCGGCCTCGCCGGCCAGGGCCTCGTCCAGCTGCCGCTGGAGCTGCGCGGCCACCTCGTCGGGCAGGCCGCCGGCGATCAACTCCTCGATCTCCAGGGAGAACTCCTCGACCGTGAGCGAGGTGTCGACCTCCACCAGCACCGGCTCGGCCGTGGCCACCCGGGTGCCGCCGGCCAGCAGGATCTCCGGCTCGCGCAACGGGCCGCCGCCCAGCTCGCGTTCGCGGCCCTCGGGGTCGGTGAGGACCAGGGTCGCGCTGGGCGCGCCGACCTCGGTGGGCCGCAGGGCGAGCGAGCCGGCCTCGCCGGCGGAGGCCGTCTCGGCGGTCACCGCCTCCGCGTCCTGTGTCAGGGGCCCCTCGCGCAGCCGGCCGGACCAGGCGGCGGCGGTCTCCCGGTCGGCGGGCGAGGCGGCCAACTCGCCGACCGGGATGGTGTGGTAGTCGCCCTGGACGTCCATCGCGACGACCGCGTCGCGGACGCTGTCGTAGCCGTAGGCCGCCGGCGAGGCGATGTGGTCCCGGCCGAGCCCGGGCACCTCGTCGGGGCGCACCGCCACCGAGCCGTCCGCCAGCGCGACGATCATCAGCCCGTCGTCCGTGGCCAGATAGGCGTGGGTGTCGCCGGCGACCAACACCGTTGCCTCCCAGAGGAGTTCGCCGGAGAGCCGGACGTCCCACGCCCGTTCCCCGCTGGCCAGGTCGACGGCCGCCAGCCGGGTCTGCCAGAAGTCGCCGCCGAACATGCCGAACAGGCCGGCCTCGCCGTCGCGTTCGTAGGGCACGAGCGCCAACTGCCGGGCGGGCGTGACCGCCAGGCCCATCCCCGGCTGGAGAGTGATGGTGGGCTCCTGGTGTTGCGCGGCCATCCCGCCGAGCACGACGGCCGCGATGCCGACCGGCAGCCCCAGGAACATGAACGCGCCGAGGCCGCGCCGCCGCCGCGCGTCGGGCCAGCGCGGGTGGTCGGGGGTGCCGTAGGGGGAGCTGATCCGCCCGCCGTTGCTGCCCGGGTCCGTTCGGTACCGCATCTCCCCGCTCCTCTCGTTCGGCTGTGGGGAGTCCCACCGTCGCGGGGCCGGCGCGGCTACCGATCACAGAAACGGGCCGGGGTCGGCGCGGCCCCGGCCGGCCCGCCGGATCTTCGGATCGCCGAATCACCGGGCAGAGCCGGCCGGTTACCATGCGGGCATGTGCCCGGGAAACGCGATGACCGCCGACGCGCCGGCCACCGTGCCCAGGGCCCGGCTGATCGCCGAGGTCTGGGCCGAACTGGGCGCCGGGCTCGCCCCGTTGAGCAACGGCCTGGGCCAGCCGCTGGCCCGCACCGTGAAGCTGCTGCTGGACCCGCTGGTGCTGCGCCCGGTGCTCAACCCGCACTTCGCCGCCGGGCCGGTGCGCGGGGAGCACGCCGACGAGCTGCGCGCCACGCTGCGCGCGGCGGGGCCGCGCCTGGCGGCGACGGCGGCCTGGTTCACCCACCTCAAGCGGGCGCGCCGCACACTGCGGATCACCGAGGGCAACCCGCAGGACCTGTACTTCCAGAGGTGTTTCGAACTCGCGGGAACGCTGGGCCCGCCGGGCGCTGACGCGGAGCGGGTGGCGACGGAGGTGGTCGCGGAGATACGGGAGGCGGCCGGCGCGCTGACGGTCGCCGCGCTGCGCCGCCATGTCACGGAGCCGGCCCGGGCGGCCGAGCTGCGCCGCCGACTGGCCGAGGCGTGGTCGGGGGCGGCCTCCGAGGCGGCTCACGCGGCGGCGCCGGGCCACGAAGCGGCCCCTGAGGGCGGAGCATGGGGCGCCGCGGACGGCGAACTGGGGAGTGGTGGCGGCGCGTTGGGGCATGGTGGCGGCGCGTTGGGCACGGCGCTGGACCGGCTGCTGGACGGGGTGGCCACGGGCGTGGACGGCTCGCGGCTGGCCGCCCTGGTCGCCGGGCGGGCCGGGACGGCCGACGCGGCCTCGCTGGCGCCGCCGGGCGCGGCGCGCGCGTGCGGGCTGACGCTGCGGGACCGGATCGCGCCGCCCGAGCTGGGCGAGAGCGCCTCCAAGCGGACCCTGCCGCCGCCGTTCGACCGTTCCGTCTTCGAACGGCTCTTCGCCGGGTTCACCTCGGCGTTCCACCGCGAGGCGATGCCCGAGCTCTCCAAGTTGGTGCTCCAGGAGATCCAACGCACCGCCGGGCCCTGGCAGTTGGCGGAGGAGTCCACCCGGGTCACGATGGCGCTCGGCCGGCGGGCCAGCGCCGGCCTCGCGCCGGGCGGCGGCGCACCGGGCAGCGACGCGGGCGCCCGGCTGGCGGCGCGCTGGCGCCGGGAGCCGTTTGTGCACCGGGCGCTGCGGCTGCCGACGGCGGCGGCCGGCGGCCGGGCCGGCGAGGTGGGGCAGGTGCGGCAGGCGTATCTGCGGCGGCTGTGGGTGCGGGTGCACGGGCGAGAACTGCGCGGCGAGGAGGTGGCCGCTGACGGGCTGTGGGACCTGCTCGACGGGGTGCTGCGGTCCGTGATCATGGACCAACGCGACCGCCTGCGCGCGGTGTTGGACCGGGCGGGCGGCGACGCACCGGGCCGCTCCTCGTTGGACGGTGAGGCCCGATGACCGGGGTTCGGGTGCGGCGCGCCGACGGCACGCTGTGGGTGGGGCGGGCGCCGGCCCACCCGGAGTGGACCGGGCTGGTGGAGGCCGAAGGGGCCGTGCTGACCTGGGACGTTCCGGCCGGGCAGCGGCTGCCTTCGGCCGAGGTGCACCACGGGGAGCGGGCCGCCGACTGGCTGTGGCAGGTCTACGGGCCGGCCGCCGACGCGCTGCTCGCGGTGCCGGACGGCACCGAGACGGACGTCGAACTCCCTGCCGGCGGCGGTCCGTTGGCGGAGCCGCTGGCGCGGCTGGCCCGGCTCGGCTGGTTGGCGGCCTGGTGGCCGGCGTCTCAACTGGCCGGCGTGCCGGCCCTGTCGGCCGCCCTGCTGGCGGCCGAGGCGGCCGTGGTGGCCGCCGACGTGGAGGGGCTGCTGGACGAGCCGGACGCGGTGGAACGGCTGTTGGCGCGGGCCGCGCCGGCCGTCCATCCGCTGGCCGCGCTCGCCGACGATCCCGAACTGGGCGACGCGGCACGGGCGTTGGCCGAGCGGCTGGCCGAGGTCGCGGAGGACTTCGGGGTCGAGCTGCCCGAGCCGGCCGCGCTGCCGGCCGACGCGGGCGGCTGGGCGCTGGCGGCCGGCGGCGAGCCGCCGGGCGGGGTGACCGCGCTGAGCGGCGTCGGGCCGCTGAACTGGCGGCGGCTGCCGCCCGGCGTGGTGGACGCGGCGGCCGAGCTGCGCTGGACGTTGGTGCGGCGGGAGGGGCGGCTGCTGCTGGATGTGGCGGTGGCCCGGGCGCCGTCGGCGTTCGCCGAGGAGGCGCAGGGCGCGGCGCTGCGGGCGCGCTCGGACGCGGACGCGGTCGAGTTCCCGCTCGAAGTGACGGCCGGCGGCGCCGAGTTCGGCGGCGCGGCCGAACTCCCCCCGACGGCCCTGCTGGTGCCGGCGCCCCGGCGCACGGTGACGGTCTGGGCGCCCGGCTACGCCGGCCCCGACGACGCCGAACCGGCGCTGGAGGCGGCCGAGTTGGCCGCCCGCCAGGAGCCGGTGCTGGCCCACGCCGAACGGCAACTCGACGCCGGGGAGGGCTCGTTCGCCGAACGGGTGGCCGCCCTGGTCGATCCGGAGGTCTGATGGGCGAGACCGGGCGGGACACTCCGCTGGGGCTCCAGCCGACGCAGCCGGCCTCGCCGCGCTGGCACCGCTGGCGCGACCTGCACAACGAGGGCACGAGGCTGGCGCAGGCGGGCCGCGTCCGCCGCGCCCGGGCGCGGCTGCGGGCAGCGGAGGCCGAGACGCGGGTCCCGGACGTGGACGCGGAGGGCCTGTTCCACCGGGCCCGCAGCCTGGCCAACCTGGCCACGCTGGCCGAGAACGCCGGCGATCTCGCCGAGTCGGAACGCCTCCTCGACGAGGCGATCACCCTAGGCCGCCACCTGGTCGGGGCCCCTGGCGGGCCCCCGACCGAGCAGGGGCCAGCCGCCGGGGCCGAGAGCTGGCCCCCGTCCGGAGCGGAAGCCCCTGCCGGGGGCGGGGCGGCGACCGGCACGGGAGCCCCCGCCGGGGCCGGCATCGCCCCGGCCGGGACGGAAGCCCCCGCCGGCGGCGGCGCGGCGGCTGAAAGCCGGCCTCCGGCCGGGAACGGACCCGCTGCCGGGGGCGGAATTACCCCGGCCGGGGCGGAAACACGCGCCGGAGGCGAGGCAGCGGCCGCGACAGAACCCGCCGCCCAGGGCGGGGCAGACATGGACCGGACCGAGGGCGCGAACCCCGCCGGGAGCGGGGAGCGATCCGGGAACGGACCCGCCACCGGAGGCCGGGCGGACAGGAACCGGACCCAGGGCGCCAACCCCGCCGAAGGCCGGAAGCGAACCGGAAGCGGACCCGCCCCCGGGGCCGGTATCGCCCCGGCCGGAACGGAAGGCCCTGCCGGGGACGGGGAACTGCGCGGAGGCTTCGCCCCCGTGCACGACGGGGGCCCGGCCCGGGGCCGGGCGGAAGGCCCCGTCGGGGATGCGGTCTTGGCCGGGGCGGAAGGGCCCGTCGGAGGCCGGGCGAACGCCACAGGCGATGCGCTCGCCGCCGGAGGTCAGACACCCGTGGGCGCGGGTCGCGCCCCGGGCGCGACGGATCGTCCCGTCGAGGACACAGACCGGGCCGAGGCGGAACGTCCCGCCGGCGGCGGGGCGAACGCCCCGAGCGGGGAAACGGCCGTACGCGCGGGTCGCGCCCCGGCCGAGAACTGGCGGCCGGCTCCGGTTGAGTCCGCGCCCGAGGGCACACCGTTCGGGTCGCACCGGCCGCAGGCCGCGAACGAGGCAGCCGCCGCAGGCGACGCCGCACCCGCCGAAAGCCGCCCTGCGACCAAATACGGCACCCCAACCCAGGCAACAACCCCCGCCGGCCGGACGGAACGCAACGCCGGCAACCAGCCACAGACCGGGGACAACCCACCCGCCAGCGCAGCGCCCGCCGCCGAAGGCGGGGCGCGGGTCGAGGGCGCAGCCCCCACGTACGACGGGGGCGCGACCGGGGCGGGCCCAGGCCCCGCCGGGGACGCCGCGCCCGGCGCGGCAACCGCAACGCCCGCCGCAGACACCCCCGCCGCAGGCACCCCCGCCGCAGGCGGGGTGGATCGGGCCGGGAGCCCTCTCGGGGCTCCCGGCCCCCGCCTCGCCGGCCCCTGGGCCGGCGACGCCCTGTGGACCCTGGTCAGCGCCTTGGCCTCGCGGGCCCAGACGCGGATGCTCGCACAGCGCCCCGACCTGGTGAAGGCCGACCTGGACGAGGCGTTCGCGCTCGCCGAAACGGCGCCCGAGCCGCCCGAGTTGGTGACGTTCACCCTGCACGGGGCGCGGGCCGGGCAGCTGATGATGACCGGGGAGCTGGCGGAGGCCGAGCAGGAGGCGCTGATCGCGTTGGACGTCGCGCTGGCCTTCCGGCCGGAGTTGGCCGCGTTCCCCTGCGAGAGCCTGGCCAGGATCGCGTTGGCCTGCGACAACCCGGAGGGCGCCGCGGAGTTCCGCCGGATCGCCGCCGAACCGCACGCGTTCAGCGAGGAGTTGACGGCCGGCACGCCGGGCCTGGAACTGGCCACGCCCGTCGCCGAACCGGGCCCGATCGCCCACACCACCCACGGCAGGGTGACCGCGATGCCGTGGGCGCTGCACCCACGGTGGCGGCGGTGCGCCGCGCTCAACGCGGAGGGTGTGCGGCTGGCGTTGGCCGGTCAACTCGACGCGGCCGAGCCGGTGTTGCGCGCCGCCGAACGGGCCACCCACGCGGTCGGCGGCGGCCGGGACGCGCTGGTGTGCCGGGCCAGCACGCTGCTGAACCTGGTCGGGGTCGCGGAGGCCGCCGGTGACATCCCGGCCGCGCTGGAGCTGGCGACGGAGGCCGTGGCGCTGTTCGCCCGGGTGACTGCCGACGCCGGCCCCGACGACCCGGCGGCCGCCGCCTGGGCCGCGCAGCTGCTGGGCGCGCGGAACCTGCGCGCAGCGCTGCTCCGCGAGAGCGGCCAACACGACGCCGCGCTCGCCGAGTTGGCCCGGGTCGAGGCGGCGCTGCCGGCGCTGGGCGCAGGCAACGAGGACGCCTGGGTGTGGCTGCTGCTGGTGCGGGCCACCGTGTTCGCGGCGCAGGGCCGGCTCGCCGAGGCCGACGAGACCGGGCGGGCCGCGTTGGCGCTCGCGCAGGAGCATGTGCCGGCGTTGGCGCCCCGGGTCCATGTGCTGCTGGCCGACCTGGCCGGCACGCTCGGCGACGAGGAGGCCAGCCGGGAACGGTTCGCGCTGGCCGGCGAGTTGTTCGCGGTGCTGGACGACGCCAGGGGCGAGGCGGCGACGTTGATCAGCCTGGGGCGCAACGCGTATCTCGCCGGTCGTGCCGAGGAGGCCGACGCCTGCTACGCCAGGGCCGAGGCGCTGCTGGCGCGGGAGGGCCACGCCGCGCAGCTGGCCGCGTGCCGGCTGGGCCGGGCGGCGGTCGCGGCGGTCGGGGGCCGGGCCGCCGAGGGCCTGGCGCTGCTGGACGCGGCCAGGGCCGAGTTGGGCGCGGGCGCGACGCCGCTTCAGCGGATCGCGTTCCATCAGGTGCGGGCCGGCGCGTTGGACGCGTTGGGCCGGTTCGCCGAGGCCGACGCCGAGGTGTTGGCGGCTCGGCCGCTGGCTGAGGAGTCCAGGGGCTGGCATGTGGCGCTGACCCTGGACTGGTGGCGGGCCGACTCGCACGCCAGGTGGGCGGCCGCGCTGCCAGCCGAGGAGCGGGGCCCGGTGCTGGCGCGGGCGCTGGAGGTGGCGGTGCCGGCGGCGTTGGCGGCTGACGCGGCGCGCCAGTTCTTCGCGGCGGGCGGGGAGCGGGAGCGCTGGGTGGCGCTGGCCGCCGCGCCCGCGCTGCGGGCGGCGATGGTGGCGGTGCGGAACGCGGGCGACGAGGCGTTGGCGGTCGCGCTGATCGACCATCTGACGGCGACCGCGACGTTGTCCGTCGCGCCCTCGGCCGGCGAAGCGCCGCCGGCCCTGCCGGATGTGGAGGCGGTGCCCGTGCCGCCGCGCGAGCCGCCGAGCGGCGACCAACTTTCGTACGCGGCAGCCGCGTTGGGCCTGGCGACCGGCGGCGATCCGGCGTTCCCCGCGCCCCGGCTGGCGCTGCCGCCCCGGGTGCGGGTGGCGCCGGGCGTGGCGACGCCGTTGGAGCCGTGGATCGAACGGGCGGAGCGGGTCTACGGGTTCGCGGTGCGCGCCGACGAGGCGGTGCCGGCGTGGTGAGCGAACACCGGCCGGCGGACGGGCCCGAGCGTCCGGCGGAACGGTCCGGGGGCGACGAGAACGGCGGGCCGCCCGGGGACGACGTGGTGGGGGTGCGCACGGGGGCGACGTTCGGCCCGCGCTGGGCCGATGTCGCCGCGCTGGCCAACGAGGCGGTGCGGCTGCACGCCAGGGGCCGGACGCGGCGGGCCAGGGAGGCGCAGGAGCGGGTGCTGGCCGCCACCGAGGTGCCCGACGTGGACGTCGAGGGGCTCGACGTGCGGGCCCGCGCGTTGGCGAACCTGGCCGCGCTGGCCGAGGAGCGGGGCGAGCCGAGGGAGTCGCTGCGGCTGGCCGGCGAGGCGCTGGCCGTCTGCGACCGGATCGAGGAGCGGGTGGGCGACGCGCGGGGCACCCCGGCCGTGCGGGGCAGCGTGCTGGTCAACCGCGCCCAGACGCTGCAACTGCTGGGGCGGAACGAGGAGGCGCTGGCGGACTGCGACGCCGCGTTGGCGCTGCCGGTGCGTTCGGGCCCGGGGAGCGTGCCGCTGAACTTCGCGCTGCACAACTCCCGGGGCTGCACGCTGATCGCGCTGGGCCGCTACCCGGAGGCGGAGGCCGAGGTGCGGGCGGCGCTGGCGATCGCCCAGGAGCACGAGCCCCGGCTGGCCGGCCACGCGCACACCAATCTCGCGGTGCTCGCCGGGCGCGCCGGCGACCTGTCGACGGAGACCGAACACCTGCGGCTGGCCCGGGAGTTCCACCACCAGGGCGGCGATCCGATCGCGCGGGCGCTGTCCGAGGAGAATCTCGCCCGGCTCGACCTCGGCGAGCGGCGGTTGGGCCGGGCCGAGCGCGGGCTGCGCCGCGCGGAGCGCGCCTACACGGCGCTGGGCGCCGAACACCGGGCGGCGAGCGTGCAGTTCGGGCTGGCGCTGCTGGCGTTCCTGCGGGGCAGGGTCGGGCGGGCCCGGCGGGTGCTGCGCCGGGCGATGCGGGTGCTGGAGCGGACGGGCGAGGTCGGGGCGCTGGTGGAGTGTCATCTGCTGGCGGGCGATCTGGCGGCGTGCCGGCTGCGGTTCAAGGCGGCCGACCGGCACTATCTGGCGGCGCGCGCCCTGTGTTTCGACGCCAACGCGCCGCACGAGGCGGCCCGGGTGGACGCCCGGCGGGCGCGGGTGGTGCTGGCCTCGCTGCGGCTCGCCTGGCTGCCGCCCATGCGCCGGCACCTGCTCGGCGCGGCGCTGGACGTCGGGCTGCCGGCGGCGTTGGCGACCGACGCGCTGCGGCACGGCTTCCCGCCGGGCCGGGCGCGGGAACGGTGGACGACCGAGGTCGCCCGGCCCGCGCTGGCGACCGCCCTGAAGCTGCTGACGCTCGCTCAACAGCCGCGCCTGGCCGTGGAGTTGATCGAGCACATCGCGGCGTCGGCGACGCTGGACGCGGAACGGCCGGCGGACGAACCGGCCCGGGCTGGCGGGTCGTTCGCCACCGAGCTGCGGTCCAGGATCGTGGCGGCGCCGTTCGGCCAGGAGCTGCCCGAGCCGTTCCCGGCGCCGGCGGAGCCGGTCGGCGAGGGCGCGTTCGCCGCCTCCCTGGCGGCCGGCGGCGGCGCGGCGGCCGATGGGTTTCCCGCGCCGCGCCTGGCGCTGCCACCCCGGCTGCGGGTCTTTGAGGCCGGGGAGCAGCAGTTGGCCGACTGGATCGCGGCGGGCGAGCAGCGCTACGGCCGGCGGATCAGGTCCGACGACGAACTCAGAGTGTGGTGAGCGCCCGATGAGCCCGAAGCCCGCGCGGCCCAGGATCGACCTCGGCGTGGTCGAGGCGCTGGACGGCTCGTTCCAGCCGACGGTCCAGCTGAAGTATGTGGACGCCGACGACCTGTATCTCACCTGGCGTTGGGAGCACGCGCCCGACGACCCCCGGGTGCTGTATCTCGAACGGGCCCGGGTGGCGGGGGTGTTGGCCGAGCTGGCGGCGGCGCTGCCCACGCCGCTGCCGGGCGAGACCATCGAGGCGGCGCTGACCAGGTCGTTGGGCACCGGGCCGCTGGTGGACCCGGAGCGGGAGGCGGACCTGCTGGGCCGGCTGGCCGCCGCGCTGATCCCGGCGGAGCTGGCGCGGGAGCTGGACGCGCTGCTGGAGCGCGGCATCCGCCCGAGGCTGCGGGTGCAGCCCTCGCCGTCCACCGGGCAGGTGCCGTGGGAGGCGCTGCGGGTGGACGAGCGGGAGCGGCTGCTGGAGCACCTGGATGTCGCGACGTTGCCGCCGGCGACCGTGCGCCACTCCCCCGAGCGTCGCGTCTCGCCCTGGGACCCGGCCGGCCCGGTGGTCGCCGCGCTGGACCCGAGAGTGCCGGGCTCGGCGGCGCGCGCCCAGCTGGGTTCGGTGCTGGGCCGGGTGGGGGCGGACTCGCCGCTGCGGAAGATGGTGGCGCGGCTGGGCGGGCGGCTGCGGCCGGCCGGCTCGCCGGCGGAGGCGTTCCGCCGCGCCGGGTTGACCAGGGACGTGCTGGAGCCGCTGCTGGCCGACGCGGCGCGGTTCCTCTATGTGGGGCATGTGACGACGGCGGAGCACGGGCTGGACGCCCGGCTGCACCTGGGCTGCGGCGCCGAGACGACGGGGCGGGCCGCGCTGTTGGGCGGCCACCGGCCGCTGACGGCCGCCGACCTGGTGCTGGGCCACCGGCCCGACGAGCCGAGGCCGTGGCGGATGCCGAACCGGGTGGCGCTGGTGGCCTGCGAGAGCGGCGGCGAGGTGCGGTTCGCCGAGCCGACGGGGCTGGTGGCCGCCGCGTTGCACGCCGGCGCCGAGTATGTGGTGTCCACCCGGTGGACGCTGCCGACGGACGCCGGCGTGCGCCGGTTCGCGCCGGGCGCGGCGGCGGACACCTCGGTGATCGCGCCCGCCGTGGTCGCGGTGGACGCGGCGGGCGACGCGCCCGATCCGGTGGTGGCGCTGGGCGACTGGCAGCGGGCGCAGCTCGCGCTGTGGCGGGAGACGGGGGCGGTGGCCCACGCGCCGTTCACCTGGGCCGCGTTCACCACGACGCACGGCTGAGGCCACCGTCTCTCCCGGGCGCCGGCGCGGGCGCGCCCTGGCCCGCCGGTGGCCGAGACCGGGCGCACCGCGTCCCGGAGGGCGGGCGCGGCTTCGAACCTCGCGGAGGCTCGGGATATCTTGATGTCGAGCAATGTTGCAGACGTGGAGTGGAGAGCGCCCGGTGACTGACTCGACCGTCATCTACACACAAACCGACGAGGCCCCCGCCCTGGCGACATATTCCCTGTTGCCGGTCGTCGAGGCCTACGCCGCGACCGCCGGGGTCCGGGTGGAACTCAGGGACATCTCGCTGGCGGGTCGGATCATCGCCAGCTTCCCCGAGCGGCTGGAGCCCGGGCAGCGGATCGACGACGCGCTGGCCGAGCTGGGCGAGCTGGCCCAGACCCCGCAGGCGAACATCATCAAGCTGCCGAACATCTCGGCCTCGATCCCCCAGCTGAAGGCGGCCGTCGCCGAACTGCGGGAGCGCGGCTACGACCTGCCGGACTACCCGGACGAGCCACGCACCGACGAGGAGCGCGAGGTACGGGCCCGCTACGACCGGGTCAAGGGCAGCGCGGTCAACCCGGTGCTGCGCGAGGGCAACTCGGACCGCCGCGCCCCCGCCTCGGTGAAGAACTACGCGCGCAGCCACCCGCACCGCATGGGTGCCTGGTCGCCGGAGTCGAAGACCAACGTGGCGCACATGACCGCCGACGACTTCCGTTCCTCCGAGCGCTCGGTGATCGTGGAGAAGGCCGGCTCGCTGCGCATCGAGCTGGCCGGCGCGGACGGCACCACCACGGTGCTGCGCGAGTCGGTGCCGGTGCTGGACGGCGAGATCGTGGACGCCGCCGTGCTGCGGGTCGAGGCGCTGCGGACCTTCCTCGCCGAGCAGGTCGCCCGCGCCAGGGCGGAGGGCGTGCTGTTCTCGGTGCACCTGAAGGCCACCATGATGAAGGTCTCCGACCCGATCATCTTCGGCCATGTGGTGCGCGTCTTCCTGCCGAAGACGTTCGCCGCGTTCGGCGAGACCCTGGCCTCGGCCGGGCTGAGCCCCAACGACGGCCTGGGCAGCATCCTCAAGGGCCTGGAGAGCCACCCGCGCGGCGCGGAGATCACCGCCTCCATCGACGCCGAGCTGGCCGAGGGCCCGCGCCTGGCCATGGTGGACTCCGACCGGGGCATCACCAACCTGCACGTGCCGAGCGACGTGATCGTGGACGCCTCGATGCCCGCGATGATCCGCACCTCGGGCCACATGTGGGGCCCGGACGGCAAGGAGGCCGACACCCTGGCCGTCATCCCGGACAGCAGCTACGCCGGGATCTACCAGGCCGTGATCGACGACTGCCGGGCCAACGGCGCGTTCGACCCGGCGACCATGGGCTCGGTGCCCAACGTCGGCCTGATGGCGCAGAAGGCCGAGGAGTACGGCAGCCACGACAAGACGTTCGAGATCCCGGCCGCCGGCACGGTCCGGGTGGTCGACGAGTCCGGCGCGGTGCTGCTGGAGCACGCCGTCCAGCGGGGCGACATCTGGCGGATGTGCCAGACCAAGGACATCCCGGTGCGGGACTGGGTGAAGCTGGCCGTCAACCGCGCCCGCGCCACCGGCGACCCGGCCGTCTTCTGGCTGGACGCCGACCGCGCCCACGACGCCCGCCTGATCGAGAAGGTCAACGCCTATCTGCCGGAGCACGACACCGAGGGTCTGACCATCGAGATCCTGGCGCCGGTCGAGGCCATCACCTACTCGCTGAAGCGCATCCGCAGGGGCGAGAACACCATCTCGGTGACCGGCAACGTGCTGCGGGACTACCTGACCGACCTGTTCCCGATCCTGGAGCTGGGCACCAGCGCCAAGATGCTCTCCGTGGTGCCGCTGATCAACGGCGGCGGCCTCTTCGAGACCGGGGCCGGCGGCTCGGCGCCCAAGCACGTGCAGCAGCTGGTCAAGGAGAACTACCTGCGCTGGGACAGCCTGGGCGAGTTCCTGGCCCTGGCGGTCAGCTTCGAGCACCTGGCGCAGTCCACGGGCAACGCGCGGGCCCAGGTGCTCGCCGACACCCTGGACCGGGCGACCGCCACGTTCCTCAACGAGGACCGCTCGCCCAGCCGGCGGCTCGGCGGCATCGACAACCGGGGCAGCCACTTCTACCTCGCGCTGTACTGGGCGCGGGAGCTGGCCGCGCAGACCGAGGACGCGGCGCTGGCCGAGGCGTTCGGGCCGCTGGCCAAGACGCTGGCCGAGCAGGAGGAGACCATCGTCGGCGAGCTGATCGCCGTGCAGGGCTCGCCGGCCGACATCGGCGGCTACTACCTGCCCGACCCGGAGCGGGCCTCCGCCGTGATGCGGCCCTCGGCGACGTTCAACGAGGCGCTGGCCTCGCTGACCTCGCCGCGCTGAGCCGGGTCCGAGGGAGTTCGGGGGTGGTCAACGCCCGCCCGTGCGGCGGGCGTTGACACCTCCGGCGACCGCCCCTACCTTCCCCTCGTTCGGCGTGACGACTCCCGTTCGTGATGTCGAACCGAAGCGTTCGTGATGCCGAACGAAGGGGACGCCCATGGTGCGCACGCGACCCGGCGCGGTGTTCGCCGCGCTGGCCACGCTGCTGGTCTCGCTGGCCGGCCTCGGCGGGCCGGCGCGGGCCGCCGGCCCGGCGGAGCGGCAGCAGGAGTACGCCGGCTATCTCTTCGCCTACTTCACGGGCGAGGACACCGCCGACGGCGAGCAGGTGCACCTCGCGCTGAGCGAGGGCAACGACCCGCTGCGCTGGCGCGAGGTCAACGGCGGAGCGCCGGTGCTCACCTCGACGCTGGGCGAACGCGGCGTCCGCGACCCGTTCCTGATCCGCTCCCCCGAGGGCGACCGGTTCTATCTGCTCGCCACCGACCTGCGCATCCACGGCAACGGCGACTGGGACCGCGCGGTGCGGCACGGCAGCCGTTCGATCATGGTGTGGGAGTCCACCGACCTGGTGAACTGGTCCGAGCAGCGCTCGGTCGAGGTGTCGCCGCCCACCGCCGGCAACACCTGGGCGCCCGAGGCGTACTGGGACGCGTCGCGGGGCGTCTTCGTCGTCTTCTGGGCCTCCGCCCTCTACGCCGAGGACGACCCGGACCACACCGGCGACAGCCACCAGCGGATGCTGTACGCCACGACGGAGGACTTCCGCACGTTCAGCGAGCCCGCCGTCTGGCACGACCCTGGCCACGCGGTGATCGACTCCACGGTGATCGAGCACGAGGGCGTCTACCACCGCTTCACCAAGGACGAGCGGTCCGCATCGCCCGACCACCCCTGCGGGAAGTTCGTCACCCAGGAGCGTGCGACGGATCTGCTGGACCCCGCCTGGGAGTTGGTGGCCGACTGCCTGGGCCGGGGCACCGAGGCCGAGCCGGGGCTGGAGCGGGGCGAGGGGCCGACCGTCTTCCGCTCGAACACCGAGGAGCGGTGGTACCTGTTCATCGACGAGTTCGGCGGTCGCGGCTACGTCCCGTTCGAGACCACCGACCCGGCCTCCGGGGAGTGGACGATGTCCCCGGCGTACGACCTGCCGGCCTCGCCCCGGCACGGCACGGTGGTGCCGGTGACGGAGGCCGAGTACGCGCGGCTCGCCGAGCGCTGGGGCGGCGCGGCGGGCGCATGACGGGGAACGGGAGCGCGTGACGGGCGGCGCGCGCCCGTTGCGCCGTCGGGTCCGCGCGCCCCGGTCACGCGCCCGCTCAGACCGCGCGGTCGGTGCGCTCCCCCTCCGCGCCCTCCGCGCACCCGGGCCCGCCCGGGCGTTCGGCGTCGTCCGTGCGCTCGGGGCGCATCTGCTCGATGTGGGCGCGCATCAGGGTGCGGGCGCCGCGCTGGTCGCGGAGGGCGATCAGCTCGACAAGCCGCTGGTGTTCCTCCGCCGCCGCCCGCAGCCGGCCCTTCCTGGCCACCGAGGACAGCCCCAACAGGCGGGTGCGGGCGTGGAGTTGGGAGACCGTCTGGACGAGCGCCGGGTTGCCGCCGTAGGCCAGCAGCGCCAGGTGGAAGCGGCGGTCGGCCTCGCTGTAGCCGAGCAGGTCGCCGGCCTCGGCGCGGTCCACGATCCGCCGCGCCATCCGGCCCAGCGTCGACAGGTCCTCCTCGGGCACCAGGGGAACGACCCGCCAGACGGTGATCGGCTCGATGAGCAGCCGCAGTTCGACGATGTGGTCCAGGTCGGTCGGGGAGATCTCGGTGACCCGGAAGCCCTTGTTGGGCACGGAGTCCACCATGCCCTCCCTGACCAGGTCCAGCATGGCCTCCCGCACCGGGGTGGCCGAGACGCCGAAGCGGGCGGCCAGGGCGGGCGCCGAGTAGACGACCCCGGGCTCCATCTCGCCGGAGACGACGGCGGCGCGCAGGGCGTCGGCCACGGCCTCGCGGAGGATCTCGCGTCGTCTGACGGTCTGTCTGCCGCTCTCGTCATCGGTCATGTTGTTCCTTCGGCTGTTCCCTCGTAGCCCGCGCGGCCGACCGCCGCCAGGGCGCCCGGACCGTGCTCAACGGGCCAACTGCCCTGGCTGGTCGGGCAAATCTTGCCGCTAACGGGCCATCAGGTCGAAGGGGAGGGTTACCCTCCGGTCTTCTCGCCGACTTCGGGGGTTCGCTCGGGTCAGTCGGGCAGCAGCCCCGCGACCTCCCGGGCGCAGCCCCACGAAACGGTCACCCCGCATCCCCCATGACCGTAGTTGTGCACCACGAGGCCGCCGCCGTCGCGCCCCCGTTCGGCCTCCAGCCGCACCGCCGGGCGGGCGGGGCGCAGCCCGACGCGATGTTCCAGCACCCGGGCCCCGGCGATCTCCGGGTGGATCGCGGCGCAGCGCGCCACGATGCGGGCGGCCAACGTCGGGTCGGGCTCGGTGGTCCAGCGGTCGCGCCGCGCGGTGCCGCCGAGCAGCAGGCCCGCCGGCTGCGGCAGGAGATAGGTGGTCTCCGCCCCCTCGGTGGGTTCCTCCACCAGCCAACGGTCCACGCCCGGGTTCTCCACCACCACCAACTGCCCCTGAATCGGCCGCACCTCGGGGTCGGGGACCAGGCCGTGGGCGGCCAGGCCCGAGCAGTTGACGACCAGCGCGCTCTCCGCCTCGGCCTCGGCGAGCGAGCCGAGCCGGCGCCGTTCGAGCACCCCGCCGGCGTCCCTCAGCCGGCGGGCCAGGAACGCGAGATAGGCCGGCATGTCCAGCAGCGGCAGGGTCGCGGCATAGCCGGAGCGGAAGCCGCGCGGCACCTCGTCGGGCCGCAGCGGGCGAAGCGCCTCCGGCAGCCGGGGCAGCCACCACGGAGGCACCGGCTCGGGCGTGCGCTGGGCCTTGACGCCGGCGACCATCCGCACGCCGGTCTCCGCCGGGCGCTCGGCCAGGGCGGTCAGCGTCGGCAGGGTGGCGAACGCCCAGCCGGCGACGCGTTCCCTGGGCTCGGCCAGATAGGGCTCCCACAGCCCGCCGGCCACGGCCGAGGTGGTGGACTCGGGCGGCCGGTCGCTGACCAGGCGCACCGGGCGGCCCGACTCGGCGAGCACCACGGCGGTGGTCAGCCCGCTGACCCCGCCGCCGACCACCAGCACCCCGTCACGCGCCCTCGCCATGCGTGCCTCCTCAGTCCACCACGCGGTCGCGGTGGTAGTACGTCCTGTCCCGCTCGGTGATCGGGCGCAGCACCCGGCAGGGGTTGCCGACGGCGACGACCCGCGCGGGAACGTCCTTGGTGACGACGCTGCCGGCGCCGACGACCGAGCCGTCGCCGATGGTGACGCCGGGCAGGATCACGGCGTTGGCGCCGATCCAGACGTCGTTCCCGATCCGCACCGGGAGGCTGAACTGGGTGCCGGGCGCGCGGAGTTCGGGGTCGACCGGGTGGCCGGTCGGGGTGATGGTGACATTGGGGGCGATCATCACGCGGTCGCCGATGTGCACGTCGATGTCATCGACGATCACCAGGTTGAAGTTGGCATAGAACTTCTCGCCGATGTGGACGTTGGAGCCGTAGGCGAGCTTCAGCGGCGGCTCGATCCAGCCGTCCTCGCCGAACGACCCCAGCAGCTCGTTCAGGATGCGGCGCCGCTGGTCGGTCTCGCTCGGCCGGCTCTGGTTGAAGTCGTGGAGCAGCTCCTGACATCGCGCGCGCTCCTCCTCCAGCCCCTCGCCAATGTCCACATAGAGCCGCCCCGCGCGCATCCGCGCCCGGACCGAGTCGGGATTCTGATCACTGTTGTTGGAAACTGGTGCGTTCATCGCCGGCCAGCCTACGACGAACGGGGCGATCCGCCCAGGTCAGGCCGACCCCGAGGGCCGGCGCCCGCCGGCCGTTTGGTCAACTCCCGTGCCGGGAACGACCGTTGGGCGTGGGGCTGGCAAACGACGCTGAGGAGTTTGTCACGATGAGCCGTACAGTCAGAAGGTTGTTGTGCTCCGCCGCCATGGCGGGGGCGTTGGGCCTGGCGGTGCCCGGGGGTTCGGCGGTGGCGGACGAGCCGCTGGACTGCCCCCGGATCGCCGGGATCTGTGTCTGGAGCGAGCCCGAGGGAGAGGGCGAGCTGCGGCTGGTGTTCCGGGGCGAGCGGGTCGAGCTGCTGGACCCGCCGGGGCTGAGCGTCCAGAACCAGACGGAGATCCCGTGGTGCCTCCACGAGGCGGCCGAGTTCGGTGATGGCCCCCGGCGCACGCTGGCGGCCGGCGAGACCGTTCGGGAGCTGGAGATCAAGGTGCAGTCGCTGTACGAGGGCAGCTGCTACGGCCCCACCGATCAGGGGGCCGCGGGCTGACCGGGGCCGCTCCGCGCCCCCGAAGGGCGCGGAGCGGCGCGGCGGGTGGCCACGTTCCACCGCCGTCAGCCACACTCGCCGACCCGGCGGCGGCCGGCGCGCGGCGCCGGGCGACGACCCTGGCGGCGATGGATCGGCGGGCGTCGGATCGCTGTGCCCCGTGGCCTTCCAGGTGAGGGAGCGACCGGCGGGAACGACAGACCGCCCGGGGCCGACAGGTCGGTTTCCTGGAGCGCACCGAAACTGCCCGAAAAAGGCCGCATCCCGCGCCGCGCATTCCGGCATGTGCGCCGGGGAACGACCCGTTCACACCTTCGAACGGGGAAATCAAAAATTCTTTCCCCTGGTCGCCTCTTCGTGAATCGGCGCTCGGCCGAGCGCCCCCGTTCCCTTTCCGGTTCCGTCGACGAAGCCGCACGTCAGCGCCCCGGGCCGCCGCATCGTCCGCCGGTGAACTCCCCGTGCGCCGGCGCGCGTTGAGACCATCGGGCATCACCGAGGGAAACACATCGCCTTTACCATGAGGGCACACCATCACATCACCGCACGACCACAGGAATGCCCCTCGGGATATTCCGGTTCTCTTGGCGTGTTGTCCTCTCGCGGAATGCGGCGAGACGGGCAAACGGTCCCCCCTCCTCCGGCTGACCCATCCCCGCGTCATCCCCGAAGGATCACCATGAAGAACTCCGTCCCCGTCCCCTCCCGCTCCGCCGTCCCCGCCTCCCCCGAGTCCACGGCCGACGCCGACAGATTCGCCATCGTCGGCATCGGCTGCCGCTTCCCCGGCGGCGCCAACGACCACCGTTCCTACTGGCGCAACCTGGTCGAGGGCCGGGACTGCCTGACCCCCACGCCACGCGACCGCTACGACGTGGCCACCCTGGGCAGCGCCGACCGCGACAAGCCCGGCCGGCTGGTCGGCGGGCGCGGCGGCTATATCGACGGATTCGACGCCTTCGACCCCGCCTTCTTCGGCATCAGCCCCCGCGAGGCGGCCCATCTCGACCCGCAGCAGCGGAAGTTGCTGGAGGTCGCCTGGGAGGCGCTGGAGGACGGCGGGCAGCTGCCAGGGCGGCTGGCCGGCACCGATGTCGGCGTGTTCGTCGGCGCGTTCACCCTCGACTACAAGATCCTCCAGTTCGCCGACCTGGACTTCGAGACGCTGGCCGCCCACACCGCGACCGGGACCATGATGACGATGGTCTCCAACCGGATCTCGTACTGCTTCGACTTCCGGGGCCCCAGCCTCTCCCTGGACACCGCGTGCAGCTCCTCGCTGGTCGCCGTCCACCTGGCCTGCGCCTCGCTGCGGCGCGGCGAGACGGGCCTGGCGCTGGCCGGCGGCACGCTGCTGCACTCCGCGCCGCAGTACACCATCGCCGAGACCAAGGGCGGCTTCCTCTCCCCCGCCGGCCGCTCCCGCCCCTGGGACGCCTCGGCCGACGGCTATGTGCGGGCGGAGGGCGTGGCGTTGGTCGCGATCCGGCGGCTGGCGGACGCGCTGGCCGACGGGGACCCGATCCACGCGGTGATCATCGGCAGCGGGATCAACCAGGACGGCCACACCGCCGGCATCACCGTGCCCAGCGCCGACGCCCAGGTCGAGCTGATCCAACGGGTCTGCGCCGACGCCGGGATCACCCCCGGCGACCTCCAGTACGTGGAGGCGCACGCCACCTCGACGGCCGTCGGCGACCCGATCGAGGCCGCAGCGCTGGCCCGCGCGCTGGCCGTCGGCCGAACTCCCGGGAGCACGCCCTACGTTGGCTCGGTCAAGGCCAACATCGGGCACACCGAGTCGGCCGCCGGCGTCGCCGGGCTGATCAAGGCAGCGCTGGCGCTCAAGCACCGGACCATCCCGCCGCAGCTCCATGTGGACCGGCTCAACCCGGCGATCGACGAGGCGAGCCTCCCGTTCCGCATCCCCGGCGAGGCCACGCCCTGGCCCGCGCACGCCGGGCCGGCCAGGGCCGGAGTCAACGCGTTCGGCTTCGGCGGCACCAACGCCCATGTCCTGCTGGAGGAACCGCCGTCCCCGACCGAATCCGCCGCGCCCGAGACGCCCCAACCCGCCTACACCGTCCTGCCGTTGACCGCCCGCGCCGACGAGGCACTGCCCGAACTGGCTGGCGCGGTGCATCACGAGCTGACGGACACTCATGTCGCCGACGTGGCCTGGACATTGGCACACCGCAGGGAGCACCTGGGGCGGCGGATGGCGGTCGCCTACTCCACGGCCGAGGAGTTGGCCGAGGCGCTGGCGGCCGCCGAACGCGGCGAGCCGCACCGGCTGGTGTCGGTCGGGCAGCGCCGGGAGGGGCTGCGCCGGCGGCTGGTGTGGGTGTTCACCGGGATGGGCCCGCAGTGGTGGGCGATGGGCCGGCGGCTCTACGCCGAGGAGCCCGTCTACCGGGAGGCGATCGACCGCTGCGACCGCGAGTTCTCCCGGCTGGTGGACTGGTCGCTGCGCGAGGAGCTGCTGGCCGACGAGGAGCGCTCCCGGATGGCGGAGACCTGGCTGGCGCAGCCGGCCAACTTCGCGCTCCAGACGGCACTTTCGGCGCTCTGGCGGTCCCGGGGCGTGGTCCCGGACGCGATCGTCGGGCACAGCACCGGGGAGATCGCCGCGTTCCACGAGGCCGGGGTGTACGACCTCGCGGACGCCGTCGCGGTGGCGGTGCACCGCAGCCGCCTCCAGCACCGGCTGGTCGGCGCCGGCGGGATGCTGGCCGTGGGCCTGCCGCACGCGGAGGCCGCCCGCCGCGCGCGGCGGTTCGGCGGGCGGATCGACCTGGCGGCCGTCAACGGGCCGGGCTCGGTGACGCTCGCCGGCGAGTCGGCCGCGCTGGCCGAACTCGCCGACGAGCTGTCCGGCGAACGGGTCTTCGCCCGCTTCCTCGACGTCGACGTGCCGTACCACAGCGCCGGAATGCGCCTGATCGAGGGCGAGTTGCGGGAGGCGCTGGCCGACCTCAAGCCGCGCCGTGCCCAGGTGCCGCTCTATCTCACCGCGCTGCCGGGCGCGGTGGCGCGCGGCGAGGAGCTGGACGCCGACTACTGGTGGCGCAACGTGCGGGACACGGTCTGGTTCCAGGCGGCGGTTGACCGCCTCGTCGACGACGGGTTCGAGCTGTTCCTGGAGATCGGCCCGCATCCGGTGCTGGGCCACTCCATCGCGGAGTGCCTGGCGCGCCGGGAGGTCGCCGGGCAGGCGCTGCCGTCGATCCGGCGGGGCGAGAACGAGCCGGAACGGTTCGCCCGCACGCTGGGCGCGCTGTTCACGCTGGGCGTCGACCCCGACTGGCACGCGCTGCACCCGGCCGGCCGGCCCGTCGCCCTGCCGACCTATCCGTGGCGGCACGAGCGGTACTGGACGGAGCCGCCGGCGGTGGCCAGGGTGCGGCTCGGGGAGCGGGACCACCCGCTGCTCGGCCGCCGGCTGCCGGGCGCGGCGCCGGCCTGGGAGACGGCGCTCGATCTGGAACGCGCGCCCTATCTGGGCGACCATCGGGTCGAGGGGCGGGCGCTCTTCCCGGCGGCCGGCTATCTGGAGATGGCGGCGCAGGCGGTGCGCGCGCTGACCGGCGGGGAGCACACGGCCGTCGCGGAGGTGGAGCTGCGCCGGGCGCTGTTCCTGCCGGAGGACCGGGCGGTGCCGGTGCGGCTGGCGTTCGCCCCGGACTCGGCCGCTTTCCATGTGGTGTCCACGGGCGGGCCCGAGCCGGTCACGCACGCCAGCGGCACCGTGCGCAGCGGCCAACCCCGTTCCCTGGGCGGCCCGTTGGACCTTGCGGCGGAGCGGAGACGGGCGGCGGAACGGCGCTCGGGAGCCGAGGTGTACGCGCTGCTGGCGGAGCACGGCTACCACTACGGGCCGGCGTTCCAGGGGATCGAGGAGTTGTGGCTGGGGCCCGATGGCGCGCTGGCCCGGCTGCGGCTGCCGGCGGCGGCCCACCAACACGAAGGCGGGGAGCACCAGTTGCACCCGGTGCTGCTGGACTCCTGCTTCCAGACGCTGCTGGCCGGGGTGCTCGCCGAGGAGCCGGCGCGGGAGGGCGGCGCGGTGCGGCTGCCGGTGGCCATCGACGAGGTGCGGCTGGGCCCGGTGGGCGAGCGCCCGGTGTGGGTGCGGGCGCGGGTCGCCGAGCGCGGCGCCGAGCTGCTGGTCGGGGACCTGACGCTGTACGGGGACGACGGGGCGCCGCTGGGCGCCGTGGCCGGCTTCCGCGCCGCCGACGTGGAACGGGCGGCCGGCGCGGTCTCGACGGCCACCGTCGACGGCTGGCTGAGCGCGCCCGTCTGGGACGAACTGCCTCCGCTGGAGAGGGAGTCGGCGCCGGTGCCCGGGCGGCTGCTGGTCCTCGCCGACCCGCCGGGCGGGGTGGCGGACGCGCTGGCCGCGCTGGTCGCCGAGCGCGGCGGCCACTGCCAACTGGTGCGGTCCGAGGGCCCGTTGGGCGTCGACGCCGCCGAGGAGGTGGCGCGGTCGCTGGCCGGACTCGGGACCTTGGACGCGGTGGTGGACCTGCGGGCGCTCGACCAGCTGGCCACCGATGCCCAACTGTCGCCCACCGACGCCGCGTTGGGGCCGTACGGGCTGGTGGCGCTGGCCCGGACGCTGCTGGCCTCGGGGCGTTCCGGGCGGCTGCATGTGGTGACCAGGGGCAGCCAGGCGGTGCGCGCCAGGGAGCCGGTGGCGCCGTTCGGGGCGCGGGCCTGGGGCGTGGCGCGGGTGCTGCGCTACCAGGAGCTGACCGGCTGGCCAGGGGTGCTGCTCGACCTGGACGGCGCGGGCGCCGGCGGGCCGCGCGGGGAGGCCGAGGCGCTGCTGGCCGAGCTGCTGGCGCGCGGCGCCGGGGCCGACGGAGTTGGCGGGGCCGGCGAGGACGAGGTGGCGCTGCGCGGCGGGCGGCGGTTCGGCTGCCGGCTGCGGCCGGCGTCGGGGCTGACCCGGCCGCTGCCGCTGCGGCTGCGCGCCGACGGCTGCTATGTGGTGACGGGCGGCTTCGGCGCGCTGGGCCGGCTGCTGTGCCGGACGCTGGCGCTGCGCGGGGCGCGGCGGCTGGTGCTGCTGGGCCGCACCCCGCTGCCGGAGCGGTCCCGCTGGCGGGAGGCCGCCGGGCTGGACGAGCGGACGGCCGAACGGGTGCGATTCGTCGCCGAGTTGGAGGCGCTGGGGGCGCAGGTCACGCCCGTGGCGGTGGATGTGACCGACGAGGCGGCGCTCGGCGCGTGGCTCGACGGGCACCGGGCGGCGGCGCTGCCGCCGGTGCGCGGCGTGTTCCACCTGGCGGGCGAGGTGCGGGACACGCTGCTGCCCGGGATGGACCGGGAGACGTTCGCCGCCGTGCACGACCCGAAGGTGCTGGGCGCCTGGGCGCTGCACCGGCGACTCGCCGAGGAGCCGCTGGAGCACTTCGTGCTCTTCGCCTCGGTCGCTGCCTGGCTGCCGACGGCCGGCCAGACCAACTACGCGGCGGGCAACGCGTTCCTGGACGCGCTGGCCCACCACCGCAGGGCGCTGGGGCTGCCGGCGCTGAGCGTGGACTGGGGCCCGTGGGCGACCGGGATGATCGAGGAGCTGGGTCTGGTCGAGCACTACCGGCAGGCCAGGGGCATGACCTCGCTGGCGCCGGCCGCCGGGATGGCGGTGCTGGAGCGGATCGTCGGGCAGGACGTTCCGCAGCTGCTGGTGGCCACGGTGGCGGACTGGCCGACGTTCCTGTCCTGGTACGCGACGCCGCCGCCGCTGGTCGCCGAGCTGGCGGCGGGCGCGGCCGGCGGCGGCGCGGACGGCTCGGGTGGTCACGGGGCGGCCGGCGCCGAGGAGTTCGCCGCGGCGTTCGCCGCTGCCGACGAGGCCGGGCGGGAGCGGCTGGTGGCCGAGCGGTTCGCCGCCGTGGTGGGCGCGGTGCTGCGGGTGCCGGCCGACCGGCTCGACGCGGAGATCGGGCTCCAACTGCTGGGCCTGGACTCGCTGTTGGCGATGGAGCTGCGGGCCAGGCTGGGCGCCGAGCTGGGCGTGACGCTGCCGGTGGTGGCGCTGCTCAGCGGCGCGACGGTGGGCGAGCTGCGGGGCCAGCTGCGCGAGGAGCTGCTGGCGCGGCTGGCCGAGGGCACGGACGACACGGAGGGCGCCGCCGTTCCGGTGTACACCGACCCGGCGTGCTATCCGCTGACGCAGAACCAGAAGGCGCTGTGGTTCCTCAAGCAGCTGGACCCCGACGGCTTCGCCTACAACATCGGCGGCGCCGTCGAGGTGCGGGCCGCCCTCGACCCGGAGCTGATGTTGGAGGCGTTCCGCCGGCTGCTGGCCCGCCATCCGCAGCTGCGCGCCAACTTCCTGCTGGAGGACGGGAGTCCGGTGCAGCGGATCGCGCCGGAGCCGCGCGAGGACAGCGCGGTCTTCGACGTCGCCGACCAGCCGTGGGAGGCGATCCACCAGCTGATCATCCGCGAGTACCGCAGGCCCTACGACCTGGAACGCGATCCGCTGGTGCGGTTCCGGCTGCTGCGGCGGGCCGACGACCGCTGGATCATCACCAAGGGCGTGCACCACATCATCTCGGACGCCATCTCCACGTTCACCTTCATCGAGGAACTCCTCGCGGTCCACGAGGACCTGCGGCGCGGCGGCCCCGGTGAACTGCCCGCGCCCACCACCCACTACCTGGACTTCCTCAACTGGCAGAACGCGTTCCTGGCCAGCCCGGAGGCCGAACGGATGTTCCGCTACTGGCGGGACCAACTGCCCGACGAGACGCCGGTGTTGACGCTGCCGACGGACCGGCCCCGGCCGGCGGTGCGCACCCACAACGGCGGCTCGGAGTTCTTCGCGCTGGACGAGGAGCTGAGCGCCCGGGTGCACGCGCTGGCGCGGGAGCACCACACCACCGTGTTCATGGTGCTGCTGGCGGCCTACTACCTGCTGCTGCACCGCTACGCCGGCCAGGAGCGGATCGTGGTGGGCAGCCCGGTGACCGGGCGGACCAGGGAGGAGTTCGGCTCGGTCTACGGCTACTTCGTCAACCCGCTGCCGCTGGCCCTCGACCTGTCCGGTGAGCCGAGCGTCGCCGAACTTCTGCGCCGGGTGCGGACGGTGGTGTTGGGCGGCCTCGACCACCAGGAGTACCCGTTCGTGCTGCTGGTGGAGCGGCTGGGCCTCGCCCACGACCCGAGCCGCTCGGCGGTCTTCCAGGCGATGTTCATCCTGCTGCACCACCGGGTCGCCACCGAGAAGTACGGCTATCGGCTGGAGTACATCGAACTCCCCGAGGAGGAGGGCCAGTTCGACCTCACGCTCTCGGCTTACGAGGAGGCGGCCGACGGCCGGTTCCACTGCGTGCTCAAGTACAACTCGGACCTGTTCCGGCCCGAGACCGTGGCGCGGATGGCCGGCCACTACACCCGGCTGCTCGACGCGCTGACCCGCGCCGAGGCGGAACGGTCGGCGACCGCGCTGCCGATGCTGGGGCCGGACGAACGCGCCCGGCTGCTGGGCGAGTTCAGCGGCGCGCGCGAGACGGTCACGGTGGACCGCCCGGTGCACGAGCTGGTCTCGGACTGGGCGCGGCGCGCGCCGGAACGGGTGGCCGTGGTGCTGCCCGACGGGGCGGGCGCGGCGATCCGGCTGGGCTACGGGGAGTTGGAGCGGCGGGCCGGCGCGCTGGCGCGGCGGCTGCGCGCCCGGGGCGTGCGGCCCGGCGTCGCGGTGGGGCTCTGCCTGCCCAAGTCGCCCGCGCTGCTGGTGGCGCTGCTGGCGGTGTGGAAGGCGGGCGGCGCCTGCGTTCCGCTGGACCCCGGCTATCCGGCGGCGCGGCTGGCGACCATGGCGGCCACGGCCGGCGTCGCGCTGACCCTGGTCGAGGGGCCGGCGCCCGAGGGGCTGCCGGGCGCCACGGCCGCGCTGGCGGACCTGGCGGAGCCTTGCGAGGAGGCACCGGACGAGACCGGTGACGCCGGCGGCGGGCCCGCCGGCCTGGACGACCCGGCCTATCTGGTCTTCACCTCGGGGTCGACCGGCCGGCCGCGCGCGGTGGCCGTCAGCCACCGCAACCTGGCCCACTCCTACGCCGGTTGGCGCGACGCCTACCGGCTGGAGAGCGAGGTGCGGGTGCATCTCCAGCTGGCCTCGCCGTCGTTCGACGTGTTCTTCGGCGACATCGCCCGCGCCCTCGGCTCCGGCGGCCGGCTGGTGCTGGTGGAGCGCGAACTGCTCTTCCAGACCGAGGCGTTGTACCGGACGATGCGTCAGGAGGACGTCGACTGCGTGGAGTTCGTTCCGGCGGTGGTGCGCACCCTCGCCGACTACTGCGCGTCCAGCGCCCAACGGCTGGACTTTCTGCGGCTGTTGGTGGTCGGCTCCGACTCCTGGAAGGTCGGCGAGTACCGGCGGCTGGCCGCCCTGGCCGGGTCCGACACCCGGGTGGTCAACTCCTACGGCCTCACCGAGGCGACCGTGGACAGCTGCTTCTTCGAGGGCCCGACCGGGGGCATGGACGAGCACCGGATGGTGCCGATCGGCCGCCCGTTCCCCGGCGCCACGCTGTGGGTGCTGGACGAGCGGGGCGAGCCGGTGCCGCCCGGGGTGACCGGGGAGCTGTGGATCGGCGGCGGCGGGGTCGCGCTCGGCTATGTGGGCGAGCCGGAGCTGACCGCCGAACGGTTCCGCACCGACCTGCTGGGCGACGGCCGGCGGCGCTACCGCACCGGGGACCTGGCGACCTGGGACGCCGACGGGCTGGTGTGGCTGCTGGGCCGCGCCGACACGCAGCTGAAGGTGCGCGGCCACCGGATCGAACCCGGCGAGATCGAGGCCGAGTTGCTGGCCGTTCCCGGCGTCACCCAGGCCGTGGTGACCGTGCGGCCGGACGCGGCCGGCGAGCCGGCGCTCTGCGGCTACTGGGTGCCGGGCGCCCCCGGGGACGCGCCCGGGGAGGCCGAGCTGCGCCGCCACCTGGCCGCCGCGCTGCCGACCCAGCTGATCCCCGCCCACCTGACGGCGGTGGAGCGGCTGCCGCTCACCCCCAACGGCAAGGTCGACCTGGCCGCGCTGCCCGCGCCGGCCGCCGGCGGCGACGCCGTTCCCTACGAGGCGCCGGTCACCCTCTACGAGCAGCGGACGGCCGCGCACTGGCGGCGGCTGCTGGGGGTGGAACGCGTCGGGCTGCACCACGACTTCTTCGCGGTGGGTGGCAGCTCGGTGCGGCTGATCGAGCTGATCCACGCGCTCCAGGTCGAGTTCCAGGTGACGATCCCGGTCAGCGAGCTGTTCCGGGTGACCACGCTGCACGGGATGGCCGGCACGGTGGAGGCCGTCGTCACCGGGCGGCTGGCCGGCGCCCGCCCCTGGCTGACGTTCAACGCGGAGCGGGGGCCGACGCTGTTCTGCTTCCCGCCGGCCGGCGGCCACGGCCTGGTCTACCGGCGACTCGCCGAGCGGCTGCCCGAGTGGCGGCTGGTCGCGTTCAACTACCTGGCCGGGGACGACAAGGTCGCCCGCTACGCCGACCGGGTCGCCGGGATCGCCCCCGAGGGGCCGCTCGACCTGCTGGGCTACTCGCTGGGCGGCAACCTCGCCTTCGAGGTCGCCAAGGCGCTTGAGGCGCGCGGCCGTTCGGTGCGGCGCGTGCTGATCGTGGACTCGCCCCGGCAGACCGCGACGTTCCGGCTCACCGAACGGGTGCTGGACGCGTTCGACGAGGAACTCCACGACCATCTGCGCCGCCACACCGGCTCCCGCGTGGTGGCCGAGGAGACCCGCCAACAGGCCAGGGACTACCTGGAGTTCGCCAGCCGCACGCCCAACTCCGGCACGGTGCATGCCGCGTTGGGGGTGATCACGGAACGGGGCAACGCCGAGCTGTACGCGCCCGGCGGCGCCGGCAGCTGGCACGGCGCGGGCACGGCCGGAACGGTCGTGCTGCGCGGCGACGGCGGCCACGCCGAACTGCTCGACGCCGACGGCGTCGAGCACACCGCGGCGCTGGTGCGGTCGCTGCTGACCGGCCGGGACGCCGACTCGTCCACCGGCGGCACGCCCGCCTGAAACCCGGGCGCCCGGGAACACCCCGGGCGCCCACCGGGGGGTGCGAGACAGCGGGGGAAGCGAGAGCGAGGGAGAGCGCAGGAGGATGGCAGAGCCACGAGGGACCCGAGAGACCATGATCATCATCGGCGGCGGCCTGGGCGGTCTGGCCACCGGCGCCTACGCCAGGATGAACGGCTACCGCACCCACATCCTGGAGATGCACGAGATCCCCGGCGGCTCCTGCACCTCCTGGGCCAGGGGCGACTTCACCTTCGACTGGTGCGTCTCCTGGCTGCTGGGCAGCGGCCCAGGCAACGAGATGCACCAGATCTGGCTGGAGTTGGGCGCCCTCCAGGGCAAGGTGATCCGGCAGTTCGACGTGTTCAACGTCGTGCGCGCCCGCGACGGGCGGGCCGTCTACTTCTACTCCGACCCCGAGCGGCTGCGCCGCCACCTCACCGAGATCTCCCCCGCCGACGCCCGCCAGATCCGGCACTTCTGCCGCAACCTGCGCACCTTCCAACGCGCCCTGGACGTCTACCCGTTCCTCAAACCCGTCGCGATGATGGGCCGCCTGGAGCGGTGGCGGATGATGGGCTCGTTCCTCCCCTACCTCAACGCCATCCGACGGTCCATCACCGAGCTGATGACCGACTACGCGCGACGCTTCCAACACCCCTTGCTGCGCGACGCGTTCAACCTCGTGCTCTACGAGAAGCACCCCGACTTCCCCGTCCTGCCGTTCTACTTCCAGCTCGCCTCGCACGCCAACGGCTCGGCCGGCGTGCCCGAGGGCGGCTCGCTGGGGCTGGCCCGTTCCATCGAGGACCGGTACCGGCGGCTGGGCGGCGAGATCACCTACAACGCCAGGGTCGAGGAGATCCTGGTGGAGGACGACCGGGCCGTGGGCGTGCGGCTGAGCGACGGCCGGGAGTTCCGCGCCGACATCGTGGTCGCCGCCTGCGACATGCGCACCGCCGTGCTCGGGATGCTCGGCGGGCGCTACCTCAACGACACCTACCGCCGGCTCTACACCCGCACCATCGACGAGCCGGGGATGCTCTCACCCGGCTATGTCTCCCTCTTCCTCGGGCTGCGCCGCGACTTCCCCGAGGCCGACCCCTGCACCACCTACCTCCTCGACCCCGAACTCGCCGACCGGCTCCCGGGGATGCGGCACCCGAGCGTCAACGTCCAGTTCCGCGAACGCCACTACCCCGAGCTGTCGCCCGCCGGGACCAGCGTGGTGTACGCGACGTACTTCTCCGAGGCCGCGCCCTGGCGCGCGCTGCGCGAGGGCCCCGAACAGGCCAGCCGAGTGCGGCGCGGCCAGGTCCTGCACACCCTGCCGGTCCGGCACGGCAAGGCGTACCTGGCGGCAAAGCGCCGCGTGCGCACCACACTTGAGGCGTTCCTCGACGAACGCTTCCCCGGGCTGCGGGAGGCGGTGGCTGTGCGCGACGTCGCCACCCCGCTGACCCAGGTCCGCTACACCGCCGCGCACAACGGGGCGTTCCCCGGCTGGCAGCCGTTCATGGAGGACGGCGGCGAGACGTTGGAACGCGAGATCAACCGCCTGGGCCCGGTCCTGCCGGGGCTGGCCAACTTCTACATGTCGGGCGTCTGGGTCACCGTCGGCGGGCTGATCCGCGCGGCGGCCGCCGGGCGGCAGGTCATGCAGTTCATCTGCCGTGACGACGGGCGGGAGTTCACCGCCGAGATCGACCGGCATCTGCCGCCACCCCGTCAACTCGTCATCCCCGTCGGCCCGTTGGCCGACCGGCCGGCCACCGTCCCGAACCGGCGGCCGGTCGCCGTCCCCCACCTCACCGAGGAGCACTCACGTTGAAGAGCGAGAAGTGGGTCGTCCGCGAACACGTTCCCGGCATCCCCGAGGCGAGCCGGATCTACGAGAAGGTCACCGAGGAACTGAACGTCTCGCTGCGCGACGACGAGATGCTGCTGCGGACCCGCTATGTCTCCATCGACCCGTACCTGGTGGGGCTGTCGTTGGAGACCCCGCTGGGGCACCACGTCGGCGGCGACTCCATCATGGAGGTGATCGAGGCCGGCCCCGGGGCGCGTTTCGCCGTCGGCGACCTGGTGCAGGGCTTCGGCGGCTGGCGCACCCACCTGGTCAGCGACGGCCGCGCCTGGGTCTGGCGGCACGGCGGCTTCCCGCTGCGGCTGCCGGCGATGCGCCGCCTCGACCCGGCCGACCACGACGAACGGCTGCCGCTCACCACGGCGTTGGGCATCATGGGCACGCCCGGGATCACGGCGTGGGGCACCATGACGAAGTTCCTCGACGTCCAGCCGGGCAACACGGTGCTGATCAGCGGGGCCAGCGGCGCCATCGGCACGCTCGCCGCGCAGCTCGCCAAGCGAGCGGGGGCGGCGCGGGTGATCGGCACCACCAGCAGCGAGGAGAAGATCCCCTACCTCGAACGCTTCGGCTTCGACCGGGTGTTGCGCTACCGGCAGGGCGACGACGTGGACGCCACCCACCAGGCGCTGCTGACCGCGACCGACGGCATCGACCGCTACTTCGACAACCTCGGCGGCAGCGTCACCGACGCGGCGTTCCGGATGCTGCGGCCCTACAGCCGGGTCGCGGTGTGCTGGCAGTGGTCCACGACGGTCAACGGCGACTGGATGGGCCCGAGGCTGCTGCCGTACATCATGTTCCCGCGCACGACGATCCGGGGGATCTTCGCCGAGGAGTGGTTCACGGAGGAGAACCTGGCGACGCTCCGCCGCGAGGTGGGCGAACCGGTCCGACGCGGCGAGATCGCGTTCGACGAGACGATCCACCGGGGCTTCGACGCGTTCCCGACGGCGTACCAGAACCTGTATGCCCTGCGGGCGGCCAGCAGGGGGAAGGTGCTGGTGGAGGTCTGACCCCCACCTCCGGGGGTTTAGGGGAGCGCGCCCCGGCACTGCGCGCCGGGCGGCGCGCGGGCGCGCCTGGCCGGCCTGGCGCGGGCGCCGTGCGGGAGCGCGGCGGGGCGGGGGCCCTGCGCGGGCGCCGTGCGGGGGCGGGGCGCGCAGGGGCGCGGGCGGGCGCGCGGGGCGGAACGCTGCTCCCGGCGGCGCGGCGCGAGCGGAGTGCGCGCGGGGCGGAGCCCGGCCGGGTACGCGGCGCGGGCGGGCGGAACGCCGCGCGGGCGCGGGCGTGCGACGCACGGGCGGGCGGGGTACCTCGCGGCGCGGGTGGACGGAGGCGCGGCGACGGTGGGGTGCGCGGTGCGCGCGGGCGGAACGCTGCGCGTGGCGGGGCGCGGGCGGAGGATGGGGCCCCGGCGGGCCGCGCGCTGAGCGGGCGCGCGGCAGAGCGGGGTCGTCCTGCGTGGGCGGGCCTTGGCTGTCTCGTTCGGATCTTCGCGGCGGCGCGGCTTAGCGGAAGAATCCGACGAGACGTCCTGGTCGGCTGGGTGGTCCGGGAGTGGCCACGTCCGCGCCCCGTTGACGGCCTGGAGCCGCAGGCCACCCGGGCGTTGAACAATCCGTTCACTTCCAAACGGGCACCTATAAAAAGAGTCCCCCACCCCCCGCGCCCGCCTTCGGGAGTCGACGGCACGCGGACTACCACGACGGCAGGCGATGTTCGCGCGGCAGCGTGGTCGTTGACCGAGCCCACGAAGCACCGCACCTCTCAACAACATCCGCCACCGGCCCCTTGATAAGCCCGACGATCGGCCACATCCGAGACGGACGACATGCCGGGGCAGGCCGGCGAAGCCGGTGCGCGCCACGCACGCCCCCAGCCGCCAACCGTCCCTCGAACAAGCCGCAGTCCCCGCGCCCGTAGGGCACGGTCGCCAGAGCTGACCCCCGTTCGGCAACGAACCCCACCTCCCGGAAGCCGCGCCCCCCTTCCCAGCCAGCCTCCTGCCGGCATTCGTTACGCCCGCACCCGGCTGGTCGTGCGCCATGTAGGCCAGGCGTCGTGGTCCGCGCCAGAGCCCCCACCACACCGCAGGGTCTCGTCGACCAACAGAACGACCAGTCGGGCTGCCCCGCACCGGCCACCGGCCCGCACTTACCACCCGCACCCACCACCCCACCCGCACCCACCCCTCCGCGCCCGTTCGCCCCCAGGGCGAACGGCGCCCCGCGCGAGGTGCCCGGTGTTCGCCGGCACCGTCCGCCGGCCGGCCCCGGAGGCCCCCCGGGGCCTCCGGGCCTCCGCCCCCTCACACCCGCGGCGCGTCCCCCGCCCGAAGGGCCTCCCGCGCGGCGGCGATGAACGCGAACCGCGCGCGTTCCAGTTCGTCCAGGCCGCGCTCCCGGCGCAACGCCTCCAGCAGGGCACTCGCCTCGTTCACCGCCGGGCCCGGGCCCTCCAACTGCACGGCGCCCATGGCGCGTTGCAGCGCGGCGCGGTCCTCGGCCGTGGAGCCGCCGACCCGGCGGGCCAGCAGCACCGTCTCGGCGGCGTCGAGGAAGCGGAGATAGGTGGCCCGGCGCGCGGCCAGCGCCCGTTCCTGCCGCTGCTGCTCGACGGTGATGCGCACCGTCTCCAGCATCGCCGCCGCCTGCCGCCGGCCGGCCGACCGGGCGAAGATCCCGCTGATCAGGCTGGCCAGCAGCGCCGAGCCGGCCGCGATCAGCGCCACTCCCCACTCCGTCATGCCGGCATTCTTCCCAGGCCGGCTGGCCCTCCCACCACCGACGAGTACGATCGAGCCATGCCGTCGGACAACCCATGCAACCGCCGGTGACCAGCGGCGACAGCCCGAGGGCCACCGCCGGCGCGGCGACGGCGGACAACCGCCGCACGGCCCGGACGGTGCTCTTCGCGGCCCGCTCGGCGACCGCGCTCCACCGGCTGCTGGACGTGCTGCCGGTCTTCGCGGGGGACGACAGGATCGCCCGCAGGTTCACGCTGGTTCCCGGTTCTGAGTTCGGCGCCGAGGCGCTGGTGGCGGTGGAGCGCGCGGGGGCCAGGACGGTGCCGTGGGGGCGCGCGAACGCCGACAGGTTTGACCTGATCGTGGCGGCCAGCCCCAAGGGCGGGCTGGGTTCGCTGCGGGGCACGCTGGCCCTGCTGCCGCATGGCGCGGGCTTCGGCAAGACCCTGCCGGACGAGGGCACCGAGGGGGCGCCCTCCGGGCTCGACCCGGCGTTTCTGCTGGCCGACGGCGCGACCGTGGCCACCAGGCACCTCTTGGCGCACCCCGAGCAGGTGGCCCGGCTCGCCGAGGCCAGCCCGCAGGCCGCCGCCCGCGCGGTGGTGGTCGGGGACCCGACGCTGGAGCGGCTGCTGGCCTCGGTGGGGCACCGGGACCGGTACCGGGCGGCGTTGGGTACCGGGGCGCGGCGCCTGGTGGTGCTGGCCTCGACCTGGGGCCCGGAGTCGCTGCTGGCCCAACGCCCGGGCCTGGCCGCCGAGTTGCTGGGTTCGCTGCCGTGCGACGGCTACCAGCTGGCGCTGGTCGCCCATCCCAACGAGCGCAGCAGGCTGGGCTCGTTCGACCTGGAGCAGTGGCTGGAGCCGGCGCTGCGGGCGGGGCTGCTGTTGCCGGGGCCGCACGCGGAGTGGGCGACGCTGCTGGTGGCGGCGGATGCCGTGGTCACCGACCACGGTTCGACCGCGCTCTACGCCGCTGCGCTGGGCCGGCGGACGGTCGCGGCGTATGACGGCGGGCGGGAGCTGATCCCGGGCAGCCCGATGGCTCAACTCCTGGCCGCCAGCCCCCGGTTGACGGCCGCCGAGGAGCTGCCCGCGCTGCTGTCGGCGCCGGTGTCGAACGGCGTGGCGGAGGCGGCCGACGCGGCGTTCGCCCGGCGCGGGCGGGCGTTGGCGCTGCTGCGCGAAGAGCTGTACGGATTGCTGGAGTTGGCGCCGGTGGGCCCGCCGCCCGATCCCGAGCCGCTGCCGGTGCTGGCCCAACCGCCGCGTGTGCCAACCGCGTTCGCGGTGAACGCCGGCGTGGAGGGCAAGCGGGTCACCGTGGAGCGGCACCCGCCGTGGCGTCGGGCGCCGGCCCGTTTCCTCGCCGCCGAGCAGGGCGTGGCGGGTGAACGGCACGCGCAGAGCGCCGGGTTGCTCTACCGGCGGGCCGAGCGCTCCGCCGCCGCGCACCGGGTCGCGTGGACGGCGGCCGGCTGGATCGACGCGGCGCTCGACGACCATCCGGGTTGCGCCACGGCCGGCGTGGCGCTCGGGGCCGACCTGGCGGTGCTGCGGGCCAGGGGCGGCCCGTTGCTCGCCCTGGAGTTGGCGCCGCTGGCGGTGGGTGGCCGGCTGATCCACACCGACCCGGCGGCCGCGCTGTGCGCGGCGCACGCCCGGCTGCTCCAACGCCCGGACGGCGTCGGCCCGTTCACCGCCGTGGTGGGCGGCCGGCCGTTCCCCGTCGCGCTGCGGCCGGCGACGCCGGAGGAGGCCGGGCACGCCGTGTGACGTTCCATCATTCGACGTCCCTAGCATCGGCGGCGCGTTATCGGCGACCGTTCACGCAGGAGTGAAGCCTCGCCCAACTCCCCTTCCGCCGCGCCAGGCTGAGGACGTCTGCCGATCCCGGCGGGCTCACGCAACGGAGGGGGAACCCATGCGTTTCCGCAGGACCGTCGGCGCGGCGGGGGCCGCGCTCGCCGTCGCCGCCACCACCCTGACCCTGGCGCCCTCGGCGTCGGCCGCCAAGTCCCACTGCCCGGAGCGCCATGTCTGTGTCTGGGAAACCCCGAGCTTCGAGGGCAGGCCGACGCTGATATCGCAGGGGGACATCGAGACCAACCTCACGTCCAGCACGGGCATCGCCATCTACAACAACGGCCGTCACCACCCGGGCGCCGACCACATCTGGTACCGCGTGGCGAAGGGGGATGGCACGGCGGTGACGGGCTGCCTGCACTACCCGTCGGACACGCCGGACTCCCGGATCGTCTCAGGCCCGGCCACCTTCGAGTGGGCCCGCTGGGGCGGCGAGTGCTGAAGGACTGAGCGGTTGCCGGGCAGGACAGCTGAAGGACTGAACGGCTGAAGGGGCCTTCCCCTCGCGGGGGAACGGGGAGGCCCGTTCGGCTAGAGCGTGTCTGATAAATGATCATGCTGCGGTGTCGCGGAGCCACAAGGTGAGCGAGGCCGGGTGTAGTCCCGCCTGGTAGCGGACGGCGAGCTTGTCGAAGCGGGTCGCGATCGCGCGAAACTGCTTGAGACGGTTGAAGCAGCGCTCGACCACGTTGCGGCCCTTGTACTGCTCTTTGTCGAAGGCTGGTGGCCGGCCGCCGCGGGTGCCGCGCCGCTTGCGATTGGCCACTTGGTCGGAGCGTTCGGGGATGGTGGCCCGGATGCCGCGTCGCCGCAGGCAGGCCCGGATGGCCCGAGAGGAATACGCCTTGTCGGCCAACACCCGGTCGGGACGGCGTCGCGGCCTGCCAACCGTGGCGCGGGGCACCTTGATGGCGCCCAGCAGCGCGTCGAACATCGTGGAGTCGTTCACGTTCCCGGCCGTCACGACAAACGACAGGGGCAGGCCACGGCCGTCCACCGCCAGGTGGACCTTCGTAGTCAGTCCGCCGCGGGACCGGCCGAGGGCCTGCCGCGCCGCCGAGCATTGCGGATCTTCCAGTCTGTCCCCGTCCGGGCCCCCTTTTTCCGGGCGCCGGCGGCATGATGGTGAGCCCGGTTGACGGTCGAGTCCACCGAAACCGTCCACTCCACGCGGCCAACCGCATCGTCACGAACCTGAACGTGCTCCAGCAATCGGGCCCACATGCCGTCGGACTCCCACCGGGTGAACCGCTCGTAGACCGTCTGCCACGGCCCATACCGCTCCGGCAGATCTCGCCACGGAGCCCCCGTCCGCAAGCGCCACAGCACCCCATCGATCACCTGCCGATGATCCCGCCAGGGCCGCCCCCGACCATCCAAGACCGGCAACAACGGAGCTATCCGCTCCCACGCCGCATCCGTCAACTCACCACGACCAGCCACAAGATCAAGTATGAGTCTCAGCGGCATTGGCGTGGTCCACGACTTCAGCGAAGTGGGGCCAGCCGTCTACTTCGAGGTTCTGCACCGATGGCCGGGTGTCCAGAGCAGGCGCCGCGGCGTCGAGCAGGCGTCGAACCGTTCCCGGCTCGTAGAGGTTGAGCCAGGCGCGGTCCGGGAGGCGCACGACCGTGCCCGCCTCGAAGTACGAGTTCGAAACGATTCTGTCCGGGCCCGGGGCAAAGACCAGGGCCAATCGGCGTCGAACGCCTTGCGCTGGCACCTCTGGGAAGAGAGAAAGCGTCAGCCGGCAGTCAGCGTAGTCCGGTCTCACCCGATGCCGGACAGTCCAATGCCAGACGGCCTTGTCGACCACGAGGTGGCGGACGCGTCGATCGTTCCCCATCGAGCCAGCGTAGATCGTTGGCCTGGGCGAAAGGCATCTCTTCATCCACGACGCGGTCACCCCTATCGTGATCATTTGTCAGACACGCCCTAGGGCCGTTCAGCCGGCGGCGGCCCCGCGTCGTTCCTCGATCGCCTCGGCGGCGGCGCGGAGTCGGGCCGCCTCCGTTGCCTCGCCCTGCTCGTCGGCGAGGTCGGCGTAGGCGCGCAGCACCCGCGCCTCGTCCCAGTCGGCGCCGCGCGCCCGGGCGGCGGCCAGCGCCGCCTCGTAGAGCGGGCGGGCCTCGGCGGGGCGGTCGAGGCGGCGCAGCACGCCGGCCAGGGCGAACGCCGCGCGGGCCGCGATGCGTTCGCGTCGCTGCTCCTCGGCGCCCGCGCGGGCCTGCACCAACAGCTCCTCGGCGCGACCCAGTTCGCCGAGCGCGGCAAGCGCCTCGCCGAGGCGGTAGGTGCCGAGCAGCACGCCGTAGGCGTTGTCGATGGCCCGGTGGGCCCGCCGGGCCTCGGCGAAGTCGGCGGCGGCCGACTGCCAGTCGCCCCGCCTGCCGTGCAGGGTGCCCCTGAACTCCACGACGGATGCGGCGAGTTTGCGGTCCCGTTCCCCCTCGCCGAGCAGCGCGGCGGTGGCCTGAGCCTGCGTCAGCTGTGCGGCCGCCTCCTCGAACTCGCCGCGTTCCCAGTGGACTCGGGCCAGCTGGCTGCGCATCCGCACCAGGGCCGGCGGGTGCTCGTCGCGCTGCGCGGCCTCGATGGCCAGGCCGAAGGACTCGGCGGTCTCCGCGTGGTGCGGGTGGTCGAGGAAGTGCGTCCACAGCGGCTCGCCCAGCGCCCAGCACTCCGCGTGCAGCCCGAGCCGCAGCGCGAGGGCCACCGAGCCGTGCAGCGCGTGCCGTTCGGCCTCCAGCCAGCGGTGGGCGTCCGAGGGCCGGCCCGCGCCGAACTCGACGTCCGGCGCGCCGGGCACCGGACCGGCCGGCGCGGCCACGGTCAGGCGTGGCCCGGCGGCCAGCAGGTCGGCGCGCTGGCCCTGTCGCAGATACCAGCGGACGACGCGGGTCGCGGCCGCCCGCCGTTCGCCCTCGTCGCCGTCCTCCCGCGCCCTGCGCTCGGCGTGCGCGCGCAACAGGTCGGGCAGCCTTGTCCGTTGGCCCCTCGGGTCGAGCAGGCCGGCCGTCTCCAGCGCGTCCAGCGCGTCGTCCGCCGCCTCGCGGCCCCGGCCGAGCAGCGCGGCCGCGCCCTCGGCGGTGAACGAGCCGCCGGGGAGGAGCGGGACCAGCCGGTAGAGCAGGGCGGCGTTCGCGTCGAGGGAACGGTAGGCGGCGTCCCACACGGCTTCGACCATCGGCAGTCCCCTGTCGGTGAGTTCGGCGTCCAGCTCGGCCAGCAGCCGGGCCAGCGGGCGCCTGCGGTGGCGGCGCATCCACTGCCCGGCGACCCGCAGCGCCGCCGGCAGCCCCGAGCAGAGCCGCAGCAGCCCGCCGACCGCCTCCGGCTCCTCGACGAGTCGGGGGTCGTCCACGATCAGCCGCAGCAGCTCGGCGGCGTCCCGGTCGGTGAGCGGGGCGAGCGGCAGTTCGACGGCGGAGCCGCTCTCCAGGTCGTAGAGCGGGCCGTGGCTGGCGACGATGGCCAGGCTGTCGCCGGAGGCGGGCAGCAGCGGCACCACCTCGGCGGCGGTGCGGGCGTTGTCGATCAGCACGATCAGCCGGCGGCCGTCGGTGCGGTCCCAGTACTGCCGGCTGCGGTCGCGCAGGGTCCGGTCGAGCCAGCGGCCCTCGATGTCCAGCGCGGCGAGCAACTGGCCCAGCGCGTCGGTGACTTCGACGGCGCCGTCGCGGCGCAGGTCGTCCAGGTCGACGTGCAGCACCCCGTCCGGGTAGCGGTCGCGCAGGGTGCGGGCCAGCCGGTAGGCCAGCTCGGTCTTGCCGGTGCCGCCCAGCCCGCTGAGGGCCAGGCACAGCGGCCGGGAGGCGCCCTTCCACTCCGAGACGGCGCGGAACGCCCGGGCCTGCTCGTCCTCCCGATCGACGAAGTGTGCTGTCTCCGGTGGAACCTGGTACACCATTCCGGGCCGACTCCGCATGTCCGCTGCACGCCCACGCCGGCATCGGCCGCCGCCGGGCGACGCCCCCCGTGGAGCGTCTGCTCACTCTAGGTGCACCGGCGCTACGGGAACCAGCGAACACCGGTCCGTTTCCGCCCTGTTCAGGCCAGTTTCGGTCGTCCCGTCCGCGCGGTCGCGCCGCCGACGTATAAATGACTCGCGCCACACCGTGGCGCGAGTACGCTGCCCGGGCGGACGGCCCCCCGGACCGGGTATCGACCGTCACCCATGGACACGGAATATGTGATCGGAAACGGACAGGAGAGGCAGATGCGGCGTCACTTCGGAGCAGTCGAAGCGCCCACTCGTTCCTTCCTGATCTCCGAGGACCTCCGTGCCCCTGTCCACTCTGAACATCGGCGTGCTCGCCCACGTCGACGCGGGTAAGACCAGCCTGACCGAACGACTTCTCTTCGACAACGGCGCCATCGCCCGGCTGGGCAGCGTCGACACCGGCGACACCCGGACCGACGCCGGTGAGCTGGAGCGCGAACGCGGCATCACCATCCGCACCGCCGTCGCGCCCTTCGCGCTCGGCGACCGCCGGATCAACCTCGTGGACACCCCGGGACACCCCGACTTCATCGCCGAGGTGGAACGCGCCCTCTCGGTGCTGGACGCGGCCGTGCTGGTGCTCTCCGCCGTGGAGGGCGTCCAGGCGCAGACCCGGGTGCTGATGCGCTCGCTGCGCCGGATGGGGCTGCCCACCCTGCTCTTCGTCAACAAGATCGACCGGGCCGGGGCCCGCCCGGCGGCCCTGCTCGCCGACATCCGGGCGCGGCTGACGCCGGCCGCCGTCCCGTTGACCACGGTGCTCGACGCCGGCAGCCGCCGGGCGGTGGCCCTGGCGCGTTCGCTGGCCGAACCGGCGGTGGCGGCCGAGGTCGCCGAGGCGCTGGCCGAGCGGGACGAGACGCTGCTGGCCCGGCTGGTCGAGGACCGGCCGCCGTCCGGCGGCGAGCTGGGCGCGCTGCTGGCGGCCCACACCTCGGCCGGTCTCGCGCACCCGGTGCTGGCCGGCTCGGCGCTCACCGGGGAGGGGGTGCCGGCGCTCACCAGGGCGCTGGCCGCGCTGTCGCCGCCCCGGAAGCCGCGCGAGGCGTCCGCGCCCGCCGGCACGGTCTTCGCCGTGGAACGTGGCGCGGACGGCGCGAAGGTGGCGTATCTGCGGCTCTTCGACGGGGAGTTGCGCGCCCGGCGGCGCGTCACCTTCCGGCGGCGCGAACCCGGGGGCGCCGAGGGCGAGTTCGGCGGCCGGATCGGCCGGATCGAGGTGGTCGCGCCAGGCGTCGGCCCGGATGCCGGCGGGCCCGGGCCCGGGCCCGGCGAACGGCCGCTGCGCGCCGGGGAGATCGGGCGGCTGCACGGGCTGCCCGGGGTGCGCATCGGGGACCGGATCGGCTCGCCGCCGCGCGCGGCGGAGCCGGCGCACTTCGCCCCGCCCAGCCTGGAGACCGTGGTGGCGCCGGCCCGCCCCGAGCAGAAGGTGGCCCTGCACGCGGCGCTGACGGCGCTGGCCGACGAGGACCCGCTGATCAGGACGCGCACCGCGTTCGACGGGACGCTCAGCGTGCTGCTCTACGGGGCGGTGCAGCGCGAGGTGATCGGCGAGCGGCTGCGCCGCGACTTCGGCGTGGACGCGGTCTTCGCGCCGGTCACCCCGGTCTACTTCGAGCGCCCGGCGGGCGTCGGGGAGTCGCTGTCGGAGCTGCGGAAGCGGGGACCGAACGAGTTCTGGGCCACCGTGGGCCTGCGGGTCGAGCCGCTGCCGCCCGGCAGCGGGGTGCGGTTCGAGCGGAACGTGGAGTGGGGCGCGATGCCGCGCGCGTTCCACCAGGCCGTGGCGGAGGCCGTGTTCCACAGCCTGCGTCAGGGCCTGTACAACTGGGAGGTGACGGACTGTCGGGTCACGCTGTTCCGGGTCGGGCACCACGCGCCGAACAGCGTCGCCGCCGACTTCCGGGGCCTGACCCCGGTCGTGCTGATGCGGGCCCTCCGGGCCGCCGGGACCCATGTCTTCGAGCCCTGCCTGACGTTGGAGATCGAGATCCCGCCGGACACCCTCGGCGCGGTGACCGCCCAACTGGCCACGGTCGAGGGCCGGGTGCTCACCTCCGCCGAACGCGGGGACGCCTGGCTCCTGACCGCCGAGGTGCCGAGCCGGCTGGCGCCCGAACTGTTGGCCGCGCTACCGGAGTTGACCCGTGGCGAGGGCATCGCGCTGTCGCGCCCCGAGGGCGACCGCCGGATGCGCGGCACCCCGCCGAGCCGGCCGCGCCACACGGGCAACCCGCTGGACGCCCACGAGTACAAGCGGTACCTGACCCTGGGGACGTCGGGCACCGGCTACGCGTGACCGCGCGGAACCACCCGGTCTCCCGATGGCGCCGGCCCGGCCGTCACACGACGGCCGGGCACACCAACTCGACGGCGCCGCCACGCCCCGTTCTCCATCCGCCGGTTCTGGCACGGGAGTTGGGGCCTGGCCGGCCCCGCGCGCGTGGTGAACGTTTACCTCGGGGGACGGGCCGGTTTTGTCCCTGGACCGGGACCCGGCTCCGCCCTACCCTCGCGTTTCCGGGATATCGACATTCGTTCGGCATGTCGAACATGCGGGCCGACCGCTCCGGTCGTTGCCGCGCCCGGCGCACGCATGGTCCCCACACATGTCCCCTCACTGGAGCCGCGATGAGATCCCCTCACCCCCTCCGCCGCAAGCGGCGGCTGGGCGCTCTGACCGCAGCCCTGCTCGGCTGCCTGCTGCTGCTCTTCCAGGCCGGCGGCCCCGCCGGCGCCTCGCAGGAGACGCCGGCCAGCGACCCGGCGCCGACCGCCGCGTTCAGCAACCCGATCGTCGCCGAGAACGGCGCCGATCCCTGGATCGTCCAACACGAGGGCCGCTACTACCACCTGGGCACCACCTGGGCCTCGCACTGGGAGATGCGGGTCGCCGACACCCTCGGCGGGCTGCGGAACGCCGAGCCGGTGACCGTCTACACCGAGAACGACCCCAGCCGGTGCTGCAACTTCTGGGCGCCCGAGCTGCACCGCCTGGAAGGCCCGGACGGGCCGCGCTGGTATCTGACGTACTCGGCCGGCGTCGCCGGGAACATCGACCACCAGCACGTCCACGTGCTGGAGAGCGCCGGCGACGACCCGCTGGGCCCGTACACCTACCGGGGCCAGATCGACCCGTACGGCGACAACCGCTGGATGATCGACAGCAGTTATCTGACGATGCCGGACGGCCGGCTCTACCTGCTGTACTCGTTCTGGGAGGGCGGCACCCAGAACCTCTATGTCGCCCCGCTGACCAACCCCTGGACCCCGGCGGCGCCCGGGGTGCGGATCTCCACGCCGACCCACGCGTGGGAGCAGCAGGGCGGCAGCGTCAACGAGGGCCCGGTGATCCTGCGCCACGACGGGCGGACGTTCCTGGTCTACTCGGCCTCGCACTGCAACACGCCGGACTACAAGCTGGGCATGTTGGAGCTGGTCGGCGACCCGATGGACCCGGGCGGCTGGGTCAAGCACCCCGAGCCGATCTTCCAGCGCGACGACGCCGCCGGCGTCTACGGCCCGGGACACAACGGGTTCTTCACCTCGCCGGACGGCAGCGAGACGTGGATCGTCTACCACGCCAACTCCTCGCCGTCCGACGGCTGTAGCGGCACCCGGACCAGCCGCGCGCAGCCGGTGCACTGGAACGCGGACGGCACGCCGAACCTCGGCACCCCGGTCGCCGAGGGCGTCGAACTCCCGGGCCCAGCGGGCGAGTAGCCCGCCGGGTCCCCGCCCGACCGGGCCGGCCGTTCCCCCGCCATCGCACCGCACGGCGGGGAACGGCCGGCCCGCCGTTCTCCCGCCGGACCCGGAACGCGCCGGGCCGGCCGCGCCGCCGCGCCGCCGTGCCGCCGTGCCGCCGTGCCGCCGCTAGACCGGATCTGCCGGTCGCGAGGTCGCGTCTCGCGCCTGAGAGGGTGAGAACAATGTGAGGGGAGGGCCGTGTGATGACGGTCGACGAGGCCACCGGGAGAGCCGGGGCGCGCGAGTGGGTCGGGCTGGGCGTGCTGGCGCTGCCCACGCTGCTGCTCGCGCTGGACATCAGCGTGCTGCATCTGGCCGCGCCGCAGCTGAGCGCGGATCTCGGGGCCAGCAGCAGCGAGCTGCTGTGGATTCTCGATGTGTACGGCTTCATGATCGCGGGCTTCCTGGTGACGATGGGCACGCTCGGTGACCGGATCGGGCGGCGGAAGCTGCTGTTGCTGGGCGCGACGGCGTTCGGCGCGGCCTCGGTGGCGGCGGCCTACGCCACCTCGCCGCTGATGCTGATCGTGGCGCGAGCGCTGTTGGGCGTCGCGGGAGCGACCCTGATGCCCAGCACGCTGGCGTTGATCAGCAACATGTTTAAGGACGTCCGGCAACGATCGATGGCGATCGGCGTGTGGATCGTCTGCTTCTCGGCCGGCGCGGCCGTGGGCCCGGTGTTGGGCGGGGTGATGCTGGAACACTACTGGTGGGGCTCGGTCTTTCTGCTGGGCGTGCCGGTGATGGTGGTGCTGCTGGTGTCCGGGCCGCTGCTGCTGCCGGAGTACCGGGACGACAAGCCGGGACGGCTCGACCCGATCAGTGTCGGTCAGTCGTTGGCCACCATGATCCCGCTGATCTACGGGATCAAGGAGCTGGCGAAGGACGGCCTGGCGACGTTGCCGCTGGCCTCGCTGGTGTTCGGCGCGCTGATGGGGCTACTGTTCGTGCGGCGGCAACGGACGTTGCCGGCGCCCCTCATGGACATCCGGCTCTTCCGGAACGGTTCGTTCACGAGCGCGCTGACGCTGCTGCTGCTCGCCACCTTCACCTCGGGCGGGGTGATGCTCTTCTTCATCCAGGGCCTCCAGATGGTGCAGGGCATGTCGACGCTGCGGGCGGGCCTGTGGATGCTGCCGATGACGGCGGGCATGATCGTGGGCTCGATGGTGGCGCCGGCCGTGGCCCGGCGCGTTCCGCCGGGGCGGGTGGTCGCGGTCGGGTTCCTGGTGGCGGCGGTGGGCTATGCGCTGATGTCGGTGGACCCCGGTTCGCTGGCCTGGACGGTGACCGGGCTGCTGGTCGGCGCGGTCGGGCTGTCGCCCGCGATGGTGCTGGGCACGGACCTGGTGCTGGGCACGGCGCCGCCGGAGAAGGCGGGGGCGGCGTCCTCGCTCTCCGAGACGGCCACCGAGCTGGGTATGGCGCTGGGCATCGCGGTGCTGGGCAGCGTGGGCGCGGCGGTCTACCGGGGCCGGATGGACGGCGAGAGCCCGGAGCAACTGCCGGCGGAGGCGGCCGAGTTCGCCGAGGACAGCCTGCCGGGCGCGGTGGCCGTCGCCGGGGAGACGCCCGGGGCGGCCGGCGAGACGCTGCTCAACTCGGCGCGCGACGCGTTCAGTTCGGGTTCCGGGCTGATCACGATGCTCAGCTCCGGGCTGATGCTGGTCGTCGCCTGGCTGGCGCTGCGCGGACTGCGCGGGCTTCGGCCGATCGGGGCCGAGGAGCCGGCGGCCGCCGGCGACGGCCCGGAGGGCGAACGGGCGGAGCCGGAGGAGCGGGCCGAACCTGGTGAACGGGGCGAGCCTGGTGAACGGGGCGAACGCCGCCCGGGCGAGGGCGCGTTGAGCGGCTCGGCCTGAGCCGTTTCGGGGCGCGGCCGCGCCCGCAGGTCCCCGTCAGCCGCGTTCGAAGCAGTGGATGCGGCCGACGGGGACGAAGCCCAGCCGCCGGTACCAGTGGCGCGGCCAGTCGTCGGCCTCCGCGATCAGGAACCGGGTGGCGCAGCCGGCGGAGGCCGCCAGGCGCAGCGCCTCGCCCATCACGGCGCTGCCGTGGCCCCCGCTCAGGTGCTCCTCGGCGGTGAGCACGTCCTCGATCTGGGCGAGCCCGGCGGCCGGGTCGAGATAGAGGTCGGCCCACGAGGCGACCTCGCCGCTCTCCGTGCGGGACCCGACGAACCGCACGACGGGGGCGCCCCGTTGGCGGACCGCGCGGCGTTCGACCAGCTGCCGGAGCGTCTCGTCATCCGCGCCCGGCAGAAAGCCGCGCCAGCGGCGGGTCAGGGGCGCGCGCAGCGCGTCGAGGTCGACCACCTCGGCGCGTGGCCGCTCCGACTCGGCCGCCGGCACCGGCCCCTGATGGACCATCAGCAGATCGACGGTGTGCTCGTAGCCGGCCTCGGTCAGGGGCGCGGCCAGGGCCCGGCCGGTCTCGTCGTCCAGCACGGTGACCAGCCGGTGCGCGAGCCCGGCCAGCGCCCGGTCGACAAGCGCCGGCAGGGCCGTGGGGTCATCGACCGCGCGGTCCACGAAGAGCTGGTTGTCCGCGCGCGAGTGCGGCAGCTCCTCGTTCACCACCGCGAAGCCACAGGGGAGTTCGTCCACGCGGGGCGCCTGGCGGCGGGCGAAGGCGGCCAGGAAGGCGCGCAGCGCGGGGAGTTGGGCGGCCGGGTCGGCGGTCGAGGTCATGGGCGGGAACGATACGGCGCCGGGCCCCGCGCCGCCCAGCGGGTTTTCGGCGGCGCGGGGCCCGGCGTCGGGCTCCCCGGGACGTCCGAGGTCAGCTGAGGATGGGCGTGGTCTGGGCCGAGGTGATCCGCCAACCGCCGCCGTCCCGGCCCTCGTTGTCCCCCTCGTTGTCCCCCTCGCTGTCAACCTCGCTGCCCTCCCTGACCAGCACATAGGTCAGCCGGCCCGAGCTGGCCGGCAGGGGGACGGCCTCCTCGCCGTCCGCGTCGGGGCCGCGCCCGTCGTAGACGTTCTTGATCGAGGCGACGATCGCCACATCGGGCCGGATCAGCCGGATCGCCTCGATCTCCACCGAGGTGGTCACGTCGGCGAGCGGCGAGGCCAACGCGGCGCGCATCGCCGTCTCCAGCGCGTCCCGGCCGGCGACCCGGCGGCCGCCGAAGTTGACCACGGTCGCGTCGGCGGTGTGCAGCGGCAGCAGACGCTCGGCGTCGCTCTGGTAGGCGGACGCGTCGGCGACCAGCCGCCGGATGGCGGCCTCGTCCTCGGGCGTGGGAACGGCGGCGGGCGTGGCGTTCATGGCGGTGCTCCTCGGGCGTGGCGGTGGCGGGTCGTTCCCGTCACGCCCCAGCAGACAACCTCAAGTCCCCTTCAGGTCAAGCCGCGCCCGGCGCGTGCGGAGCGCAGAGCGCGGGCACGCGGAACGCCGCGCCCGCGCTCAGCCGGCCGTGGTGCCCGGCAGGAGGTGCCCGCTGATGATGCCGGCCGCCCGGTGCATCCGCTGCGCGATCAGCGGAATCCGGGGCGGCAGCAGCCGTTCCGCCGGCGCGGCCAGCGCGATCGCGCCCACCGGGTGGCGCGCCTGGTCGCGGATGACCACGCCCACGGCCGCCACGTCGTCGGCGCTCTCGCCGTGGTTGGTGGCGTGCCCGGCCTGGGCCACGGTCGCCAGATGGCGCTGGATCTCCGCCAGGCTGGCCAGGGTGCGGTCGGTGAGCGTCTGCACGCCGCGCGGGTAGAGGTCGGTGACCCGCTCCGGCGGCAGCGCGGCGAGGATCGCCTTGCCGGCGGCGGTGGCGTGCGCCGGCAGCACCATGCCGACCCGCAGCCCGACGCGCAGCGGCTGGGTGGACTCGACGCCGTCCACGAAGCGCGCGCCGTTCCCCTCCAGCACCACCAGGTGCACGGTCTCCCCGGTCTCGTCGGCCAGCGCGCGGAGTTGGGGCCGCGCGATCTGCCGCAGGTCGAGGCGGGACAGGGCGCGCAGGCCCGCGTCCACCAGGGCGGGGCCCGGGCGGTAGACGGGGCTGTCGCCGCGCTGGGTCGCGAAGCCCCGGAAGCAGAGCGTGGAGAGCAGCCGGTGCGCGGTGGAGCGGGCGACGCCGAGTAGTTCGGCCGCCTCATAGACGCGGAGTTCGCCGCGCTCGTCCAGCGCGTGGATCAGCCGCAGCGCGTTGTCAACGGAGGCGAGGCTGTAGGGCGGGGGCGTGGCGGCCCAGCCGGCCGCCGCCCCCCGGGTCGCGGTCTCCCGCTCCCGGACGGACGGGCGGCCGGCGGACGCGCCGGGGCCTGCGGGGCCTGCGGACGCGCCGTGGCCTGCCGACGTGCCCGGGCCTGCGGACGTGCCCGGGCCTGCCGACGTGGTGACGCGGGCGGCGGGGGCGGCGTCACTGGCGGTTGACGAGATCCTTGTCATATGCGGCGACTCTCTTGTAGTGGTCGGAGATCGCGGCCATCTCCTCCTGGCTGATGACGTCCTCGATCCGCTCGAAGGGGCGGTCCCCGGTGCGGTCGTGGACCTCCTTGAGGATGGTGTCCGGCGGTTGGACGCGGTTGGTCATCACGACCCGGGTGGTGGCCGGGAGGCGTTCGGCCTCGTAGGCGAGCAGCGCCCGGCGCGGGTCGCCCGGCGTCCCGGCCAGGGCGGTGCGCAGCGCGTGGGCGTCGAGGATGGCCTGCCCGGCGCCGTTGGAGCCGCGCGGCACCATGGGGTGCGCGGCGTCGCCCAGCAGCGTGACGCCGCCGAAGGTCCAGCGCGGCAACGGGTCCTGGTCGACCATGGGGTACTCCAGCACGGACTCGGCGCCCCGGATCAGCGCCGGAACGTCCAGCCAGTCGAAGTGCCAGTCGGCGAAGACGTCCAGAAAGTCGTCCAGCCGGCCGGCGCGGGTCCAGTCCCGGGTGGTGTCGCGGGGGCGTTCCACCTCGGCGACCCAGTTGACGAGCTGGTCGCCGGCCTCGTTGACGTCGTTCCGCACCGGGTAGATCACCATCTTTCCCGAGGCCAGCCAGCCGGCGCGGACCATGCTGGCGCCGCTGAGGAACGGGCGCCAGGGCGTCACGCCGCGCCACATGGTGACCCCGGAGTACCGGGGCTCGCCCTCCTCGGGGTAGAGCTGGGCGCGGACGGCGGAGTGGATGCCGTCGCAGGCGATGACCACGGTGGCGGAATCGGTGCTGCGGGCGCCGGTGGCGGCGTCCTCGACGGTGACGGTGACCCGTTCGCCGTCGTCGGTGAACGAGACGACGCGGCGGCCGAGTTGGACCGCGTCGGGGCCGAGCCGCTCCTCGACGGCGGCCAGCAGGCCGAGTTGCACATCGCCCCGGTGCAGGGACAGCTGCGGGTGGTCGTAGCCGGCGCGGCGGCCCAGCGGCTCGCGGTAGCAGAGCTGGCCGAAGCGGTTGAAGAACACCGACTCGGCGGTCTCCACGCCGGCGGCGGCGAGCCGGTCCGCCACCCCGAGGCGGTCCAGCACCCGTACGGCGTGCGGCAGCAGGTTCACGCCGGCGCCGATGGGCGCGAGCCGGGGCACGGCCTCCAGCACCCGGCACGGGATGCCGGCCTGGTGCAGCTCCAGGGCGAGGGTGAGCCCGCCGATCCCCGCGCCGACGACGAGAACGTTCATGTGCCGTGCCCTTCCTTCCGACCGTCCGACGGCCGTCTCCTCGGCCGCTGACGGCCCTGCCTACGGCCTCGCACCCTAGGAACTCCGCCCGGCGGGGTGGGCGGCTTCCGTTCCGCGATTCTGCTATACGGGACGGGCCTCCGGCAAGAGACCGCCTGATCACAACCCCGCTGCGCCCGTTCCGTGTCCCCGTGGGCCCTCGACGGTTCGCCATAACAGAATCCAGGGCGGCTCCGCCTCGGCCGCGCCGGTGCCGCTCCTAGCGTGGCGGGCCAACGGAAGGGGCCGACCGGCGGGCGGCCCTCAGGGCGCCGACGCCACGGGGCTGCGGCGTCGCGAGGCTGAAGGCGCCAGAGGCGCGAGAGGCGCGAGAAAGGAAGCGGCTCATGACCGTGGAGGAGCGACCCACCGACCACGCGTCGGTCGCCAACACCATGACCGGCGAGGACTCGCCCGAACTGCGGCGACTCTACGAGGACTTCGAGGCCCAGCACCTGATCCCGCTGTGGACCCAGCTCGGCGACCTGATGCCGATGAGCCCGGCGCCCCGGGCCAGGCCCCACGTGTGGCGCTGGTCCACGCTCCACCCGCTGGCCGCCCGGGCCGGCGAGCTGGTCCCCGTCGGCCGGGGCGGCGAGCGGCGGGCGATCGCGCTGGCCAACCCCGGGCTGGCCGGGCACGCCTACGCCACCCCGACGCTCTGGGCGGCGATCCAGTACCTGGGCCCGAGGGAGACCGCCCCCGAGCACCGGCATTCGCAGAACGCGTTCCGCTTCGTGGTGGAGGGCGAGGGCGTGTGGACGGTGGTCAACGGCGACCCGGTGCGGATGAGCCGGGGCGACTTCCTGCTCACCCCCGGCTGGCACTTCCACGGCCACCACAACGAGACCGACCGGCCGATGGCCTGGCTCGACGGCCTGGACATCCCGTTCTCGCACTACACCGACGTCGGCTTCTTCGAGTTCGGCTCCGACCGGGTCACCGACTACGCCACGCCCAACTACTCGCGCGGCGAACGACTCTGGTGCCATCCGGGGCTGCGCCCGCTGACCGGGCTCGCCGACACCGTCTCCTCCCCCATCGCGGCCTACCGCTGGGAGCACACCGACCGGGCGTTGACCGAGCAGCTGCTGTTGGAGGAGGAGGGGCAGCCGGCGACCGTCGAACAGGGCCACGCGGCGGTCCGTTACGTCAACCCGACCACCGGCGGCGACGTGATGCCCACCCTCAGGGCCGAGTTCCACCGGCTGCGCCCCGGCGCGCGGACCGCCCTCCGCAGGGAGGTGGGCTCCAGCGTGTTCCAGGTCTTCGAGGGACGCGGCCAGATCGTGCTGGACGGCACCGAACACACCGTCGAGAAGGGCGACTTGTTCGTGGCGCCCTCCTGGGTGCCGTGGTGGGTGGGCGCCGAGGGCGGCACGCCGCTGGACCTGTTCCGCTTTTCCGACGCGCCGGTGATGGAACGACTCGGCTTCGCGCGCACGCATGTTGAGGGCCTTGAAGGGCCGCAGGGCCCTGGCGGCCCGCAGGGAAACGAGGGAGACAAACGATGAGGCTGGCGACCATCCGGCTGCCCGAGGGCGGCACTTCGGCGGTGCGGGTGACGGGCGAGACCGTCACCGAGCTGGGCTTCGAGGACGTGGGCGCGCTGCTGGCGGCCGGCGCCCTGGAGCGGGCCCGGACGGCGGAGGGCCCGCAACGGCCGCTCGCCGACGTGGAGTTGGCGCCGGTGATCCCCCGGCCGGGGAAGATCCTGTGCGTGGGGCTGAACTACCGCAGCCACATCCTGGAGATGGGCCGCGAACTGCCCACCGCGCCCACGGTGTTCACCAAGTACCCGGAGGCCCTGGTCGGCCCCAACGACCCGGTGCTGCTGCCGCCCGAGTCCGAACAGGTCGACTGGGAGGGCGAGTTGGCGGTGGTCGTCGGGGCTACGGTCCGGCGCGCCGACCGGGCGACGGCCGAGGCGGCGATCGCGGGTTACGCGGTGCTCAACGACGTGACGATGCGGGACTGGCAGTACCGGACGCTCCAGTGGCTGCCGGGCAAGTCCTTCGAGGCGACCACGCCGTTCGGGCCCGAGCTGGTCACCCCGGACGAGTTCAGCCCGGGCGCGGCGCTGGTCACCTCGGTGGACGGCGAGGAGGTGCAGCGCGCGGCGACGGACGATCTGGTGTTCGGTCCTGCCGAGTTGATCGCCTACCTGTCCACCGTGCTGACGCTGCGGCCGGGCGACGTGATCGCCACCGGCACCCCGGGAGGGGTCGGGCACGCCAGGAAGCCCGCGCGCTATCTGACGCCGGGTCAGACGCTGACCACCACGGTCGAGGGCCTGGGCACGCTGACCAACGTGACGGCGGCCGACCCGACGGTGGCCGACCCGACGACCGCCGGGGACGCGGCGCCGGCCGGCGCCGCGACGGCATGAGCGGCGACGCGGCGGCCCGTCTCGACTGCGGTGCCGGTGGCGCGGTCACCGGTGCCGGCGGTGAACTCGCCGAGGCCAGGGCCGCGTTGCGGCTCCGCCAGGGCGCCGGGCTGCGCGAGGACGCGGCGGCCGCGCCGCACACGGAGCTGGCGCTGGCCCGGCTGGGCACCGCGTTCTTCGCCCGGCAGCTGACGCGGCTGGACGACGCCGAGCTGGCCGGCCCGAGCCTGCTGCCCGGTTGGAGCCGGGCGGCGCTGGTGGCCCATGTCGGGTACAACGCACGGGCGTTGACCCGGCTGGTCGCCTGGGCCGAGACCGGCGTCGAGACCCCGATGTACGCCTCGCCCGAGCAGCGGGCGCGGGAGATCGAACGGGGGGCGAGCCTGCCGCCGAGGGCGCTGCGCGCGCTCTTCGCGCACAGCGAGGTCCACCTCAACGTGGCCTGGCGGGATCTGCCGTCGGCCGCCTGGAGCGCCGAGGTGGTGACCGCGCAGGGCCGCACCGTGCCGGTCAGCGAGACGGCCTGGATGCGGACCAGGGAGGTGTGGGTGCACGCCGTGGACCTGGCGAACGGCGTGGGCTTCGGCGAGCTGCCGCCCGAGCTGCTGGACCGGCTGGCCGCCGACGTGCTGGCCGGCTGGCAACGGCGGGGCGAACGGGTCGCGGTGACCCTGGTGCCGACCGACCGGGACGAGCCGCTGGTGTTGGGCGACGGGTCGGGTCCCGAGGTCGTGGGCGCCCAGGCGGATCTGGTGCGCTGGCTCACCGGCCGGGGCGCACGGCGCCTGACGCACCCGGGCGAGACACCACCGGCGCTCCCGCGCTGGCTGTAACACCACCTTCAACACCACCTTCGCGCGCCGGCGCGCGCCGTCCGCACTCGTGGACGACGCGCGCCGGCGCTCACTCATGAGCGCCTCCACAGGAGGACGACAACTCGCCCACAGAACCGCCATAATCGATGACGGCACCCCCTGAGAAATGGATCACAGCCGTCACCCCCTTGACGGGATGCGGCCCCACCACGAGCATCTGTAAACGATTCCAGCGCCTGGAAACGTTTACCGGAGCCCACCGATAGCGGAGCGAGTTGCCGCAATCGGCGGGAAGACACCAGAAAGCCGGCAGACGGGAGACACCGGGCACGAGCGACTCAGAACACGGATGAACACACCACAAGGGGACGGGACATGCCCAACGGCGGCCAGCCGACCATCGTGTCCATAGCCGAACGCGCCGGCGTGTCCATAGCCTCCGTCTCCCGCGTCCTCAACGGACAGGGCGCGCGCCGGGACACCACCGAGCGCGTGCGCCGGGCGGCGGCCGAGCTGGGCTACGTTCCCAACGCGGTGGCACGTTCCCTGAAGGGCGGACGCACGCGTCAACTCACCTTCGCGATGCCCGACATCGGCAACCCGGTCTATGTGGCGATGGTCCGGGCCATCCAGGAGGTGACCAAGGCCGCCGGCTACCGACTCCTGCTGCACTCGACGGACGCGGTGGCCGAGGACGAGCTGGCCGTGCTGCGCAGCCTTCAGGACCGCACCAGCGACGGGCTGATCCTGGTCCCGATCCGGATCACCGACGCCCATATCGCGGCGCTCGGCGAGGCCGCCGGGCCCGTGGTGGTCATCGGCTCGCTGCCCGACGGCGTGCCGGTGGACAGCGTGCGGGCCGACTCGGTGGCCGGCGCCGCCCTGGCGGTGCGCCATCTGCACGCCACCGGGCGACGCAGGATCGCGTTCGTCAACGGTCCCTCGGACACCGTGCCCGGACGGAACCGCGAGCTGGGGTACCGCAGGGCGCTCGCCGAGTGCGGGCTGCCCTACGAGCCGGCGCTGGTCGCCCACACCGACTTCGGCGTGGACGCGGGCGCCCGCGCCGTGGAGCGGCTGCTGCCGGCGCGCCCGGACGCGGTGTTCTGCGCCAACGACCAGTTGGCGCTGGGCGCCTCGCACGCGCTGCTCGCCCGTGGCCTGCGGATTCCGGACGACCTCGCGGTCGCCGGCATGGACGACAGCGAGCTGGCCCAGGTCGGCTGGCCGCCGTTGACCAGCGTGGACCTGGGCTCGTCCGAACGCGGCCGGCGCGCCGCCGAGTTGCTCCTCGACCGGCTCGAAGGCCCGGGTTCGGGCCCGGCCGCCGGCCCGGGGGCGGCGCACGCCGCCGAGCCCGGAGCGGAGCCGACCCGCGCCCCGACCGGCGCGGCCGGCGACGCGCCCGCCGACCGGGCGGGCGGCGGCGCGCCCGCCGGCCCCCGTTCGCCCGCCCCACCCCGTACCAGCACCGCCCACCCCCGCCTCGTCGTGCGCGCCTCCACCGCGCCGGCGACCGACCCCCCGACGCGATGAGGTTCGCATGACTCTGTTGCCCTCCCGGGCCAAGGCCGTCCCGGGACAGGGAAACCGGGGCACCCCGCCCCCCAGGACCCCGGCTCAGCGCAAACGCGCCCTGGGCCTGGACCGGGGCGCCTGGTTCCTGCTGCTGCCCGCCCTGATACCCATCCTGGTGCTGAGCGTGGGGCCGCTGCTCTACGCCGTCTCGCTGGCGTTCACCGACGCCCAGGCGGGGCGCACCGAGCCGACCCAGTTCGTCGGCCTGCTCAACTTCACCGACCTGCGCCACGACACCCTCTTCTGGGACTCGTTCCGGATCGGCATGGTGTGGGCGCTGTGCGTGACCACGCTCCAGTTCCTGCTGGCCCTGGGCCTGGCGCTGCTGCTCAACCAGAACCTGCGGCTGCGCTGGCTGGCGAGGACGCTGGCGCTGGTGCCCTGGGCGATGCCCGAGGTGGTCGTCGGCGTCATGTGGCGGCTGGTCTACCACCAGGACGCCGGCATCCTGAACCAGACCCTCGGCCAGCTGGGAATCATCGACTCCAACGTGGACTGGCTGACCAGCCTCTCGCTGGCGCTGCCCTCGGTGATCGCGGTCGGCGTGTGGGCCGGGATGCCGCAGACCACGGTGGTGCTGCTGGCCGGCCTCCAGAACGTGCCGGTCGAGCTGCGGGAGGCCGCCGAGCTGGACGGGGCGGGCGCGTGGCGGCGGTTCGCCGCCGTGACCTGGCCGGCGATCCGCCCGGTGGTGCTGGCCATCACCGCGCTCAACTTCATCTGGAACTTCAACTCGTTCGGCCTGGTCTACGTGCTGACCCAGGGCGGGCCGGGCGGCAAGACCAGGTTGCCGATGCTCTTCGCCTACGAGGAGGCGTTCAAGTACGGGCAGTACGGCTACGCGGCGGCGATGGGGCTGGCGATGGTCGCCCTGATCGCGGTGCTGCTGGTGCTGTTCCTGCGCCGCAGGCTCAAGGAGGACGCCCGATGAGCACGACCCCGACCGCTGCCACGCCCCCGACCGTCTCCACGCCCCCCGCCGTCTCCCGGCCGCCGGCCCGCCGCCGGCTGGCGCGCGGCGCCGGCCGCGCCGGGCAGTACCTGGCGCTGGCCTGCTATCTGGTCTTCCTCGGCTTCCCACTGGTGTGGCTGCTGTCCACGGCGCTGAAGTCCCCGCAGGAGCTGGGCTCCATCAACCCGACCTGGATACCCGAGCACCCGACCCTGGAGAACTTCCGGATCGCCTTCGACACCCAGCCGCTGCTGCGTTCCGCGCTCAACAGCGCGCTGGTGGCGACCAGTTCGGCGGTGATCGCCGTCGCCATCGCGGTGCCGGCCGCCTATGTGATGGTGCGCTACCGCTCCCGGATCAGCCAGGCCGGCACGGTGTGGGTGCTGGTCAGCCAGATGTTCCCGTTCGTCCTGGTGATCATCCCGCTCTTCCTGGTGCTGCGGAACCTGCACCTGATCAACGCGCTGCCGGGCCTGGTCGTCGTCTATGTGGTGTGGAACCTGCCGTTCTCGCTGTGGATGCTGCGCGGCTATGTGCAGGCGGTGCCGGTCTCCCTGGAGGAGGCGGCGGCGATGGACGGCGCGAGCCGGTTGCGGACCCTGACCAGCGTGGTGCTGCCGCTGCTGACGCCCGGTCTGGTAGCGACCTTGATGTTCTCCTTCGTCACCGCCTGGAACGAGTTCTTCTTCGCCCTGGTCCTGCTCAAGTCTCCGGAGAAGCAGACGATGTCCGTGATCCTGACCCACTTCATCGGCGCCGAGGGCGTCGCCGACCTGGGCCCGCTCGCCGCCGCCGCGCTGGTGGCGACGCTGCCCAGCCTGCTGTTCTTCGCGCTGCTCCAGCGGCGGCTGGTCAGCGGGATGCTCGCCGGGGCGGTGAAGGCGTGAGGGCCGCAGGACGCGTCCGCGCGCTGGGCGCCGGGCTCGCGCTGACCCTGCTGGCGGTCGCCGGCTGCGGCGGCGGGTCGGACGACGGGGACGGCCCGGTCACCCTGGAGTTCCTGAGCCTGGCCTGGCAGGCCGAGTCGATCGACGCCAACAAGGCGCTCGTCGAGGAGTGGAACGCGGCCAACCCCGACGTCCAGATCCGCTATGTCCAGGGCTCCTGGGACAACATCCACGACTACCTGCTGACCTCGTTCGAGGGCGGCGAGGCCCCCGACATCATCCACAACGACGCCTCCGACCTGACCGACTTCGCCAACGGCGGCTATCTCGCCGACCTGACCGGGCTGCTCCCGCAGGAGCTGCGCGCCGACATCCCCGAGGCGGCCTGGTCGACGACCGAGTACGACGGCGGGGAGGGACTGGGCATCTACGGGGTGCCGTTCCTCCAGGAGCCCCGGGTCCTGGTGGTCAACGCGGAGCTGCTGGAACGGTCGGGCGCCCGGGTGCCGACGCCCGAGGAGCCGTGGAGCTGGGCGGAGTTCGAGGCGGCCAGCGCCGCGATGACCGAGGACACCGACGGCGACGGGGACACCGACACCTACGGCGTGGCCTGGTCGATGAAGGAGCCGGTCACCCAGACGGTGAACCTGGCGCTCTCCACCGGCGGCGAGGTCTTCACCCGCGAGGACGGCAAGAACGTCGTCCGCTACGACGCGGCCGACTCCTCCGTCGCCGAGCTGATCAACCGCCAGGTGCACGAGGACGGCACGGCCGCCGCCAGCAGCCTGGGCATGTCGGGCTCGGACACCCTGCCCGGCTTCTACGACGGCCGGTACGCGATGCTGCCGCTGAACTTCTCGTTCCGGCAGCAGGTCTCCCAGCAGGCGCCGGACGGCTTCGACTGGACGGTGCTGCCGATGCCGAGCGGCGGGCCCGAGCACGGGCTGGCCCAGGGCGTGGCGCCGCAGACGCTGTCGGTCGCCGAGGACAGCGACCACCAGCAGGCGGCCGCCGACTTCATCGCGTTCCTCACCCAGCCCGAGCACCAGGTGGACCTGGCGCTGGGCGACTGGATGCTGCCGACCAGCGAGCGGGCGCTGGCCGAGCCGGCGTTGGACACCGAGGAGTACGGCTGGCGCACCGGGACCCGAATAGCCGACGAGCTGCGCCCGTCCCCGGTGCTCGGGGTGCGCGGCTATCCCGAGTGGAAGGACAAGATCGCCACCCCCGCCCTCCAGGAGTACTACAGCGGCGGCATCGATCTGGACACGCTACGCGACAAGCTCACCGACGACGGCCAGCGGATTCTGGACCGCTACCAGCGCTGATCCGCTGCGCGCGCCGACCCCCGGTGATCCACGCGCCGCCACGGACGCGTCCGGGCCGGCTGGCCCGTCGTCCGGCGGCACCCGCACGACCGAAGAAATGAGCACGACACACATGAGCGTCAGCCTCGACCCCGTTCCCGAGCCGACCCCGGCGGCACAGGCCGCCGGGGACCAGGAGGGGCCGCGCAGGCTCAGGACCGTTCCCCGACGTCAGCCGCCCGCCCCCGTCGTGCCCAGGGACCGGGCCAGGGGCGCGATGCTGGGCCTGGCGGTGGGCGACGCGCTGGGCGCGCCGGCCGAGAATCTGACCCCGTCCCAGATCAGGGAGCGGTGGGGCCGCATCGACGGCTTCGTCCGCGACGAGCCGGCCGGCACCGACGACACCGAATACGCCATCTTCTCCGGGCTGTTGCTCGCCGAGCACGGCTCGGGGCTGACCGTGGCCCAGGTCGAGTCGGCCTGGCACGAGTGGATCGCGGACCGGGACGAGGGCCCGTTCCGGGGCGCCGGGTTCAGCGAGCGCGGCACCCTGGAGAACCTGCGCCGTGGCCTGGCCGCGCCGATCTCGGCGCAGCACCGGCACGCCTGGAGCGACGGGCTGGCGATGCGGGCGGCGCCGTTCGGCGTGTTCGCGGCCGGGCGGCCGGCGGAGGCGGCCCGGCTGGTCGCCATCGACGGCACCGTCTCGCACGACGGGGAGGGCATCTACGGCGGGCGCGCGGTCGCGGCCGGCGTGGCGGCGGCGATGGTCGGGCACCGGCCCGAGGTGGTGGTGCAGGCCGCGCTGTCGGTGGTGCCCGAGGACTCCTGGACGGCGCGTTCGCTGCACCGGGCGGTGGCGGCGGCGCTGCGCGCCCGGCGCGATCCGCTGGCCACCCAGCTGTCGGTGGAACGCGCGGTCCGTTCGGCGACCGTGATCGGCGGCTATCCGTGGACGGATCTGGCGCCCGAGGCGGTCGGGCTGGCGTTCGGCGCGTTCGCGGCGGCCAGGGGCGACTTCCGGGACGCGGTGATCACGGCCGTCAACATGGGCCGGGACGCGGACACCACGGCGGCCGTGGCCGGCGCGCTGGCCGGGGCGCTGGGCGGCGAGTCGGCGATCCCCGCCGAGTGGGCCGGCGCGATCGGCCCGGTGCGCGGCAGCTGCCTGCCGTCGATGGCGGGGCGCCATGTGCTGGACGTGGCCGAGCGGTTGACGCCGCCGCCCGGCGGCAGGGCGGGGGCGGTCGCGTGACCGCGCGCACCCCGGCGGGCACGCCGCGCCGGATCGAGGGCCTGCTGCTGGGCATCGCGGCCGGCGACGCCGCCGGCTGGCCGTCGGGCCGGCACCGGGCGACCCGGCTGCCGGACTGGACCCGCAGGCTGACCAGGGAGTTGGACACCTTCGCCGAGCAGAACGCGACGACGACGCTGCCGGTGCCGATCGCGCTCAACCAGCCGCCCGACCCGCTGCGGCTGGGCCCGTCGGACGACGCGGAGTGGGCGGCGTTCACCGCGCGGGCGGTGCTGTCGGCCACGGCGGCCGGCGGCAGCGACCTGTCGTTCGACCAACGGGTGCGCTCCGCGCTGGCGTTGGCGTGGAACGAGTTGGCCGACGAGGTGGCTGCGGCCGCCGAGCAGGCGGACGAGATCGAGTCGGCGCACATCCCGCTGCGCGCCAGGATCTCGGTGCGCGCCGGGCTCGGGAACCTCGCGGCCGGCCTGCGCCCGCCGGCCACCGGCCACGACAACCCGCACTACTTCGACGACGCGGCCTGTGTGCGGGCCGCCGTGCTGGCCGTCGTCCACCCGGGCCGGCCGGAGACGGCGGCCGACCTCGCCGAGTTCGACGCCCGCTACACCCAGGACGGCGACGGGGTGCACGGGGCGCGGGCGGTGGCGGCGGCCGTGGCGGTGGCGCTGGGCGGCGGGTCGATGGACGCGTGTGTGGCGGCGGCGCTGCGTCAGCTGCCGGAGGAGACGGAGATCCGGCGGAACGCGCTGCGCGCCGTGGAGTTGGGCCAGTCTGCGGCGGCCGCGCGGCCGGGGCTGCCGGGGAACGCGTTCGCGCTGGTCCCGGTCCTGGAGCACGAGATCGTCGACCACGTCTACAGCTATGGCATCGCGGCGGCGGAGACCGTTCCGGTGGCGCTCGCGGTGGCCACGGCCGCCGCCGGGGCGGTGACGGAGGCGGTGCCCAGTGCGGCCTGTCTCTCCCGGGTCGCGGACTCGGCGCCCGCGCTGGCCGGCGCGCTGACCGGGGTGGTGGGCGGCGCCGAGGCGCTGCCGGCCAGCTGGCGGGACGCCTGCCGTTCGCTGGCGGGCTGCGCGCTGCCCCGGCTGGCCGGCACCGATCTGGTCGAGCTGGCCGAGCAGTTGGAGAACGCCCAGCCGCTCGGCGCCCCGCCGCAGCCCCCGACGCCGGTCCAGGTCTCCCCCGAGACGGCCCGCCACGACACCGACCACGCAACCGAACCCGCAACCGAACCCGCAACGACCCCTCACGATCCGGTCACGAACGAGCACGTCGCACCACCTTCGGAAGGACTCCGAGCATGAACGAGAACGAGCCGGTCACTCCGCTGCCCTGCCTGGCCGAGCGCACGGCGGGGGTGCTGGTGGGCGCCGCCGTGGGCGACGCGCTGGGCGGGCCCGTCGAGGGCTGGACGCCGGAGGCGATCGTCGAGCGGCACGGGGGCCGGGTGTGGGGCATCGTCGGCCCGTTCCACGGGGACGACTGGCGCACCGCCCGCCCGATCGCGCCGTACCACAAGGGCGACGGGCACGTCACCGACGACACCCTGATGACCCATGCGCTGGTGCGGGTCTACGAACGGGTCCGCGACCATCTGGACGCCTACGCGGTCGCCGACCACCTGGTGCCCGACCTGATCGGCACGCCGCGCTGGATTCCCGAACTGGAGGCGGAGGCCCTGCCGTTGCAGCGGATCTTCCTCGCCGAGAAGTGGATCGTGGCGCGGCTGCACTACGGCCATGTGGACCCGCGCGAGGCCGGCGTCGGGAACATCGTCAACTGCGGCGCCGCGATGTACATGGCGCCGGTCGGGGTGGTCAACGCGGCCAACCCGGCCGCCGCCTACGCGGAGGCGCTGGACGTGGCGGGCGCCCACCAGTCCTCCTACGGCCGGGAGGCGGCCGGGGTGTTCGCGGCCGCCGTCGCCGCCGCCTGTCGGCCGGGCGCCACCCCCGCCTCGGTCGTGGAGACGGCCCTGGCGCTGGCCAAGGACGGCACCCGCGCGGCGATCGAGGCGGTCTGCGAGGTGGCCTCGGGGCTCGACGACTGGGAGGCGGCGCTGGGCCCGCTGCGCGCGGCGGTCGCCCCCTTCGACACGGTGGGGCCGGAGTACCGCAACCCGTCGCTGGGCGCGCGGCGCCCCTCCCGGCTGCACGCGATCGAGGAACTGCCCGTCGCCCTCGGGATGGTGCTGATCGGCGGCGGAGACTACCGGCGCACGGTGCTGGGTGCGGTGAACTACGGCCGGGACTGCGACTCGATCGCCACCATGGGCGGCGCCATCGTGGGCGCGCTGCGCGGCGAGCGCGCGGTGCCCAAGGAGTGGAGCGCGGAGGTGGCGCGGGCCAGCCGGCTCGACCTGCACGCGCCGGCGGCGGCGCTGACCGAGGTGGCGCGCGAGGTGTTCGCGCGGGACCTGGAGCGGCGCCGGGTGCACGAGGCGTACTTCCGCGCGATCGAGGCGGCCTGATGACGGGCCCCAACTCCCCTACGGCTCCCGCACGTTCGGCGCTGCGGCTGACCTGGGTGCAGCCGGAGGACCTGGTCGGGCACGAGCTGGCGCAGGCGGCGCTCGACGGGCGGGACGCGGCGGCGGTGGAACGCCGCTGGCTGGCGGCGGGCGGCCACCGGGCGCCCGAGCGGGCCGGCGCCTCGCCCGAGCCCGCGACGCCCGCGCTGCGCCGGCTCGCCGAGGAGCTGCTGGACGAACTGGCCGCGCTGCCGGCGCCGTTGGCCGAACGCGAGCCCACCTCGCTGGCCGCGATCCGCGCGGCCTGCCCCGACTGGCCCGCGCCGCCGGCCCGTTCGGAGCCGCCCGACGTCCGGCGGCTGGAGGCCGCGTGGCTGGGGCGGGCGGCCGGCTGTGTGTTGGGCAAGCCGGTCGAGAAGCTGCCGCTGGCGGCGATCCGGGCGCTGGCGCGGGCGGCCGGCAACTGGCCGTTGAACGACTGGTTCACCGCCAGGGGCGTGCCGGCCGAGCTGCTGGCCGCCCACCCGTGGAACCGCCGTTCGGCCCCCGCCTCGCTGGCCGAGAACATCGCCGGCGCCCCGGAGGACGACGACCTCAACTACCCGCTGCTGAACCTGCTGTTGCTGCGCCGGCACGGCACCGACTTCACGACGGCCGACGTCGCGGCGCTGTGGCTGGACGAGCTGCCGGCCGGGCGGACGTTCACCGCCGAACGCGTCGCCTACCGCAACCTGTTGGCGGGGTTCGAGCCGCCGGCGACGGCCACCCACCGCAACCCGTTCCGGGAGTGGATCGGCGCCCAGATCAGGGCCGACGTGTTCGGCTGGACCCACCCGGGCGACCCCGGACGGGCCGCCGAACTCGCCCACCGGGAAGCGGTGTTGACCCACACCGGCAACGGCGTTTACGGCGCGATGTTTGTCGCGGCCGCCGTCGCCACCGCCATGACGGGCCGTCAGGACGTTCACGGCTGCCTGGCCGCCGGGCTCACCGTCGTTCCCGCACGGTCCCGTTACGCGGCGGCCGTGCGGCTCGGCGTCGAAACCGCCCGCGCGCACCGGGACTTCGACGCGGCCGTCGACGCGCTGCACGCGCGGTTCGCCGACCACCACTGGGTGCACGCGCTGCCCAACGCGGCGCTGTTGGCGGCCGCGCTCACCCATGCCGACGGCGACTTCACCGGCAGCATCTGTCGGGCGGTGGCCGCCGGACTCGACACCGACTCCAACGGGGCCACCGCCGGCTCGGTCGCCGGCGCGCTGGCCGGCGACCCCGACGCGCTGCCGCGCCGCTGGACCGCCCCGCTGCGCAACCAACTGGCCAGCTCCGTCGGCGACTTCGACGGCGTCGGCTTCGACGAGCTGGCCGACCTGACCCGCCGGGCGGCCCCGCCGCCCCGGGACGCCACCGCCCCCGCTTCGGGGGCGACCGCCCCAACCCCGGAGGCACGCCGATGACCACCCACCGCGCCACCGCCGTCGCGGTACTGGGCTCGACCAACATGGACCTGGTGGCGTTCACCGCCACCGCGCCCCGCCGGGGCGAGACCGTCTCCGGGCGGGAGTTCCGCACCCTGCCCGGCGGCAAGGGCGCCAACCAGGCGATCGCCGCCGCCCGCGCCGGGGGCGCGGTCACCATGATCGGCGCCGTCGGCGACGACGCGTTCGCGCCCCGGCTGCGCGCCGCGCTCGCCGAGGCCGGCGTGGCCACCGACGGGCTGCGCACCGTGCCGGGCGCCAGCGGCATCGCGCACATCGTGGTGGACGACGAGGGCGGCAACTCCATCGTCGTGGTGCCCGGCGCCAACGGCACCGTCACCGGCCTCGCCGAGGGCGACGAGGCGCGGATCGCCGCCGCCGGCGCGCTGCTGATGCAGCTGGAGCTGCCGCTCGACGCCGTGCTCGCCGGCGCGCGCGCCGCCCGCGCGCACGGGGTCCGCACGGTGCTGACGCCCGCGCCCGCGCGCCCGCTGCCCGATGAACTGCTTCCGCTCATCGACCTGTTGGTGCCCAACGAGCACGAGGCCGCCGCCCTCACCGGAACGTCCGAGCCGCTGGCCGCCGCCCGCGCTCTGCTGGAGCTGGTGCCCGAGGTGGTGATCACCCTGGGCGCCGCCGGCAGCCTGCACGCCTCGCGGACCGCCGAGCCGGTCAGCGTTCCCTCGGTGCCGGTGCGGGCCGTGGACTCCACGGCGGCGGGCGACACCTTCGTCGGCGCACTGGCCGTCGCCGCCGGCGAGGGCCGGCCGATGCCGTCGGCGATGGCCTGGGCCTCGGCCGCCGCCGCGCTCTCCGTCAGCCGCCCGGGCGCCTCCGCCTCCATGCCGACCCGCGCCGAGATCGATGCGCTGCACCGCTCAGCCCCCCACCCCTGGACCGCACCATGAACCACGCCCCAGAATCCGCCGAACCCGCCGAATTCGCTGAACCCCCCGCGTCCGACCGCGACACGGGCCCGGCGCCCCGGCCCGCCCCGCTGGCCGGGCTGCGCGTGCTGGACCTGGCCACCCTCTTCGCCGGGCCGCTGGCCGCCACCCTGCTGGGCGACTTCGGCGCCGAGGTGATCAAGGTCGAGCACCCCCGCCGGCCCGACCCGTCCCGGGGCCACGGCCCGAGCAAGGACGGCGTCGGCCTGTGGTGGAAGCTGCTGGGCCGCAACAAGCGCACCATGACGCTGGACCTCTCGTCGCCGGACGGGCAACGGCTGCTGCTGCGGCTGGCCGCCGAGGCGGACGTGGTGATCGAGAACTTCCGCCCCGGCACCCTGGAGCGCTGGCATCTGGGCCCCGACGAACTCCACTCCGTCAACCCGGAGTTGGTGCTGGCCCGCGTCACCGGCTTCGGCCAGTTCGGGCCGTACGCCCGCCGGCCCGGCTTCGGCACCCTCGCCGAGGCGATGAGCGGGTTCGCCGCGATCACCGGCGAGCCGGACGGGCCGCCGACGCTGCCGCCGTTCGGCCTCGCCGACTCCATCGCCGCGCTGACCACGGCCTACGCGGTGATGACGGCGCTGGAGGGGCGGCGGGCCACGGGCCGGGGCCAGGTGGTGGACATGGCGATCATCGAGCCGCTGCTGACCGTGCTCGGCCCGCAGCCGCTCTGGTACGACCAACTCGGCTATGTGCAGCCCCGCACCGGCAACCGCTCCGCCAACAACGCGCCCCGCAACACCTACCGCACCGCCGACGGGCACTGGGTCGCGGTCTCCACCTCTGCCCAGTCGATCGCCGAACGCGTGATGCGGCTGGTCGGCCGGCCCGAGTTGATCGAGGCGGAGTGGTTCGCCACCGGCGCCCAACGCACCGCGCACGCCGACGAGTTGGACGAGGCGGTGGGCTCCTGGATCGCCCGCCACGACCGGGAGACGGTCATCGCCGCCTTCGAGGAGGCGCAAGCCGCGATCGCCCCGATCAACGACGTGCGGGACGTGTTCGCCGACCCGCAGTACCGGGCGTTGGGCACGCTGGCCGAGGTGCCCGACGAGGAGTTGGGCACGGTGCGGATGCAGAACGTCCTCTTCCGGCTCTCCGAGACCCCGGGCGCCATCCGCTGGGCGGGCCGCCCCCATGGCGCCGACACCGAGGCGGTGCTCGGCGAACTCGGCGTCCCCGCCGAGGAGATCGGCCGGCTGCGGAAGGAGGGCACGCTGTGAACGCGGCCGACGGCGCGAGGGCCGGCGACACCGGGCCCGTGCTGACCTGGCTCTACGCGCCCGGCGACCGGCCGGACGTGGTCGCGAAGGCGCTGCGCTCCGGCGCGGACGTGGTGATCGTCGACCTGGAGGACGCGGTCGCGCCCGAGCGCAAGGGCTATGCCCTGGACGCCACGGCGGAGCTGCTGACGGAACGCCCGCCGGTGCCGGCGCAGGTGCGGGTCAACGCGCTCACCGGCCCGTTGGCCAGGAACGAGGTCGAGCGGCTGGCCGGCCTGCCCGGGCTGGCGGGGCTGCGGCTGCCGAAGACCCGCTCGCCGCAGGAGGTGGCGACGGTCGCCGCCTGGGCGGGTGGCGGGCCCGGCGGCGCGGTGCCGCCGCTGTGGCCGTTGCTGGAGAGCGCGTTGGGGCTTGAGCGGGCGTTCGTCATCGCCGAGGGGCACCCGGCGGTGGCCGGGATCGCGCTGGGCGAGGCCGATCTGCGGGCCGAGTTGGGCGTCACCGACGAGACGGGCCTGGCCTGGGCCAGGAGCCGCGCGGTGGTCGCGGCCCGCGCGGCGGGGCTCGCGCCGCCGGCGCAGTCGGTCTACCCGGACGTGCGCGACCTGCCCGGCCTGGCGGCCTCCTGCGCGGTCGGCCGCGCCCTCGGCCTGGTCGGCCGGGCGGCCATCCACCCGCGTCAACTCCCCGTGATCGAGGCGGCGTTCGCGCCCACGGAGGCGGAGGTGGCGGCGGCCGACGAGATCCTCGCGGCGGCCGCGACCGCCGCCGGGGCGCAGGCGCTGCCCGACGGCCGGTTCGTCGACCCCGCGATCGTCGCGGGCGCCCGCCGCACGGTGGCACTGGCCGAGCGGTTCCGCTGACGGGGATTTTTCGGGGCCCGTTGTCGCCTCGCGCTGCGCGCGGGCGGACAACGGGCCGGGGCCGACGGCCCCGGCCCGGGCGGGGCGGGCTCCGCTGCGGGGGGCGACCGGGCGGGAGCCGGACGCGGTCCGACGCGGGGCGCTGTCGTGCCGTGCGGCGCGCGGCCGGAGCGGGGGCGGGCGGCCCAACCACCGCCCGGTGCCCGCGCGCAGCGCGTTCAGCCCGTCGTCGGGGACCAGCGGAGGTCGCTTGCGGCCGGGCGTTCCAGCACCGCTTCGACGTGGAAGTCGATGACGCGTTCCGCGTCGGCGAACACGGCGGCGCGTTCCGGCGACCAGTCGACCTCCGCGTGGCCGACCAGGTGGAGCAGCGTGCCGCCGGACCAGTCGGGGACGAGGAGGCCGGCGGCGGGGTGGCGTTCCAGGTTGCCCAGGGTCATGTACATCGCGTTGCCCCGGTAGTCGGGCCAGCAGAGCCGGTCGGGGGCGAGCACCCGGAGGAAGCCGGGGCTGCCGCCCCGGTGCGAGGCGTCCACCGGGCCGTCGCGGTCGGCGCTGGCCACGAAGAACGTGTCGGCCGCCGCGATCAACTCCCGTTGCGTGGGCGTGAGCGCCGGCGTGCGGATGGGCTCCGGGCGCCGGCGCGCGGGCGGCAGTTCGTGGGTCACCGCGCGGCGCGCGATATGGCGCGGGCAGTTGGCGTACACCTGCTCCACCCGCAGCAGCAGGCCCGCCCCGGTGGGCGTGGCCAGGCCGTTGAGCCGCATTCGGCGGCGGGTGGCCGGTTCGATGGCGAGCGTGCCGAGGGGAACGGGCCCCGGGCCGTCGAGCGCGTCGGCCAGCGGGTCGTCCGGCGCGGGGTGGGCGCGCACGGCCACGGTCGTCTCGTCGACCGCCGTCACAAAGCCCGCCGGGCCGGTCAGTTGGGAGGCCCAGATCCGCCCTTCGGCGTCCCGGGCCCCGAGCACCAGCATCCGGCGCTCGGCAAGGAAGTCGGCCGCCACCCGGGGCACCCGGTCACGGATGGCGCGCCAGGCGTGGTCGGCGCGGTCAACGGCGTTGGCCCGCCGCTGCACGGCGCGTTCTCCCGGGTGGTAGCCGGCGGTCATGATGCGACCCCTTCGTGAACGTTCCTGATCAGGTGGCCTGGTGCGCGGGTGGGACTAGCGGGTGGGACTAGAAGAAGCCGCAGGTGGGCGCGGCGGCGTCGGGGGCGGGCGCCGCTTCGGCTCCGGTGGCGGCGAAGATCTCCAGCCGGATGCCGTCGGGGTCGTGGAAGAAGATCCCGCCGGAGGCGGCGCCCTCCCCGTGCGGCACCACGCCGTCGTAGGCGAACTCGACACCCAGCCCGCGCAGGACGGCCTCCCGTTCCCTGACCTCCTCGATCGACGCGGCCTGGAACGACAGGTGGTGCAGCCCCGACCGGTCCGTGGCGAAGCCCTGGGCGCTCTGCTGCCAGAGCGTGATCAGCAGCGCGCCGTCGTGGGTCAGGAACGCCCAACGCCGGTCGCCGTCCTGGCCCTTCTGGGCCACATCCAGCTGGAACACCTCGGTATAGAAGGGCAGCGAACGATCGAGATCCGTCACGTTCAGTCCGACATGCCCGGTACGCAGCGACACCGCGTTCTCCTCCAACTCCCCGACCACCGCCGGGGGTTCATGTTCTAACCGTTACATCGGGAGCTTAACGGTTAGATACGCGGCCGGTCAACCGTTGGCACACGCCATACCGGTTAGGGTGGGCGGGGCGCTAAGGTGGGGCGCCATGGCAGCAGAGGACCCCCGCCCCCTGGTCGGTGAGCCGCTCTCGCTCGACCTGTTGAACACCCGCTGGCGGCTGACCGCCATCACCGAGGACCTGCTCACGGACGTCGCGGGGCTCGCCGTCTGGCTTCGTTCGAACGGTCTCGACGAGCGCTGCGCCGCCGACGAGGCCACCCTCGACGCCGTGCTCCAGGCCCGCGAAGCGCTGGCCGAGGCCGTGCGCGACCCCGCCAACCCCAGCCGGGAGGCCCTCGCCCGCGTCAACGCCGTGCTGGACAGGGGCCGGTTGCGGCGCGGCCTCACCGCCGAGGGGCCGACCGAGGAGGCCGAGCCGGACTCCCCCGCCTGGCTGCCCGCCTGGCTGGCGGCGGACGACTATCTGCGGCTGCTGTCGATCGACCCCGGCCGCGTCAGGGCCTGCGCCAACGAGGGATGCCTGCTGCACTTCTTCGACGCCTCGCAGAACCGCCGCCGGCGCTGGTGCTCCATGGCCGTCTGCGGCAACCGCGCCAAGGCCGCCCGCCACTACGCGCGCGCCCGGCGCTGACCCGGAGGCCAGTGCCGGGCGGATCAGTTCGGACCGGAGGCCGGTCCCGGGCGAACCGGCGACATCCGCCTTGTAAGGGCGGCGCTCACCGGGAACGGGCCGCCCGGGGCCCCGGCCCGGAATCCCGGTCGTCAGCGGACAAAGCGGGCCGGTAGCGTGCGGGCATGTCCACCGTTCCCCCCGCGCCCAAGCCCGCGCCCGAACGCACGCCCGCGCCCGAACGCACGCCCGCGTCCGAACGCACGCCCGTGTCCGTCGCCGCCCTGGTCGCCGGGGCGTTCGGCCTCGGCGACCGCGTCGACGAGTGGCGACCGGTCGCCGGCGGGCTCTCGCACCGGCTGTTCCGGCTGCGCACCGAGCGCGGGGCGTGGGCGGTCAAGTGGCTCAACCGCTCCCGCGAGGAGTGGTGGCTGCGCGATCACCGGCTGGCGGTCGCCGTCGAGCGGGCCGCCCTGGCCGCCGGGGTGCCGATGCCCCGCCCGGTCCTCCCGGCAACCGCCGCCCCAGACCCGTTCGTTGACCTGCCGGTGGACGGGGAGCCGGTCAGCTTCCTGGTCTGGGAGTGGTGCGACGGCGAACGGCTCGACGCGACCGCCGTGCCAGGGACCGTTCGGCGCTGGGTCGGCTCCACCCTGGCCGCCCTGCACACGCTGCCGGTCGCGCCCCCGGCGGGCGGCGCCAACGTCCACCCGCCGCAGCCGGTCGAGGAGTGGCGGGACTGGCTGGAGTCGGCGCCGAAGGAGACCGACCCGGACTTTCTGCGGGCCGTGGCGGCCCATCTGCCGACGGTGGCCGAGGCGCACCGCCTGCTCGACGCCGGCACCGACCACCTCACGGACGCGCCACGGGTGTTCACCCACCGCGACGTCAAGCCTGACAATGTGCTGGTGACCGCGCGCACCCCGGTGCTGCTCGACTGGGAGGGCGCGGGGCAGGAGCTGGCGCGCTGGGAGACGGCCCGGGCGGCGCTGGACTTCTCCCGGACCCCCGACGGCCGGTCGCGGGTGGGCTTCACCGAGGTCGTGGCCGCCTACCGGGCGGCCGGGGGCGACGAACTCCCGCCGGAGCCGGCCACGTTCGGCGGCCTGCTGGACATGCGCCTGGGCGGCGCGGCGTTCCTCCTCTGGCGCGCCCTGGGGCACCGGCCGGTCACCGCGCCGGAACGCGCCGCCGCGCACGGCCACACCCTCGCCTATCTCGACGAGTTGGCCGCCGCCCTCGACCATCTCCCCACCTGGTGCGGGTGGTTGCGCGACGTGCGCTGAGACCTACGAGGCGGAAGCGAACTCGCGTTCTAGAATGGCCACATGACGGACATGGCCGCCGACGGCCCCGAGATCGTCCTGTTGCGGGACACCTCCCGCGACGACCTGACCGCGCCCGGCCGGCCGCGCCCGGTGCGCGTTCACCGGTGGCGGGCCCGGGGCGGCGGCGTTCCGTCGCCGCCGCTGGTCGTGGTCTCGCACGGCACCGGCGGTTCGGCCGACGCGATGCGGTGGCTGACCGGGCCGTTGGCCGCCGCGGGGTTCGAGGTGGTCGCGCTGGACCACCATGGGAACAACCACGTCGACGGCTATGAGCCGGAGGCGTTCCTCCAGGTCTGGGAGCGCGCCAGGGACGTCACGTTCGCGCTGGACGTGCTCGCCGCCGAGCGGCCCCTGGGCCCGGTCGGGGCGGCGGGCTTCTCGCTCGGCGGCTACACGGCGGCCGCGCTGGTCGGCGCGCGGCTCCGCCGGGCGGCGCTGGCCCGGGTGGTGAGCGGCGGGATACCGCTGCCGCCGCTGCCCGAGTTCCCGGATCTGCTGGCGGCCCTGCGCGCCAGGGGCCACGGCGAGGATCTGGCCGCCCTGCTGACCGGCTGCGACGCCGACCTGACCGACCGCAGGGTTCGCGCGGTCTTCCAGGTCGCGCCGGCCATGGGCGCGTTGCTCTCCCCCGAGAGCCTGCGGTCGGTCACGGTGCCGGTGGAGGTCAGATGGGGCGGGGCCGACGCGGTCACGCCCTACGAGGTGTCGGTGCGGCCCTATGTCGAGCACATGCCGACCACGCGGGGCCGGTCGTTGGGCCCGGCGGTGCGGCATGACGACTTCTTCGCCGAGGCGCCCGCCGACCCGACGGCCGCGCCACGGGCCGCCGCCGACGCGGTCGCGTTCTTCGCGGCGCGGCTGGGCAGCCCGGCGGCGGCCGACGGGCGGCCGGGTCAGGGCGCGGGGCTGAGGTAGGGGGTGGTGACGGCGAGCGGTAGGAAGCCGAGCCGTTCCAGGATGGGGCGGCTGGGCGGGAGCGCGTCGACGTGCAGCCAGCGGGCGCCGGCCTCGGCGGCGAGCGCCGCGCGGTGGGCCACCAGGGCGCGGTAGATGCCCCTGCCCCGCCACTCGGGCAGGGTGCCGCCGCCCCAGATTCCGGCGAAGTCGCCGTCCGGGCTCAGCTCCAACCGGGCGGCGCTGACGGGTAGTTCGCCGGCGAGCACCAGCAACACCCGTACCCGGTCCGGGGCTTCGGCCAGCTGGGCGAGCAGGCGGCGGCGCAGCGGCTCCTGGTCGCCGCCGAAGACCCGGCGGTGCACCTCGATGACGGGGTCCAGCCCGGCGGGTTCGGTCACCCGGCGCACGGTGACGCCGTCGGGCCAGACGGGCCGCCGCTCCAGCGCCGCCACCTCGGCCACCAGCACGGTCTCCGGCTCCTCGGCGCGGAAGCCGGCGGCGGTCAGCCGTTGCCCGAGGTCGTCCGGGCGGTCGTGGGCGTACTGCTTCCACTCGAAGGGCAGCCCCAACACGCCGTAGTGGCGCAGCTGTTCGGCGATGGCGGCGTCGGCCTCCCGGGCCGAGGCGAAGCCCGACCAGAGCACCCCGCTCCAGCCGCCGCGCGCGCTGGTCTGCCGCACGACCGGGCCCGTCCGTTCCACCCGGGCGCCGGGCTCGTCGGGGGCGGCCTCGCGTCGTAGCACGCGGTCGTAGCGCGCGCGGAGCTGGTCGATGTGCGTGGTGTCCATCGGGCCATCCCAACCCGACGCCCCGGCGCGGCCAACTCCTTTTCCCCGCGTGTCGCCAGGACAACGGCCTGCGCCGACGGGGACAACGGCCCGAGCCGGCAGGGGCACCGGACCGCGCCCGGCGCCCCAACTCCGGTCCCCCGTCGCCGCGTTGGTCACCGCGTTGGTCGACACGTTGGCTGACGCGTTCGCCCCCTGGTGCGGACCAACGGCGGCCGGTAGCGTCCCACCCGTCGTGCCCGGCGCCCCGGGACCCCCACGCCTCCCGCAGGCACCCCGGGCGCCGTGCGACGCCCACGCCACAAGGAAGCCCCCACATTCCTGGAGTTGCGCCATGCGACGACATCACGACACCCCCACGCCCCCGCCGCACCCCCGCCGCCGGCGCGGCCGGCTGGTGGCCGCCGCCCTCGCGGTGGCCGTCGCCCCGCTGGGCGCGCTGGCCTGGACGGCCGGCGCGGCCGAGGAGCCAGCCGAGCCGGCCGCCGTTCCGCTGGAGAACCTGACCCTCGCCACCGAGCAGGTCGCCCAGGGCCTGACCCGACCCACCGCCATCGCGGCGCCCGACGACGGCACCGACCGGCTGTTCATCACGGAGAAGGCCGGCACGATCCGGGAGTACGCGCCGGAGACGGGACTGGTCGACGAGCCGCTGGTCGACCTGACCGACGTGGTCAACGGCTCCGGCAACGAACGCGGGCTGCTCGGCCTGGAGGTCGCGCCCGACTTCGCCGACAGCCAGGAGCTGTACCTGGCCTACACCTCGCTGCCCAACGGCGATGTGACGCTGGCCCGTTACGGCCTCGCGGACGACAGCCTGGAGGTGCTGCTCACCCAGGAGCACCCCGAAACCAACCACAACGGCGGCCAGTTGGCGTTCGGCCCCGACGGCTTTCTGTACTGGGGCCTGGGCGACGGCGGCGGCGCCGGCGACCCGGACGGCAACGGCCAGCGCACGGACACCCTGTTGGGCACCATCCTGCGCCTGGACGTGAGCCAGTCCTGCGGTGAACTCGCCTACTGCGTGCCCGAGGACAACCCGTTCGTCGGCGACCCCGAGGCCCGCGAGGAGATCTGGGCCTTCGGCCTGCGCAACCCGTGGCGGTTCTCGTTCGACGCGGCCGACGGCTCGCTGTGGATCGGCGACGTCGGGCAGGGCGCGTGGGAGGAGGTCAACCACCTGGCGGCGGACGGCGGCGGCGCCAACTTCGGCTGGGCCTGCCGGGAGGGCACCGACGAGTTCGACCCGGGCCAGTGCCGGGACGGCGCCGAGTTCACCGAGCCGGTCTTCACCTACTCCACCTCCTCGGAGGGGTGCGCGGTGATCGGCGGCCATGTCTACCGGGGCGCCGAGTTCGCGGAGCTGGCCGAGGGCACCTATGTGGCCACCGACTACTGCTCCAACAGCGCCTGGGCGCTGCGCGCGGACGGCGCGGGCGGCTACGAGGACGCGGTGATCGGGGAGTTCCCGACCCAGGTGACGGCGTTCGGCGAGTCGAGCGCCGGCGAGCTGTATGTGGTGAACGACCTGCCCGGGCAGCTGCACCGGGTGACGTTCGCCGAGGCGGGAACCGGGGCCTGAGCCGAGGCCGGCGGCGCGTGACGCGCTGATCCCGGCGGCCCGCACCCGGCCCGGCGCGCGCCCGCGACGGCGCGCGCCGGGCCGTTCCGCCGCCGGGCCCCGCATCGAACATGTCTGCGCCGGCTGGTCAGACGATCGCTTTTTCCCTACTCTTGAGGAGATTCCGTCAACGACGGATGGACAACTGAGCGCGTGTGGCCCGGGGGAAGTCCGGTGAGAGTCCGGCACTGACCTGCAACCGTGAGCGGCGTTCCCGTGGAGCGCCGTGAGTCGGATCGCCCGGCCCGCGCGTGGTTTCGCTTCTCACTGTCATGGTTCGCAGCGTGGAGCCCACAGCCCTGGCTGGCCGGCCCCCGCCGCTCGCAACGCGCGTGCGTCGGGGTTTTTCGTGCCCGGCCATCGGCGGGGGCCTCGCGCCTCGGGCCTGGGAAAGGTCAGGTCCTTCGATGGCACGCCGTTCGGTCGGCGCCGCCGCGCTCGGTGCGCTGCTGGCGCTGCTGACCGCCCTGTTGGCGCCGGCCTCGCCGGCCACGGCCACGACGCCCGCCGCCCAACCGGCCGCCGGCCGGGCCGCCGCGCCCGCCCTGCCGGGGCTCGCGCGCCCGGCCGCCGGCTCCCCCGGCTTCTGCCCGGACGCCACGGGGGTGACCGTGGTCGTCGACTTCCGCGAGTTGGGCGGGGGCCGGGTGGTGCGCTGTGCGCACGGCCCGCAGGAGGACGGGCTGGCCGCGCTGCGCAACGCGGGCTTCGAGGTGACCGGCACCAACCGCTGGGGCGACTCGTTCATCTGCCGGATCAACGGCCGCCCGGGCGCGGACAGCGAGCCGTGCGTGGACACCCCGCCGGCCACGGCCTACTGGTCGTACTGGCACGCGGGCAACGGCCAGGACTGGACGTACAGCCAGCGCGGCGCGACCTACCGCACCCCGCCCGAGGGCAGCTTCGACGGCTGGTCGTTCTCGCTCGACCGGGACGAGGGCTCGGCCCCGCCGCCCGGCATCGCCGCCCAGCGACCCGCCAACGGCGGTGGCTCCGGCGGGGGTTCGGGCTCGGGCGGCGGCTCGGGTTCGGGCGGTGGCTCCGACTCCGGTGGCACGGACGGGAGTTCGGCATCCGGCGGCGGCGCTGCCTCCGGCGGTAGCGGCAACTCCGGTGGCACGAGCGGCGGTTCGGGCTCCGGCGGCGCTGCCTCGGGCGGCGGCGGGGACGTGGGCGGCGCGCCGGGCGAGGAGAACGCCGGCGGCGCGGACGGCGGGCCCGAGGGCGACGGCGGCGCCACCGAGGGCGACGCGGACGGCGGGGACGGCCGGGAGGACCCGGAGGCGAGCGAGGAGCCGTCGGAGGAGCCGAGCGATGAGGCCACCGACGAGCCCGACGCCGAGGCGGCGCCGCAGCCCACCGAGGCCGCCGAATGGAGCGGCACCGACGAGGAGTTCGAGGAGGAGGCCGCCGCGCGGGACGCCTCGGGCGGCCCGTCCGCCGGCGCCCTCGCCGCGCTCGGCCTGCTGGTCGCGCTGCTCGGCGCCGGCGGTTTCACCGCCTGGCAGCGGCGCCGCCACGCCACGGCCGGGGTCGTGCCCGACACGTCGGACGACGCACCGGACGCACCGGACGCAGCGGACGCGCCGGACGACGAGCGACCGGCCGATGACCGGTGACCGGCGCCGGGCTCGCCGGCCCGCCCGCGCTGCGGTCGCGCGGCGCCGGGCGCGGCCCGCTGCCCCGGGCGCTGCACCCCGGCGCCTGGTGGCTGTGGGCGCTGTGCCTGGCGGTGGTCGCCAGCCGCACCACCAACCCGCTGCTGCTGGCCTGCCTGATCGCGGTCGCCGGCCTGGTGGTGGCCCGGCGAAGGGGCGACGCGCCCTGGGCGCTGTCGTTTCGGATGTATCTGCTGTTCGGCGCGGTGATCGTGGTGCTGCGGGTGCTCTTCCGGATCGTCTTCGGCGGCGGGGGCGGCGAGACGGTGCTGCTGCGCCTGCCGGAGATCCCGCTGCCCGAAGCCGCCGCCGGCATCCGGCTGTTGGGCCCGGTGGCCGCCGAGGAGGTGCTCGGTGGGGCGTATGACGGGCTGCGGCTGGCGGCCATGGTGATCTGTGTGGGCGCGGCCAACGCGCTGGCCAACCCGAAGCGGCTGCTGAAGACCCTGCCGGGCGCGCTGCACGAGATCGGCACCTCGGTGGTGGTGGCGCTGAGCGTGGCGCCCCAACTGGTGGAGAGCGTCGGGCGGGTGCGCCGGGCGCGGCGGCTGCGGGGCGGCGTCGGCAAGGGGCGGCGCGCGGTGCGCGGGATTCTGATCCCGGTGCTGGAGGACGCGCTCAGCCGCTCGCTGGCGTTGGCGGCGGCGATGGCCTCGCGCGGCTACGGCCGCACGGGCGCGGTGACCGGCGGGCAACGGGCGCTGGTCGGCACCCTGGTGGTCGGCGGGCTGCTGGGGGTGTGCGCCGGGCTGTACGGGCTGTTGGACGGCTCGGCGCCGACGGCCCTCGGACTGCCGCTGCTGCTGGGCGGGTTGGCCGTCGCGGTGGCGGGCCTGGCGGCGGGCGGGCGGCGGGTGCGGCGCACCGGCTACCGGCCCGACCGGTGGCGGGCCGCCGAACTCCTCACCGTGGGGGCCGGGTTGGCCGCCGCGCTGGTGATGCACCTGGCCAGCCGCGTGGACCCGACGGATGTCTATCCGTCGTTGACGCCGCTGAGTTGGCCCGAGGTGTCGGCGCTGCCGCTGGCCGCGATCCTGCTCGGCCTGCTGCCCGGCTATCTCACCCCGCCCCCGCCGCCGTCGGAGGTGACCGGGTGATCGACTTCGAGGCGGTCTCCTTCCACTATCCCGACGCGGCCGCGCCCGCCCTGCGGGATGTCGAACTGCACCTGCCCGAGGGCGAGTTGTGTCTGGTTGCCGGCCGCACCGGGGTGGGCAAGTCCACGCTGCTGGGCGCGGTCAACGGGCTGGTGCCCCGGTTCACCGGCGGCCGGCTGGCCGGCCGGGTCAGCGTGGCGGGACAGTCCACCGCCGACCGCCCACCACAGGAGTTCGCCGCGCTGGTCGGCGTGGTCGGGCAGGACCCGTTGGCCGGCTTTGTCACCGACACGGTGGAGGAGGAACTCGCCTACGCCATGGAGCAGTTGGCGGTGCCGCCCGAGGTGATGCGGAAGCGGGTCGAGGAGACGCTTGACCTGCTGGGCATCGCCGAACTGCGGCACCGGGCGCTGCGCACCCTCTCCGGGGGGCAGCAGCAACGGGTCGCGATCGGCTCGGTGTTCACGACACTGCCGCAGGTGCTGGTGTTGGACGAGCCGACGTCGGCGCTGGACCCGACGGCCGCCGAGGAGGTGCTGGCCGCCGTGCTGCGGCTGGTGCACGACCTGGGCACCACGGTGCTGATCGCCGAGCACCGCATGGAGCGGGTGCTCCAGTACGCGGACCGGCTGCTGTATCTGCCGGGCGACGGCACGGTGCGCGAGGGGCCACCGCAGGAGCTGCTGCCCGAGATGGAAGTGGCGCCGCCCGTCGTGGAGTTGGGGCGGGTCGCCGGCTGGCACCCGCTGCCGCTCTCGGTGCGGGACGCCCGCCGCCACGCCCCGACGCTGCGCCGCCGGCTGGCCGGGCAGGGGCCGCCGGCCGGACCGGCCCAGGCCACGCCGGCACGGCCCGTCGCGCTGCGCGCCGAGCGGGTCAGCGTCGCCTACGGCCGGAAGGTCGCGGTGCGCGAGGTGGACCTGACGCTGCGGGCCGGCGAGGTGACCGCGCTGATGGGGCGGAACGGCTCGGGCAAGTCCTCGCTGCTGTGGGCGCTCCAGGGCTCGGGCCCGCGCCGCGCCGGGAGGGTGCGGGTCGGCGAGGCCGACCCGGGGGCGCTGGGCCCGGAGGAGGCCAGGCGGCTGGTCGGGCTGGTCCCGCAGAACGCCGCCGACCTGCTCTACCTCCAGACCGTGGCGGCCGAGTGCGCCCAGGCCGACGCCGAGTCGGCGGCCGAACCGGGCCGCTGCCGTGGCCTGTTGGACCGGATGGCCCCCGGCATACCCGAAGCCGCCCACCCGCGCGACCTGTCCGAGGGCCAGCGGCTCGCCCTGGTGCTCGCCATCCAACTCACGGCCACGCCCGAGGTGTTGCTGCTGGACGAGCCGACCAGGGGCCTGGACTACGACGCCAAGCGCGCCTTCGGGGCCCTGGTGCGCCAACTGGCCGACGACGGCGGCTCGGTGCTGGTCGCCACGCACGACGTGGAGTTCGTGGCCAGCACCGCCGACCGGGTGGTGGTGCTGGCCGACGGCGACCTGGTGGCGGACGGCCCCACCGCCGACGTGGTGTGTGCCTCGCCCGCGTTCGCCCCGCAGGTCGCCAAGGTGCTGCGGCCCGAACCCTGGCTGACGGTGGATCAGGTGCGTACCGCGTTGGCGACGAGGGAGGTGGCGACGTGACGGGCCCGGACGTTCAACTGCCGCAACGCGCGACCGCGTTGCGGGTCGGCCCACGCGCCGCCGTCGTGCTGGCGCTGGCCAGCGTGATCGGCCTGGCGATGTTCTGCTGGCCGCTGCTGCTGCCGCCGCAGCCGCAGGAGGTGGCGCACGCCGACCAGGCGCAGCTGCTGTTCGTGCTGCTGCTGCCGGTGATCCTGGCCGTGGTGCTGGCCGAGGTCTCCGAGGGCGGCATCGACCCCAAGTCCCTTGCGCTGCTGGGGGTGTTGGCGGCCGTCAACGCGGCGCTGCGGCCGCTGGGCGCGGGCACGGCCGGCATCGAGACGGTGTTCTTCCTGCTGGTGCTGGCCGGCCGGGTCTTCGGCCCGGGCTTCGGCTTCGCGCTGGGCAACGTCTCGCTCTTCGCCTCCGCACTGCTGACGGCCGGCGTCGGCCCCTGGCTGCCGTTCCAGATGATGGCGGCCGGCTGGGTCGGGCTGGGCGCCGGGCTGCTGCCGCGCCGGGTGACGGGCCGCGCGGAGATCGCGCTGCTCGCCGGCTACGGGGTGGTCAGCGCCTATGCCTTCGGCTTCTTCATGAACCTGTGGTTCTGGCCGTTCGCCGTGGACGACGGCACCCAGCTGGCGATGGACCCCGAGGCCGGGCCGCTGGCCAATCTGCGCACCTTCGCCCTCTACACGCTGGCCACCTCCAGCTTCGGCTGGGACACCGGCCGGGCGGTGACCAACGCGGTCGCGATCTGCGTGCTGGGCCCGGCCGTGCTGGTGACGCTGCGCCGCGCCGCGCGGCGGGCCGCGTTCGACGCGCCCGTCACGTTCACCCCGCCCGCCCGGCCACGGCCGGCCCCGCCCGTCGCCGCGACGGCCGAAGCCACCACCGAGCCGATCGCCGAACCGGCCACCGAGCCGACCACCGGGCCGGCCGGCGAGCCGACCACCGATCCCGGCCCCGGGCCGGCCGTTCCCCGGCCGGCCCCCGGCCTCGTCCCCCTGTCCCGCTCCCTTGAGAAGGAACGTGAACACTGATGATTCCCACCGCCGTTGACCAGGACGCCCCGGGCCGGCGCCGCAGACCGTGGCGCCGCGCCGCGGCGCTCGCCACCGGGGCCGCGCTGGCCGGCTCGCTGCTGACGGTGCCGGGCGCCGCCGTCGCGGACGCGCCGCCGGAGCTGGAATCCCCGGCGGAGGCCGCCGTCACCTGGTCCGTCGCGCAGCTGACCGACGGCACGCACGCCTCCGAGGACCACGGGCTGACCGCCGACCTGGTGATGGGCTTCGCCGCCACCGGCACGGCCGGCGAGGCCGCCGAGCAGGCCACCGACTGGCTGGAGGCTAACGCCACCGCCTACGCCCGGCGCGGCGGCCCCGAGGCGGTCAACGCCGGCGGCACCGCGAAACTGGCGCTGGTCGCCTCGATCCAGCACCGCGACCCGGGCGACTTCGGCGGGCTCGACCTGACCGGGATGCTGCTGGAGCGGATGAACGAGGACGGCCGCTTCACCGACGCGGCGCCGACCGGCGACATGTCCAACCAGTTCAGCCAGTCCCTCGCCGTCCTCGCGCTGCGCCGCAGCGGCGAACTCCCGGACCAGGCCGTGGAGTTCCTCGCGTCGACCCGCTGCGACAGCGGCGGCTTCCCGCTCTCCCTCAGCCGCCGCCCCGACCGTTGCAACGCGGACACCGACTCCACCGGCATGGCCGTGCAGGCCCTGGTGGACGCCGGCCGGGCCGCCGACGCCGAGCCGGCGCTCGACTGGCTGGAGAGCCAGCAGCAGGACGGCGGCGGCTTCGGCTACAACGCGACCAGCGCGCCCAACTCCAACTCAACGGCGCTGGCCGTCCAGGCGCTGCTCGCCGGCGGGCGCGCCGAGGCAGCCGAGGACGGCCTGGCGTGGCTGCGCGGCCTCCAGGCCGGCTGCGCCGCCCCCGCCGGGGACCGGGGCGGCGTCGGCTACATGGACCCGACCATCGACGGGATGGCGCTGCGCGCCACCGCCCAGGTGATCCCGGCGCTGGCCGAGGTGCCGCTCGGCGAGATCGACGGCGCCGGCGCGGACCCCTCGCCCGGCGTGATCGAGTGCTACCCGGACGACGGCAGCGGCGGCACCCAGGGCACCAGCGATGGCGCCGACGGCGGGAGTTCGGACTCCGGCGCGGACGGCGGCACCAGCGAGGGCGCCAACGGCGGTGACGACGGCGGAAGTTCGGACGCGGGCGCCGACTCGGGCGCGGACGGCGGCGCGAGCGGCGACGCCGACGGCACCGAGCCGCCCGGCGACGACGACCCCAACGAGCCGGGGCCGGCGAGCACTTCGGGTGACCTCTCGGACGGCGGCAGCACCTTCGGGGACTCCGGCGGCTCCGACGGGCTCGCCAGCGGCGGCGGCGACCGCGACGGCAACCTGGCCAGCACCGGCAACTCGACGCTGCCGCTGGTCGGTTGGGCCGCCGCGCTGCTGGCAGCCGGCGCCGGCCTGTGGGCGCTGGCCCGCCACCGGCGCCACCGCTCCGCCTCCTGACCACCGGGGCCGCCCGGGGCGCCACGGCCCCCGGGCGGCCCGGCCCGGAGCGACATCCCGGCACAACGCCCGATGTCAACTTCTCAGCTCAATCCCGCACGTCCCTAAGGAGATTCGCCATGTCCCGGCTCCCGTTCCGCTCCACCACCGCGCACAGACGCGTGCTCGCCACCACCGCCGCGCTCGGCCTCGCCCTGCTGGCCGCCGCGCCGGCGGCCCAGGCCGAGGGGAACGTGTCGGCCGCCGCGCCGATCACCGTCTCCCTCACCGTGACCGGCCCCGACGGGGTGCTCTTCGACGGCGACGTCAGCACCGACGGGCATGTCGTCAACCCGGCCACCGGCGGCGCCCAGCTGTGCGACGGAACCAACAACGGCGCCAACCCCTCCCCCGGCGCCACCCCGACGGGGGCCCTCGACGACGCCGCCGCCGAGCACGGCTTCGCCTGGGACGGCGTCTGGTACCCGTCCTTCGACGACTACCTGGTGACCACCATCGACGGCCAGAGCCAGACCGCCGACGACTTCTGGCTGATCTCCGTGAACGGCACGGCGACCCCGGTCGGCGGCTGCCAGTTCCAGCTGGACGCCGGCGACCAGGTCGACTTCGCCTGGACCCCGATCGGCTGACGTCCCGTCACGACGAACGACCGGTGCCCGGTGAGCCACGTGGCTCACCGGGCACCGGCGCGTCAACGCGGCGCGCACCATCGGGCGCGGTGGGACATGCCGCACGGGCGCGGCGCCGGGGACCATCGCTGCTCTCGGTGTCCGCGACAGGAGTCCGGTCCACGCCCCGACGTGCGCTCGCACCGCCGTGTCGGAACGCGTGAAAGGCTGTTCCCGGGAGCGCCGAAGGTTCCCGGCAACGCAGACCGACCGGAAGGGGCGACGGAGACGGTGTATGTCTCAAGGGTCCGAGTCCATGACATCAAGGGCTTCACCGGGGCGCGCACGGTGGACCTGGAACTGCCGGCGCGGGGCGGCTGGACGGTTGTCGCGGGACGAAACGGCTCGGGGAAGTCGTCCCTTCTCCAGGCGCTGGCGCTGTCGCTGGGCGGCCCCACTGTGGCTCGGAACCTCGTGGCCGACTTCGGCGACTGGGTGTCCACCCGGGCCTCCTCCGGCAGCGTCGAGACGCGGGTGGTCCGGGACGAGCGGGACGCGTTCGGCGGCAGCGGACGGCTACCCGAAGAGAACAGCATGGTGTTGGGCCTGGAGTGGCTCCGACCTGGCGCGCGTGGAAGTGAGCCGGACGGCCTCCGTCCCTCCCTGAAGACGTTCGGTCACCGGGGGGAGACCACGAGCCACTGGGGTCTCAGAGGACCGTGGGCCGAGAACCCCCGGGGGTGGCTGTGCGCGGGCTACGGGCCCTTCCGCCGCCTGGTGGGCGGGTCCGGCGACGCGCAGCGGCTGATGTTGGCACCGGGCCCGGGTCGGATGGCGACACTCTTTCACGAGGAGGCCTCGCTGGCCGAAGGCGTGCCCTGGCTGGTCGACCTGCACCTGAGGCGGCTGGAGAACCGCCCGGGAGCGGCGGAGTTGCTGGAGAAGGTCGTCAGGATACTGGCGGACGGCCTGTTGCCCGATGGCTACCAGGTTCAGCGCGTCGACTCCGAGGGGCTGTGGGTGGCCAAGGAGGAGCGGGGCGGTTCCCCGGCGGAGACGACGTACCTGCTACGGGAGATGAGCGACGGCTATCGCACGGTCGCCGCCCTGGTGCTGGACATCGTCCGCCAGATCCATCTCGCCTACGGGCAGCTGGAGACCGAGCAGCCCGACGAGTCCGAGGGGGATGGCATCGCCGTCACCGCGCCCGGTGTGGTGTTGATCGACGAGGTGGACGCGCACCTTCACGTCTCCTGGCAGCGGCGCATCGGCGCCTGGCTGCGAGCGCACTTCCCCCGCATCCAGTTCATCGTCTCCAGCCACAGCCCGTACATCTGCCAGGCGGCCGACCCGGGTGGCCTGGTCCGGCTCCCTGGAATCGAGGAGCACGAGCCACCGAGGGTGGTGGACGAGGACCTGTATCAGCGGATCGTCTACGGCAGCGCGGATGACGCTGCCCTCTCAGAGCTTTTCGGGCTGGAGACGCCGTACTCCGACCGGGCCGAGCAGAAGCGGCAGCGGTTGGTCGCACTGGAACGGAAGGTCTACTCAGGAGCCGCCACCGAGTGGGAGATCGCCGAATACCAGCAGCTGAGCACGCTGTTGACCAGTTCGTTGGAAACGAGGGTGGCCGAGGTGTCCGCGTCGGTTGGGCGGAGAGGAGTGATCCCCGTCCAGCGTGTCTCCGTTCCCGAACCCACCCGACGCTTACTGGAGAGGCGCGGCGCGAGAATCCTCGAGCGAGGCGGCACGGCAGCAGTGGCGCGCGAGGAGTGGAGGAACGCCGAGGCCGCGAAGCGGGACGTCCGAGCGCTCCTGGGACAGATGGCGCGCGGGGTTCGGCGATGCATGTACTGCGAGGACAGCCTCGGAACGGACATCGATCACTTCCAACCGATCGCGAACGCGCCCCTGCGAGCCTTCGAATGGGTCAACCACCTGCTGGCCTGCTCGCACTGCAACAGCAACGAGAAGCGTGATGCCTACCCCTGCGACGCCGACGGGCTGTGTCTGCTGGTCGACCCGTCCAGAGAGGACCCCGCAGAGCACCTGACCCTTCTGCTGGCGGCCGGCGTGTACGAGCCCCGGACTCCTAAAGGGGAGACGACGATCGAAGTCTTCAAGCTCAATCGGCCCGATCTCGTGCGGGGCCGCAGAAACGCGTTCATCAGCACCGAGTCCAACCTCCAGAGCTGGTACCGCAGGCATCAGGAGGGCAACGAGACGCGGGCGGACCGCATCGCGACGGCCCTTCGGGAGTCCCCCTTCGCCGACGTCCTGCGGGCCATGGAGCGACTCCCCGAGAGAGTGGCGATGATCGTCCTGGAGGAGGAGACCCTTCCCGCGCTGGAGACCTGGCTCACGGGCGGCTTCTCGCGGGTCGTCAGGGATCTCAACTCTTCATCGGAGAAGGGCGGTTGACGGGAGACGGGTCGCGACCCCCAACTCGACGGGCAGCGACGGACGCGCCCGCTCAGTCCAGCCGGGCGTCCAACAGCAGTTCGACGTCCGCGTCCCGCACCGTGAACTCCCGCACGGGCCACGTCCGTTGCGGCAGCCCGGCGCCTGCCTCCGTGGTGTAGGCCGGCACCGAGAGCACGGCGCCCCGGTCCTCGGCGACCAGCAGCTCGACGGTCAGCACCACCCCGTCGGAGAAGACCAGCTCCAGCTCCAGCGGCCTCGGCCGCGCGGCGAAGCCCGCCGGGTCGGCCACCCCCTGCACGCGGACCCTGGCGCCCCGGAACAGATGCGTGTGCCCGCAGACGGCCGGCAGCGGGCCGCCCTCGGCGGGGACGGATGCGGCGGGTCGCGACATGGCTCCTCCGGGGTGCTCCGGCGCGTTGCGAGGCTCGGCCGGCGGCCGGCCGAGGGCCGCCTCACCCCACCCTGCCCCCGCCGGCCACGCCCCGCGCCCCGGACTGCGCCGTCCGCGTGAGCGCGCAGGCGCTGCCGCGCGGGCGCTGCCGCGTGGACCGTAGTCGCCTGCCGCAGGCGCCATCGGGCATGGTTCTCCGTAACGACACGACCGAAAGCCGGGGGGCCACATGGGCAGGGTCGGGACACACCGGCGCGGCGGCGACGGGCGGGCTCCGGGGAACACCGTGTGCGCCATGTCCCCGCGCGGGGCGATTCGTTGAGGCGTCCGGCAGCCGCCGCCCCGCTCCGTCGGCTCCGCCGGCTGCTGATCGGCTGCACCTGTGTCCTCGGAGCCGCGACGCTGATCATCTTCTTACCGGGCGGCTCCTGGGAGCTCTCCCTCCTCGGAGAGGAGTTCCGCGAGGAACTCTGCCGAGCGCAGCTGCGCTCCCAGGACCCTCCCCAACACACCCCTCCCGAGGTGGAGCCCGATCTGGAGTCGCGCCTCCTCCCCGTGCGCACCGTGTGCACCTGGACCGGCGGCCCGCGGGTCGAGGTGCGCCACACCACGACCGAGGAGTGGGCAGTCGACTGTCTCCGCCTCACCCTGCTCGCCGGCGGGGCGGCCCTACTCGCCACGCTCGCCAGCCGGCGGCGGCCTCGTCCCGACAACACGCGCGCGGGGAAACGTCGTTGACACCCCGCACGCCGCGCCGTAGGCGTCGGCGGGGGCCGCCCGCGCCGTAGGCGTCGGCGGGGGCCGCACGCCGCGCCGCCCGCCCGGCGGGGCATACTCCGGGGGATGACGTCGACGGACGGGAGCGTTCCGTGCGGATCACGGTGCTCGGGGCAACCGGTGGGGTCGGGGGCGAGGTGGTGCGCCAGGGGCTCGCGGCGGGCCACCGGGTCACGGCCGTGGTGCGCGACCCGGCGCGGCTGGCGGTGCGCGAGCACGCGGCGCTCACCGTGGTGACCGCCGACGCGCTGAGCGCGGCGGAGCTGACGCCGGCCGTCGAGGGCGCCGACGCCGTGCTCTCCGCGATGGGCGCGGCCAGCCGCAAGGCCCCGCTGCGGGTGGCCACCGGCTCGGCCGAGGCGCTGGTGGCGGCCATGCGCACCGCGGGCGCGCGGCGGCTGCTGGCCGTCAGCGCCGCGCCGCTCAACAGCACCGGCGTCGACCAGCCGTGGCTGACCAGGACGGTGTTCAACGGCCTGCTGTGGCGGGTCTTCGGCGACGCCTACCGCGACCTGGAGGGCATGGAACGGGCGCTGCGCGACAGCGGGTTGGCGTGGACGGCCGTGCGCCCGCCCCGGCTGACCGACGCGCCGGGCCGGGGCTCCTACCGGCTGGTCGTGGACGGCGGCCCGCCGAGCAACAGCGTGGCCAGGGCCGACGTGGCCCGCGCCCTGCTCGACCTGGTCGAACGCGAGGACACCGTCGGCCGGGCGGTCGGCGTCAGCGCCTGACCCGCCGGGCGCGCCGGGCGCGTTTGACGCGCCGGGCGCCCCGGCCAGCGCCGCCGGACGGTCCCGGCGGGCGTCTACTGGGGGCATGGCGAGGGCAACGGCCGACGGAGCGGCCGGCGGAGACGGTCCCGGAGCGGCGGTGCCGGACGCGGTGGCGCCGATGCTGGCGGTGGACGGCCGCCCGCCGACCGGCGCGGCGTGGGCCTACGAGTGGAAGTGGGACGGCTACCGCTGCTGTCTGCGGGTGGCCGCCGACGGCACCACCCGGCTGACCAGCCGCAACGGCAACGACCTCACCCCTACCTACCCCGAGCTGGCCCAGGCGGGCGAGGGCCCGCTGGCCGGCCGCTCGGCGGTGCTGGACGGGGAGATCGTGGCGCTGGGCCCGGACGGCGGCCCGGACTTCGGCCGGCTGCAACGCCGCCACCAGCGGCGGCACCCCGGGCGGGCGCTGCTCGCCGAGATCCCGGTGGTGTTCTTCGCGTTCGACCTGCTGCTGCTGGACGACGAGCGGCTGTTGGACCACCCGTACCGGCGGCGGCGCACCGCGCTGGAGGCGCTGCCGGCCGACCCCGCCGGGCGGATCGCGGTGCCGCCGGCCCAGCTCGGCGCCGACGCCGACCCGGAGCGGCTGCTGCGGGTGGCGGAGCGGCACGGCCTGGAGGGGCTGGTCGCCAAGCGGCTCGACTCCCCCTACCAGCCGGGCCGCCGCTCGCCGCGCTGGGTGAAGACGCCGCTGGTGCGCACGGTCGAGGTGGTGGTCGGCGGCTGGCAGGCGGGCGCCGGACGGCGGGACGGGACGGTGGGCTCGCTGCTGGTCGGCGCGCACGACGAGGACGGCCGGCTGCGCTATGTCGGCCATGTGGGCAGCGGGTTCAGCGAGGCGGTGCTGGCCGACCTGGACGTTCGGCTGGCGGGGCTCTCCCGGGACCACAGCCCGTTCGTCGACGGGGTGCCGGGGCCCCGGGCCCGGCTGGCGCACTGGGTGGCGCCCACGCTCGTCGGGGAGGTGGCGTTCCGCGCCTGGACCCGGGAGGGGCGGCTGCGCCAGCCCTCGTGGCGCGGGCTGCGCCCCGACCGTGACCCAGCCCACGCCCGGTTGCCCTCCCGACCCCGCTGACATGCGAACCGTCGTTAACTTACGCTGAGGGCCATGGAGTCCACCTCACCGGCCGAGCTGGCGGCGGCCGCATCGGCGCTGGTGCCGGCGCGCGGGCGCGCGGTGCTGGGCCTGGCGGGGCCGCCCGGCGCCGGCAAGTCGACGCTGGCCCGTTCGCTCGTGGAGGCGCTCGGCGGGGTGGCGGCCTATGTGCCGCTGGACGGGTTCCATCTCTCCAACGCGCAGCTGGACCGGTTGGGGCTGCGGTCCCGCAAGGGCTCGGAGCCCAGCTTCGACGCACTGGGCTATGCGGCGCTGCTGGCCAGGCTGCTGGCGGCGGCCGGCCGGGAGGAGGTCTATGTGCCGGACTTCGACCGTTCGCTGGACGAGCCGGTGGCGGCGCGGCACCGGGTGGCCGCCGATGTGCGGCTGGTCGTCACCGAGGGGAACTACCTGGCGCTGGACGCCCCCGGCTGGCGTCAGGCCCGCGCCCTGATCGACCAACTCTGGTACGTGGACGCGCCGGAGGAGCTGCGGGACGCCCGCCTTGTGGCCAGGCACCGCCGGCACGGCCGCTCGCCGGCCGAGGCCCGCGCCTGGGTGGACGGCAACGACCGGCCCAACGCGCTGCTGGTGGCGGCCTCCCGGGGCCGCTGCGACCGGGTGGTGCTGGCGGGCTCCCCGGAGAACGACCCGGCGACCCCCGGCGGGCCCGTCCCCCACCCGGCGACCCCCGGCGGGCCGGTCCCCGGCCTCGCGCCCCCCGACCCGGCGCCCCCCAACGGCGCCGAGGACCACCCCTATCCCTCCCCGGAAACGTTCCCGTGAGCCCGCTTAGGGGCTTCTTTAGGGCTCTGGTCTGAACTTTGCTGGTGGACACTTGTCCCCCGTACTCCTACACGGAAGCGCGAGGCCATGGAGTTGACCGTACCCCCCGACGACGGCCTCACCCTGGCCGCCGACTTCCCCCAGGGCGACCGTGAACGGTGGCGCGCGCTGGCGGCCGGAGTCCTGCGCAAGGCGGGCGCCGGCGAACTGTCGGGCGAGGAGGCCGAGCTGCGGCTTGCCACCCGGCTGGAGGACGGGCTGCGCACCCTTCCCCTCTACACGGCGGAGAACGCGGGAGCGGCGCCCGGCTACCCGGGCAGCGCGCCCTTCGTGCGCGGGGGCCGGCCCGAGGGCGGCGCGCTCGGCGGCTGGGAGATCCGGCAGCGCCATGTGCTGCCGGCGCCAGGGCCGTTGAACGAGGCACTCCGCACCGACCTCGAACTGGGCGTCGCCGCGCTGTGGATCGCGGTCGGCGACGGCGGCGTCCCGGTCGCCGAGCTGCCGGCCGCGCTGGACGGGGTGCTGCTGGACCTGGCACCCGTGGTGCTGGACGCCGGGGCCCAGTACCCGGAAGCGGCGCGGGAGTTCCTGGCGCTGCTCGCGGCGCGCGGCGTCGCGCCCGAGGCGGCGCTCGGCGTGCTGGGCGCCGACCCGCTGGGCGTGCGGGCCCGCACCGGGAACCCCGCCGACCTGGGCCCGGCCGTCGAGTTGGCGGTGCGCTGCGCGCGGGAGTACCGGTCGCTGCGGGCGCTGGTGGTGGACGGGCTGCCGTTCCACGAGGCGGGCGCCTCGCCGGCGCAGGAGTTGGGCTGTTCGCTGGCGGCCGGCGTGGCGTATCTGCGGGCGTTGACCGACGGCGGCCTGTCGGTGGACGAGGCGTTGGGGCAGCTGGAGTTCCGCTACGCCGTGGACGCCGACCAGTTCCTCGGCATCGCGAAGCTGCGGGCGGCGCGCGCGCTGTGGGGCCGGGTGGCGAAGGCCAGCGGCGCCTCGGACGCGGCGGGCGCGCAGCGCCAACACGCCGTGACCTCACGGGTGATGATGACCCGTCGGGACCCGTGGGTGAACATGCTGCGCACCACGGTGGCGGCGTTCGCGGCCGGGGTGGGCGGCGCGGACGCGGTGACGGTGCTGCCGTTCGACGAGGGCCTGGGGCTCTCGGACGGGTTCTCGCGGCGCATCGCGCGGAACACCTCGACGATCCTGGTGGAGGAGTCGCACCTGGCCCGGGTGATCGACCCGGCGGGCGGCTCCTGGTATGTGGAGTCGCTGACCGGGGAGTTGGCGGCGGCGGGCTGGCGCTGGTTCCGCGAGATCGAGGCCGCCGGCGGGATGGCGGCGGCGCTGGGGTCGGGTCTGGTCGAGGAGCGGATCGCCGCGACCTGGCGGGAGCGGACGCGCCGCCTGGCGACCCGGCGCGAACCCGTCACCGGCGTCAGCGAGTTCCCGCTGCTGGCCGAGGAGCCGGTGGTGCGCGAGCCGTCCCCGCCGGTGCCCGGCGGCGGGCTGCCGCGCGTGCGGCGCGACGACGCCTACGAGGCGCTGCGGGCCCGTTCCGACGCCCAGTTGGCGGAGCACGGGCAACGGCCGAGGGTCTTCCTGGCAACGCTGGGCCCGGTCGCCGCGCACACCGCGCGGGCCACGTTCGCCGCCAACCTGTTCCAGGCCGGCGGCATCGAGCCGGTCCGCCCGGAGACGCCGGTGGACGCGGCGACGACCGCCGGGGCGTTCGCGGCCAGCGGGGCGACGGTCGCCTGCCTGTGCGGGGCCGACGACGGGTACGCCGAACACGCCGCCGACGTGGCCCGGGCGCTGGCCGAGGCCGGGGCCCGGCGGGTGTATCTGGCCGGGCGGCTGGAGCAACGACCGCCGGGCGTCGACGAGTTCGTCTTCAAGGGCGGCGACGCGGTGGCAACGCTGGACGGGGCGCTCGATGTGATGGGAGTGGCGCGATGAGTGGTGTGATCCCGGACTTCTCCGCGATGGAGTGGGCCGAGCCGCCGGCCCCGCAGACCCCGCAGGCCCCGGGGGCCGACCACGGGGCCGAGGGCTGGGCGGCGGCGGTCAAGGAACGGACCGGGCACTCGGTGCAGGACCTGGTGTGGCACACCCCGGAGGGCATCGACGTTCCCCCGCTCTACACGGCCGAGGACCTGGCCGGTCTCGACTTCCTGGACACCTACCCGGGCATGGCGCCGTTCCTGCGCGGGCCCTACCCGACGATGTACGTCAACCAGCCGTGGACGATCCGCCAGTACGCCGGGTTCTCCACCGCGCAGGAGTCCAACGCGTTCTACCGCCGCAACCTGGCGGCCGGCCAGAAGGGCCTGTCCGTCGCGTTCGACCTGCCGACCCACCGTGGCTACGACTCCGACCACCCCCGGGTCACCGGCGACGTCGGGATGGCGGGCGTGGCGATCGACTCCATCCTCGACATGCGGCAGCTCTTCGACGGCATCCCGCTGGACCGGATGTCGGTGTCGATGACCATGAACGGCGCGGTGCTGCCGGTGCTGGCGCTGTACATCGTCGCCGCCGAGGAACAGGGCGTGCCCGCCGCCAAGTTGGCCGGCACGATCCAGAACGACATCCTCAAGGAGTTCATGGTCCGCAACACCTACATCTACCCGCCGGGCCCCTCCATGCGGATCATCTCCGACATCTTCGCGTTCACCTCCCGCGAGATGCCCCGCTACAACTCGATCTCCATCTCCGGCTACCACATCCAGGAGGCCGGCGCGACGGCCGACCTGGAGCTGGCGTACACCCTGGCCGACGGCGTCGAGTACCTGCGCGCCGGCCAGGCCGCCGGCCTGGACGTCGACGCGTTCGCGCCCCGGCTGTCGTTCTTCTGGGGCATCGGGATGAACTTCTTCATGGAGGTCGCCAAGCTCCGCGCCGCGCGCCTGCTGTGGGCCAGGCTGGTCAACCAGTTCGAGCCGAAGAACCCCAAGTCCCTCTCGCTGCGCACCCATTCGCAGACCTCCGGCTGGTCGCTGACCGCGCAGGACGTGTTCAACAACGTGACCCGCACCTGTGTGGAGGCGATGGCGGCCACCCAGGGCCACACCCAGTCGCTGCACACCAACGCCCTCGACGAGGCCCTCGCGCTGCCCACCGACTTCTCCGCGCGCATCGCCCGCAACACCCAGATCCTCCTCCAGCAGGAGTCCGGCACCACCCGGGTCATCGACCCCTGGGGCGGCTCCGCCTACGTCGAACGCCTCACCGGCGACCTCGCCCGGCGCGCCTGGGCCCACCTGGAGGAGATCGAACGGGCCGGCGGCATGGCCAGGGCCATCGACGCCGGCATCCCCAAGCTCCGCGTCGAGGAAGCCGCCGCCCGCACCCAGGCCCGCATCGACTCCGGGCGCCAGCCCGTCATCGGCGTCAACAAGTACCGCGTCGCCGAGGACCGGGCCATCGACGTGCTCAAGGTCGACAACACCTCCGTGCGCGCCCAACAGATCGACAAGCTGCGGAGGTTGCGCGCCGAACGCGACGAGGACGCCTGCCGTGCCGCGTTGGACGCCCTCACCCGCGCCGCCGCCGGCGACGGCAACCTCCTGGAACACGCCGTGCGTGCCGCCCGCGCCCACGCCAGCGTCGGCGAGATCTCCGACGCGCTGGAGAAGGTCTACGGGCGGCACACCGGCGACGTCCGTACCATCTCCGGCGTGTACCGACACGAGGCAGGAGCCTCCTCCGCCATCGAGACCACCCGCGCCCGCGTCGACGCCTTCGCCGAGGCCGAGGGGCGCCGACCCCGCATCCTGATCGCCAAGATGGGTCAGGACGGCCACGACCGGGGCCAGAAGGTCATCGCCACCGCGTTCGCCGACCTCGGCTTCGATGTGGACGTCGGCCCGCTCTTCCAGACGCCGGCCGAGGTCGCCCGGCAGGCCGTCGAGGCCGACACCCACCTCGTCGGCGTCTCCTCGCTGGCCGCGGGGCACCTGACGCTGGTGCCGGCGCTGCGCGAGGAGTTGGACGCGGCCGGCCGGGAGGACATCGGCATCGTCGTCGGCGGGGTCATCCCACCCGACGACGTGCCCGCCCTCCACGAGGCGGGCGCGGTCGCGGTCTTCCCCCCGGGAACGGTCATCCCCGAGGCGGCCCTCAAGCTGCTGGACCACCTGGCGGAGACCCTGGGCCACGAGACGCGCAGCGCGTAGCGCTGCGCTGATAGTGGCGGGAGGGCCCGGCCGGGCCCGGGGGCCGGCGCGGGGCGCGCGGCGCGCGGCGCGGCCGACTGCGGAGCGCCGCCGGCGCGGGGCGCCGGCGGGCGCCGGAGCTGGGGCCGGCCGGGCCGTTGCCGTTGCCGTTGCCGTTGCCGGCAACTCGCGGATACGGCAACGGAGTTCCCGCACCCCGCGTGCCCCGGGGCCCAGGGCTCGTGCGGGGCAGTCCCGGGGAGTCTCGGGGCCGGCCGGGCCACTGCCACGCCACTGCTACGCCCGCAACTCGCCGTCATGGCAACGGAGTTACCGTCCGCACGGCGGAGGGCCCCCAGGCCCGAGGGCTCGTCCGGGCCGGTCCCGGGGAGGCCCAGTGCCCAGTGCCATGGGCATCCTCCTCGCTGTCGCCCGCGAACTCACGGGTGGCGCACCAGAATTCGCGCCCGCTCGATCGAGTGGCCCGGGGCCGCTCACGGCCAGCCGCGCCCTCCCGCGCGGCCGTGAACCTTCGGCAGCGCCCCGGAGTTCTCAAACCCGCCCGGCCCGGTGGCCCAACCCCTTTGACGACCCGCCGCACGGGCCCCTACGCCCGACCACCTCCCGGCTCCGCACCGTCCCCGTGCCCGGGAACGCCGTCCCCATGGCAGCCGTACCGTTGGCCGTGCCCGTGAACCTGCCCCCGCCGCACCGGGCTTCGGGCGCCCGCCCGGCCGGTGGCCAGGCAGCGTCGACGACGCGCCGCATGAGTCCCGGCGCGCGGGAACTGCGCGGCGCCGTGTCGGAGTCCGTACCGGCCTCGACATCGGGCTCATGTTCGGCCCCGTTGACGACCGGCCGCACGGTGCCGTGCCGGGTAACTCCGCCGCATCACACCGAAGTTCACCCCGGTTCGTCACCGGACTCACGCCCGGGGCCATTCACTCCACCGTGTGCCCGTCGGCGGCCGGTGGCCACCCGTGCCGTTCCTCCTGCGGCCGACTCCCCCACGGCGACCGCGCCCCGGGCCCGTTGACAACCAGCCGCACGATCCCCGCGCCCGGGAACTGGCCTGCGCCACGCCGGAGTTCGTGCCGGCCCCGGCTCCGGGGCCCACGCCGGGGCCATGGACGGCCAACCGGGCGCGCCCCTCGCCCGAGAACTGGCCTGCGCCGCACCGGAGTTCGTTCCGGCCGCCCCGGCCCCGGCCCCGGCCTCGGGTCGGGAGGCTCGGGACCCACACCCCCGGCCCTGGAGGGGCCGCCCGGCCCCGAACGGCCCCGGGCCCGAGGCCGGCCAGCGGCCGGCGGGCCCCCGGTCAACCGGCGGAGCCCCCCGCCCGGGCCAGCACCGTGTCAACGCCGAGGTCCGCCCGGACGAAGGCGGGGAACTGGTCAGCCGCGCAGCGCACTTCGTGCCAGCCGGGGCCGGTCAGCGGCGGGCAGCCGACCAGCGGGGTCCACTCGCCCTCCGGCACCCACAGCCGCCGGTGGCCGCCCGGCTCCAGCACCGGGGCGACCAGCACGTCAGGGCCGAAGAGATACTGCGCCCACGCGTCCCGCGCGTTCCGGTCGCCCGGGTACGCCAGCGGCATCGGCCGCATCAGCGGCAGTCCCTCCGCCGCGCCGCGCTCCGACGAGGCGGCGACATAGCGCCGCAGCCGGCTCCGCAGCCGGCACGCGGCCACCGCCGCCTCCCCGAACGGCCCCTCGTACGCGGTCGGTTCGCGGCGGCCGAAGCCGTGGAAGCGGGTCAGCGGGGAGAACGCCGCCCACTGCGCCCATCGCCCGTACAGCTCGGGGTCCACGTCGGCGTGCGCCGCGTTCGGCGTCATCGTCGCGCGCAGCTCCCGCGCCCTGCGGTAGGACGCGGGGGTCCAGTAGCCGCCGGCGTCGTGGGTGACGACCGAGCAGCCGCTGAGCGACATGGACAGCACCGCGCGCAGCGTGGAGACCAGCCCGGTCCAGCTGGAGGGCAGGTCGCCGGCCCAGTGCGCCGGGTCGCGCTGCGAACCGGCCGTCCCCGAACGGGAGATGGCGACGAAGTCGCCGGCCCGCGCCCGGCGGCCGGCCTCGTGGACGGTGTCCTGGTAGATCAGCCCGTAGGTGTTGTGCCAGTCGGCGCCCCGGTGGCCGTCGGCGAAAACGGCGTCGTCGGGGATCTCCTCGCCGAAGTCGGAGAGCACCGCCGCGTTGTGCTCGGTGCGCAGCGTGGTGGCCAGCCGTTCGCACCACCACTCGCGGGCCTCGGGGTGGGTGAAGTCCACGGCGCAGATCCCCGGGTCGTCGGCGACGGAGGCCGGGTTGCCGGTGCCGTCGCGCACCAGGTAGCCCCGGGCGGCGAGTTCGTCGCCGAGCGGCCCGTCCCGTTTCACATACGGGTTGATCCACAGGCTGAGCCGGACGCCGCGTTCGGCGAGCCGGTTCGCCCAGCCCTCGGGGAAGCGGGCGCGGTCGGCCTCGGTCGACCAGGACGGGTTGTCCAGCACGGACTGGTCGAGCCACTCGTCGACGTGCACCACGTCAACGGGGCAGTCGGCGCGCCGGAGTTCGTCGACGGTCTCCACCACCTCGTCGGCGGTGAAGTAGGAACTGCGGCTCATCCACACGCCGAACGCCCACTCGGGCAGGGTGCGGGGCCGGCCGGTGAGCGCGAGGTAGCGGCGCAGGATGGTGGGCGCGTCGCCGGAGAGCAGGAACAGGTCCAGGTCCTCGCCGTCGATCCGCAGGCAGGCGGCCTCCGAGTGGGTGGCGCCGAGGTCGGCGTCGACCTGGGCCCCGGTGTGCGCGAACAGGCCCCAGCCGGCGTCGGACCACAGCAGGGGAACGTTGAGGTAGGCGGAGTCCCGGCCGCCGTCCCGGTTCTGCTCGGTGTTGCGCATCCGGCGGTAGCGGCCGCGCAGGTCGATGCCCTGGTAGCTCTCGCCGCCGCCGTAGACGGCCGCGCCCGGCGCCAGATGGACGGTCTCCACCCAGCCGGCCGGCCGTTCGGCGGTCGCCGGTCGGTAGCCGGCCAGGCAGGGCACGGTCTCGGCGCGGGGTCGGGCGAACCGGGCGAACGCGCCGAACCGCAGCCCCTGCACCACCTCGCCCGGCGCCCCGCCGTCCCAGTGGGCGGCGACCTCGGGCCCGGTGATGTCCACGCCTTCGGGCGTCCTGGTGAGGGTCGCCGGCCGGTCCTCCAGCGGCAGCAGCATCGGGCTGCCGTCCTCGTCGAGCCCCGGCCCGACCGAGCGCAGCCGCAGCACCCCGGGCACGGGAACGGTCGCGACCAGCCGCACCACGCGGCCCGAGCCCAGGGTGACCAGCAGCTCGCGGCCGTCGGCCGAGACCTCGGCCGCCACATAGGGATCGGTCCCGTGGTCGTGCTCCGGGTGGTGCTCCTGCTTCATCGGGGCCGCTCCTCCCTGCGTGTGACCCGCACGCGTGACCCGCCGGGGGCGCCGCCGGGGGCGCCGCGCCGAGTACCCGGGCGCGGAGCGGGCAAACGCGGAACATCCGACCGTGCGGCACGGTACGAGGAGAGGATGGCCCGGTGACGGAAGTGGTGCTGTTGTTCGTGGCGCTGGCCCTGACGCTGGCCTGCGCGGTCTTTGTCGCCGCCGAGTTCTCCCTGACCACCGTGGAGCGCGGGCAGTTGGAACGGGCGGCGCGCGAGGGGCAGAAGGGCGCGGCGGGCGCGGTGCGGGCCGTGCGGCAGCTGACGTTCCAGCTCTCCGGGGCGCAGCTGGGGATCACGGTGACCTCGGTGGTCATCGGGATGCTGGCCGAGCCGTCGGTCGCCGCGCTGCTGCGCGGGCCGCTGCGGGACACCGGCCTGTCGCCCTCGCTGGCCTCGTCGCTCGCCGTGGCGCTGGGCGTGGCGCTCTCGACGGTGGTGCTGATGGTGGTCGGCGAGCTGGTGCCGAAGAACTGGGCGATCTCCCGCCCGGTGCCGGTGGCCCGCGCCATCTCGGCGCCGCAGCGGCTGTTCACGGCGGCGTTCGCCCCGTTCATCCGGCATCTCAACGAGATGGCCAACCGGCTGGTGCGGGCCTTCGGGATGGAGCCGACGGAGGAGCTGGCCTCGGCCCGCACCCCGCAGGAGCTGGTGGCGCTGGCCCGGCACTCGGCGGCCGAGGGGGTGCTGCCCAGGGACTCGGCTGAGCTGTTCGTGCGGACCCTGCACCTGGCGGAGCTGACGGCGGAGAACGTGATGACGCCCCGGGTCGCGGTGCGGGCGCTGCCGACGACGGCGACGGCGGCCGACGCGGCGGCGCTGACGTTGGAGACGGGCCTGTCGCGGTTCCCGGTCTTCGAGGGCGGCCTGGACGAGGTGGTGGGCGCGGTGCACATCAAGGACGTGCTGGCCGTCGAGCGCGGGCGGCGCGCCGAGACGCCGGTGACGGAGCTGCTGACGGAGGCCGTCCTGGTGCCGGACAGCCTGCCGGTGGACCGGCTGCTGGAACGGCTGCGCGGCACGCGCTCGCTGGGCGTGGTCGTGGACGAGTACGGCGGAACGGCGGGCGTGGTGACGTTGGAGGACATCGTGGAGGAGGTCGTCGGCGAGGTCCGCGACGAGCACGACCCGGCGGAGACGCCCGACCTGGCGCGGACCGGGCCCCGGCGGTGGGAGGCGGGCGGCAGCGCGCGCCTCGACCAGCTGGCGGCGATCGGGCTGACCGTGCCGGAGGGCCCCTACGAGACGGTCGCCGGGCTGCTCGCCACCGAACTGGCGCGGATTCCGGAGGTCGGCGACACGGTGGAGGTCGGCGACTGGCGGCTGACGGTGCTGCTGACGGCCAGGCACCGGGCGGAACGGGTGGCGATCAACGCGCCAGAGGACGCGGCGCGGCCGGCGGGCGGTGAGCCGCGATGACCGTCTTCCAACTGACGCTGGGCGCGCTGTCGATCCTGGTCAACGCGTTCTTCGTGGGCGCCGAGTTCGCCCTGATCTCGGTCCGCAGGGACCAGATCGAGCCACGCGCGGAGGCGGGCGAACGGGGCGCGCCGACGGTGCTGTGGGCGCTGCGGCACCTGTCGGCCATGATGGCCACCGCGCAGCTGGGGATCACCGCGATGTCGCTGGTGCTGGGCGCGGTCGCGGAGCCGGCGATGGAGCACCTGCTGGAGCCGGTCTTCGAACTGGTCGGGGTGCCGCACGGGCTGGTGCGCCCGATCTCGTTCGCGATCGCGCTGTGCGTCGCGACGTACGCGCACATGCTGTTCGGCGAGATGGTGCCGAAGAACATCGCGCTGGCCGCGCCGGAGCGGACGGCCCTGCTACTGGGCCCGGCGCTGGTGGCGCTGACCCGGGCGCTGCGGCCGGTGATCTTCGGGATCAACTCGTTCGCGAACCTGCTGCTGCGGCTGCTGCGGGTGGAGCCGAGGGACGAGGTGACGTCGGTCTTCACGGAGATGGAGCTGGCGGAGATGGTGGCTGACTCCAACGCGGCCGGGCTGCTGGCCGCCGAGGAGAGCGAACGGCTGCGGGACGCGCTGGAGTTGGGCAGCAGGACCGTCACGGAGATCATGGTGCCGACGGGCCGGATGGTGACCGTGGGGCACCGGGTGACGCCCCGCCTGCTGGAACGGGCGTCGGCGGCCTCGGGTTACTCGCGGATGCCGGTGACCGGGCCCGGGCGCACGGTGTTGGGCTTCCTCCATGTGAAGGACGCGCTGGCGGCGAACGACCGCGACCGGGACCGCCCGTTCCCGCGCCGCGCGCTGCACCCGGTGGTGCAGGTGCGGCTCGACACCCGACTCGACGACGTCCTGACGGCGATGCGCGCGGCGGAGACCCACCTGGCGTCGGTGGTCAACGAACGCGGCACGCTGCTCGGGTTCGTGACGATGGAGGATGTCCTGGCAGAGCTGGTCGGCTGACCGGAGCCCGGGGTGCCCCCTGGCGGGGCGCCCCGGGAGCCCGGGGCCCAGGGGGCCCCGGGCGGGGGCGGCGGCCCCGCCGGCCTGGCGAGGGGCCGGGGGGACGGGGTATCCCGCGCGGGCGGGGAGCAGGGCCGGGGTCTACTGGGACGCGGTCCGGGTGCCGGGAACATCCCCGCCCGGGCGGGGAGCAGCACGTCGTCCAAGAGGACGGTGGCGAGGCGTTGGGACCATCCCCGCGCGGGCGGGGAGCAGGTGGCAGCTGTACGAGCGCGGCGGCACTGGAGAGGGACCATCCCCGCGCGGGCGGGGGGCAGGGGATCAGCCAAGCGAGGGTGTTGGTGGCCTGGGGACCATCCCCGCGCGGGCGGGGAGCAGCCGTTCCAAACGTGGGGGGACCGAGGAATCCGGGGACCATCCCCGCGCGGGCGGGGAGCAGAGCTCGGGGATGAATCCGTACTGGCCGTTCGGGGGACCATCCCCGCGCGGGCGGGGAGCAGGCCGCCGACGAACGGCGCCGCTCCGACCGCCGGGGACCATCCCCGCGCGGGCGGGGAGCAGCGATCGGCATCAACGCCGGCCTGATCGGCGCCAGGACCATCCCCGCGCGGGCGGGGAGCAGGTTCGTGAGCTGCAGGTTTATCGGGGGTGGGGGCGGATTTTACTCAACTTTACCTTTGGGGCCCGACAAGGCCGAGTGGTCGCTGCTTCGTGACGGCTCACCGATGTCTCCCCCTTACCAGGCGGCGCCGCGCCGCCCGAGAAGCCTCAGCGTAGCCGTGGCCGGGCGCAGGCCGTCGTGCGCGACAGCCCGCCGGGCCGGCGCGCGGCGCGCGCCCCCGCCCGCTGCCCCGGGCGAAACGCGTTCGCCCGGGGCTATTCGTCGTCGCGGTCGTCCATCCGTTCGCCCTCGGCCTGCGAGGGCGTCTGCCGGGGATGCTCGTGGCCGCTGCGTTCCAGCTCGTCGTCCGGGTTCGCACCGTCGGGCAGATCCGGGTCCCGCTCCCCCTCGGCCTGTGAGGGCAGCTGATCACTCATGGCGCGCGAGTATCCCCGCCCGCCGGGCGTAAACCCCGGCGCGCGGCCGCGCCGCGCGCCGTCCGGCGACCCCGCGCGCCGCGCTCGCGGCGCCTGCGCGAGGGTAGGGGGCGAACGCGCGCGGTCAGCCAGCTCGTGCGCGGCCGAGCAACACGGAACGTCGGGAGAGCATGATGACCCAAGCAATGGACCGGGTGGCCGTGGTCACGGGGGCGAACTCGGGTATCGGCCGGGCCACGGCCGTCGCCCTGGCGCGGCAGGGCGTGGACGTCGGGATCGCCTGGTTGGGGGACGCGGCCGGCGCGGAGGCGACGGCGGCCGAGGTGCGGGCGGCCGGCCGCCGGGCGGAGACCGTCGAGATCGACCTGCGGCAGCCCGAGGAGGCGGCCGAGCTGGTCGACGGGCTCGTGGACCGGTTCGGCCGGATCGACATCCTGGTCAACAACGCGGGCACCGGCGGCAACCGGCCGTTCGTGGACATCGAACTGTCCGACATGCAGCGGGTGTTGAACGTCAACCTGCTCGGCCCGATGCTGCTGTCCCAGCGCGCCGCGCGGCGGATGATCGCGCGCGGCGAGGGCGGGGCGATCGTCAACGTCACCAGCGTCCACGAGCACCAGCCCCGGGTCGGCACCGCGCACTACTGCGCCTCCAAGGGCGGCCTCGGGCTGCTGACCTCGGTGATGGCGCTGGAGCTGGCCGAGCACGGGATTCGGGTGAACGCGGTGGCGCCGGGCGAGATCGCCACCCCGATGAACGGCTATGTGGACGTGGACGTGCACACCCTGGAACGCCCCGGCATCCCGCTGCGGCGGCCCGGCGACGCCCGGGAGGTCGCCGAGGTGATCGCGTTCCTCGCCAGCGACCGGGCCGGCTATGTGACGGGCGCGTCCTGGCCGGTGGACGGCGGGATGCTGCGGATGGGCCCGGTGGGCGCCTCCGCGCTGCCCGACGACCACTGGCGTCACCCCTGAACCGCCAACCCGGCGCTGTTCGCGCTCAGTCGGGGCCCTGACCCGGCACCTCCAGCACGTCCCGCCGGCCGCCGGACTGCCGGGCCTGGTCGGCGCGGACGATGGCCGGGTGGTGTAGGTCGAAGGCGGGCGACTCGGACCGGACGCGGGGCAGCGTGAGGAAGTTGTGGCGGGGCGGCGGGCAGGAGGTCGCCCACTCCAGGGAGCGGCCGAAGCCCCAGGGGTCGTCGACGGTGACCGTGCGCGCGCCCCGCCCGGTGCGCCACACGTTGTAGAGGAACGGCAGCGTGGACAGGCCCAGCAGGAAGGCGCCGACGGAGGAGAGCATGTTGAGCCCCGTGAACCCGTCGGCGGCCAGATAGTCGGCGTAGCGGCGCGGCATTCCCTGGGCGCCCAGCCAGTGGTGCACCAGGAAGGTCGCGTGGAATCCGACGAAGAGTGTCCAGAAGTGGATTCTGCCGAGCCGTTCGTCGAGCATTCTGCCCGTCATCTTCGGCCACCAGAAGTGGAATCCGGCGAACATCGCGAAGACCACGGTACCGAACACGACATAGTGGAAGTGGCCGACCACGAAATAGCTGTCGGTGACCTGGAAGTCGAGCGGCGGCGAGGCCAGGATCACGCCGGTGAGGCCGCCGAAGAGGAATGTCACCAGAAATCCCACGCACCACAGCATCGGCGCCTCGAAGGAGAGGGAGCCCTTCATCATGGTGCCGATCCAGTTGAAGAACTTGACGCCCGTCGGCACCGCGATCAGAAAGGACAGCAGCGCGAAAAACGGCAGCAACACCGCGCCGGTGGCGAACATGTGATGCGCCCACACCACCGCCGAGAGGCCGGTGATGGCCACGGTCGCCGCGATGAGCCCGAGGTAGCCGAAGATCGGCTTGCGGCTGAAGACCGGGATGATCTCCGAGACGATGCCGAAGAACGGCAGCGCGATGATGTACACCTCGGGGTGGCCGAAGAACCAGAAGAGGTGCTGCCACAGCAGCGCTCCCCCGTTGGCCGCGTCGAAGATGTGGGAGCCGAAGAGCCGGTCGGAGGCCAGCGCGAACAGCGTCGCGGCCAGCACCGGGAAGGCCAGCAGCACCAACACGCTGGTCAGCAGCACGTTCCAGGTGAAGATCGGCATCCGGAACATGGTCATGCCCGGCGCGCGCATACAGATGATCGTGGTGATGAAGTTGACGGCCGCCATGATGGTGCCGAAGCCGGAGAGCGCCAGGCCCATCACCCACAGGTCGGGTCCGATGCCCGGCGAGTAGACGGCGCTGTTGAGCGGCGCGTAGGCGAACCAGCCGAACGCGGCCGGCCCCTCCGGGGTGAGCAGCGAGCCGACGACCATCAGCCCGCCGAACAGGAAGAGCCAGTAGGCGAGCGCGTTCATCCGGGGGAACGCCACGTCGGGCGCGCCGAGTTGCAGCGGCACCACCACGTTGCCGAAGCCGATGAAGAGCGGCGTCGCGAACAGCAGCATCATCACCGTGCCGTGCAGGGTGAACGCCTGGTTGTACTGCTCGGCGCTGAGCAACTGGAGCCCGGGGCGGGCCAGTTCGGCGCGCATCAGCAGGGCGAGCGCGCCGGCCAGCAGGAAGAACGCGAAGGACGTGGTCAGGTAGAGCACGCCGATCCGCTTGTGGTCGGTGGTGGTCAGCCAGCCCACCAGGGCGCGGCCCGGCGCGGGCCCCGGCTGCTCGGCCGGGGCCGGTGGCCTCGGTGGTGCCAGTGTCGCCATGGTTGCCTTCCCTGGGGCGGTCGCGGCCCCCGTTCTACTGGCCGGCGTCCATGGCGTGGCGGGTTTGGGCCGTCAGTGGGCGCTGCGCGCGTCCGGGCGGCGCGCTCCCGGCTGGGCCGGGGCTCCGGGCTGGGCCGGGCTCGGCGGCCGGGCTCAGCTGAGTTCGCCGTGGCCGAAGAGTTCGGCGTAGCCGGAGGGCAGCTGGCTGATCAGCTTGTTCATCTCGCCGCCGGTGATCTGGTCGGCGAGCACGGAGAACACGATCCGGGTGTCCTCCTCGGCGGCGATCTCGTCCTGCTCGGTGTGCTCGGCGACCTGGTTGATGAACTCGGAGACGCCCCAGGTGCGGGCCGGGCCATCGGACTGGTCGACGATGTCGGCCAGCGGGGTGGGCAGTTGGTCGGCGAGGTGCTCGGCCGAGGTCGGCGGAAGGCGTTCGCCGAGGGTGCCGATCACGGCCCGCACGACCTGCTCGGCCTCGTCGGCGGCGTACTCGCCGCGTTCCCGCACGGTGGCCATGAAGGTGCCATAGGTCATGGCACGCTCCTTTCCGTTTCGGAAGATCCTTGTCACGCGTCTTCTCGGGGCTCTTCCCGGGAGACTGCTCGGGAGACTTCTCGGGGGCTCTCCCCGCCGGGCGGGTAACCAGCCTCGGGCCGGGATAACCGTCGCCGGCCCGCTTTCCGCGACGCCTTTTTCACCGGCCTCACCGGCTCCGCTCCCGCCCGTTCCCTCCCGAGATGTGGCGCGGCGACATCCCGTGCAGACTGAGGAACAGCGGTCTCTTCCCGTGGCGAGTTCAGCGCGGAATCGCACGCCCACCCTCACCTGGGAGAGCAAGGAATGAATACGCCAGCACGTCCCCGTAAGAAACGACATCCGCACGACGACGCGCCGGACACCAGCCGGCAGTTCCAACGGATCGCGGAACTGCCGAACTGCCCGGAGCGCGAGGCGTTGTACCGGGATGTCATCTGCGCCTGGATTCCCATGGCGGACCGGCTGGCCCGGACCTTCAGGGACCGGGGCGAGGCCCTGGAGGATCTGGAGCAGGTGGCGGCGCTCGGCCTGGTCAAGGCGGTGCACCGCTACGACCCGAGCCGGGGGCGCCCGTTCGAGAGCTATGCCGTGCCCACCATCGTGGGCGAGGTCAAGCGCCACTTCCGGGACCACATGTGGGGCCTGCACGTGCCCCGGCGGACGCAGGAGCTGCGGAACCGGGTGCGGGCCTCGGCGCGGCAGCTCAGCTTCCGGCTGGACGACCGGGGGCCGAGCGTGGCGCAGCTGGCCGAACACAGCGGGCTGACCGAGGACGAGGTCAGGACCGGGCTTGAGGCGCTGGACAGCTACAGCACGCTGTCGTTGAACGCCGAACTGCCGGGCGCGGACGGCGACTACTCGCTGCTGGACACCCTGGGCACCGTGGAGCCCGGCTTCGACCGGGTGGTGGACCGGGAGGCGGTGCGGCACCCGCTGCGCTCGCTGCCGGAGCGGGAGCGGCACATCCTCTATCTGCGGTACTTCCACGGCATGACGCAGAGCCGCATCGCGGCCAAGCTGGGCATCTCGCAGATGCATGTGTCGCGGCTGCTGAACCGCGCGTGCGAGCGGGTGCGCGCCCAGATCGACGGGGTCGAGCCGGCGGGTGCGCCGGCGGGCGCCGGGCGCCGACGGGCGCGCGAGACCGTCGAGGCGCGCGGCGCCGTCGAGGCGCGCGAGACCGTCAACGCGCGCGGGACCGTCGAGGTGCGCCAGGAGTAGCCCGCCCGGGCCCGTGAGACCGTCGGCCGGTGGCCGGTCGCCCCCGTTGTGGGGGCGGTCGGCCGCCGGTGTCGTGCGCGCGGGCGCGTGACGGGCCCGCGCGCCGGCGCGCGCGCCGCCGTTTGGGCCGGCCGGATCGGGCAACTCGGCCGGCCATGAGCCGACCTCCCCGCACCCCTCCCCGCACCCTGGTCGTGCGCCTCGACGGCGCGGGCGACGTGCTGCTGGCCGGCCCCGCCGTCCGGGCGGTGGCCGCCGGCTCGGCCTCGACCACGCTGCTGTGTGGGCCGCGCGGCGCGGCCGCCGGCCGGCTGCTGCCGGGCGTCGACGAGGTGTTGGTCTACGACGCGCCCTGGGTGTCGATCTCCCCGCCGGCGGTGCGCCGCTCCACGGTGAACGAGCTGGTGGAACGGCTGGCGGCGCGCCGCTTCGAGCGGGCGCTGGTCTTCGCCTCGCACGGGCAGAGCCCGCTGCCGGCGGCGCTGCTGCTGAAGATGTCCGGGGTGCCGTGGGTGGCGGCCGACTGCGAGCACTGGCCCGGATCGCTGCTCCAGCTGCGGCACCGCAGGGCCGAGCGGCGGCACGAGGCGGAGGCCGCGCTCGACCTGGCCGAGGCGGCCGGCTTCCCCGCGCCGCCGGGCGACGACGGGGCGCTGGCCGTCACCGGGCACGAGCCGGCGCGCGAGCTGACCGGCGACGGGCCCTATCTGGTGGTGCATCCCGGCGGCCGGGTCGCCGACCGCTCCTGGACGCCGGCGCGGGCCGAGCGGGCGGTGGCCGCGCTGGCGGACGCCGGGCACCGGGTGGTGGTGACCGGGGGCGCGGACGAACGGGCGCTGACCCGGCGGGTGGCGGGGCGGCGGGCGCTGGACCTGGGCGGGTTGACCGGGCTGCCCCGGCTCGCCGGGGTGCTGGCCGGGGCCGGCGCGCTGGTGTCGGGGGCGACCGGGCCGGCCCATCTGGCGGCGGCGGTGCGCACACCGGTGGTGTGTCTGCTGCCGCCGTGTCTGGGCGTGGACCGGCTGCTGCCCTACCGGGTGCCGCACCTGCGGCTGGGGGACGCGGCGGCGGACAGCCTGGACGCGATCGGCGAGGCGGAGCTGCTGGTCGCGGTGGACGCGCTGACCGGGCAGGGCGCGGCGCGGGGGCGGACGTTGACCCGCTGAGCGAACGTGCGCTCGCCCCGGCCCCCGGCCGAACGGGCCAGCGGCCGACCCCGACGGGTACCCGGCCCGGGCGGCCGAAAACCACCGGTGTGCGGGCGTTTGTCGCGCGCCGGCGTGGGCACCCGGCGCGCACGCGCGGCGCCGGCGTTTCCCCCTGGCCCGGCCCGCGCGCAGCGGGCGGCGCCACACCCGGCGCCGCCCCCAGCCGTGGGCGCGCCGCCGCCCCCACCGTGAGGAGAGCCGATGCCCGACGAGGAACAACTGGACAAACAGCGGCAGTTGGACCCGCTGCGCGACCGGCCCGAGGACGGGCCGCTGTCCACCGACTTCGGCACCCGGGTCGAGGACACCGACAACTCGCTCAAGGCCGGCGAGCGCGGGCCCACCCTGCTGGAGGACTTCCACTTCCGGGAGAAGCTGACCCGTTTCGACCACGAGCGCATCCCGGAGCGGGTGGTGCACGCCCGGGGCGCCGGCGCCTACGGCCACTTCCGGCCGTACGAGTCGCTGGCCGAGTACACCAGGGCCGACTTCCTCCAGGACCCCGACCGGGCCACGCCGGTCTTCGTGCGGTTCTCCACGGTGGCGGGCTCGCGCGGCTCGGCGGACACGGTGCGCGACGTCAGGGGCTTCGCCACCAAGTTCTATACCCGTGAGGGCAACTACGATCTGGTCGGCAATAACTTCCCGGTCTTCTTCGTTCAGGACGCGATCAAGTTCCCGGACTTCGTGCACGCGGTGAAGCCGGAGCCGGACAACGAGATCCCGCAGGCCGCCTCGGCGCACGACACGCTCTGGGACTTCGTCTCGCTCCAGCCGGAGACCCTGCACACCGTGATGTGGCTGATGTCCGACCGCGCGCTGCCGCGCAGCTACCGGATGATGCAGGGCTTCGGCGTGCACACCTTCCGCTTCGTCAACGCGGAGGGCCGGGGCACCTTCGTGAAGTTCCACTGGCGGCCGCTGCTGGGCACCCACTCGCTGGTGTGGGACGAGTGCCAGCAGATCGCCGGCGCCGACCCGGACTTCAACCGCAGGGACCTGTGGGACGCGATCGAGTCGGGCGCCTTCCCCGAGTTCGAGCTGTCGGTCCAACTCGTGCCGGAGGACGACGAGTTCGCCTTCGACTTCGACCTGTTGGACCCCACCAAGATCATCCCGGAGGAGGTCGTCCCGCTGCGGCCGATCGGCCGGATGACGCTGGACCGCAACCCGGAGAACTTCTTCGCCGAGACCGAGCAGGTCGCCTTCCACACCGCGCATGTGGTGCCGGGCATCGACTTCACCAACGACCCGCTGCTCCAAGGCCGCAACTTCTCCTATCTGGACACCCAGTTGATCCGGCTCGGCGGGCCGAACTTCCAACAGCTGCCGGTGAACCGGCCGTTGGCGACCGTGCGCAACAACCACCGCGACGGCTACGGCCAACACCGCATCCACCCGGGGCAGACGGCCTACTCCCCCAACAGCCTGGGCGGCGGCTGCCCCGCGCTCTCGGACTGGGACTCCGGCGCCTACCGGCACTCCCAGGTGCGGGTGGACGGCGAGAAGATCCGCCGCCGCAGCCCCAGCTTCGACGACCACTACAGCCAGCCGCAGCTGTTCTGGAACAGCATGGCGCCCTGGGAGAAGGCGCACATCGTGGCGGCGTTCCGCTTCGAGCTGGGCAAGGTGAACGCGCCCGAGGTGCGGGCCCGCACCGTCGAGCAACTGAACCACATCGACCACGAGTTGGCGGTCGCCGTCGCCACCGGGATCGGCGTGAACCCGCCGGCGGAGGCCGTCGCCGAGAACCCGGGACGCACCTCGCCTGCCCTGTCCATGGCCGTCGGCCAGCCCGGCTCCATCGCGACCCGCAAGGTCGCGATCCTGGTCGCCGACGGCGTCTCGGGCACCGAGGTGACGGCCGTCCGGGAGGCCCTGGCCGGCGGCGGCGCGGTGCCCGAAGTGCTGGCCGCGCACGACGGCGAGGTGGCCTCGGCCGAGGGCGGAACGGTGCGGGTGGACCGGGCGATGGCCACCATGTCCTCCGTCCTCTACGACGCGGTGTGCGTCCCGGGCGGCGAGGCCAGCACCCTCGAACTCAGCCGCGACGGGCTGGCGTTGCGCTATGTGGCGCAGGCGTTCAAGCACGGCAAGGCGATCGCCGCGCTGGGCTCCGGCATCGGGCTGCTGCGCGAACTCGGCCTGCCCGGCATCCGGTTGGCCGACGAGGGCGAGCCGGCCGTGGACAACCTGGGCGTCGTCACCGGCACCGACCCGGGGTCGGTGCTGCCGGCGTTCGCCGATGTGATCGCCCAACACCGCGTCTGGGAACGGGACTCCGACCGGGTGCCGGCCTGACCGACCCCGGCCGGGCCCGCTCGGCGCGGCCGGGGCCGTTTCGACGCGACAACGCCGGTGGCCCGGCGGGGCGTTCACCGCCGGGCCACCGTCGCCGGCACCGCCGGGCCACCAACTGCCGGTCTGGCTACGGCTGCGGGCGGTCGGCGCGGAAGACCCGGGCCAGCTCCGGCGACGCGGTGTCCAGGGGCACCGATCCGGAGCGGACCATGCCCAACTGCACGGCCTGCCGTGGCTGCACCGCCTCCAGCAGCCAGTCCGCGCTCACCCGGACCCGGTTGCCCGGCATCGACATCAGGTGGTAGCCCCGGGTCACCGCGCCGGCCAGCGGTCCGGAGAGCGAGGCGCCCAGCGGGTTGGCCGCGCCCTGGAGCCCGCCCAGGTCGACGGCGAAGCCCAGGTCGTGGTGCTCGTAGGGGCGGCGCTCGGCCAGCCCCAGCAGGGCCGAGACGTTGCGGGCCGCCGTCTTCCCCTGCCGCCAGGCGTGTTGGGCGGTCATCGGGGTGAACTGCCCGGGCCGGGTCAGGTCAGGCACCGCCGCCGCGTCGCCGGCCGCGAACACCTCGGGGTGTCCTGGCACGTTGAGGTAGCTGTCCACGGTCAGCCGGCCGCGTTCGGTGTCCAGGCCCAGGTCGGCCACGAGCGGATCGGGCCGCACCCCGACGCACCAGACCAGCGTCCGGGACGGCACGAACTCGCCGTCGTCCAGCAGCACCCCGTCCCGGGTGGCCTCCTTCACGGACATCCCGGTGCGCACGTCCACGCCCCGCCGGCGCAGCACCCGGTCCGCGGTCTGGCTGAGCCGTTCGTCCAGTTCGGGCAGGACCCGGTCGGCGATGTCCAGCAGCATCCAGCGGGGCTTGACCCACTCCCCCGCGTTCTCGGTGCGCATCACGGCGTCGGCGAACATCGCGCCCTGCGCGGCGACCTCGGTGCCGGTGTAGCCGGCGCCGACCACCACGAACGTGGCCCTGGCCCGCCGCTCCTCGGGGTCGGGCTCGTGGGCGGCCATCTCCAGCTGGCGCACCACGTGGTCGCGCAGGTAGAGCGCCTCCGGCAGGCCCCGGAAGCCGTGCGCGTGCTCGGCAACGCCCGGGATCGGCAGCAGCCGGTTGACGCTGCCGACGGACAGGATCAGCACGTCGTACTCCAACTCGCCCGGCCGGTCCTCCGGGTCGCAGTAGTGCACGGTGCGGCGCTCCAGATCGACCCGGTTCGCCTCGCCCAGCACCAGCCGGGTGTGCGGCAGGGTGCCGGTGAGCGAGACGCTGACCCGTCGCGGCTCCAGGATGCCGGCGGCCACCTGGGGCAGCAGCGGGAGGTAGAGGAAGTAGTCGGTGGGGTTGAGCAGCACCACCTCGACGCGCCGCCGTGCGGTCCGGTTGAGGATGCGGGCGGCCCGGTAGCCGGCGAACCCCGCTCCGACGATCACCACACGAGTCCGGCTCATGCTCCACCTCCAGGGGGCGCCGACGGTTCTGCCGCCGCCGAGTACCCCGCCGGCCGGCACCCCATGCCGGCCGGCGGGGCCCGTTCGATCCCCGGAGCCCGGTCAGCCGGCCGGCAGCGGCTCCCGCTCGTGCCCGTTGACGATCACCAGGTCGCAGGGCAGGCGGCGAAGGAGTTCCCCGCTGGCGCTGGCGTCCATCAGCGCCGGCAGCCCGCCGTGCCGGGGCGCGCCGATCACCATGGCCCGCGCGCCGACCGCCCGGGCGTGCTCGGCCAGCAGCCGGCCGGCGGCGCCGTGGCCCAGGGCGGCGGGCAGCACATGGCCGACGGCGGGCACGCCCGCCGCGTTCAGTTGCCTGACCTGCTCCCGCACGGTGGCCAGCGCGGCGTCCAGGGACTCGGCCTCGGCCGTGCCCTGGCCGCTGACGGCGTACTCCCGCACGTGCACGACCTCGACGGGTCGCCCGTCCGCCCGGGCCAGCCGCGCGGCGGCGGCCGCCACGGCCTCCGCCTCGGGGCCGGCGCCGATCGCGGCGATCACCGCGTCGACCGTCGCCGGCTGGTCGCCGGCGGCCGGGATCAGCGCGGCCGGCTCGGCCGGCTCCGCCGGCGCGTGCGCGGCCTCGGCGGCCTGGGCGCGCTCCGCCTCGCCCAGCAGCCGGTGCGCGGTGGCGAGGATGCCGAGCCCCAACAGCAGCGCGCCGGCGGCCACATAGAACGGGACATGCACATTGCTCGCCTCGACCAGCTTGCCAGCGACATAGGGCGCGAGCCCGCCGCCGATGAACCGGACGAAGCCGTAGGCGGCCGAGGCCACCGGCCGGGGAACGGGCGAGACCGTCATCACCGCCTGGGTGGTCACGGTGTTGTTGACCCCGATGAAGACGCCGGCCACGATCACGGCGGTGATCAGCACCGGGTTGTGCTCCGTCCACACCGCGATCACGAGCACCACCAGCGCGAAGAGCGTGAGGTTGCCGTAGAGGGTGCGCGCGATGCCCAACCGTCGTTGCAGCCAGGGCGCGCCGAAGACGGAGAAGAACGCGACCATCAGGCCCCAGCCGGTGAAGACCAGGCCGAGCTGGATCGCGCCGAGGCCCATGGGGAACGGGGCGTAGCCGAGGACCGTGAAGAACGCCCAGTTGTAGCAGAGGGCGGTCAGGGACATGGTGAGCAGGCCCCGGTGGCGCAGCGCGCGCAGCGGCTCGCTCAGCCGGGTCCGTTCCGGCGCGGGCCCGCCGGGGCTGCCGAGCCTGGATTCATCGGGCCTGGGCTCGTCGGGCTGGACGAGCACCCAGGTGGCGAGCATGGCGATGGCCATCAGCACGGCGACGCCGAAGAAGGGGCCGCGCCAGCTGACCTCGCCCAACAGCCCGCCCAGCAGCGGCCCGACGGCGATGCCGAGGCCGAGCGCGGTCTCGTAGAGCACGATGGCGCCGACGAAGCCGCCGCTGGCCGAGGCGATGATCACGGCGAGGGAGGTGGCGATGAAGAGGGCGTTGCCCACGCCCCAGCCGGCGCGGAACCCGACGATCCCGCCGATGCTGCCGGAAGCGCCGGCGAGCGCGCTGAACACGACGACGATGGCGAGCCCGAGCAGCAGCGTGCGCTTGGCGCCGAGCCGGCTGGAGACCCAGCCGGTGATCAGCATCGCGACGGCGGTGACCACGAGGTAGCTGGTGAAGAGGAGGGTGACCTGGCTGGGCGTGGCATCCAGGTCCTCCGAGATGGCGGGGAGGATGGGGTCCACCAGTCCGATGCCCATGAAGGACACCACACAGGCGAAGGCGACGGCGAAGACCGCCTTTGGCTGAGCGAACGGGCTGGCCGCCGGGACAGCTGCGGCCTGACTGGGCATGGGGGTTGCTCCCGTCTGAACGGTGTTCTCTGCGAACGGTTCTCTGTGAACGGTGGTGTGGGGGGTTCCGGCGTGGGGCGGTCGGGGGGCCGCCACGTCACGCGACTACATGCATAATACACTTATATCGACGGGCAGTGCTGTTGGCCCGATCACGGTCCCCGGGCGGCCCGCGCGCCCGGACGGGCGCGCGGGAAGGGGGCGCCGAGGGCCGGGCGGACGGGTGCGCCCACGGCATCTGGGGCTGCCCTTTGGATCTCCGTGGGTCAGCGAGGGGTGAACGGGACGGAGTAGGGGTGGGTGCGGGGTTTGCCTGCGGGCCGGTGGCCGGTGCGGGGCAGCCCGACTGGTCGCTGTCCGTCACCGAAGCGCGTCACGGGGGTTGGGGCTCTGGCGCGGACCACGACGCCGGGCCTAGATGTATTGGCCTGCAGGGTTGTTTACGCGGCTGATGGGTGGTTGGCCTCCGAGTGCGGTGTGGGAGCGATGGTAGTTGTAGGTGTGGAGGTAGTCGGTCAGTGCGGCGGTTCGTTCGGTGTTGGTGGT